>NZ_JAQJCI010000017.1:0-133015 GCF_030182495.1 Rhizobium aureum | reverse complement strand
CAACTCCCGATGCCAGTGCCTTGCGACGCCACCCATAAAGCTGCGAGGGATCCAAGCCTTCAGACCGGGCAATCGCCGAGACATTGGCCCCAGGCTGCAACGTCGCGGCCACGATCCGCGCCTTCTCATCATCCGACCAGTCACGCGGCTTGCGTCGTCTTCGCACCGGCTCCGCCGTCAAAACCTCAAAGGTTCGAGGGTGATTCACACTGTCGCTCATGGAATTCTCCGCATGACTCATGCAGAAAATCGCCGATCAGCAGGCCGAAAGATACGTGGGGTGGCCTACGCGCTTACGCTGTAGTACCAGGACGCACCGGTCTTCGTGATCTTGATCGCGAGGCCAGTGGTGTCCTGATCGCGATAGACGACGGCGGCGGACACGCCCTTCTTGATCTGGTTTTTGACTTTGGTGAGCGTGTGGCCGCTGAAGTGTTCTGATGGCATCCGGGTCTCTTTCTCTGTGTCTGAGAGAAATGGTTGCCCGGAAAGAATCAGTTGGCAAGGGTTAGACCCGAAAACACGCCCTGGTCAGCAGCTAAATCACGTGTGATTTGGAATCACGGCGCTAAATCACATCAAAGAATATTGACGCAAAATAGGTGGACTGAGGTGTGGTCAACAAATTTGGCTTTGTTACTAAGGTCTTGATCTGTCAACTTTGTTAACAACGCTAGAAATCATGGGCAGTGAAAAAGGCGAGACCCGCTGACTCTTAATCAGCGGGTCGTAGGTTCGAGCCCTACATCACCCACCATCTTTTCAGGCACTTAGCCAAGATTTACACTGATTGACGACGATGATTTGGAAGTCGTTTCCAATTCATTTTCCGGTTTCACATTTCAAACGCGACCGGCTCGATCTTGCTTCAACGCTTGTCCATCAGTTCCGTTGCGCCCTCCGCCCAAACATGGCGCAAAACTTCAAACGATGCGCGGTTGCTGTTGCCATTGTGACCGATCAGTCTTTGTCTGACGGGAATTGTCGGATCAGTTCGAAAGCTTGCCGAGCAGAAGGCCGGTCAAGACGCCCAGAAGCGCCGTTGCGATCAGGATGGAGCTCGTGGCTGTCGGATTTTCCCTTGCAGCCTGCACCACGTTCCGGCCTTCGGACCGAGCTTGGTCCGCAATGCTTGCAGCCTTCGCTTTCGATGAATAAAGGGTCTCGTCCGCACGATCGGTGGCGGTATCGATCTTGGTTTTCAGGACGGTCGAGAGCTTACTGATCTGTCTGCGGAGCTCATCGATCTGCGCGTTGATATCCTTGTCCAGCGAGACGTCGGCCATGGTGTTCTCCTGAATAGCGTAAGCCTTTAGGAACGGCCGTAGCTCGCTTTGGTTCCCCGTCGCGATGGATTGATCCTAACTTCAAGCGCTGCCCCGAGGCGAAATTCCTGGTCCAGCAATCGGAGCAGGTCTTGCCAAGGGTTCAGCGGAGATGCAGCAGGAACATGATTGGCGCTGCTATGGACATGGTGAAGAGGAATAGCGAAAGCCCGTATTTCAGCCTTCTCATCCGGCGTGTCTTGATGCCGCTCCAGTCATAGCCCATGAGTATATCCCCTCCGATCGATGGTTTATCGATGTAAGGAAATATCCTAAGAATTGTTTGCGCGAAGCTTGTGGAATAATTCTCTCACTTTAACGGGCGAAGAGCGTCGAATTATACAATCCAGTGCTGCAATATCTACTGTCGGCTTTGTGAGTACAGTGACACATCCTTATTCCCGGTTTGAAAGAACTTTGCATGCAGGCAGCCGCATCGGAAATACCGGCCGAGGCAGCTCGTCATTTGTGTCGATTATTTGCGCCCCGCAGCGGGCTCTGGGCATGGCAGCTGAAATGCATCTGACTCTGCCGGGCGCTGCCCGGCCGCGACGGCTATCGCTTTCTACAGCCCAAATTCAATGCTTTTTATGCCCGCCTTCCATGACGCTGAACACAAAGATGACTGCCAGAATCAGCACCAGCGTATAGTCGAAGGCAGTGAGCAGACGAAGCAGTTCCATGATGTTTCTCCTCCCACAGAGAACACGAGCCAGAACAACCGCTAGTATGTTCTTTCAACCGGCGCATGCCAAGCTTTTTACATCCTGCGACGCAAAAACAATGTTGTGCGCGGCACAAATAACCATTTGTTTGCAAAGGAATATCAGCATTGCATTGACTGCCTTTGGTTGTCTGAAGAGCTGGCACCCGCCGCAATCGTATTGTCAACAAATTTTGTAGAGTATACCATTATCTTCAATGAGATTGCGATTGATCGACACGCAAAAGACTCGCGGCAGATCGATCTTGAGGGAGTTGGCTATTGACCATTGGCTCTGATCGCCAGGCGCGTGAACTGCCTGTTATCGTCATCGTCGGCGGCGGCGTTTCCGGAACGGGGGTTGCCTTCCATCTGCTGCAGCAGCGGTCGTTGCAACCTGGCCAACTCTTCATCTTCGAGCCACGGGAACGTCTCGGGGCAGGGCTTGCCTACGATACGCAAGATCCCGCTCACCGTATCAATGTGCCGGCGGCAAAGATGAGCCTGCTGCCCGATGACATCGAGCATTTTCAACGCTGGCTGCAGCAAAGGGATGCGCTTGCCGACGATGAGGCGGCGGTGGCCGCCAGTGGCAATCTTTTTCCCAGGCGCTCCGTTTTCGGCAATTATATCAATAGCATGATCCATCCTTTCGTCGAGGATGGGCGCGTTGTCCATGTCTGGCAAAGCGTGGAGCGCATCGAGAGGGCAGATGGCCGCTGGGCGGTTACCGGCGCGGCCGGTCAGCGCGTGGATGCGGATATTCTCGTCATCGCCACCAGCCATCCTTCGCCCCTTCCGCCGCAGGTGCTGCAGGATGCGCTTGCCGGTCATCCGCGCTTCGTTCCGGATCCGACGCGGCCGAATGCGCTTGCGGCTATCCGGGCCGAGGATCGTGTGCTGGTTGTCGGCAACGGCTTGACCTCGGCCGACGTCATTGCCTCACTCGAACTCAGGGGGCACATGGGACCGGTCACCGCCATATCGCGACGCGGTCTGCGCTCACGCGGCCATGCGGCGGTGAAGCAGGAACCATTCGGCGATTTCGCCAGTGAGCCTTCGAAGACGGCGCTTGATCTCCTGCGCCGCCTACGGGCCGCGATCCGCGAAGCGCAGAGCGAAGGACACAGCTGGCATGCCGTCATCGACCAGGTAAGGGCGCAGGGCCGGTATGTGTGGCAGGCGCTCCCGATCGAGGAGCGGCGCCGTCTCGTCAGGCATTTGAGGCCGTTCTGGGATGTGCATCGTTTTCGGGTCGCGCCGCAGGTGGAGACAGTCAGCGATCGGGCGATCGAAAGCGGCAGGCTCGAGGTTCTGGCAGCTTCGGTCGCAGGTGTCGTCGTAGCCAACGGCTTCATTGACTGCAGATTGCAGCTCAGCCGGTCCGAGCGATATATGGACAGACAATTCGATGCGGTCGTCGTCACCACCGGCCCCGGACATCGCGGCATTCTGCAATCGCAAGGCTGGATCGAAGAACTATCGGAAGCCGGCTATCTCGCAATGGATCCGGCCCGGCTGGGATTTGCCTGCGATACGCAATCGCGGGCACTTGCTGCCGATGGAACGGTAGCGCCGTCCCTGTTTATTTCCGGACCGCTTGCGCGTGGAACGTTCGGCGAACTCATGGGACTGCCCGAGGTAGTCGAGCATGCCGTTCTGGTCGCCGAACAGGTCGCCGGTGCGATCAGCGATCACGACCATGGGCAAAAGACGGCATATTTGGATAGTAGCGCCGCCTAAATCCAAGAAAAACCGCAAATTCGTTGCTTAGGCGATACAATTGCCTAAATTTACTCATATAAACTATACAATTTGTGAGTTACTATCTTGCTCGTCAGGAGGCGCGGGGTTACTTCCGCAATCCGTGGTGACAGGATGGACCGGTGAGTCTCCCTTGGGTGGCCAAGCCGGGTTTCAACAATCGACTTTGCAGTAAAGCGGACGGCGATGCTTACGAAAAAAGGAAAATACGGACTGAAGGCGTTGGTGGATCTTGCGCGCCTCGGTCCTGGGGAAACGGCATTCATCAACGATATCGCGTTGCGCAACAATATCCCGAAGAAGTTTCTCGATACCATCCTGCTCGAATTGCGCAATGCCGGCGTCTTGCGCTCCAAAAAGGGGCCGGGTGGCGGCTATTCGTTGTCGCGTCCGGCATCGGAAATCCGCATCGGTCATGTCATTCGCACCCTGGACGGCCCGCTGGCGCCGATCCGCTGCGCCAGCCGTACGGCCTACGAAGCCTGTGACGACTGTTCCGATCCCGAGCGCTGTCAGGTGCGGCGCTCCATGACGGAGGTGCGTGACGCCATTGCGGAGATTCTCGACAACATGTCGCTGGAACAGTTTGTTACCGGCGGCGCGGATATCGAGATACCGGAGCGTGAAGACCACCGCGCCTCGCAGATCGGCTGACCGTCCCTACATTTTTCAGACGAGCGAGTTTCTTGCCGGCTTTATGCCGTTGAGATGGTAATTGCCGACGATATTGTGCGTTTTGCGCGCGGGATCAGACAGTGTGTGAATGCGGGCGTTGCGCCAGTGGCGGTCGAGATTGAGCCCGATGCGCGCCGACGTCGCGCCGGCAAGATCGAACAGCGTATTGGATGCTTCCATAGCGATATCAGCGGTAATCGCCTGGGCCGCCGCAACGGAGAGCGCAGCATCGATGACGTGATCCTCGGTGAGGTTGATCTGGGCGGCATCGATCTTGCTGCCGGCACGCTCCACGATCGCTGTTGCGGCCTCGATCCGAATGGCAATCTCGCCGATTCTCGTCACCAGCAATGGATCGTCCACGGCCCGCTTGGAACTGTTATCCGCCGATAGGTGAGGATTGGCCCGCACGAACTCCATGGTCGTCGCAAGTGCGGATCGGGCGATGCCGAGATTGATGCCGGCATGGGTGAGTTGGCTCACGCAGTCGATCACAGTGGGCTCCGTCAGCTTCTCGTGCTGCGAGAGCAGGGCATCGGCGCTGAGATAAACATTATGCAATATGGTCGTGCCGTTTCCGGATGTTCTTTGACCAAAACCGTCCCAGTCGTCGATGATCTGAATGCCCTCGGTATTTCTCGGCAGGATGGCTGCCATCAGCCCGTTGCGCCGGTCCGGAATGAACAGTGCGACCCAGTCCGAGAACAGGATGCTGGCGGAAGGCAGGCTCCGGCCGTTGAGGCGAAAGCCGAGCCCTTCCGGTGACAGATGCAGGCCATCCTGATCCGCCCCGCCGGTCTCGGGTTGGGAAAAGACGCTGCCGAAGCGATCGCCTGCAATGGCTCGTTCGAAGTGGGATGCCCGTTGTTCCTCACTGCCGGCAATCCTGATCGCCTCCAGCACGTGAAAATGCGTCTGCAATATCTGCGCAATGGAAGGATCGGCCTCCGCCAATATGGCAATGACCTCCGCAAGAACGCAGTTCGAAATATCGATGCCGCCATGCTCCGAAGGCACTGAAATGCCGAGGAGGCCTGATATGGACAACGCCTCGATCTCGTCATAGGGCAGGATGCGGTTGATATCGCGGTCGCTTGCCTGCTGCGCGAAATCAGCCGCGAGTGATCGGGCAATATCGAGCGCTTCCTCTTCGCTTTGAACGCGATGCGCGGGCGGCCTGACGCGTTCGCGCAACTGCGAAACAGTCCCCATTCACCACTCCTCGGCCTGCGCCGGATCAGTCTTCCAGGCGCGATAAATCACCAGGATTCGCTTTTCCATCGAGGCGGCATACAACGGATCTTCCTCGGTTGTGCGCGCCACATCCTGGGACATGATAGGCGCCAAATGTAGAAATTGTAAGCGAGCGGTCGATATGCAGTTGCGCGGCAGCGAGCTTCGCAGCTTTCATCTTCCCGTCCGTCATTATCGAAAGCGATGCCACATGGGGCTTCAGGGCTATGAAATGCTATTCCTTTTCCGCCGATTGACCTGGTGGTCATCCACAAGGAGACAGCCAATCCCGCGGCGTTTTCGCGTCGCAACATCGCCAGGCTGATCCTGTCAGGACAAGAAAGCACTTGCTAGCGGCGCATTTTCGCGCTTTCATATACGACTAAATAAGTAGACAATGGCAATAATCCCGCCGCCTTGACGGCTTCCGAGAAGCAATAGGCGGCCGATTGCAGGCATCTGATCTCAGATCAGAGTTGGACCTGCCTGTCGCATCTCTCAGCGGACGAGATATCCAATTGAGAGGATGCGCCGAGTTTTGAGAACTGAAACGGCTTCCGTGCGTTTTGTCAGCCACTGTTTTTCGGCTGCCGAGCACCAGATATCGGAGTTTGAGTTTCTGAGCCCGTAAAGTGAGCAAGCCCCAGGAAAGGCATGATCGACCACCTCTCGCCCCAGGAGTTGATATGACGGTTCAGGGATTTTTTTCCGCCAGGACGAACGCGGCGGCACAGTCTTACGTGATGCCGCGCATTGCCGTTATCGGGCGCGGCTTTTCCGGCATGATGATGGCGATCGCCCTGATGAAGACAGTGCGTTTTCCGTTCCATCTGCAGCTTTTCGATCCCAATTCCCGCGTCAGCGGCGGTCAGGCGCTGGCCTCGGGCCATAGCAGCGAGATTCTCAACAGCCGCGTTCGCGATCTTTCGGTTTCGGCCGGCGATCCCGATGATTTCAATCAATGGCTTTGCAGCAATGCGCCGTTTCGCAGCGCCGTTCCTGCCGCCATACCCAGTTTTCTGCAGATCTTTGTGCCGAAGAGCATTTTTAGCGACTACGTCTATCAGCGTTTTTCCGAGGCCTTCTCATCCCGTCGCGATGTTACGGTACAGGTCAGCAGCGAGACGGTCTTCGGGCTTCGCCGCGTTCGCGGCGGCCGCTTCGTGGTGGAAAGCGATGGTGCCGTCAATGCGCCGTTCGACATGGTGGTAGTGGCGACCGGCTACGGCATCACCGATCAGGAATCGCAGGCCAGCGATCTCGTGAATACCCCGACGACAGTGCGGGCGCGGCGCTTGGTTTCACGCCCGCATACGATCCTGCTCGGCAGCGGCCTGCGCGTCGTCGACCGGCTGCTGCAGATGCGCGACAATGGCTATGCCGGGCAGATCACCATCGTTTCAAGGCGGGGCTTCCTGCCGCAAAGCCACACACGCAACAATGCCGATCCGGTCTTCCCTGCCGATAAGATGCCTGGCAATCTCAGCGAGATCGTTCGCTTTATCCGTCAGGCCTGCGAGGAGGCGGAGGCAAGCGGCCAAAGCTGGCAGGCTGTCATGAATGGCTTGCGCAAGCATGCGCGATCGCTCTGGCGGTCCTTGCCCGCCGGTCAGAAGCAACAGTTCAACCGTCATCTGCGGGCACTCTACGACAGTCATCGTAACCGACTGCCCGAAGCGCTGCACGTCCGCCTGAAGCAGGAGCTGGCCGAGGGGAATACCTTGCTGCAGCGAGGTCATTTCATCCGGCGGACGCCGACCGGGATGGTTTTGAGACCCGCGGGCCGATCGGAACCCGAGCAGCTCTACGCCGATGACGTCATCGACTGTCGATGCCAGGCGCCCGATCTGAATGCGCCGTTGCTGCGCAGCCTGATCGACGCCGGCCTTGCGGTACCCGACGAACTCGGCCTCGGTCTGGCCGTCGAGGCGAGTGGTGCGCTCGAGGTCAATGGCCGCACGACGGAAGGGCTTTTCGCCATCGGTCCCTTGGGGCTTGGAAGCCTCCCCGATATCGATCTGGTGCCGGAGATCGTGACCCAGGCCTATGCCGCAGCCGAAAACATGGCGGAACGTTTTCATCCGCAGTGCAAGGCCGGCTAACGTTTCTCTGCCTGGCTTAAGCAAGTCGGCTCGCCGATCCCGGCCTGTCGAAGGGGTGGCTTTTATCCTGATATCCTGGAGCAGACGGCCATGGACGCCCCATTGCCAAGGCATTTACCTGGCCTATTTGCGGACAGGCATGAGCAGTCCGACACGTTGTCTTCGTGATGAGGCGGGCAATATCCGGCTTCTGGCGCTATTCTGGATGGGATAAAGGCGTGGAATGCCTTTGTGTCGCCTTTCTTTGTCTTACAAGGCGTACGCGTAAAGACTATGAAATTCGCAATCACACTTCAGGAAGACTCGGTTCTCGATTTTCTTCGGCGATTCGGTCATCCGCTGCCTGCGAGTTACGTGCGACGAGGAGCTTTGCTTGCGCCCGCTGAAATGCCGTCTTTTTCTGCTGCCCCTTTTGCTATTGGGATTGGGAGCCGTTACTGCCACCCTTCCACAGGCTGGCGGCTATGCTTTTGCGCAGGATCAACAGCCGGCCCAGCAGCCGCAACAAACGGACCAGCAACAGCCCACACAGCTTGCAAACGGGTTGCTGGATGCGGCCGTTGCCGATCTCAACAAGGTAAAGAAGACATACGACACCCTCCAGGAGAGCGCAAAGCAATCGGGTAGCGATGACGAGACGCTGGTGGCGCTGTCAGGCCGTGTCGACGATCTCAATCGCTCCGTCACTGCAATTTCAGCGCGCCTGAAACCCCGCACCGCCGAGATCGATACGCGCCTGGCCCAGCTGGGCGCCGCTCCCAAAGAGGGCCAGCCGCCGGAAGCACCGATCGTCGCGCAGGAGCGCGACCGGCTCAATGCCGAGCGCGCGCAGATCAGTGCCGTGATCCTCGATGCCGATAATCTGACTGCAGAGACCAATCGACTTTCCATGCAGCTCATGGAGATGCGTCGAAGGCTGTTCGCAGAGACATTGTTCAAGCGAACGGAGATTTCCGGTGCCACATTCGACGACGCGGGTGCGGCTCTCGTCGATGAGGGCGTCAAGTTCAGCGGCGCCGTGGCGAGCTGGATCGGCTTCGTACTGAAAGCCAAGCTTGTTTCGTTCCTCACCGCCGTTTGTCTCTCGATCGGCGCGGCACTGCTATTCCTTGTCGGTGGCTACAGGCTGTTCCGCCGCTATTATGTGCAGGACGAGGCCATCGAGAATCCGCCCTATATCAGCCGGCTCTCCGTCGCCTTCTGGTCGACGCTGATCCGCACGCTGTCGCTGGCGGCATTTCTCGTCACGTCGTTCTTTTTCCTTTCGAATTTCAATGTGCTGCGGCCGGATATCGCGCCGATTCTGGCGGCGGTCTTCGGTTTCATCGGGCTTGTCTATTTCGTCGGCCGCCTGAGCAACGCCGTCTTTGCGCCGTTCCGGCCACACTGGCGCCTCGTCAAGCTGTCGAACAAGGGCGCGCATTCGCTGGCCTGGTGCCTGCAGGCAATGGCCGTGGTCAATGGTTTGGACTACGTCTTCGACCGCATCAGCGAATCCATGGGTTCGCCCGTCGTCGTCACAGTGGCAAAGAGCTTCCTGGCGGCGCTGTTGATCGGCCTCATTCTGATTGCCGCCTCGTTCGGCTCGCCGATGCTGGCCAAGAATGGCGATCCGGATGCGCCTGGGCGGCATTGGCCGCACGGCATGGCCATCATTCTCCGTGTTCTCGGCATATTGGTGATCTTCATCTCGTTCATCGGCTATGTCGGTCTCGCCCGCTTCATGGCAACGCAGATGATCGTGACGAGCGCCGTCATCGCGACCATGTATCTCGGCTTCCAGCTCGGCAAGGCCGTGTCGAAGCAGGGCGTCTTTGCCGAAACGATCATCGGCCGCTTTCTGGAAAACCGGCTGAAGCTTCGCGAAGTGGCGCTCGATCAGGCCGGCCTTGCTGCCGGGCTCGCGACCTATGCCGTCGCGCTGCTGACGGGCATTCCGCTGATTCTGCTGTCCTGGGGCTTCCATATCCAGGATCTGGAAGTCTTCGCCTATCGGCTGTTTACCGAGATCAAGATCGGCAACATGTCGATCTCGCTGCTCGGCATCTTCGTCGGTATTCTGCTGTTTGCCGGAGGCTATCTGGTCACGCGCTGGTTCCAGCGCTGGCTCGACAGCAATGTCATGGCGCGCGGGCAGGTGGATCTCGGCGTCCGCAACTCCGTGAGGACCGGTATCGGCTATCTCGGCATAGCCTTGGCGGCCATCTTTGCCATTTCCGCTGCCGGCATCGATTTGTCCAGCCTCGCGCTCGTCGCGAGTGCCCTTTCGGTCGGTATCGGTTTCGGCCTGCAGAATATCGTGTCGAACTTCGTGTCCGGCCTGATCCTTCTGGTCGAACGGCCTTTCAAGGTCGGTGACTGGATCGTGTCGGGTACTTCGGAAGGCATCGTCAAGCGCATCTCGGTGCGCGCGACGGAGATCGAGACCTTTCGAAAACAGTCGATCATCGTGCCGAATTCCGAACTCATCAACGCTTCCGTCGGCAACTGGACGCATCGCAACCGCCTCGGCCGTTCGGAAATTCCGGTATCCGTCAGCTACGATGCCGATCCGCGCAAGGTCATGGATATTCTGCTGGAACTGGTGCGCGCGATCCCGAAGGTTCTCAGAAATCCCGAACCGCACGTGGAGTTCCTGCGCTTCGGTCCGTCATCGCTCGATTTCGAGATGCGCTTCTACCTCTCGGATCTTTCCGACGGCATGGAGATCCGCAACAATCTGCGCATCGAAATCCTGAAGCGGTTCAAGGAAGAGGGGATTGCCATTCCCTATCCGCATCAGGAGCTGCATATCGTACGCGATGGCAGGAGAGAGCGGCACGGTGATATTGCGGCCAGCGTATTGACGGATTCCGCCAATGGTCCGGAGGCCGATGCGGCGGAAGGTGCTGCTCCGTCCGAGGAGAATGCTTCCGAGGTTAAGGGTGCCGGCCGTCGCCGCGGCAGAACCGCAGCGGAATGAGCCGGGCAGCAGGTTCCGACCTGGTTTATACCGTATGTCGGTGGGCCGGGCCGGGGCTTGTAGCCGAGATCAGCGGCACGCGATGCTTCATGCTTGACGATTATCGACCGGTTCCAAGGGCCCGAACATTCGCGTGCGTCCGCGGCGGATGCCCGCCTTTCTTCATCTATCTTTCTTCATCTATGGGAAACCAGTCGGCTTAATGAATCCGCAAAAGCTTTGTACTAGAAAAGTACAGAGGGGATCATTTTCAATAACAGGTTTTCATTATGCCATTTCTGGGTGTTTCGGGGATGCAATATTCCGGCGCGTCTCTTGCCGGCTCGCGCATTCTTCTCGTCGAGGATTCCAATCTATTTACCGCGATGATCCGAGCCAGGCTCAAGGAGCTTCTGGACATCGATGTCGAGATTTGTCGGAACTTCGAGGAATTGCAGCTTGCCTATGACAAGTCGTCCGAGCCGATCAAGCTGGCGATCTCGAATATGAACCTGCCGGGAGCCGAGAAGGGCGAAGCCCTAGCTTATCTGGTCGATCTCAGCATTCCGACCATCGCTTTCACCGGCACCTTCCTGGAAGGTACGCGCGACGAGCTGATCGCCAGGGATGTCGTCGACTACATTCTCAAGGACAATGTGTTTGCGGTCGACATGCTGGCGGAGTCGATCTGCCGCTTTCTCACCAACCACCGCCATCATGTGCTGATCGTCGATGACAGTGCTACGGCGCGCGCTTTGCTGTCCAGCCGCCTGAAGCGTTATAACTTCCGTGTCAGCGTTGCCGAGAGCGGCGCCAAGGCCCTCGACATCCTGAAAGCCAATCCGGATATCGGCCTTATGGTCACGGACTATAACATGCCCGACATGGACGGCTTCGAGCTGACGCGGCGCATTCGCGCCACCACGGGCTCGCATCAGCTGCGCATCATCGGCGTTTCATCGTCCAGCAACCGACTGCTGTCGGCACGCTTCCTCAAGGCCGGTGGCAACGACTTTATCCTGCGGCCATTCATCGACGAGGAATTCTACTGCCGCGTGAATCAGAATCTCGATACGCTGCTGCAAATCCAGACTGCGCGTAAAGTCGAGGAAACCGCGTAGGCGCTGCAGCAACGGGCGCGTCGGCTGCAAAAAAATGTGAGGAAAAATCATTTTTGTATAAATCTCCGCAATCTATGGTTCCAATTTTTTCACGAATCCTGTTCAGGATGAAGTGAGGAACGGTTTGGCAGACCCTGCGATTGACAGAGATTCAGGCGCCTATGGCGTGGGAGGAATTGAAGGGAAATGGTACTGCATGTGGGATCTCCGGGCGATGGCAGCGGCCACCGCGACGGTCACCGGAAGATACTTCTGGTGGAGGATTCCCGTATGTTTTCCGCCGTGCTTTCACATCGGTTCGAGACCGAGCTCGGCCTGGCGGTCACGCATTGCCCATCGTTGAAAATATTGAATGAGGCGCTGATGAATGCCGGTGATGGCTTCACCATGGCTGTGATCGACCTCAATTTGCCCGACGCCCCCCATGGCGAAGCTTTGGATGTCGCGGTCGCCCACAATATTCCCACTATCGTTTTCACAGCCTCTTTCGATGTCGCGACACGCAACCGTATCATGGAGCGCAGCGTCGTCGATTACGTGCTCAAGGACGGCGAGTTTGCGCTCGACAATCTGGTCTCATCCGTCCGGCGCGCCATTGCCAATCGATCGACGCGCGTTCTGGTCGTGGATGATCTGCCGTCGGCCCGAAAGATGCTGACGGATTTGCTATATGCCCAACAATTCAAAGTCACCGAGGCCGGTACCGGTATCGAAGCCTTGGCGGCGCTCGAGGAGTTCGGCGATATCGAAGTCGTCGTCACCGACTACAACATGCCCGATATGAATGGGCACGAACTGACACGCCGCATCCGCCACCGTTTTGGTTCGGACCGGATGCGGATCATCGGCATTTCGTCGTCGAATGACCGATTGTTGTCCGCGACCTTCTTGAAGGCCGGTGCGAGCGACTTCATCTATCGCCCCTTCGTTCCAGAGGAACTGCAATGCCGTATAGCGTTGAACGTCGAGACTTTGGCGCAGCTGAAGCAATTGCGCGCCGCGGCGGCAAGCGATTATCTGACGGGTCTTTATAACAGGCGTTACTTCTACGACCACGGTCCACGTCTCGTAAATGAATGCCTGCGCCGGCAGCGTCCGAGTTCGGTCGCCATCCTCGATATCGATCATTTCAAGAATCTCAATGATACCTACGGTCACGAGATCGGCGATCAGGTGTTGAAGGCCGTTGCCGGCAGGCTTGGTGCGCTTTTTGAAGGCAGCGACAACCTGCTCTCCCGTCTCGGCGGCGAGGAGTTCGCCATTCTCTTTACCGAAATGAACTCACGCGCGGCGACCGCGCTTTGCGACGAGGTCCGCCTCAGTCTTGCGGATCTGAAGGTCCATGCCGATGACGAGGAATTGTCGGTGACCGTTTCCATCGGTGTTGCCGAGATCGCCGGATACGAAGCCTTCGACAACTATCTCAACGCCGCCGACCAGTTTCTCTACATGGCGAAACACAACGGTCGCAATCAGGTCTATTCCGACTTCAAGATGGCTCAGGAGGCGGCGCAATAGGCTGCGCCGCCATAGTTTGATTGCTCGGGCCTTTTAGACGACGATCCCCGTGCGGTTCGTCGACATGGTCAGCTTGCGCTCGGCGCGCTCCTGCTGGGGCGAGCGGTTATAGAGTTCGCGATAACACTTGGAGAAGTGCGAGGCGGAGACGAAGCCGCAGGCGACAGCGACCTCCACGACCGGCATGGAGGATTGCACGAGCAGATGCCGGGCGCGATCCAGGCGAATTTCAAGATAGTAACGGGCTGGAGAGCGGCCCATTTCCTGGCGGAACAGGCGCTCGATCTGGCGGCGCGACAGGCCGGCATCGTCGGCGATTTCCAGAAGCGACAGCGGCTCGGCGAGATTGCTTTCCATCAGCTCGATGATCGACAGCACCTTCGAATTCTGCACGCCGAGACGCGCGCGCAGCGGCAGGCGCTGGCGATCGTGCGGGCTGCGCACGCGATCGGTCAGCTGCTGTTCGCAGACGCGATTGACAAGGTTTTCGCCGAAGTCCTGACCGATCAGGTTCAGCATCATATCGAGCGAGGCGGTGCCGCCAGCGCAGGTATAGAGATTGCTGTCGACCTCGTAGAGATCGGCATAGACTTCCGCCTGCGGAAAAGTTTCCGAAAAGCCTGGCAGGTTCTCCCAGTGGATCGCACAGCGCTTGCCGTTCAACAGACCCGCCTGGGCAAGCACATGCGCGCCCGTACAGAGGCTGCCGACGGCGACGCCGCGATTGTACGTCTCGCGCAGCCAGGCGTTGACGGACTTGTTGTGGAACTCTTCGACATAGATGCCGGAACAGACCAGTACCATGTTCGGGCGGTTCTCGCCGCCGAGATAGCGGCGCTCGTCCGTGAGGGAGGAATTGACCTCCAATCCGATGCCGCTGGAGGAATAGACTTTCTGACCATCCGTCGAGGCAAGTCGCCATGTGTAGGCGGGATAGCCCAGCATGCGATTGGCAATCCGCAGCGTCTCGATCGCGGCGGAAAACGGCAGCATGGTGAAATGCGGGACGAGGAAGAAAACCAGGGAACGCGTCTTGATCGGGGTCTTGCTCATGTCGTGAAAATCCATGCTCCAGGGCCGTTACGTATTCCTTGCGTCAAATACGTCGGTCCGATGGTCTATAAGCGACATTGGCATGGATAATCGCGGCCGCAAAGGGATATTTGCGTCTACCATGAAAAATAGGGGGCTACAGGAGGGAAGCGAAGCGGAGCCGAGCGATATGCTCAAGCGGCAAAATATATTTGCGGGTAATTCTCAAGATTAAAGCGCGGTTCGCATCTGGATGCGCAAATGTTCAAAAGGCGACGCTCGTTCGGGTTGAGCGTCGCCTTCAGTCGTTATGCTCTTTGATTCTCATCGGGTGGCTTTCGGCTTCTTGACTTCGTTTGCGGCCGGCCAACCCAAGTCCTTGCGCATATCATCGGACAGAGATTCCAGCTCACGAAGGGAGCGCCACTGCTGCCAGCGATTTGCAAGACGGGAAAAGAAGGGCATGTAACTTCCGCTTGACGGAAATGGGTTCCGCGTGCCGGTGTGTCTATAACTGATGGTCGTCATTTTCAGGGTCCTTTCAGTGTCAACCGCTCAAAATGTCACGGGTTTAATATGGGCTCGGCAGATCCATCAATCAAACGAATAGATCTTATAGCTGCCATTAGTATTCTTGAACGAACGCAGCCTGCCGGGTTTTCGCTCCAGCGCTGATAATGTGCGATCCGGCGGAAGGCCGCGTGCATTGACATCATCGATCAGATGAGCGGGGAACCTGGTGGCAATCTCGTCTAGCGTATGCTGTGCCATGCGCTGTATTTTGCGAAGGCGTAACAGAGAGAACAGCCGTGAGGCTTCGTTTGATACCGTGCCAGCCATGATTTTACTCCTTTGGGCTGTCTGCGACGAATTTCCATTAGGTCTAATATGGTGCTTCGTTGACATTCAGACAAATGAAATGATATGGTGCTTAGGATCAGAAAAATTGAAAGGTAATCGATATGACCGTACCGTTCCGCCGGCCCATACCGTTGCTTGACAATGAAGTTCTGCGTACCTTTGTCGCGATCGCCGAAACGGGTAATTTTTCGACTGCCGCCGATGCTGTCTTTCGCACGCCGTCGGCCGTTTCCATGCAGATCAAGAAACTGGAAGAGCAACTCGGCGTGACGCTGTTCCTGCGCGATGCGCGCTCGGTCAGCCTGACGCAGCACGGCGAGATGCTGCTTTCTTATGCGCGCAATATTCTGGCGCTCTCCAACGAGGCTGTCTCGCGCTTCATCATGCCTGAACTCAGTGGTGTGGTACGGCTTGGCGCTCCCGACGATATCGGCGAGCGCCTGCTGCCGACGATTCTCAGGAGTTTTTCAGAGAGCTATCCGGGCATCATGGTGGATGTCGTCGTCGATATGAGCATCCAGCTCAAGAAGCGGATCGAGGAGCAGCGGCTGGATCTCGCGCTGATCAATTGCGCGACGCGGCCTTTCCCGACCGAGGGTGAGGTGATCTATACGGAGCGTCTCGTCTGGGCCGGCGCCAAGTGCGGCACGGCCTATCGCCGCGATCCACTGCCGATTTCCATCTGGGAGGAAGGCTGCATCTGGCGATCGGAGGCGATGGCACAGCTGGAACGGCAGAAGCGGCCCTATCGCGTCTCCTATCTCAGCGCCCATACGATGGCGCAACGCGCCGCCGTGGTTTCCGATCTCGCCATCGCGCCGTTTCCACGGTCCTACGTCACGGAAGATATGGAGATCCTTGGGCCGAACGAGGGATTGCCGGAGCTGACACCTTTCGATATTCGCCTGCTGACGGCATCGCAGATGACCGGGCCGATGAAGGCGGTGGCAGACAGCATCCGCCAAGCCTTCGTCGAGATCGGGCGCAAAATGGCCGCGTGATACGCGGCCAGCCATTTCCTATTCGCGGCTGCGGCGACGCCTGCGGCCGCCGCCTTCTCCGCCATCGTCGGAGATTTGCTTGCGCTCGGGCAGGGTGACGACCTTCGAAAGTTCCGGGAAGCTGTCTACCTTGTTCGGCAAAGCCATGGCGTAGACGAAATGTTCCTGAAACTTTGATTCAAGCGCCGTCTCTATCTTCTCGATTTTCCTGACGGTTTCTTCGATCTCGCGACGATGGCCGCGATTGAGCAGTGCCATGCGCGCGCCAGTGCCGGCGGCATTGCCGACGGCCTTGACCTTGTCGAGTTCACAGTCGGGAATGAGCCCAAGCACCATCGCATATTTCGGATCGATGAAAGTGCCGAAGGCGCCGGCAAGGCCGATGCGGTCGACGTGATCGATGCCCTGCTTATCCATCAACAGCTTGACGCCGGCATAAAGCGCGGCTTTGGCAAGCTGAATGGCGCGGATATCGTTCTGCGTAACCGTGATGCGCGGTTCGCCATCGCGCAACAGGTAGGAGTAGGTGCGGCCATTCTGCAGGATGCGCGGCGAACGCGCCGCCATAGTGCCATCGACCACGCCATCTTTCGAGATGATGCCGGTGAGGAACATTTCGGCGACGACCTCGATGATCGCCGAGCCGCAGATGCCGGTCACGCCGACCTTGGCGGCCGCTTCCTCGAAGCCTGGCTCGTCCGACCACGGTTCGATGCCGATGACACGGTAGCGAGGCTCCAGTGTGACGGGATCGATGCGCACGCGTTCGATCGCTCCTGGGGCAGCGCGCTGACCGCTGGAAATCTCTGCGCCTTCGAAGGCGGGTCCGGTCGGCGAAGAGGCGGCGACGACACGATGGCGGTTGCCGAGCACGATCTCGGCATTGGTGCCGATGTCGACCAGCAGCATCATCTCATCCTGGCGATGCGGCCCTTCGGCGAGTGTTGCGGCAGCCGCATCGGCGCCGACATGGCCGGCGATGCAGGGCAGCATGTAGATGCGCGTGCCGGCATTCATCGGCAGGCCGATGTCGGCCGATTTCAGATGTACTGCGCCGGATACGGCAAGCGCAAAGGGTGCGCCACCAAGTTCGGTCGGGTCGATGCCGAGGAACAGGTGGTGCATGATCGGGTTGCCGACGAAGACGGCGTTCAGAATATCCTGACGCGACACGCCGCCATCGGCGCAGACCTTGTCAATCAAGCCGTTCAAGGCTTCGCGAACGGCGTTGGTCATCGCCTCGCGGCCGTCCGGGTTCATCATCACATAGGAGACGCGGCTCATCAGATCCTCGCCGAAGCGGATCTGCGGGTTGGAGGCGCCAGCCGACGCGACGGTTCTGCCCGACAGCAGTGACGACAGATGCATGGCGATCGTCGTCGAACCGATATCGCAGGCAATGCCGTAAGCTTCGTTCTTCAGGCCGGGATAGAGCGCGATCAGGCGAGGGCGCTCGCTATCCTGATCACGATGAATGGCGGCGGTCACCTTCCATTCGCCCTTGCGCAGGATCGACTGCACCTGCGGGATAAGGTGGAAATCCACTTCGAGATTATCGTATTTCCAATCCGCCGCGATTGCCGCCTTCAGGCGATCCAGATCGCCAAGCGGCTTGTGCATATCGGGCTCCTCGACCTCGACGTAGCACATGTGCACGGCCGCATCGCGGGCAATGACGCGTTCGTCGGCTGCTTTTCGCACGACCTGCGCGTTGATGACGGTATCCTGCGGCACGTCGATGACCAGATCGCCCTGGATCAGCGCGGAGCAGGAGAGGCGGCGTCCTTCAGGCAGTTCGCGCACCTCGGCATAGCGCTTTTCCTTCGGCCCGATTGGCGAAAGATGGTCATTGGCCGAGACGATCTTGTGCTTGGCGAAATTGCCTTCCTGCACGGAGACCTGGCAGCGACCGCAGGTGGCCCGGCCGCCACAGACGCTTTCGACATAGACGCCGAGCTGACGGGCTGCCTCCAGTACGGGCGTTCCCACGGGGAAGTGGCCGCGCTTGCCGGATGGCATGAAAAGGACGAGAGGTTTGGCGCTGTCGCTGGCGTCGGCCACGGATCAGCCTTTCTATTTGCTAAGACGGCGCACGTTCGAGCGAACGCGCTTGCTATAGGGTTTTATCGCGGCGTGGGCGACCGCATCGGCGATGCTGCGCTGGCTTGTCTCGCCTGCGGCCGTCAGAGCCGCGAAACCCTGTTGCACCATTGCTGCGTTGACGGCAACGGCGCTTTCCGCTGCAGCCATCATCTTCTCCGAGATCATCCGGTTCATTTCGGCGGCGTTCACGCTGCCGGACAGCGCGTCCATCCACATCTGCTGCAGCCGTATGGCGATCACGACGGGCGCCTGCAGCCAAAGCGTGGCAAGATCGTTGGATAGGCCGCGACCGGATGCCATCTTATTCCCTCGCTGCTCCCGCACCGGCGCGCGCTGCCCGACCGCCACGGCGTCCGCCGCCGGCGGCAGGGGCTGCCGTGGCTGCGGCAGCTGCAACGCCGCCTTCGGCCGGCTTGTAGTCACGATAGGTCATGATCCAGTTGGTGCAATTGGCATCCGTGCCATTCAGCACGTTGGCGGCGCGCACGGCTTCCATTTCCTGCGGGCGGCAGGGATTCATGATGGCGGAGGTCATGCCCGCGCCGATGACCATCGGGATGAAGCCCGCATTGATGCCGTGGCGATGCGGCAGGCCGAAGGAGATGTTGGAAAGGCCGCAGGTCGTGTTGACCTTGAGTTCATTGCGCAGGCGGTACAGCAGCGCGAAAACCTGACGGCCTGCATCGCCCAACGCCCCGATCGGCATGACGAGCGGGTCGACGACGATGTCCTCAGGCTTGATGCCGTGATCCATGGCGCGCTCAACAATCTTCTTTGCAACCGCGAAACGGACGTCCGGGTCCATGGAAATACCGGTCTCATCGTTCGAGATGGCGACGACGGGCACATCGTATTTCTTGACCAGCGGCAGAATGGCTTCGAGCTTTTCCTCTTCGCCCGTGACCGAATTGACCAACGGCCGGCCCTTGGCAACCTTGAGGGCAGCCTCGATCGCCGCCGTGACCGAGCTGTCGATCGAAAGGGGGACGTCGACCAGACCCTGCACGATTTCAAGCGTCTGTACCAGTAGGCCCGGTTCGGTCTCGTTCGGGTTGACCGAGGTGACGCCCGCATTGACGTCGAGCATGGTCGCACCGGCGGCGACCTGTTCCAGCGCGTCCTTGATGACGGTGTCGAAATTGCCTTCGATCATCTCTGCAGCGAGCTTCTTGCGCCCCGTCGGGTTGATGCGCTCGCCGATCACGCAGAAGGGCTGGTCGAAGCCTATGATGATCTCGCGGGTGGCGGAGGCAACGATGGTACGCGTCATATCTGATCCTCTGGTCAGTTGGCCCGATAGCTGGTCTATCGTGCGGTGATCTGGGTTACAAGCCGGCCGGTTCCTCTCCTGGCCTGCTGCTATCGTCTCGAATTCAATGTGCCTGCGGCGGCGTATGATGTGCGGCGATCTCCGCCATTGCCTGCTGGTTTTCTTCTCTGCCTTCGCTGATCTGGTGCAGCCGCTCGGCGACGAGAGCATCGGTGCGGCTCGCCTCGCGTTTCCAAGGCTGGCGGCCCTTCAGAACGCCGGAATCATGCACCATTTCGGCGACATATTCTTCCTGGCGATAGGCCATGACGTGAATGCCGGAAACGCCCTCGATCTCCTTCACCTCGTTGATGATGTCGATGCAGAGCTGCTTGCCTTCCTTCTTCTGATCCTGTGCACCCTCGATGCGCTTGATGACCTCATCGGGAATATGGACGCCCGGTACGTTGGAGCGCATCCAGCGGGCGGTCTTTGCCGAGGCGAGCGGGCCGACGCCGACGAGAATGAAGCATTTTTCGTGGAGGCCGAGATCGCGCACCTTCTTCATGTATTCGCGGAACATCGGCACGTCGTAGCAATACTGGCTCTGGACGAACTGCGCCCCGGCCTCGATCTTCTTTGCCAGCCGATAGGGGCGGAAGTCGTAGGGCGGCGCGAAGGGATTGATGGCGGCGCCGAGAAAGACCTTCGGCGGCGACGTCAGCTTGCGGCCGGAAAGGAATTTGGCGTTGTCGCGCATAATGCGTACGGTTTCGAGCAGCGACATGCAATCGAGATCGAAGACCGGCTTGGCGCCGGGCTGGTCGCCGGCCTGCACGCCGTCACCGGTCAGGCACATGATATTCTGCACGCCCATGGCCGACGCACCCAGCACGTCGCCTTGGATGGCGATACGGTTCTTGTCGCGGCAGGCGATCTGCATGATGGGCGCATAGCCCATCCGCGTCAGCAGCGCGCAGATCCCGACCGACGACATATGACAGTTGGCACCGGAAGCATCGACGGCATTGATGCCATCTACCCAGCCATCAAAGATCGCAGCACGTTCGTAGACGTCTTCCGGATTGGCACTGTCGGGCGGGTTCAGTTCGGCGGTGACGGCAAACTCGCCGCGGCGAAGCACGCGTTCCAGCCGCCCGAGCGAGGAGTGGCCGGGCAGGGGATCGAGCGGCAGATGCGCACCAAGCGGATTTTCATCGATATGCGCCATCGCTCAGGCTTCCTTGCTTGCCGTTTCGCGGGATGCAGCGGCCTCAGCCGTGACGCGGAGCCACGAGGAGGTTTCGCGCAGCGACTGGTTCACGGGCTTCTGCACGTTGAGGATCGCGTCACCGTGGGTCATGTTCCTAGAACCGTTCCAGGCCTGCACCCAGACGCAAGGCATATCGGGCTCCACTTCGCAATTGCCATTGGCGCGAACGCCGCCGCACGGACCGTTGCGCAGCTGCTTGGGACAGTTCATCGGGCAGGACATGCCCGTCGACGACAGAGCGCACTGGCCGCACATGCGGCAATCGAACAGGAAGCCCTTCACATTGCGTTCGATGAAGGTGATCGGGCGCTCCACCCGGTCATAGCCGAGTGCCTTCCACAGCGGATGAAGCAGCAGGAAAGCGTCGGCGAAACGACGGTAGAACCATTCCAAGAAGCGCGAATGACGGACGGCCCAGAGTCGAACGGTATATTTGCGTCGGGCGCGGCGGTTGGGCGAGACGCCGGCTGGGGTATAGGCGCCGCTGGCCGCCTTTGCGCCCGCGGCGGCATTGCCGGGCTTCTGAACGGCATCAGCCATTGTCGCGGCCTCCGGATTTCACCAGTGCCACCAGCCGCTCGCGATCATAGGCGGCCTCGAATTCGCTCGCCGCCTTGTCCGCCTCGGCTTCGAGATCGTCGGAGACCGGCACGGGATCCGCCTTGCGCCATTCGGCCAGGTAGTCGTCGGTTTCGGCGGCGCCGGTGCGCATGGCGCACATGTCTATTGCTTCGGTAAAGCGTAGCGAAAGCTCACGTTTTGCCGTCTGCCTGCCCTTCTTGATAATCACCTGGGCCGGAATGTCCCGCCAGTAGACGACAATGCGATCTGCCATGCACAAATCTCCTCTTCACGCCAGAATGCACGCCGGCAGACCATTGGACTGCGCTCGCCACGACGCGGCACATGCCGAAAAGCGACGCCGCATGAAAAGCTTGTCCGCAAGCGTTCCTAACGGGCATTTTCCTTTGAAATTACCGGGTTCGAACTGTGATTGAATGTGCCTCACTCGTCCAGCATGTCGGTGGCGACAAAGCAGCAGCGGGCGAGAAACGACAGGGCGCCGCAATCAGACGACCGACAGTTCGCGGGCAAGGTCGCCGTAGCCGGTGAAGCGATATTCATAGTCAAGGCCGAGATAGGCGGCGGCTTCCTTCGCCTTCGCCTGCAAGGCGGGATCCTCTTCCTGCGAAAGGTAGACGACCTTGCGATAGTTGCCGAAATACATATCGCGCAGCTCGGGATGACGATCCAGACCCAGTGGGACGACGACGAAGGATTCGAACTGGCGGGCCAGAAAGTCGGTGAGGAAAAACGAGGTGATATCATCCTCACGCGCCGCGAAAGCTTCGTTGCCGGTAAAGAAGGAGTAACAGTGCGGGCCGGACAGGCGTTCTATCCCCTCGCGCTCGCAAATCCTGTCGATATCGCCGCCGGTGCCGCAATCTGCATAACCGATGAAGATCTTGTCGAACCCGCGCGAGCGGGCATCGACGATCGCCTGTTCCAGCGCCGGCGCGATCCTCTGCGGATAGGAATGGTAGATTGCGGGAAGACAGTGCAGGTCGATGTGGTCGAGGCTGTTTATTCTGACGATCGCCAGTATTTCGCGCGCGATTGCGCCGCACGCGATCACATGAACTTTTTGAGTTGCGGCGCGTTTATCGCGCGGAGGGTTTTTCTCCGAATCTTGCCGATCAACATCCATTCAAAGGGGCTCCTGATGATGACCGTATCGACAACAAGCAAAATCGCCGCTGCCTTCGCCGTGCTTATGGTGCTTGCTTCGTGCTCCAACACCATTCGTGGCATGGGCAGGGATACGGCAAACGCCGTCAATGCGACGGAAGACGCCGGTCATACCGTCAAGAAGGCTGCTCAGTAACTCATTTGGGATGTCCACGGGCCGGCGACAACCTTTTCGTCGCCGGCTCGGAGAAATAAAGCGATCAGGCGCCGGCAGCCAGGCTGTTGTGCTTGCGCTTCATGAATTCCTTGGCGGTTTCGACCGCCACGGCTGCGTCGCGGCAATAGGCGTCGGCACCGACGGCCTTGCCGAATTCCTCGTTCAGCGGTGCGCCGCCGACCAGCACGACATAGTCGTCGCGCAGGCCCTTTTCCTTCAGCGTATCAATCACGACCTTCATGTAGGGCATGGTGGTCGTCAGCAGCGCCGACATGCCGAGAATGTCAGGCTGTTCGCGTTCGATGGCGTCAAGATAGTTTTCGACCGGGTTGTTGATCCCCAGGTCGATGACGTCGAAACCGGCACCTTCCATCATCATGCCGACGAGGTTCTTGCCGATGTCGTGAATGTCGCCCTTGACGGTGCCGATCACCATCTTGCCGAGCTTGGGGGCGCCGGTCTGTGCCAGCAGCGGCCGCAGGATCGCCATGCCTGCCTTCATCGCATTGGCCGAAAGCAGCACTTCCGGAACGAAGAGAATGCCGTCGCGGAAATCGATGCCGACGATGCGCATGCCCTCGACCAGCGCCTGGGTCAGGACATCGTAAGGAGCCCAGCCGCGTTCGAGGAGGATATTGGTCGCTTCCTCGATTTCTTCCTTCAAACCGTCATACAGATCGTCATGCATCTGCTGCACGAGCTCTTCATCAGAAAGTTCCGAGAGAATGATTTCGTCGTCAGACATGCGCTCCATCCCATTTTCGTGCAGCATCAGAGACTTGTATAAAACACTGCCGCCATTACGGATAGACCGGAAGGCCGCCAAAACTCTTTTTGAATGCGACGTCGCACGGAACAATCGCGACGGACGAAGAACAGTTGATATTGTCAGCCGATGTCTGTCCTATGCTAATTGCTGGCGCATTAAGGAACGTCCGCTTGTCGGAATCAGGTAGCATGGAGCCTGATAGACGCATTCATGCGCAGGAGTGAGGAAACATCATGGACGATATGATTGAGCAACCGGCTGCAGGCAATGACGGCGGCGGACGGCGTTCGCGCAGCGAGGGCAGGGGTGCGGCAGCGCGGCGCGCTTCGCGCAGCGGCGGCGGGCCGGGTCCTTCGCTCCCCTATATCACCCGTAAGATCGGCGTCTATGAAGTGCTTGACGAAGAGGGCCTGCAGCTCATCGAACGCAATGCCGACAGGGTTCTGGAGGAAATCGGCATCGAGTTTCGCGATGATGCGGAAGCTCTGGCGCTCTGGAAGGACGCCGGTGCCGACGTACGCGGGCAGCGCGTGCATTTTCCGAAGGGACTTTGCCGCGAACTTCTGAAGACCGCGCCGAAGGAATTTACCTGGCATGCGCGCAACAGCGCCCGCAACGCTCATGTCGGCGGCAAGGCGACGATCTTCGCGCCCGTCTACGGCCCGCCCTTCGTGCGCGATCTCGAGGGCAACCGCCGCTATGCGACGATCGAAGATTTCCGCAATTTCGTGAAGCTCGCCTATATGGCGCCGTCGATGCATTCGTCCGGCGGCACGGTCTGCGAGCCGGTGGATATCCCGGTCAACAAGCGCCATCTCGATATGGTCTACAGCCATATCAAATATTCCGACAAGCCGTTCATGGGCTCGGTCACGGCACCGGAGCGTGCCGAAGACACCATCGCTATGGCAAAGATCGTGTTCGGCGACGATTTCGTCGAGAATAATTGCGTAACCCTGAACCTCATCAACGCCAATTCGCCGATGGTGTTCGACGAGACCATGCTTGGCGCCTTGAAGGTCTATGCGCGGCACAATCAGGCTTCGGTCGTTTCGCCCTTCATTCTCTCGGGCGCGATGAGCCCGGTGACGGTCGCGGGCACGCTGACGCAGATTCTGGCCGAAGTGCTGGCCGGAGCTTCCTTCACGCAGCTGATCCGCAAGGGCTCGCCGGTTCTGTTCGGCACCTTCGCCGCATCCATCTCGATGCAGTCGGGCGCGCCGACCTTCGGCACGCCGGAGCCGTCGCTTGTTTCTTACGGTGCAGCGCAGCTTGCCCGCCGTCTCGGCCTGCCGTTCCGTACCGGCGGTTCGCTCTGCGCGTCGAAGGTGCCGGATGCACAGGCCGCGCATGAATCCGCCAATACTTTGAACATGACGCTGCTGGCGGGCACGAATTTCGTGCTTCATGCGGCCGGCTGGCTCGAAGGGGGGCTCGTCTCCTCCTATGAGAAGTTCATGATCGACCAGGACCAGCTCGGCATGATGCAGAAGATGGCTGAAGGTATCGATCTCTCCGACAATGGCCAGGCACTGGATGCCATCCGCGAAGTCGGCCCGGGAAGCCATTATCTGGGCTGCGGCCACACGCAGGCGAATTTCCAGTCCGCCTTCTATCGCTCGCCGCTCGCCGACAACAACTCCTTCGAGCAGTGGGAGATTGAAGGCCAGAAGCGCATCGAGCAGCGCGCCAACGCACTTTGCCGCTCCTGGCTCGATCATTACGAAGCGCCGCCGCTCGATCCGGCCATCGACGAGGCTCTTCTGGCCTATATCCAGAAGCGCAAGGATTCCATGCCGGACGCCTTCACCTGAAGAGAGCCCGAGGCCGCCAGGGAGCAAGGCGGTGCCATACGCGTTGCCGACCTGATCCAGAAGGAAGTCTGGCGGCCGCACTATCAATATAAGGGGCCACGGTGAGCCGCGGCCCTGTCATACTCGAACAGCTCCGTGCGGCGCTCGGCGTCCACGGAGTTTTCGTTCGAGGCGTTGTGTCCTTCAATGAAGGCGAAGGACCGTTGCTGACCAATGGCACGCCCGTGCGCAGCGTCGCGCTGCTGGGCAATATCGGCGGCTCGATCTGGCCGGCATTTTCGGCTTGGCGAGATATGCCCGGCAACGGGACACGCATCGATCCTCTCGACGATTGGTCGAAAGAGATCATCCGTCCGGTCGCAAAGACATTGGGGGCCACGGCTTATTTTCCTTCGGATCCCCCGTGGCAGCCGTTCCAGCGCTGGGCGATGCAGGCCGAGGGATTGCAGCCGTCGCCGCTCGGCATATTGATCCATCCGGAATACGGCCTATGGCATGGATATCGTGGTGCCCTGGGATTTGCCGAGGATTTAAAGGCGGCTCGGACGACAGCGTCTTCTCCGCATCCATGCGCGTCATGCGTGGAGAAGCCTTGCCTCACCGCCTGTCCCGTCGAGGCCATTACCACGACCGGTTTCGATGTTCAGGCCTGTCGCTCGCATTTGCGCACGCAGGAGGGGCAGGCCGGCTGCATGGTCGGCGGCTGCCTCGCACGCAACATCTGCCCTGTCGGTGCAACCTATCGATATCCCGCCGAACAGCTTGCATTCCATATGGCGGCACTTCAGCTTTAGCCTCGCGGGTTCCTCGTTTCGCCGCATTGCGGTGCATTCCAGGGCCTGTGCTATTGGTGCGGAGCTATGCGCTTGATTCGTTTGATGCTCATCCTTGCCGTTCTTGCCTTCGCCGCCACCGCCTCGGCTGGCGAAGATTGCCGGAAGGTTGAGCATCTCGGCGACAGCTACACGGTTTGCACCTTCGATCCCGCCCGTTACGACATCCAGATTTTCCAAAATGATCACAACGGCAAGCCTTACGGCTCGTTCCGGGCACTGGAGATAGATCTGCGCCAGGATCGCGTCTATGTGCGCTTTGCCATGAATGGCGGCATGTATCTCGATGATCAATCTCCTGTTGGTCTCTTCATCGAAAACGGGCGCGAGGTAAAGGCGATCAACACCAATAGGGGCTGGGGCAATTTCCATCTCTTGCCGAACGGGGTTTTCTATGTCGATAGAGGCAAGGCCGGGATCGTGGAAAGCAAGACCTTCGCTGCTTCCGGTACAAAGCCGTTCTATGCGACTCAGTCCGGCCCGATGCTCGTCATCGACGGCAAGCTTCATCCGTCATTTCTGGCCGATAGCACCAGTCTCAAGACGAGAAACGGCGTCGGCGTCACCGCCGATGGGCTCGTCGTGTTTGCGATTTCCGACGGCCCGGTGCGCTTCCACGATTTTGCGACGCTGTTCCGCGATGATCTGCAATGTCCGAATGCGCTGTTTCTCGACGGCAGCATTTCCAGCATCGACATACCGGAATGGCAAAGGCGCGACAGCCTGTTTCCGCTCGGTCCGATCATTGCGGTAACACAAATGCTGCCAGGCTAGGGCAGCTTCCATACACAGGCAAGAATGCCTTCCCGAAGCTCTCCATCGGCTCTCGGCCTCGCAAGGTTTGAGCAAGGCCCATCGCGCAGTTTCCAAGCGAGGGGTTCCAGCGAGTCTTCGAGAAGGATCAACATGTACGCGCAAGCGGAGAAGCAGACTGTCGCATCGCATGGCGCGGAACACGCCCTGCCAGCCTTTCCTTTCGGTTGGGAGCATCACAAGGATCGGCACTGCATTTGGATCGTCAGCCCAGAGGGCTACGTGCACAGCCGCGCTTTCGAGGATGTTGCCCTTGGTCTCCACTACGCCTTTGCCGAACTCGGCGGCAGCGCGCCTCTGGTTACCGATCCGCGAGAGTGGAACGGACGGGTGCCGATCGTTTACGGCGCAAATTTGCTGCCGTCGGTCGCAGCGCAATGGCTGCCGCCCGAGAGCATCATCGTGAATATGGAGCAGGTCTCGGCTGAAAGCAGTTGGATCAATCATCGCTATCTCGGATTGCTCAAGAAATTCGCCGTGCTCGATTACAGCGAGCGCAATCGCCAGGGACTGGCCAGGTTCGGCGTTCCCGCTGAAATTCTCGATGTAGGATACAACAGGCACCTGACGCGTGTGCCGCAAGCGCCGGTGAAGGATATCGACGTTCTCTTTTACGGCTCGATCAACGAACGCCGCAAGAATGTGCTTGTGGCGCTGCAAGCAAGCGGGCTGAACCTCGTTCACCTGTTCGGTGTCTACGGCACCGAGCGCGACGCCTTCATCGGGCGCTCCAAAATCGTCCTCAACGTGCATCATTTCGACGCCGCGATCTTCGAGATTTGCCGCGTTTCCTTCCTGCTTGCCAATGGCGCCTGTGTCGTCAGCGAGGGCAATATCCATGACCCGGAAGTGGCCGCTTTTGCCAAGGGAATGGCGTTTTGCAACTATGATCGGCTTGTCGAAACCTGCATCGAACTCGTTCGCGACGACGAGAGACGGTCGGCAATCGGGGGCCGCGGCTTCGGCCTCATGTGCGAGCGCCAGCAGGCGGCCATCCTTTCCGCTTTGATGACGAGGGGCGGCTAGGTTTTTTTAGAGCATTTTGGCGGCGAACCGGGCGCCTGTGGCGGGTGAATCGGCAAACGACATGTGAAGGCGGACTGCGACTATGACTGGAAATGAAACGATCTACATCCTCTGCCCACCCAATCATATGACGGGCGGCCCGGAAGCCCTTCACCAGCTCTGCGCGAGGCTGACCAAAATCGGGCGCAACGCCAGAATGGTCTATACCAACGGTTCCGATCACTCGCTGATGCCGTCCCCTAAGGGGGAAACAGCGATGGTATTTCGGGAATACGAGAATGCCATCCATCCGCAATATCGGGCCTACGCGACCGAAAGCTCGGACTATATCATCGACAACGAAGACGCGATCGTGGTATTTCCGGAGATATGGCCGCATCTGATTCCGCTCTTCAAGAAGGCGGTTAAGGCCTTTTGGTGGTTGAGTTTCGATTACGGCATGGGACATCTGATGCCGTTGGGCGGCGTGCAGTTCCTTCTGGCGAACGACTGCAAGATGTTGTCGCAATCCGCTTATGCCACGGCACAGCTCAGTGTTTTGGGCTTCAGCGATGTCTTGCGGATCTCGGATTTTACGACACTGGCAAACAACGTGGCGCCACAGCCGCTTCAGCAGCGGCGCGATCTGGTTCTGTTCAACGACAAGGCCGAGGCTTTCGAGCGCCAACTGGCGATCATGTCTCCGCAATATGAATTCAAGATCCTGAGCAACATGTCGCCGACGGAAGTCCACCAAAACATGGCGCAGGCGAAGCTCTATGTCGACTTCGGTCCGCATGCCGGCAAGGATCGCATGCCGCGTGAAGCGGCGCTCCTCGGATGCTGCGTGATCACCGGTCGGAACGGTTCGGCCAACAATTTCGAGGATTTGCCCATTCCGGCCAAATACAAGTTCGGCAACCATCTCCAAAGAATGCACGAGATTTCAAGGGCGATCGGTGACGTGATCCAGAATTTCCCGGAGAGGTTCGAGGATTTCGGCGTCTACCGGCGCTCTATTGCCGTCGAAGAGACAAAGTTCGAACTGGAGGTCTTCAGTGTATTCGGGCAGGTCTGATCGAAAGTTGGCGGCAAGAAGGTTGGTCTTGCGATCATGATCAATTTCGCCGATGTTTGACTTGCTTGTGGTTGGCGCCGGCTTTTATGGCGCGACGATCGCGGAGCGGGTGGCCAACGAGCTTGCAGAAGAACGTGCTTCTGATCGATCGGCGAAGCCATATCGGCGGCAACGCCTATAGCGAGTTCGACAGAGACCGGTATCGAGGTTCACCGCTACGGCACGCATCTCTTTCATAAGCCGAACGAACTGGTCTGGGCCCATCTCAACAGCTTCACTGCATTCACCGGCTACAAGCATCGTGTCTATGATCGCGGTCGAACAGCCGTCAATCGTGCCCAGGACATCATCGATGCGAGGCAGCTTGCTCGACGGTGGGCGGCAGACATCCCGCTGCGCTTAATCTGCGCTTCTGCCAAGAAAATCGATGATGTCTCTTTGCTTTTCGTAAAATACTTCCTTGGGAAGGCGCATATATTCGTTGTCGTCATCGATCTCAGTGGTGATGGCGCCCATCTTTTTGTGAAAGCTGATGACCTTCCTGTTTTCCCGTCTCACGTCAAAATGGCTTTCGTCAAAGCCAAGGTGTTCAAAACCGATGCGGTAGACCAACAGGGCCGATTCAATCGCCGCATAGCGGGATTTATTGTGATCCAAGATCCAGCTTCCCCAACAGAAGGAGGGCCCGCGGAAATCATAGAGGCGCACGGTACCGCATGCGACTTTGTCCAATCGCTCGATAACAAAATAGAACTCCTCGCCTTGCTGCTCGCGTTGGACATATCGCTCGATCCATGCGCGCTGCGCTTCGGCGGAGGCGGGAGGCGGGGAGAGATGGGTATTGTAGAGAGGATCGATGCGCAGCGAATAAATGTAATCCGCATGCTCGCTCCGGGCGGGGACCAGCTGTATGGTCTTCAACTGCAGTTTATCGAACCAGTCAAAATTCGTCATTTGCGGCGCTACTCGGCGTTTGAGGCTTTTGTCGAAAGCAAGCATTCGGGGAATGCTGCCCGGGATCAGAGACCAGCCGGGACCGGTTCGGTCATGTTCAGCAGTTTCTGCCGGAAGACATCGGGCGCATGGAATTGCTGATAGAATTCTCTGTTGGACGCGCCCATGGCCTTGCCCGTCGTCCTGATTTTGTCGACGGCAGCCGGGACGTCGCCGAGGTGCGAGATGATTGCCGCCGAGCCGAGTTCGCCATCAACCCAGCGAAAAAGCGGAAGTTTCTCGGGCGGCTCCGCCCTGAGAATAGGCAGCCCGAGGGCAAGAGCTTCGACTCTTGCTTTTCCGCCGCCGACCGGATGAGATTCCAGATAGAAGTCGGGCGCGATCTCCTTCAGACGCGTGACAAGTGAGGGAACCGGACCCTCGAAGACAATCCTGCCGGGATCTGAGCCATCGATCGCTAGCTGATTGCGGACCTGCTGCTGCAGCACATCCGGGAACGGGCCGATGTGATGCAATCGGTCGACGCCGGCTTTGAGAAGGGCCGAGGCCAATTGCGGATAGCCGAAACCGACTTCGCCATGGAATTTTTGGGCGCTTCCAGAAGTTACGCAGACCAGGGATGTCGCTTCGTCGGTCGGCCCGTCGCAGACCATGCCATGATCGGCGGCGCTCATATGCAGCATTTTCGGACCGAACTTCAGATGTTTGCGACAAGCGCCGTGGCATTCCGGCGTCAGATCAAAATGCTCGTAGTCGGTTCGGGTGGCGCCAAGGCTCGGCTGGTGATCCGCATGATGCAGGAAATGGACTCGGGGTGCGCTGTAACCGCAAACTGCGCCGTAGGCGACGCTATCGAAATGATGGGCGTTCAGGAAAATCGTATGCGGCGCCAGATTGCGAATGAGCGCGACCAGCTCTTTGACCCGGTCGAAGAGCGCTTGGCGATGCAAATAGATGACCGACAGGCCGAGGGTCGCGAAGCGCTCCTGCAGGAGTTTGGAGAGTTGGGGCGGCCGCCCCGCGGCTCCGCCCGTCAAGACGAGGACATGACGCTTGTCGGGCAAATTGGCGACGATGTCTTCCAGCACGCGCGTGTGGCCGCCGGTATCGTATACTTCCGTTGCAACGTGCAGAACGGCGTTCTTGTGGCGCCCTTCCAGATTATAGTCGCAGAGCGATAGCGCCAGTTTTTGCAGATAGCCATCGGAAATCGGCTCGAAAAGGGCCTGGCCCCTGAACCGCGGATCGCTCAACATCTCGAAGAACATCTGCGTCAGCATCGCCAGAAAGCTTTCGATCTCGTTGCTCTCAAACATCGTCTTCAACTCCTGCTCAAGACTATTGATGTTGATGAACATGGCGTTTCCTTTTGTTCGGGAAGCTTTCGCAAGCGGCGGCCGTCAGGAACCATTGAACCCGGTTCCCTTCCGGTCCCTTCGCTGGTTATACGGCGAAGGCGTTGACGGCATTGATGACGCGTTCGACCTGCTCGGCATTCATCGCCGGACTCATGGGCAGGGAGAGAACGTCGCGATGGATGGCCTCCGTCAGCGGCAGGCTGACATCGCTCATCACATGCCGGTAACAGGTCTGCTTATGGATCGGTATCGGGTAATGCACCGCGGTCTGAATGTCCTGCTCGGCAAGGTGAGCGGCCAACGCATCCCTTTGCTTGCAGCGAACCACAAAGAGGTGCCAGACGTGACTTGCCGGATCGCCCGAAACGACGGGCAGCTGCAGATGCTGATTGACGATATCTCTGCAATAGCGCTCGGCGATCTTGCGCCGGCGTGCGTTCTGTTCGTCTAGGTGCGGCAGCTTCGCCCGCAGGAACGCTGCCTGTATCTCGTCGAGGCGGCTGTTCGGGCCTTGATGACTGTTATGGTATTTTCGCTCCGACCCGTAATTGCGTATCGCCTTCAGCAGAGCCGCGAGTTCGTCGTCATCGGTGGTGATCGCACCGCCGTCGCCGAGTGCGCCGAGATTCTTCGTCGGATAAAAGCTGAAGCCCGCGGCATGGCCGAAGGTTCCGACCTTTCGGGCGCCGATCGCCGCGCCATGCGCCTGCGCGCTGTCTTCAATGAGCAGAAGTCCATGCTTCCGGCAAGAGGCCGCGATAGCGGGCATATCGGCGGCTTGACCATAGAGATGGACTGCCATCGCCGCCTTTGCATTTTGCAGTACGCCGGCTTCGATACCTTCTGCAGACAGATTGTAAGTGGCTTCATCGGGTTCGACGAGAACAGGGCGAAGATTGTTCTCCGTGATCGCCAGCACGCTCGCTATGTAGGTGTTGGCCGGTACGATGACGCCATCGCCATCCTTCAATTTCCCTTGTTCCTTCCAGGCACGCAGCGTGAGCGTCAGGGCATCGAGGCCGTTGCCGACGCCGATCGCATGCCTTGTGCCGATATAGGAGGCAAACTCGTTCTCGAAAGCTTCCAGTTCCTTGCCGAGGATGAACCAGCCGCTGGAAACGACGCGCTTGGCAGCATCATCGAGCGCGGTCTGAATGTCCGTCTGTGTCGCGGACAGGTCGAAAAAGGGAACCGTATTCATTATGCGCCCCTAACCACCTGCACGAACTCTTCATAATCGCGATAGTAGTCGGCCTCGTCATAGTGTTCCGAGGCGAGAACGAGGCAGACGGAGCCTGACGAGAAATTATCCAGCTCACGCCATGTCATCACCGGAACATAGAGGCCGTAATAGGAGCGATTGAGCGAGAACCGCTTCTTTTCGAAGCCGTTATCCAGAACGACGTCGAAGCTGCCGGATATGGCAATGATCAGTTGACGGAGCTGTTTATGGGCATGTCCGCCGCGATGGGCGCCGCCCGGAACGTCGTAAAGGTAATAGACACGCTTGATGTCGAACGGCGCGTGGCGATTACCTTCGAGAAAGGTCAAATTCCCACGGTTGTCGGGTATGCGCGGAAAGTTGAGAATCTCCCAGCCACCCGATTGCTCGCGCACATCTGAAAAATTGAGCATGCCTTATCGATCCTCCATGGGATTAGGCCCGATCGCCCGACATCCTTTGCTCGCCGGTGCCGGATCAGAGCCTCCAAAGGCCAATTTGCCACTCCACACTTGTCCGAAACTGTCGTCGATCGGATTGAGGTGACATTACCACTGCACTACCCCGCCAACGGGGCGGAAGACAACGCAGGCCGTCGCATGGGGAACGCTCTAGCTCATCTGCAACAGGACGTCATTCAAGGCTTGCCCCTCGTTTCTGTGATCGTTTGCGGTGTTCGTCGGCAATTGGCGGAGGGCGAATTAACCCGGATCGTAGGATCGCATCGGCATTTCCGATCCGACTTGCTTGCGGCGAAAGCGAAACGCGAACGGCGAGGCTGACTGGATGAGAGATAGCCTATGGGCGGTACCGATGCCCCGAGAGCAGCCGAGCTCGCGCCCGCGACGGGGCGAACAGAGATTCTGCCGTCGGCGGAGGCATGAACGTCAACAGTACTGCGAGCAAGGAAGGTCATGGGAAGCAACCCGCTTTGTGTCACTCCGCACAAGCGGTTTTTCGGCCTTGATCCGTTCGGCCGGTGACACTTACCCGACAGGTTGCTTGCGCCAGGCTTGAAAGCCCAGCGCAACGATGTGCTCTTTAAACGCGCCGGCGGCGTTCGCGAGCCGGGGCCGCGCCGCTTTCGCTGGCGGTCTTGTTGCGCAAGGGGCCGATCTTTTCGATGATCGTTTCCAACGTCGGGCGAGGGCCGGGTACGTAGCTGTCCAGCGCTTGCCGCATGGCGGCGAGATGCCCGCAGGAGGTGCCGCAGCAGCCGCCGATGATCCTGGCGCCGGCATCGCGGGCAAGGCGTGCATAGTCGGCCATCAGCGGCGGCGTGCCGGAATAATGGATCTCGGCGCCGCGATATTCCGGAATACCGCAATTGCCCTTGACGATGACGATCGCGGAGGCATCCGCTTCCGTCATGTCGAGAAGGCTTGACAGGATATCCGAGGCGCCGACGCCGCAATTGGCGCCGACGGCGAGCGGGCCTTCGCCGATGTCGGCGGCGACGGCGTGAATATCCTTCGGATGCAGACCCATCATGGTCTTGCCGGCCGTGTCGAACGAGCCGGTATAGGTATAGGGCAGGCCGACCTTGGCGGCAGCTTCGGCTGCGGCGCGGATCTCTTCCGGCGAGGACATGGTTTCGATCCATGCGACATCGGCGCCTCCGGCTTGGAGGCCTTCGATCTGCTCGACGAAGGCCGCGACGGCGTCTTCATAGGTCAACGCGCCGAGCGGCATCAGCAGCTCTCCTGTCGGTCCCACCGAACCGCCGACGATGACCTTGCGGCCGGCCTTGTCGGCAACCGCACGAGCGATCTCGGCCGCCGTCTTGTTGAGGCTGTGGACGCGATCCTGCGCATGGTGCAGCTTGAGACGATGGCGGGTGCCGCCGAAGGTGTTGGTCAGGATGATGTCGGCGCCCGCATCGACGAAATCCTGATGCAGCTTCGTGATGCGCTCCGGATGCTGTTCGTTCCAGAGTTCGGGGGCTTCGCCGGCCTCGAGGCCCATGGCAAAAAGATTGGTGCCCGTGGCGCCGTCGGCAAGCAGCACGCCCTTTTCAGCAAGAAGATCGGTCAAGGGATTGATGGCGACGGTCATGGTTTGTCCTCGGATGCGTCGAATATCTGGATATCAAATGCAGATATAAACATTTCTTTATGTGAACACAATGACTAGATGGTCCGCTTGTCTCGATGTGCCGACCAGACAAGAAAAAAGCGCCCCATGAAGGGCGCTTTCGTTGCAGCGCTTTGGTTCAGGCCGCCGCCATCTCGGCCGCCTCATGGGTCTTGGGCGTGACCATGGCGGCGATGATGCTTTGCAGATCTATGATGCCGACAGGTTTTCCGCCGGCGTCGGTGACGAGCGCTCCGGTCTGGCCGGCTTCGGTTATCTGTTTGGCGGCGAGTTCCAGGGTCATATCGCCGGGCACGCGTGTGGTGACGGACTCGCCCCCAAGCGGCTTCATGATCGTCTGGGCCTGTATGACGCGACCGCGGTTCACTTCCTTGACGAAGGCGGTAATGTAGTCGTCCGCCGGCTGCAGCACGATTTGCTGACCGGTTCCCTGCTGCACGACCTTGCCGTCGCGCAGGATCGCGATCTTGTCGCCAAGGCGCAGCGCCTCGTCGAGATCATGGGTGATGAAGACGACGGTTTTCTTCAATTCCTTCTGAAGATCGAGCAGAACAGTTTGCATATCCACGCGGATCAACGGATCGAGGGCCGAATAGGCTTCGTCCATCAGCAGGATATCGGCATCGTTCGTCAATGCCCTGGCAAGCCCGACACGCTGCTGCATGCCGCCGGAAAGCTGGTTCGGATAGTGCCTCTCGAAGCCCTTGAGGCCGACGCGCTCGATCCAGTATTGGCCCTTCTTCTCGCTTTCAGAACGCGGCACACCTTGGATATCCAGGCCGTAGATCGTGTTCTCGATCACCGTGCGATGTGGCAGCAGCGCGAATTTCTGGAACACCATCGCCGTCTTGTGGCGGCGGAATTCGCGCAGGTCATTTTCGTTCATCTTGCAGACGTCGACGCCGTCATAGAGCACTTCGCCGACGGTCGGCTCGATCAGCCGGTTGATATGACGGATCAGCGTCGACTTGCCCGAGCCGGAAAGGCCCATGACGACGGTGATGGCACCGGCCGGCATGTCGATGCTGATATCCTGCAGGCCGAGCACATGGCCATGCGTCTCGTTGAGCTCTGCCTTGCCCAAGCCGTTCTTGACCTGGTCGACATAGTCGCGTCCGCGCGGGCCGAAGATCTTGTAGAGGCTTTTTATCTGTATCGCGTGACTAGCCATGAATGACCTCCGAGTGCTTCTGGAGCCGTCTGCCATAGGCCTGGCTCGTGCGGTCGAAAATGATGGCGATGGCAACCAGGGCGAAACCGTTGAGGAACCCGACAGTGAAGAACTGATTGTTGATCGCCTGCAGCGTGTTCTTGCCAAGCCCCCCGACCCCAACCATGGAGGCGACGACGACCATGGCGAGCGACATCATGATGGTCTGGTTGATGCCTGCCATGATGGTTGGCAGCGCCAGTGGGATCTGCACGTTGAACAGTTTCTGGCGATGCGACGACCCGAAGGCGTCGGCGGCTTCCAGAACTTCCTTGTCCACGAGCCGGATGCCGAGATTGGTCAGGCGGATCATCGGCGGGACGGCATAGATGACAACGGCGATAAGACCCGGGACTTTGCCGATGCCGAAGATGACGACGACGGGGATCAGATAAACGAAGCTCGGCATGGTCTGCATCACGTCGAGGGTCGGATTGACGATCGACTGCAGCCGGTCGGAGCGCGCCATCAGAATGCCGATCGGCAGGCCGATGACGATGGCGATGAGCGTACAGACCGTCACCATGGCAAGCGTTACCATCGTGTCGGTCCAAAGGCCGAAGACGCCGATGAGGATCATCGAGATCGCCGTGCCTAAAACGATCTTCAGGTTACGGCTTGCGGCATAGACGACGAGCATCATGACGACGAGCACGATGAACCAGGGCGTATTGGTAAAAGCCCATTCCAGATAATTCAGAAACCACTGCAGAGGCTGCACGACGGCATCGATGATGTTGCCGTAGGCGCGCACGGATGCGCGAAACCCGTCATCGATATTCTTGCGCGCAAGACGTATGAGCGATTCATCTATTGCCGGAAAGTTGCAGAGCACACTCGGCAGGATCGTACACTGGATAGCCATGTATTTCCCCTTCTTGGTCCGGTTCTGTCCTGGTCCGGCGTGTGGCTTTCACGCGCAGATGGCATTGCAGCGCTGCGACCGGTTCTTCAGGCTGCCCTTCAATTCTTACAGTATTTGCCTTCTCTGATCTGCACTCGTTGCGACCTTGCGGCGTGTCATCCCGTCAGCAATGAGAGCCGCCGCTGTCGATTCCGGCGAATACGAAATCGGCGGCAGGCGCTGGCCAGCCGCCGATTCCACGACACGATTAGAGCGAAGCCTTCACCTTGGTGGCGACTTCCGGGGCGACCCACTTGGTCCACATGTCCGGATAGGTCTTGAGGAAGTACTTGGCGCCATCCTCGTTGGTACCCTGATTGTCGGTCATCCAGGCGAGAACCTTGCCGACGGTGCCGTTATCCCACTTGCGGGTCTTCATGTAATCCATGGCGACGCCCGCCTTCTCGGCAAAGGACTTGGTTACGACGGTATAGACGTCCGAAACCGGATAGGAGTTCACCTTCGGGTTGGCGCAATCCTGCTGCGACGTGCAGGCATCCCATTCCTTCTTGTCGTGTGGCACATTGAAGCTCAGGCGAACCATCTCGTACTTGCCGAGGATGGCCGTTGGAGCCCAATAGTAGCCGAGCCAGCCGGTCTTCTTTTCGAAAGCGTTGGCGATCGAACCGTCGAGGCCCGCGGCGGAGCCGGTATCGACCAGCGTGAAGCCGAGCTTTTCGGCACCGAGCGCCTTGTAGAGATTGGCTGTGGAGATCTGGCAGTTCCAGCCCGACGGGCAATTGTAGATCGCAGCCTTGGAAGCATCTTCCGGCGCAGGGAAGAGCTCCGGATGCTTCAGCGCGTCCTGGACGGTCTTGATATCGGGGTGGGCGTCGGCGACGAATTTCGGAATCCACCAGCCTTCGACACCGCCATCGCTCAGGAGCGGTGCTGCTTCGATCAGGCTGCCTTCGGATACGGCCTTGTCGAGTGCAGTGCGCACGGCGTTGACCCAGAGTTCCGGAGCGACGTCCGGCTCACCCTTTTCGTTCATTGAGGTGAATGTCGGCTGCGTATCGCCGGTCACCAGCGTCACGTTGCAGCCGTAGCCGTTTTGCAGAATGATCTTGTCGACCTGGGCTGCGACGCCGGCGGATGCCCAGTTCATTTCGGCGATCGATACATTGCCGCATTCTGCAGCCTGCGCCGAGCCAGCCAAAGCATAGGCGCCGAATGCCAGGATGGCGGAAGCGAGTAGCTTCTTCATTTGGTATTGTCTCCCAATTTTTCGTTGCGTGGCGGAAATCGACCCCAAACGCTTTCGATTTCTGTCGATCCCCTGTCAGCGTGGTCCTACCGCAACCGTTCCTACACCGCTGACGATGCGAGCACGGTCCCCTTGCTGCCGTCGTGCATCTGGTCTTTTTGCGACCGCGGAACTTTGTCGCGGCCGGATGTTTCTTGCATCGACAGAAGGCAGCCTAAGGATTTGAATGAATAAATCAACAGCCTGCCGGCCATTCGGAGTTATCGCGTCTCTTGGAGAAGCTGATATAAGCATCTGAATTAGCCTGTTTTCTGCTATTCATGGCTGCAAAACAGGCAATGTGAGGCTTCGATGAAGCGCTTCCTTGGGTGCGGAGTTAAATGGGGCTCAAATATCGCGTCCCTGAAAGACGTTTTATGTTCAATTTGCGGCCTTTGCGATTTCTCAATGCAAAGAAGAGAATTTTCGAAAAAATTTCAGATTCACTCTAATTTAAGCACTTAATAACCCTACGGTAACGATGTCGGGTTATCAATCGAGACGTGGCGGGGGACACACCGCTGCTTCTTCGGATCAGGTATCGCGTCCCGGAGAAAGCGAACCTTGCGGTGTATGTGCAGGGAAGCCGGCGTTTTTTGGCAAGCCGCGTTGATCTCCGGATCGCGCGGTTTTCGCGTTTCAGCCGTACCGTTTCGGGGCACCTGGCGATGCGATCTCACGTTTCAAGTCAAAATTAAAGCCGCCGATGCGGTCGCATGGCGGCTTGATGTGCGCAGGCCCGTGGCTTGACCGGAGATCAGCCGACGTTATAGGTGCGGATGAAGCCGACGGTCCCGAAGCGGGTGTCGAGCTGCTGCAGGCGGTTCTCCGGGCGGTGGGTTGGAAGCTTGCCATTCCACGCGATCTGGATGGAATTCTGTCTGTTGAAGATGAAGAGCATTGGGGTATCCTCCGAGCCGGGGCGGCCCATTTCGTTGTTTGTTTTCGCGACGGAGATAATCCTCTCCAGCGTAACTCACAACGGATGAAATCGTCATCCAATGTCGCAAACAGAGCATATTTCGAAGTGATGCATTTTTGTATCTGGACTGCTGCTTCCAGCCGTTGAGCATAGTGGCAAAATCAAGGCGAAACTCCGCGTTTCCAGTGGCTGCAGCATATCGAGGTGGTGGGGAATGACAAAGGCGATCATGCTGCAGGGAACCGGCTCCGATGTCGGAAAAACGGTATTGGTCGCGGGGTTGTGCCGGCTGTTCGCCAACAGGGGCGTGAGGGTCCGTCCGTTCAAGCCGCAGAATATGTCCAACAATGCCGCCGTTGCCGAGGATGGCGGCGAGATAGGCCGGGCTCAATGGCTGCAATCGCTGGCGGCGCGCGTGCCGTCATCCGTTCACATGAATCCGGTGCTGTTAAAGCCGCAATCGGAGACGGGCAGCCAGATTATCGTGCAGGGCAAGGTCTGGGGGAATGCCAAGGGGCGGGATTATCAGGCGCTGAAGCCGCAGCTGCTTGGCGCGGTGCTTGAAAGTTTTGCCGCGATGCGTGCCGGAACCGATCTCGTCATCGTCGAGGGGGCCGGTTCTCCCGCCGAGATCAATCTGCGACGGGGCGATATCGCCAATATGGGCTTTGCGACGCGGACAAACGTTCCTGTCGTACTCGTAGGGGACATCGACCGCGGCGGCGTGATCGCATCGCTGGTCGGCACCTACCATATTCTGCCGGAAGAAGATCGCCGGATGATCCGCGGCTACATCATCAATAAGTTTCGCGGCGACGTCTCCCTGTTCGGAGAGGGCATCGAGGCGATCGGCGGCTTCACGGGCTGGCAATGCCATGGCGTCGTGCCATGGCTCAAAGCGGCCGCGCGCCTGCCGGCCGAGGATTCCGTCGTATTGGAGCGGCTGGCGCGCGGCTCCTCCGGCGCGTTGAAGGTCGCCGTGCCCGTGCTGTCGCGCATTGCCAATTTCGACGATCTCGATCCGTTGCGGGCCGAGCCCGATGTCGATCTCGTCTTTGTCCGGGCGGGTGAGCATCTGCCTACCGATGCGGGGCTTGTGGTTCTGCCGGGTTCAAAGTCCACGATCGGTGACTTGCTCGATCTGCGCGAGCAGGGATGGGACCGCGACATTGCCGCACATGTGCGTCGCGGCGGCCGCGTCATCGGCATTTGCGGCGGCTATCAGATGCTCGGCCATACCGTTTACGATCCGCTCGGCATCGAGGGATCGGTTACCGAGACGCCTGGATTGGGCCTGCTGGATATCGAGACGGAAATGGCGCCGGAAAAGACGGTGCGCAACAGCAAGGCCGTCTCCAGGGAATATGACGTGCCGTTGTCGGGCTATGAAATCCATCTCGGGGTAACGCGTGGGGCGGACTGTGAACGACCCTCGACTGTCATTGACGGCCGGCCCGATGGAGCCATATCGCCGGACGGGCGCATCATGGGCACCTATCTACATGGGCTCTTTAGCAGCGATGCCTATCGAGCAAAGCTGCTCGCGAGCTTTGGCCTTGCCGGTGAGCGCACGGATTATCGAGCAAGCGTCGATGCGGCGCTGGACGACGTTGCCGGGGAATTGGAGAGCGTGCTCGACCCTGCCTGGCTCGACAGCCTGGTTCGATAAAACTCAGGTCGGTGATCTGCTTCAGAGTTCGCCCGAGACTTCCCGGCGGCGGCGGTCGAGCTCCTCGCTGTAGCGGCGCAGCGTATAGCTTTCTGTCAGCAGGCCGATTACCTTGCGTTCGATCAGATCGTTGACGACGACGAGCGCTTCACTCTTGGTCTGCTCGAACATGGCGGCCGCTTGCTTGGCGTTCATCTGCGGCTGCAGGAATTCATTGCGCAGCTGGATGAAATCGGAAAGCCCGTGTTCCTCGTCATCCTTTTCGACCGGGCTCGCATAGACGTCGGGCACGAGGACCATTCCTGCATATTTGTCGTTCTTGTCGACCAGGATGACGCGCTGGGCCGAGCCGATCGGGAAATTCTTGCGGAATTCCTCGATGCTCATGTCAATGCTGGCTGTATGCACGTCGGGGCGCATCATGCGGGCAACCGTGAGATTGCGGATCCAGCCGACGTCATGGGCGCTGCGTATGCTTTCGCCGCGCAGATGGAAGCGCCAGGTGGCGAAGGAATAGCCGAAGGTGGTGCGGACCACGAGCGAGGATGTGATGACGGCGGCCAGCACGAGGGCGGTAATCGGGAAGTCGCCGGAAATTTCCAGCGCCAGAAACGTCATCGTCAGCGGCCCGCCGATGATCGCGACGGCCAGCGAACTCATGCCGACCACGGCATAGACGGCTGGCGTCAGCGCATTGTGATCGAAATAGGGGGCGCAATAGGCGAAGATTTTGCCGAGAAGCGCACCCATGAACAGAGATGCGAAGAATAGACCACCTCTGAAGCCTGAGCCGATCGAGACAGCAGAGGCCAGCGATTTGAGGAGGAACAGCCCCACCAGGGCCCCGAACGTCACGTCCGTCGACAGGTTGAGATGCAGGGCGCCGTGTCCCGCTGACAAAACCTGCGGGGAGATCAGCGCCAGGCTCCCGACGACAAGGCCGCCGAGCGCCGGGCGGAAGGGCGGCGCGATCGAACTCTTGCGTGCGAGCTCCTCGGTCCAGGCGACGCCCTGCATGATCAGGACGCCGACGCCGGCGCAGAAGGCGCCGAGCAGAACTGCCGGCAGATAATCGGCGGGGGCGATCGATCCGATATGGCCGATATCGATGGCAAAGTCGTCACCGGCCAGCAGCCTTGCGATCATCGTCGATATCAATGCCGAGACGACGACAGGCGTCAGCGTTAGGATCGAATAGGTGCCGATGATCAGCTCGAAGGCGTAGAAGGCGCCCGTGAGCGGCGCATTGAAGGCGGCGGCAATCGCGCCGGCGGCGCCGCAGCCGACGAGCATGCGCAGGTCCGCGCGGCGCATCTGCATCTTGTAGCCGAATTTCGAGGCGATGCCGGCGGCAAGCTGGGTATAGCCTGCCTCGAGGCCAACGGAGGCACCGAATCCATTCGAGATCAGGTTCTGCACGGCGACGAGGATACTGTCGGTGAGCGACATGCGACCGCCGTGCAGCGCATTGGCTTCGATCGGGTCGACCATCGGCTTCTTGCGTGTGCGCGATAATATATAGAGCAGGATACCGAGGATAATGCCTCCCGCGATCGGCGCGATCAGCAACACCGATTTGTCGGGAATCGCCACCGCCGCCGAACTCAGGCGCTCATAGTCGGTTATGCCGTAGATGAGGCTGTGAAGTTTGCGGGAGATGAAGCTCATCGCCGTTACGGCACAGCCGGAGGCTATTCCCACCAGCGCGCCGGCGAAAACAAGTCCCAGTTCGCCACGGCGCAGCAATGCCCTGAACCGACCGAGATCGAACAGGGCGGAGAAGACGCCGAGGCGGCGCGGTTGGAATTTCTGCAGCATTGGGAACGAACGATATGTTTTTTCGAATGTGAGGGCTTACCCTCTATAGACTTCTAACATCAAAGAAATGCGGCAAAAAAGCCGCTGATTTTGCGGGAATGTCAGGTCAATTTCGCAATCGGGACGTTTGGCATCGCATCCATGCCCTTGATTGACTTGAAGTCGGTGAAAGCCTAATCATTGCCCGTATAACGAATGGTTCCCGGGCGGCGATCTGCCGCATGGGATGAAAAGGGAATGTGAAGGGACGGACCCAACCCGGGCGTTCTCATCACAGCCGACCCCGCGACTGTAGAGCGGTCAGGGTCTTTCGTTCGGTTTGAAGCCGATTCCGTCGATGGTTCGCATGGGGCGAACGGGGCGGGGCAGGCGCAAATCGAAAAAGCCACTAGTGTGGCATCATGATCAACCGGGGCTGGACGCCTCTTATTCTACGAATCGTCCGCCTTTTCATGATGCATTGCCGGGAAGGCGAGAAAGATCCGCTGGCGCACGATCGGGGGCGACCGGCTTCGGTCAGCCCCCGTCGCGGCGCCTCATCCGCGAGCCAGGAGACCTGCCATGCGTGCCGGGCGCAGAGCCTGTTTTGGGACGCGAGTTCCGCTGCCAGCACGGAGGTTGTCATGGCGCAAGACGAGTTTTCGGCGTGTAGACGCCCGTTTCCCGGTTCCAGCGACGTGCTGCCGACCCTCGCTTCCGCACGGGGGTGGGCATAACGCATGTCGGCTTCGATTTCCCAAGCGATCTTCGTCCTCGGTGGTGCGCGTTCCGGCAAATCCAGGTTTGCCGAATCTCTGGTGTCGGATACCGGTCTCGAACGTCACTATGTGGCGACAGGGCAGGCGTGGGACGACGAGATGCGCGAACGCATCGCCAAGCATCGGGCCGACCGCGGCGATCTATGGCAGACGCATGAGGAGCCGATCGATCTCGTCGGGCAGCTCGCGGCTATCGACGCGGAGAGGCGGGCGGTGCTTATCGACTGCCTGACGCTCTGGGTAACCAATCTGATGATGGCCGAGCGTGACATGGCGGCGGAATTTGCCGCTCTCACTGCATTTCTGCCAACTGCGCGATCAAGGCTCGTTCTCGTCTCCAATGAGGTAGGCCTGGGAATCGTGCCGGAAAATCGCATGGCGCGCGAATTTCGCGACCATGCCGGCCGTCTGCACCAGATGGTCGCGGCGGCGAGTGCCGAAGTTTATTTTATCGCAGCGGGCCTGCCGCTGAAAATGAAGGGTTGATCCATATGAATCAGGAAAAGATTCCCGCCACCGTCATCACCGGCTTCCTGGGAGCCGGCAAGACGACGATGATCCGCAACCTCCTGCAGAATGCCGGCGGCAAGAAGATCGCGCTGATCATCAACGAATTCGGCGATCTCGGCGTCGATGGCGACGTTCTGAAGGGGTGCGGCGCGGAGAACTGCACGGAAGACGACATCATCGAGCTCACCAACGGCTGCATCTGCTGCACTGTCGCCGATGATTTCATTCCCACCATGACGAAACTGCTGGAGCGCGATGCGCGCCCGGATCACATCGTCATCGAAACATCGGGCCTCGCGCTGCCGCAGCCGCTGGTCGCCGCCTTCAACTGGCCCGACATTCGCACCCATGTCACGGTCGACGGCGTCATCACTGTCGTTGACAGCGCCGCCGTTGCCGCCGGCCGCTTCGCCGACGATCACGACGCTGTCGAGGCTGCCCGCGTCGAGGACGACTCGCTGGACCACGAAAGCCCGATCGAGGAACTGTTCGAAGATCAGCTGACCTGTGCCGATCTGATCGTGCTCAACAAGACCGATCTGATCGACGTCGACGGACTCGGCCGTGTGCGCGCCGAGGTCGCCTCGCGCACCGCCCGCAAGCCGATAATCATCGAGGCGAAGAATGGTGACGTGCCCGCTGCCGTCCTGCTCGGCCTCGGCATTGGCACGGAAGACGATATCGTCAACCGCAAATCCCATCATGAACTGGAGCATGAGGACGGCACGCCGCATGACCACGACGAATTCGACAGCTTCGTCGTCGAACTCGGCCCGATTGCCGATCCGGCCGCCTTCGTCGATGCGCTGAAGCGCGTGATTGCGGAGCATGATGTGCTGCGCCTCAAGGGCTTCGTCGATGTCCCCGGCAAGCCTATGCGCCTGCAGCTTCAGGCCGTCGGCAGTCGCATCGACACCTATTTCGATCGCGCCTGGACGCCGGGTGAAGCGCGCGCGACCCGGCTCGTGGTGATCGGCCTGCACGAGATGGACGAGACGATCGTTCGCAAAGCGATTGAAGCGCTGGTCTGATCGATGTCCCGATTTTGCTGTGCGATACCCCCCTCTGTCCCTTGCGGGACATCTCCCCCACAAGGGGGGAGATTGGGAACTCACGACTACGTTTTTGCGAAACGGCTGACTACCGAGGTTTTAGTGGCTTCGAATGGTCGATGGGGTGAGGCATGGCACCAAACAATTTCCCCCTTTGTGGGGGAGATGTCCCGGAGGGACAGGGGGGGGTATGCCGCCGCATACTCTAAGATCTAATGCATCTCCTCCTGGCACAGAAGGGAACGATCAGCGACGGTGAGGAGGCGATCGATCTCGGGCAGTCGCCCGGCGATATCCTTTTTCTGTCGGCTGCCGATACCGAGCTTGCGGCGATTGCCGCAGCGCATGGCGAGGGCGACCGTTCCCTTCGGCTTGCGAGCCTGATGAGCCTCAAGCATCCGATGTCCGTCGATACCTATATCGACAGGACAGCGCGGCACGCGAAGCTCATCATCGTGCGGGCGCTGGGAGGGGCGAGCTACTTCCATTATGCTCTGGAAGCGCTGCATGCCTGCGCGGCGCGCCAGGGCGCCTTGATTGCGGTGCTGCCGGGGGATTCGAAGCCGGATCCGGGACTGACGCCATTTTCCAACGTCGCGCTCGATGATCTCAACGCGCTCTGGTCCTATCTGATCGAGGGCGGGGAGACGAATTCGCGGGCGTTTCTTGGCTATGCCGAAGCTATGCTCTCGGGTGCCGAGAAGCCGATCCCTGCCGTACCGTTGATGAAGGGCGGCATATGGTGGCCGGGCCGGGGCGTGATCGGCGTGGAGGAGTGGCGGAGGGTTTTCAATTTGGGGGTGGTCGTCCCGGAGGGACTCGAACCTCCGACCGTCGCTATTTCTTTCTACCGCGCCCTCGTCCAGAGCGGTGAAACCAAGCCCGTCGAGGCCATGATAGAGGCGCTCATTGCCGAGGGCATGCGGCCGTTGCCGGTCTTTGCCTATAGCCTGAAGGACGCCGTGTCCGTCGGCATTCTCGAAAGTGTCTTTACCGAGCTGAAGCCGGCAGTGGTCATCAACGCGACAGGCTTTGCCGTTTCGGCGCCGGGTGCGGATCGTCAGGCGACGGTGCTGGAAACCAACGACGCTGTCGTTCTGCAGGCTATCTTCTCGGCTTCATCGAAGGAGGCGTGGGAGGCATCTTCGCAGGGGCTTTCGGCCCGCGATCTCGGCATGAACGTGGCTTTGCCCGAGGTCGATGGCCGTGTTCTTGCGCGCGCTGTGTCCTTCAAGGCTGCGGCTCATTACGACGAGCGGGTCGAAGCCAATATCGTCGCCAGCGAGCCGCTTGCGGATCGCATGCGCTACACGGCGCGGCTCGCGGCCAATTGGGCGCGGCTGCGCAATACGCTGCCTAAAGATCGCCGCGTCGCGCTTATTATGGCGAACTATCCCAATCGCGATGGGCGCTTGGGTAATGGCGTCGGGCTCGATACTCCGGCCGGTACGATCGAGGTGCTGAAGGCGATGCAGGCGGCAGGCTACGGCGTTGCCGATCTGCCTGCCGACGGCGATGCACTGATGCGGCATCTGGCGGAAGGTCCGACGAATTCGGGGCATGATGGGCGCGTCGTTCGCGAGAGGCTTTCCTTTAGCGACTACAAGGATTTCTTCTCGTCGCTTCCCAAACAGATTCAGGATGAAATCACGGCGCGCTGGGGCGATCCGGCGGTGGATCCTTACGCGTTCGATGGCGGCTTTGCGCTACCGTTCGCCCGCTTCGGGGACGTGCTTGTCGGCATTCAGCCGGCGCGCGGCTACAACATCGATCCCAAGGAGAGTTACCACTCTCCCGATCTCGTGCCGCCGCACGGCTATCTCGCCTTCTATGCCTTCCTTCGCCGTTCCTTCGATGCGCATGCGGTCATCCACATGGGCAAGCACGGCAATCTCGAATGGCTGCCGGGCAAGGCGCTGGCGCTGTCGGAAAGCTGCTACCCGGAAGCGATCCTCGGGCCGCTGCCGAACCTTTATCCCTTCATCGTCAACGATCCCGGCGAGGGTACGCAGGCCAAGCGCCGCACGAGCGCCGTCATCATCGATCATCTGACGCCGCCGCTGACGCGCGCCGAAAGCTATGGCCCGCTGAAGGACCTTGAGGCGCTCGTCGACGAATATTACGAGGCTTCGGGCGGCGATCCCCGCCGCATCCGTCTGCTCCGCAAGCAGATCCTCGATCTCGTCGCCGATATCGGGCTGGATCAGGATGCGGGTATTGCCAAGGGCGAGGGCGAAGACGAGGCCTTGCGCAAGCTTGACGCCTATCTCTGCGACCTCAAGGAAATGCAGATCCGCGACGGCCTGCACATCTTCGGCGTTTCGCCGTCCGGACGGCTGCTGACGGATTTGACGGTGGCGCTGGCAAGGGTGCCGCGCGGAGTGGGCGAGGGTGGCGATCAGAGTTTGCAGCGGGCGATTGCGTGGGATGCTTTTGAGGGTGTGGAGCGTGCGATACCCCCCTCTGTCAGCTTTGCTGACATCTCCCCCACAAGGGGAGAGATTGGAGGGAGTATGCCGCTTGGTTCCTTTGCCTCTCCATCAACAGTATCAGCGGCTTCGATCTCGCTTCGGACGGAGGAGGTGCCGCGAGCGAACAATCTCCCCCCTTGTGGGGGAGATGTCCCGAAAGGGACAGAGGGGGGTATCTCTCCACATAAGCCATTTGATCCGCTTGACTGCGACGTGGCCGCCGAATGGACCGGCCCGCGCCCCTTCATCCTGCAGGATGCTTCCGATACCCCCTGGCGCACTCAGGGCGACACTGTCGAGCGCATCGAACTCCTGGCCGCGAAGCTCGTGGATGGCGAAACAGCCTGCCCTGAAAGTTGGCCAAACACCCGCATGGTTCTCGGCGAGATTGCCTCAAAACTCCAGCCCTCCATCCTCGCTTGCGGCGATGCCGAAATTTCGGCCCTGCTCAAGGGGCTCGATGGCCGTTTCGTACCTCCCGGCCCATCCGGTGCGCCGACACGCGGGCGGCCGGATGTTCTGCCGACAGGGCGGAATTTCTATTCGGTCGATAGTCGTGCGGTTCCGACGCCGGCCGCCTATGAGCTTGGCAGGAAATCGGCTGAATTGCTGATCCGCCGTTACGTTCAGGACCATGGCGAATGGCCCGTTTCCTTCGGCCTGACGGCATGGGGCACATCGAACATGCGCACGGGTGGCGACGATATCGCGCAGGCGCTGGCGCTGATCGGCGTCAAGCCCGTCTGGGACATGACCTCGCGGCGCGTCACCGGCTATGAGATCATTCCGCCGGCCATGCTCCGGCGGCCGCGTGTCGATGTCACGCTGCGCATCTCCGGCTTCTTCCGTGATGCCTTTCCCGAACAGATCGCCTTGTTCGACAAGGCCATCCGCGCGGTCGGCATGCTCGATGAAGATGCGGCGGACAATCCGATTGCGGCGCGTATGCGCGGCGAGATCGCGCGGCTCGAAGCTGCCGGCCTCGACGCTGCCTCTGCCAGCCGCAGGGCTGGTTATCGCGTCTTCGGTTCCAAGCCTGGGGCTTATGGCGCCGGTCTGCAGGCGCTTATCGACGAGAAGGGATGGGAGCGGCGTGCGGATTTGGCCGAAGCTTATCTCGTATGGGGAAGCTATGCCTATGGCGCCGGCGAGGAAGGAAGGGCCGAGCGTGGCGTCTTCGAAGAGCGGTTGCGTTCGATCCAGGCGGTCGTGCAGAACCAGGACAATCGCGAACACGATCTGCTCGACAGCGACGATTATTATCAGTTCGAGGGCGGCATGGCGGCGGCGGCCGAGCAGCTTGGCGGCGCGCGTCCTTCGATCTATCACAACGACCATTCGAGGCCGGAAAAGCCGGTGATCCGCTCGCTTGAAGAGGAGATTGGCCGGGTCGTGCGCGGGCGGGTCGTCAATCCCAAGTGGATCGAGGGCATCATGCGTCACGGCTACAAGGGCGCCTTCGAGATCGCTGCAACGGTGGACTATCTTTTTGCCTTTGCCGCGACGACGGGCGTTGTCGGCAATCATCACTTCGAGGCCGTCTACCAGGCTTTTGTCGTCGATCAGCATGTGCGCGATTTCATGGCGGAGAAGAACCCGGCGGCGCTGAGGGAGATGCGGGAACGTCTGCTGGAGGCAATCGATCGCAAGCTCTGGACGCCGAGAAGCAATTCGGCGCGGTTCGATCTCGAAAGCCTGGATAAGGGCAATGAGGCGGCGGAATGAGTCCGGTCGCCGAGCTTCTGGTTGCTTTTCGAGATTACCTGCTGTCGCGTAGCGACCTGATGCTTCAGCATTTTATCCAAGGTTTTGACTGGCCGGCTGAAGAGCGGGTGCTAGCACCGCGCGATCTGCCGGTCGTTACCTATCTCCGCGAGTTAGAGCGACCGGTCGATGGGGCGGAAGGCGCTCTTTTCGAGAAGCTTTCGAATGCGGCGGCTATGCTGCATTGGGCCCAGACCTACAGCATCACAGATTTCGGTGCGGATTTCCTGCAGAGATATGGCTGGGTCGAGTTGTTCGGCACGCGCGGACATTTCGCAAGCGAAGAGATGGCCGGCGGTTTCCTGCTGCTCGGTCCCGGTGTGCATTACCCGGATCATCATCACGAAGCGGAAGAGATCTATATTCCGCTGACAGACGGTTCGCTCTGGAGCAAGGACGCGCAGCCATTCCTGCCGCGCTGGTCGGGCGAGATCATCCATCATCCCTCCAACATCCGCCACGCCATGCGCACGGAAGACCAGCCGCTTGTCGCGCTCTACCTTTGGCGCGGCGGGCCGCTGGCACAGAAAACGATCATATCAGGGAGAATGCAATGAGCGACGAATTGGCCGAAACCGGTGCGGGCGCGCCGAAGAACGACGATGCCCGTCACGCCGACAAGATGGCCAAGAAGAAGGCCGCGCGCGACAAGATTATGGCGACCAAGACCGACGAGAAGGGACTGATCATCGTCCATACAGGCAAGGGCAAGGGAAAATCCTCCTCCGCTTTCGGGATGATCTTCCGCCACATCGCTCATGGAAAGCCGAGTGCGGTGGTGCAGTTCATCAAGGGTGCCATGTGGACCGGCGAGCGCGACCTCATCGAGAAGCATTTTTCCGATCTTTGCCAGTTCCATACGATGGGTGAGGGCTTCACCTGGGAAACACAGGACCGCGCCCGCGACGTGGCCGCGGCCTCTGCCGCCTGGGAAAAGGCCAAGGAGCTGATCCGGGACGAGCGCAACTCCATGGTGCTGCTGGACGAGATCAATATCGCGCTACGCTACGACTACCTCGATATCAACGAAGTGCTTGAGTTCCTCAAGAATGAGAAGCCCTACATGACCCATGTGGTTCTGACCGGGCGCAACGCCAAGGAAGAATTGATCGAGATCGCCGATCTCGTCACCGAGATGGAATTGATCAAGCATCCCTTCCGCTCGGGTATCAAGGGGCAGCCTGGCGTCGAGTTCTGATCGTTTCCCAGGCGTTCAATCGCCCAGCAGCATCGCCTTCAGAGCTTCTGCCGTCTGCGAGTTCGCGGGAAAGAACGATTCGATTGCGAGTTCCGAAAGCGTGACGTCGACGGGCGTTCCGAAGACGGTCGTGGTCGAGATGAAGGAGAGCTGGCCTGCCTCGGTGACAAGTTCGAGGGGCACGGCGATGCCGGCAAAATCCCGTTCCGGAGCCACCGATTTCGGTGCCGCAGGTGCGGGGTAGGCCAACAATTCCTCAAGCAGTTTTGTCAGAACGGGATCGCCGGTTGCCGATATCTGCTGGTGAAGGCGTTCCAATAGATGCGCACGCCATTCGGAGAGGTTGGCGATCCGAGGCGCCAGGCCATGCGGATGCAGGCTTAGACGCAGGACATTGATCGGTCCTTCGGTCAGCGAGGTATCGGTCACGCTGGCAAGCAGCGGTGCGACGGCGGCATTGGCAGCGATCAGCGTCCAATGCCGGTCGACGGCCAGAGCCGGGAAGGGTTCGTGCCCCTTCAGGAGCATGTCGATGGCGCGGCGTGCCGGAGCAAGCGCCGGATCATTCAGTTTGCGCTCCGGAAAGACCGGGGCAAATCCGGCAGCGAGGAGCATCGGATTGCGTTCGCGCAATGGTACGCCGAGCCGTTCGGCGAGATGCATCAGCATCTCGCGGCTTGGAAGCGCCCGCCCGCTCTCGATGAAGCTCAGATGTCGCTGCGATATATCAGCTTCAAGGGCGAATTCGAGCTGGCTCAGGCGGCGGCGCTGCCGCCATTCGCGCAGATGGTCGCCGAGAGAGCGGGCCGGGTTCATCATGCGGCAACCGGCAGCTGGTCGATAAAGCCGTGAACGGATTTCAGTCGCTCGCCTTCGAGGATGGCGAAATCCGTGCCCTTGATCAGCGGTTCGGCATCGGCCGGACCGAAGCCCCAGGAGAAGCGAAGATTGTCGCCGTGGCGATCGCCGTTCGTGATGAGTGTGAAGCGGAAGCCGGGGAAGCGCTCGTGCGCCGCCGTGACCAGCGCGTGGATTTCTTCACGATTGTCCGCGTGCATCATCGGGTCGACATAGCTGCAGTCTTCCGTCCATGCCTCGGCAATGAGCGCGCGGCGACGTTCGGCGTCGGCCTCGTTCCAGATGGCGATATAGCGGTCTGCAATGGTGTTCGCGTCAGTCATCGGTCAACTCCTTTGGATCGCCTGAACCGTTCAGGCAGGGCGATCATCGGCGCGTACCGAAGCACTATCAATTACGTCGGAGGTAATCAAAGGCGCGTTTCTTACAGCCCAAGCCAGATCCTGACGGGATGGGTGGGATCCGCCAGCAGCTTGATCGCAAAGGCTATGCAGACGATGACGAGCAGCGGCTTGATCAGTTTCGCACCGATGCGCATGGCAAGCCGCGAGCCGAGCTGCGCGCCGAGGAATTGGCCGAGCCCCATCGTCAGACCGACCTTCCAAAGGATGGCGCCGGAGGAGATGAAGACGATCAGGCCACCAAGATTCGAGCCGAAATTGAGCAGCTTCGTATGCGCCGTCGCCTTCAGCAGGCCGAAGCCGGCGAGTGTGACGAAGGCGAGCATCAGGAACGAACCGGTTCCGGGGCCGAAGGCGCCGTCATAAAAGCCGATCAGCGGCACGAACGTTACGCCGAAGAGTCTGGCGCTCATGCGCCGATGCTTTTCGACATCGCCGAGGTTGGGTTTCAGGGCGAAATAGAGCGCAATTGCGATCAGCAGGAAGGGCAGGATGATGCGCAGAACCTGGCTCGGCATGATGGTCGCCAGCAATGCACCGAGCATGCCTCCGATCACAGCCATCGCCGCCATCGGAAGCTGCTCGCGAAGCTCGACATGTCCTTGCCGGGCATAGGCGATCGTTGCCGAAGCCGCGCCGCAGATCGACTGCACCTTGTTCGTGCCAAGGGTCTGCAGCGGCGGAATGCCGGCCAGCAGCATGGCAGGCACGGTAATCAGCCCACCGCCGCCGGCGATCGAATCGACGAAACCGGCGAAGAACGCGGCGGCAAAAAGCAAAAGCAGGAGTTGAACTGTAATGTCTGGCAAGGCGGGGAACTCGGAGGCGGGAAATCAGCGGCCTTCTGGCACTTCGCTTGTCGCAAGGCAATTGCTATCGAGACACACCAGGCGAAATTGACGCGTCGAAAGGCGCTCGTTACAGCTGTGATATCGGTTGATGCTGTTGGGAGTGAACATGACGACCTATGCCAATTCCACCCGCCGCTATCTTCTGGGTCTTGGCTGCGAGCGCGGCACCGACTGGAACGACGTGCGGATGCTTGCGGAAAGAGCTTTTCAGGAGGTTGGGATCGGGAGCCAGCAGGTTCTGGCCGTCGTGTCGATCGATACGCGCATGAATGAGCAGGCGATCCTCGAGACCGCCACGCATTTCCGTCTGCCAGTCCGCTTCTTCAAGGCGGCCGCATTGGAGCGGGAGACACCCAGGCTGAAGAACCCGTCCGAACTCGTTTTCGCCCATACCGGTTGTCATGGCGTCGCGGAAGCTGCGGCGCTTGCGGCGGCCGGGCCGGATTCGGAGCTTGTGCTCCCGAAGATCAAATCCAGTTTTGCGACGGCGGCGATCGCTAGAATTGCCTGAGGGCTAACGCTGTCAGACTTAAATGGTCCGTGCGATATCGGTGGGGCATTTCGCCGTCTGCGGTTCTCGTGTATGCCGGTAGTTCAAGCGCGATCCGCGATGACGAAAATTCCGAAAGATCAAGCTTATTCAGCATGTTGGTAAGGAAAAATCATGCATAAGGTCATTTATGATACCGATCCGGGCGTTGACGACGCCATGGCGCTTCTCTTCCTGCATCGTCACCCGGATATCGACCTTCTTGGCGTGACGACGGTGTTCGGCAACGCCTCAGTGGATACGACGACCCGCAATGCGCTGTTCCTGAAGCGCGAGTGGAATATTGCGTGTCCGGTTGCGCGCGGCGCCAGCGTCACTTTCGATCCTTCGCGGCACGAGCGGCCGTGGCCGATAATGGTTCACGGCCATAACGGCCTCGGCGACATCGATGTGCCCGATACGATCGACCTGCCGGCCGATCCGCGGCCGGCTTACCAGTTCATCATCGACACCGTTCGCGCCAATCCGGGCGAGGTGACCCTGGTCGCCGTCGGCCGCATGACCAATTTGGCTCTGGCGCTGAAGCACGATCCGGATATCGCCAAGCTCGTGAAGGGTGTGGTCATCATGGGCGGCAATTTCTATGTGCCGGGCAATGTCTCTCCGGTTGCGGAAGCCAATATTCACGGTGATCCGGAAGCCGCCGATTTCGTCATGACGGCGGCCTGGAAAGTGGTCGTGGTGGGCCTCGACGTGACGGCGGTGACGACCATGAGCCGCGGCTATCTGGCCGATATGGCGAGGGACGGCGGACCTTCGGTGCAGCTGCTGTCGGATCTATCGCAATCCTATATCGATTTCTACAAGCACGCCGTCGAAGACGGCATGATGGTGCACGACAGCTGCGCCTGCGTCTATGTCGTCGCGCCGGAGCTGTTCGACACGATCGAAGGTTCGGTCCGCGTCGTCTGCGGCGGCATTGCCGATGGTCAGACGATCGTCAAGCCGAACGGCCGTCATTTCCCGCCGGGCGATTGGGACAATCTGCCGAGCCAGATCGTCTGCACCGGCATTCGCTCACAGCAGGTCGTCGATCTGATCCGCGACGTGATCCTGGGCAAGATCAGACATTAAATTCTCTCTGAAGGGGGCGCGTGCCCCCTTCACATCTCGCTGAAGAGCCATTTCCTCAGCTTATTGTGGGCCTATTTAAGTTTCCGGACATACCAAGTCCGGAATGTCATACGATCAATCAATAGGTTTTTCATTTCCTGTCGCCGTTGGAAAAGCTCATAGCGTGCTATCGCTCACGCTGGGCAGTCCTATGGCGTAATGTCGGCAATGGGAACGATGTCGAACCGAGGCTGTCTTATCCCGTTCTCAACATTGCAATTTCGCCCATCCGGGCATAGGACACATGGGATGAACGATACCGCTTTTTCCACTCTGCCGGCCTTGGAGCCGGGCTCCGTCTGGCTCGTCGGCGCCGGGCCGGGCGATCCGGGGCTCCTGACCCTGCTGGCGGCCAAAGGGCTGGCTGAGGCGGATATCATCGTGCATGACGCCCTGGTGAACGAGGATTGCCTCAAGCTCGCCCGATCGGGTGTGGTGCTGGAATATGCCGGCAAGCGCGGCGGCAAGCCTTCTGCCAAGCAGCGGGATATTTCTCTGCGGCTGGTGGAGCTAGCGCGGGCAGGCAAGCGCGTGCTGCGCCTGAAGGGCGGCGATCCTTTCGTTTTCGGGCGCGGCGGTGAGGAGGCGTTGACACTCGTCGAGCACGGAATTCCCTTCCGCATCGTGCCCGGCATTACGGCTGGGATCGGCGGTTTGGCCTATGCCGGCATTCCCGTCACCCATCGCGACGTCAATCACGCCGTCACCTTCCTCACCGGCCATGATTCGTCCGGTGTTGTGCCAGACGCCATCAATTGGGAGGCCATCGGCAGGGGATCGCCCGTCATCGTCATGTATATGGCGATGAAGCACATCGCCCAGATCAGCGCCAATCTCATTGCCGCCGGCCGTTCGGCGGACGAACCCGTTGCCTTCGTCTGCAATGCGGCGACATCCTCTCAACAAGTCCTGGAGACGACGCTCGGGCGAGCGCCTGTTGATGTCGAAGCTTCCGGTCTCGAGCCGCCGGCTATCGTCGTCGTCGGCGAGGTGGTGAAATTGCGGTCATCGCTCGATTGGCTTGGCGCCCTATCCGGCCGCACGCTGGTGCCGGCCGCTGAAAGGCCCGGCGAAAGCGGACGCAAGGTGTCGGCATGAGCGGGCTTCTGATCGCGGCACCTTCATCAGGCTCCGGTAAGACCACATTTACACTCGGTCTGCTGAGAGCACTGCGAAACAGGGGTGTCGCGGTCGCATCCGGCAAAGCCGGACCGGATTACATCGACCCCGCCTTTCATGCGGCAGCGGTCGGATCGGCCTGCCTCAATTTCGATCCCTGGGCCATGCGCGCCGAACTCATTTCCGCTAACGCGGCACTTCATCGCGCCGGCGGAAGGATGCTCGTCACCGAGGGGATGATGGGCCTGTTCGACGGTGCTGCTGACGGTACGGGCACGCCGGCGGATCTTGCCGCCTTGCTTGGCTTGTCCGTCGTGCTCGTCGTCGACTGCTCGCGCATGTCGCAATCGGTTGCCGCCATCGTTACCGGTTTTGCCAATTTCCGTGCCGATATCCGCATTGCCGGTGTCGTGCTCAATCGCGTCGCCAGCGACAGGCATGAGAGAATGCTGCGCCAGGCGTTGAATGCGGTGCATATGCCTGTTGTCGCGGTTATCCGCAGTGATGCCGTCCTGGCATTGCCGGAGAGGCATCTCGGTCTTGTGCAGGCGGGAGAGCACGGTGCACTGGAGCAGTTTATCGAGGCGGCTGCCGAGGTCGTCTCGAAAGCCTGCGATTTCGATCTGCTGTTGAGGGCGGCGCACCAGCATCTCGTTCGCACCTCAGCGGCCAATATTGCGCGGCTTATGCCGTTCGGCCAGCGCATTGCGGTCGCGCGGGATATCGCTTTCGCCTTCTGCTATGAGCATATGCTGCTCGGTTGGAAGCAGCGTGGCGCGGAAATATCCTTCTTTTCTCCGCTCGCGGACGAAGCCCCCTCGGCCGATGCCGATGCCATCTATCTGCCGGGCGGCTATCCGGAATTGCACGCCCCTAAGCTTGCTGCCGCTCAGCATTTCCGGGATGGCGTGAAGACGGCGGCTTCCCGCGGGGTGCGCATCTATGGCGAGTGCGGCGGCTATATGGTGCTCGGCGAGGGGCTTGTAGATGCGGCAGGTGCGCGCCACGAAATGCTGAGCCTCTTGCCCGTGGTCACCAGTTATGAGAAGCGGCAGCGTCATTTAGGCTATCGGCGCGTGGTGCCGCTTGCCGGCTCTTTTTTCGACAAGCCGATGACGGCCCATGAGTTTCATTATTCGACCATCGTCTCGGAAGGTGAGGCGGACCGTCTGTTTGCAGTGAGGGATGCGCTCAATAACGATCTCGGTGCCGCCGGCTTGCAGCGTGGCAACGTTGCCGGCTCCTACATGCATTTGATCGATCTCGCCGGTGACGCCGTATGACCAACAGGATCGTCCATGGAGGCGGCATCACGGCTGCGGCACGCCAATATGGCGGTCGTCCGGAGGAATGGCTGGATCTCTCCACCGGCATCAATCCCAATCCGGTGACGCTGCCGGAAATCCCTGTCGCGGCATGGCACAGGTTGCCTGACCAGCATTTGCACGAGCGGGCGCGGGAAGCGGCGAGGAACTATTACCGCAGCGGCGATATTCTGCCCTTGCCGGTTCCCGGCACGCAGTCCGTCATTCAATTGCTTCCGAGGCTGGTTCCCGGTGGCAGCGTCGCGATCCTCTCGCCGACCTATGGCGAATATGCGAGAGCCTTTACGCTGGCGGGGCTGCGGGTCCGCCAGGTTTCGACGATTGCCGAACTCACCGCCGACGACAGGCTGGTCGTTGCCGTCAATCCCAACAATCCCGATGGGCGGAGACTGCCCATCGAGCAGTTGCGGGATTTGCACGACAGGCTACGGAGCCAAGGGGGGAGCCTTCTTGTCGATGAGGCCTTCGGCGATATGGAGCCGGCAGCGAGCGTGGCGCCTTTTGCCGCCTCGATGCCGAATCTCATCATCTTCCGTTCGTTCGGAAAGTTTTTCGGCCTGGCCGGCCTTCGTCTCGGGTTCGTGATTGCCGAGGCCGCGATCCTAACCCGTTTCGAGGATTGGCTCGGTCCCTGGGCGGTTTCCGGGCCGGCTCTTTCGATCGCCGCGTCGCTCATGGAAGGCGATACAGGCGCCATCCGAAACCGCATTCTTCAACGGTATTCGGCGCTGGAAGGAGTTCTTCGTCGATCGGCGCTTGAGATCGCCGGCGGCACCCCCCTGTTTGCACTGGTTGCAGACGACCGCGCCGAGGGCCTATATACGCATCTTTGCCGCCATCGTATCCTGGTCCGCAAGTTCGATTACGCCCGCAATTGGCTGCGCTTCGGACTGACCCCGGACGAGGAGGCTGATCAAAGACTCGCCGGGGTGCTAGAGTCGGATGATTTTAGGTCTGTTCGACCTAAAATCTGAATCCGCTCTAGAAACAAAGAAGTAGAGCATGATGGTGTCCGAAAACCGCTCAAATACTTTTCGGCATCATGCTCTAAAGGATTATTCGCAATGACCGCCGACGAACATTTGCTCATTCTGGTCCTTGCCTTGCTGCTCGACCGTATCGTCGGCGATCCCCACTGGTTGTGGAAGCGCTTTCCGCACCCGGTCGTGCTGTTCGGCAAGGCGATTTCATATTTCGACGGCCGGTTCAATGCAAAGCATCTGCCCGGAGTGCTCCGCCGCCGCAACGGGATCATGTCCATCGTCGCGCTGCTCATGGGAGCTGCCATCGCCGGCTGGGCCATTCATGGATTTCTCGCCTTCTTCGGCTGGCTTGGCATATTGGCAGAAGCGATACTCGCGGCGGTTTTCCTGGCGCAGAAAAGCCTTGCCGATCATGTCGGCGAGGTATCGCGTGCGCTGCGTGCGGACGGTCTGGAAGGCGGTCGGTTGGCCGTATCGCGCATCGTCGGCCGCGACCCCGAGACGCTGGATGAACCCGGGATTTGCCGCGCGGCCATCGAAAGCCTCGCCGAGAATTTTTCCGACGGCGTCGTTGCCCCCGCCCTTTGGTACGGTTTTTTCGGCCTTCCGGGCCTGTTCTTCTACAAGATGCTCAATACCGCCGATTCGATGATCGGCCACAAGTCCGAGACCTATATAGATTTCGGCCGCGCCGCCGCGCGCCTGGATGATATTGCCAACTGGCCGGCTGCACGGCTCTCCATTCTGCTGATTGCTGCCGGAGCCTTGGCCAAGCGGGGGATTTCCGCGCTTGGAAATGCGATCCGCATCGGGGTCCGGGACGGCGGACTGCACCGTTCGCCCAATTCCGGCAGGCCGGAGGCCGCCATGGCAGGCGCGCTTGATATCCAGCTCGCCGGTCCGAGAATCTATGGCGGGGAACTCGTGCGTGAACCGATGATCAACGGTTCCGGCCGCGATACCGCTACCGTCAGCGATATCGAAGCCGGTATTTCCATCTTCTATTCCGCATGCTCGATGCTGACATTTCTCGCCTTTTTGGGATTTCTGCTGCTGCTGTGAGCGCCCCTAAATTAAGCAATCGCTCACTATATGTATTAATTTGGTATAATTAGCATAGCGATAGAATTCCCCATCGTCTGAATTGCTCTGGAAGGAAGCAAACAGTCGGAGGGGGCAAGATGAAGCGTGTCGCATTCGTAGCAACGGCATGTCTGTTCATGCAGTTTCATGCCATTTCGGCTCATGCCGGAACTGTTCTTGCAGTGGTCGATCTTCGATCGCAAACAATGACCGTTTCCGAGGACGGGGCTTTTAAATATCGCTGGCGCGTATCGACGGCTCGCACGGGTTATGTGACGCCTGTCGGCTCCTATACCGCCAAATGGTTGTCCAGGGATCACCGCTCGAAGAAATATGACGATGCGCCGATGCCCTATGCCGTGTTCTTCAACGGCGGCTATGCCATTCACGGCACTTACGAGGTGAGGCGACTTGGCCGGCCGGCATCGCATGGCTGCGTGCGGCTCGACACACGCAACGCCGCCACTTTCTTTGCGATGACGTCGGATGCGGGGCTTCACAATACCCGCATCGTGATCAGCGATTAGCGCCGCAACGCGGCAAGCCTTTCGCTTCGCTGTAGCCGCAATACTGCCGCATCTTGCGCGCATGTCGCCCTTGATTCCGCAATTGTGACGCGATCGTCACTTTGCTGTTTGCGCAACAGTGCTTCGCCAAATTGCCGGAGTTTCTGGTGGAAACCATTGGCTTTTGATATGGATTTCCCTATGAGGGGGTGAATTATTATTTCAAGAGGTATGGGCAGTGACTGCTACATTTGACAAAGTTGCCGACATCATCGCTGAAACCAGCGAAATCGATCGTGACACGATCACCCCGGATAGCCACACGATCGACGACCTCGGTATCGACAGCCTGGACTTCCTGGATATCGTCTTTGCTATCGACAAGGAGTTCGGCATCAAGATCCCGCTCGAGAAGTGGACGCAGGAAGTCAACGAAGGCAAGGTCTCGACCGAAGAGTACTTCGTCCTGAAGAATCTCTGCGCCAAGATCGATGAATTGCGCGCCGCCAAGGGCTGAGCAACATCCTTGCATTTTTTGACGCCCAGCCGCCCCTGAACATGGCGGCCGGGCGGTTTCATTCTTAAATAGCGTATCCCGCCCGACGCATGCTGCGTTATCGGGTTGGAGCGGAGGCGTTAATGCTGCTGGAATATTTCCAGATGATCGACAGGGTCGAATCGGTCGATCTGTCCAAGGGCCTGTTGAAGGCGCATTCCGTCGTTCCGGCGAAAAGCCCGGTTTTCGAAGGCCATTTCCCCGGCATGCCGCTTGTCCCGGGTGTTCTGCTGATCGAAACAATGGCGCAGGCCTCGGGCATGCTCGTGCTTGCCGCGACGAAATTCGCCTATATGCCATTCCTGATGTCGGTGGACGGTGCCAAGATGCGGACGTTCGTCGAGCCGGAAGCCAAACTTGATATCGAGGCCGAACTCGAGCATGACGGTTCGGGCTTCGCCGTCACCAAGGCGCGCATCACCATCGCCGGAAAGAAGGTCTGCGATGCGCAGTTGAAGCTGCGGACCATGCCGTTTAATGAGTTGCCGCTTGGCGATATCGTGCGCAAGCGGGCAGGCGAAGTCGGGCTTCTCGACGCCATCGCCGCCAACGGTTGATGCTGCCGGCTTGTTCGGCGCCGCCGCATTCGAAGAGGATTGATGAATGAGCAAGGCTCAGAATGATGTGGTGATCACGGGTATCGGCATCGTTACCTGTCAGGGCGTTGGCAAGGACGCGCATGTCGCCCTTTTGAAGGCGGACAAGGCGCCGGCGACCATCGTCGAAACCGAGAAATTCAAGCCCTATCCCGTGCATCCGCTGCCTGAGATCGATTGGTCGCAACAGATTCCAAAGCGGGGCGATCAGCGCCAGATGGAAAACTGGCAGCGCATTGGCGTCTTCACCGCCGGCCTTGCTCTTGACGACGCCGGCTTCAAGGACGATCTGGAAGCCTGCGGCACCATGGACATGATCGTTGCAGCCGGCGGCGGCGAGCGCGACATCAATGTCGATACGCTGATCGTCAACGAAGGCCTGCAGCGCAATGATCGCGAATTGCTTCTGAACGAGAAGCTGACCACCGAACTGCGGCCGACTTTGTTCCTGGCGCAGCTTTCCAACCTGCTTGCCGGCAATATTTCGATCGTCCACAAGGTCACGGGCTCGTCGCGCACCTTCATGGGTGAGGAAGCCGCTGGTATTTCCGCCGTCGAGACCGCTTTTCATCGCATCAAGTCGGGCGAATCGAGCCATGCCCTGGTGGGGGGCGCCTTTTCCGCTGAAAGACTGGACATGATCCTGCTGATCGAGGCGATCAATGCCCACGCTCAGGGTGACTGGCATCCCGTCTGGTCGCGCAAGCCGGAAGACGGCGGCATGATCATGGGATCGCTGAGCGCCTTCCTCGTTCTTGAATCGCGTGCCCATGCCGAAGGCCGCGGCGCGCATATCTATGCAACCATCGATGCCGTCGAGGGCGATCGCGGCCGGCGCGACGAGGGCAAGTTCGAAGCGCGGTTGGAGCGCCTGCTCGCACCGGCAGCCAAGCAGGCGTCGGGCGACGCGACAGTCGTTTTTTCCGGCACGACGGCCATCCCCGGCTTGGCCCAGCGCGAAAAGACGGTGCTCGAGGCGCAGCTTCCGGGCTCGGCCATCCGCGCCTATTCCGGTATTTCCGGACACGGGCTGGAAAGCCAGTTCCCGCTCGGGCTCGCCTTTGCGGCGCTCGCCGTCGCCAGCCAGGCCAAGGTGCCGCCCTTCGATGCCGCGCATGAAAAGCCGATGGCGACGGGTGCTCGCAAGGCTGTGGTGACGACCGTCGGGCATTCGCGCGGTGAAGGCATCGCCGTAATTTCCGCTGAAGCGTGAGGAGCAGGATATGACCGCTTACAAGGATCATCTTGGACGTCCGATCGTCGCCGTCACCGGCATGGGGATCATCACGTCGCTGGGGCAGGGCCTGCAGGATAACTGGAACGCGCTTTCCTCCGGCACGTCAGGCATTCACGGTATCACGCGCTTCCCGACGGACGGCCTTTCGACGCGTATCGCCGGCACGGTGGATTTCATCGATATTCCCGTCCCGAACGCTGTCGAGCGCTCCTACGCCTTCGCCCGCGAAACAACCATCGAAGCGCTGGCCCAGGCCGGGATTTCTGGCGATTTCGACGCGCCGCTGTTCCTGGCTGCACCGCCGATCGAGCCGGAATGGAGCGCGCGTTTCGAGCTCGCCGACCGCTCGCCGCCGGCCGATCATCAGGGCGACGCCTATGAGCGTTTCCTTGCGGCCATGCGCCAGCGTCCGGATCCGGCCTTCCATGAAGCGGCACTTTTCGGCGCCATTTCCGAACGCCTTGCCGATCGCTTTGGCACGCGCGGCCTGCCGGTGACGCTGTCGACAGCCTGTGCATCGGGTGTGACCGCCATTCAGCTCGGTATCGAGGCGATCCGGCAGGGCCGCACGACGCGGGCGCTGACGGTTGCGACCGATGGTTCGTTGAGTGCCGAAGCACTGATCCGCTTCTCGCTGCTGTCGGCGCTGTCGACGCAGAACGATCCGCCGACCAAGGCCTCCAAGCCGTTCAGCAAGGATCGTGACGGCTTTGTCATCGCCGAAGGGGCGGCGACGCTGGTGCTGGAATCGCTCGAAGCGGCAGTCGCGCGCGGTGCGAAGATCCTGGGCATCATGAAGGGTGCGGGCGACAAGGCCGACTCCTTCCATCGCACGCGCTCTTCGCCCGATGGCGGCCCGGCGATTGCGACGATCCGGGCGGCACTTGCCGATGCCGGCATGGCAGAGGCCGATATCGGCTACATCAACGCTCACGGCACTTCGACGCCGGAGAACGACAAGATGGAATATGGTGCGATGTCCGCGGTCTTCGGCGAGCGGCTTCCGAACATCCCCGTCTCATCGAACAAGTCGATGATCGGGCATACGCTGACGGCGGCCGGCGCAGTCGAAGCGGTGTTCTCGCTGCAGACCATGCTGACCGGCACTCTGCCGCCGACCATCAACTACAACAATCCGGATCCGTCGATCATCCTCGACGTGGTGCCGAACAAGAAGCGTGAAAAGCAGGTGAATGCCGTTCTTTCGAATTCTTTCGGGTTCGGCGGCCAGAATGCCAGCCTTGTCATGGCGCTTGAACCGGCTTAATCGGACGTCTGAAAAACAGAATACAACTGCGCCCGAGGGGCGAGGGACTTTGCCATGCGTGCTTTGCAACTGATCGACGACCGCAAACTTGAGATCACCGATCTGCCGGAGCCGGATGCGCCGGGCGCAGGTGAGGTGACCCTGCGCGTCAAGGCCGTCGCGCTCAACCATATCGATGTCTGGGGATGGCGCGGCATGGCGTTCGCCAAGCGCAAGATGCCGCTGGTCATCGGCGCCGAGGCTGCTGGCGTCGTCGAAGCGATCGGCCCGGGCGTTGCCAACGTCCTGCCTGGGCAGCTCGTATCGATCTACGGTGCGCAGACCTGCGGGCTTTGCCGCCATTGCCGAGAAGGCCGCGACAATCTCTGCGAACATGTCAGCGGTGTGCACGGCTTCCATCTCGATGGTTTCGCGCAGGAGAAGGTCAATCTCCCGGCTCGCCTGCTTGTCCCGGCGCCTCCCGGCGTCGACGCGATCGGCGCGGCCCTTGCTCCCGTCACCTTCGGCACCGTCGAGCATATGCTCTTCGACAATGCCAAGCTCGAACCGGGCGAGACGATCCTCGTTCACGCGGGCGGCTCGGGTATCGGTACCGCCGCAATCCAGCTTGCCAAGAAGATCGGCTGCACCGTGATCACCACCGTCGGTTCCGATGACAAGATCGAAAAGGCGAAGGCACTCGGCGCCGATCACGTCATCAATTACCGCACCGACCGCTTCGAGGGCGTCGTGCGCAAGCTGACGAAGAAGAAGGGGGTCGACGTGGTCTTCGAACATGTCGGCAAGGATACGTGGGCAGGCTCCATGCTCTGCATGAAGCGTGGCGGACGTCTCGTCACCTGCGGCTCGACCTCGGGCGTTTCGACCGATATCAATCTGATGATGCTGTTCCAGCAGCAATTGAAGCTGCTCGGCTCCTTCGGTTGCCGCATGGAGAACATGGCCAATGCCATGCAGAAGATGGCGCGCGGCCTCGTTCACCCTGTGATCGATACCGAAGTCGGCTTCAATGATATCGATCGAGCGCTGGAGCGGATGGAATCGCGCCAGATCTTCGGCAAGATCATCCTGAAGATGGACTGAGCCGCGTGAAGCTTTTCATCACCCGGATCGTCCTTGCGCTCAGAAATTTCCGGCAGTGGCTGGTGGCGCAGGTCATTTTCGGATTTCTCAATTTCCTGAAGCTGTTTCCGGCAGATGCGGGCATCAATTTTGCCGATCGGCTGACCCGCAGGATTGGCCCGCGCATGCGCCGGCATCAGCTGATGCTGACCAATCTGCGCAATGCCTTTCCGGAAAAGAGCGAGAGCGAAATCGAGGAGATCGCACGCGCAAGCTGGGGGAATATGGGCCGGCTCGCGGCCGAATATGTCTTTCTCGACCGGCTTTTCGACTTCGATCCCCATAGCGACAAGCCCGGGCGAATCGAAGTTTCAGGCATTCCGATCTTCCTCGATCTCAGGGACAATCCTCGGCCGTTCATCGTCTTTACCGGACATACCGGCAATTTCGAGCTGCTGCCTGTCGCGGGCGCCGCTTTCGGCCTGACGGTGACCGTATTGTTCCGTCCGCCGAACAACCCCTATGTCGCGAAGAAGGTCTTTGACTTTCGCGCCAAGCGCATGGGCAATCTTGTACCGTCCCACGCCGGATCATCCTTCAGCCTTGCGAGAGAATTGGAGGCGGGTCGCGGTGTCGGCGTGCTGGTCGATCAGAAATTTCGCAAGGGCCTGAAAACCCGATTCTTTGGCCGGGATGTGAAGACGAATCCGCTTTTGCCGAAACTTGTGCGCCAGTTCAATTGCGAGGTCTACCCGGCCCGCTGCATCCGGCTGCCCGGCAATCGCTACCGGCTGGAAATCGAGCCGAAGCTAGAGATGCCGCGCAACGAGGCCGGCGGTCTCGATCTGACGGCAACGGCGCAGATGCTGAACGACAAGGTGGAGAGCTGGGTGAGGGAAAATCCCGAGCAGTGGCTCTGGTATCACGATCGCTGGAATATCAAGAAAACCGTTTTCTAGGCCCGAATTCCGGCGCGTGCGCGACGAATCTGTGCGCGGATTTGCATCCTGTCTTTCATGCAGTCGTTGCTGTCGGTAAGCCTTGCTTTCCAGAAAATTCTCCTTTCCCGAGAACTTCCGTTCATCCGGATTGAAAGTGGAGGTAAGTCATGTTAATTCACAATGTAGAAAGTTTGGTGAGAATGCGGACACCAAACTGAATATCCTTGGGCATGGCAACGCCGGGAAACGAGGCCCCTGCGTCCTGTTGTGTTCAGGGACAGGAGGGCAATTTTGCTGGCACTCTTTCATGCCTTCTCCACGAAATGTAATCAGATTCAGCGTGCGATAAAACTTGGCGACGATGAGCTTGTAGCGTCGCTTGATAGCGAATTAGAGCCACTTATCGCGGCGATCCTGGCCTATAAGGCCACGAGTCTGCTCGAAATCTACATGCAGCTCCAGTTCATGAACAATCTCATCCGGGAAGAAGCGGATGATCGGTCGCGAGTGATGCATAATTCCGCTTCGCTTTCGGTGCTGATCGACCGTTATTTCGGTGGCGCAAACCAAGCGGCCAGCGAAGTCCTACGGGCATTTTCGAGTGAGAAAACCAGTCTCGACAATGAGTTGGGATTCGGGGAAGGCAGCGTTTTGAACGATGTCATTCTGGATAGCTTGCCGGATCGCGTTGCGGTCGTCACGCAGGACTATCGCTATCTCTACAGCAACGCGGCCAATTCGGAATTTCTGAAATCGAAACCGATGGAGCTCGTCGGGCGTCATATCTCCGAATTCATCGGTTCCGACTATTTCGAAAGCAGTGTGAAGGCGAAGCTCGATGCCTGCTTTGCCGGCGAGAAGGTGGAGTGTCTCTATCCATCCTTTCGTCAGGTGGAGTCCGGCAAGGTGCTTCACTGCACGATGACGCCGCTGCGTGCCAAGACAGAGGTGATCGGCGCGCTACTCGTCATGCATGAGATCATCGCCGTTCCCACTGGCATGCTGGTGGCCTGAACGCACGTTCAGGCCCCAAACAGCAATTTTCCGACCACATCCGTCATCAGGCGAGGATTCGTTTCGCCTGATTTTCTGTCTGTCTGGTCCGGCTCGGCCGCAGCGGATCGCAATCCGTCGTCCTCGGGAGTGTCATCGCTCCCGCACTCGAAGCATTGGCAGCGAAACCTGATCACTTTCGGCTTTTTCATGCCGTCGGCCCGTTCCAGCTTGCAAAGGAATCGGGCAGGTCCCGCCAACGTTCCGGCGTGAAACGATCCGCCTCGACAAGACAAGCGTCCAGCTCGGTCGTGATCTGCTTCTCATTCATCGGGTCGGCGCCGATGAATACCAATTCCTGGCGGCGATCGCCCCAAATCGGATCGAGATAGGGCGCGAGGGCGCGTTTGAAGGAGGGATCGCGCGGCCATTGATCCTCAGGCACGGCAGCCCACCAGAGACCCATCTTGCTCGTGCGGACAAGCGCGCCGGCCTGGCTCATCTCGCCGACATAAAAGGGCCGGGTTGCAAGCCAGAAGAAGCCCTTGGCGCGGACGACGCCCGGCCAGGAGCGATTGAGAAAGGCTTGAAATTTCGTGGGATCGAACGGTTTTTTCGCGCGGTAGACGAAGGAGCGAATGCCGTATTCTTCCGTTTCGGGAACGTGATCCTTGAAGCCGTGCAGTTCCTTGTACCAGAGCGGATGGGTCTCGGCTCGATCGATGTCGAAGCGGCCGGTGCCGAGAACCTCCGTCGGTTCGATCGCGCCGAAATCCGCCTCGATGAGACGAGCATCGGGGTTGAGGCCGACGATGATCTTGCGGGCGGCGTCGCGTTGTCCAGCCGTTGCCGAACCGACCTTGTTCAGGATCACGACATCGGCAAATTCTATCTGCTCGACCAGGAGATCGACGATGGTCCGGTTGTCGCCGTCGCCGGCGGTTTCACCTCGGTCGGCCAGGAAATCCGTCGAACCATAGTCGGCAAGAAGATTGGCCGCATCGACGACGGTCACCATCGTATCAAGCCTGGCAACGTCGGAGAGGCTGCTGCCATCCTCGTCGCGGAACTCGAAGGTGGTGGCAACGGGCAGGGGCTCGGCAATGCCTGTGGATTCGATCAGCAGATAGTCGAAGCGATCCTGCTCCGCGAGCTGGCGGACTTCCTTCAGCAGGTCGTCGCGCAATGTGCAACAGATGCAGCCATTGGTCATCTCGACGAGCTGTTCCTCCGTGCGCGAGAGATTGGCGCCGCCATCGCGCACCAGCGCCGCATCGATATTTACTTCGCTCATGTCGTTGACGATGACGGCGACACGCAAGCCTTCACGATTGTTGAGGATATGGTTGAGCAGCGTCGTCTTGCCGGCGCCAAGGAAACCGGAGAGGACGGTGACCGGAAGCTTCTTGTTCATGATAACCTCGCTCGTAATGTAATATCATTACATCTGGTAAGATAAAAAAAGCGAGCATAGGGCTCGCTTCCTTCGGCGCTACATAGCCTTATTCAGGAGAGGCACTCTTTCAGAGAACTTGCGATACCGCGCATCAGGTCGAAATAGAGATCCGGCCCTTGCGGCAGCGTTGCGGCTTCAGGATCGAGGACACCAGATTTTGCGGGCGTACCTTCCAGCACCACATTGACCAGCTTCGGTTCGAATTGCGGTTCCGCGAAAACGCAGGTCGCGCCGAGATCGGCGACCTTGCTGTGGATCTCGGCGACGCGCTGTGCGCCCGGAATGGTTTCCGGCCTAACCGTAATCGAGCCGGAAACGCGCACGCCATAGCGATGCTCGAAATACTGATAGGCGTCGTGGAAGACGATGAAAGGTTTGTCCTTCACCGGCGCGACGGCAGCGGCGATTTCGCTATCCAGAGCATCGAGCTTATCGTTCAGAGCCTTCTGGTTTGCTTCATAGGTCAGTGCATTGGCAGGGTCGGCTGCGACCAGCGACGTGGTGATCTCGGCGACCATCGCTTTGGCGTTGTGTGGATCGAGCCAGAGATGGGTGTCGAACTCGCCGTGATCATGATCGTGGTCACCATGATCATGTGCATGGTTTTCCCCGGTCGCCGCTTCATCGCCGTCGTCATGCGGCTCGAAGGCGCCGCCTTCGCGGAATTTGAGCTTGGTGATGCCGGGCGCATCGTCGAGTTCGACGACGGTGGCGTTGGCGCCGAGGGATGCGAGCGGTTTCTCCAGGAAGGCTTCCATGCCTGGTCCGACCCAGAAAACCACCTGCGCCTGCTGGAGACTGCGGGCATTCGACGGCTTGAGCGCATAGGTATGTGGCGAGGTGGCGCCGTCAACGATCAGATCAGGTGTTCCGACCCCTTGCATGATCGCGGCGACAAGCGAATGGATCGGCTTTATGGAGACGACGACCTTTGGTGCGTCGGCTGCCGTCGCAGTGGTACCGGCAAGCAGGCCGGAAAGCAGGAGGGTGGCGGCGAGGGGAATAAAAGCTTTTGCTGCGTTCATGCTAGAAATGCCCTTGAATGGGTCTGTTATGTTATTACATCAATTGCGTTATGCTATAACGTGTGCGATAGCATGGCGCAATAGTGCAATTGGAAATTTCATGCTTTCTTCCCTCGACAGCAAGAACCGGCCGCTGGTGTCGCTCCATAATGTCGGCGTCCGACGCGGCGGCCGCTGGCTGGTGCGCGGCGTCGATTTTTCCGTGAGCCGCGGCGAGATCGTCACCCTGATCGGCCCGAACGGCTCCGGCAAATCCACGAGCGCCAAAACGGCAATCGGCGTGCTGAAGCCGGACGAAGGGCGCGTCGACCGTATTGCCAATCTGAAGGTCGGCTACGTGCCGCAGAAGCTCGCCATCGATTGGACCTTGCCCCTCAGCGTGCAGCGATTGATGACGCTGACCGGGCCTTTGCCTGAGCGCGAGCTGATCGCTGCTCTTGAAGCAGTCGGCATCGCGCATCTCGCCAAAGCCGAGGTGCAGCATCTTTCCGGCGGCGAATTCCAGCGGGCGCTGCTGGCGCGTGCCATCGCCCGCAAGCCCGATCTGCTTGTGCTGGACGAGCCGGTGCAGGGGGTCGATTTCAACGGTGAGATCGCGCTTTACGATCTCATCAAGTCGATCCGCAATTCGCAGGGCTGTGGCATCCTGCTGATCTCGCATGATCTGCATGTCGTGATGGCGGCGACGGATACGGTGGTCTGCCTGAACGGCCATGTCTGCTGCCGCGGCACGCCGCAGACCGTTAGCCAGAGTCCCGAATATGTCAGGCTCTTCGGAACGCGGGCGGCGCAGTCGCTGGCGATCTACAGCCATCATCACGACCATACGCATCTGCCGGATGGCCGCGTGCAGCATGCGGACGGTTCGATTACGGACCATTGCCATGCTGACGATGGCCATCACCATCATGAGCACGATCACGATGATCATCATCACGGCCATGACCATGCCGAGGGAGAGCGCCATGTTTGACGATTTCTTCCTGCGCGCCGTCGTCGCCGGCGTTGGGCTGGCGCTGACGACTGGGCCACTCGGCTGCTTCATCATCTGGCGACGTATGGCTTATTTCGGCGATACGATCTCGCATTCGGCACTGCTCGGCGTGGCGCTCTCGCTGCTTTTCCAGCTGAATTTGACTCTCTCCGTCTTTGCGGTTGCCGCGCTCGTCTCGATCCTGCTCTTGCTGCTGCAGAGGCGGCAGGCGCTGTCGGCGGATGCGCTGCTCGGCATTCTCTCGCATGCAACGCTGGCGATCGGCCTTGTCATTGTCGCCTTCATGAGCTGGGTGCGGATCGACCTCATCGCCTTCCTCTTCGGCGACATACTGGCCGTCAGCCAGTCGGACATTGCGGTGATCTGGGGCGGCGGCATTTTCGTGCTGGCGGCAATCGCCTGGCTTTGGCGGCCGCTTTTGGCTTCGACGGTCAATCCCGAACTCGCGGAAGCCGAAGGGTTGCGGCCGGAGCGCGCGCGGCTTCTCTTCATGCTGCTGATGGCCGTGGTGATCGCGATCGCCATGAAAATCGTCGGTATCCTGCTTATCACCGCGCTTCTGATCATCCCCGCGGCCACCGCACGCCGCTTTGCCGCCGCGCCGGAAACGATGGCGATCTTGGCTTCGCTGCTCGGCGCTATCGCCGTTGTCGGCGGGCTATTCGGATCGCTGCGCTACGACACGCCATCCGGGCCTTCCATCGTCGTCGCGGCGCTCGTCTTGTTTATCTTCAGTCTGCTGCCCCTCGTTCGCAGGGGCGGCACGCCAGCGGCGCAACCGAGAGGACAGTCGTCATGACCACTCCGATGCTCACCAAGAACCAGTCCCTCGTTTTCGATATTCTGACCAAGGCGGAAGCGCCGCTCAGCGCCTATACTATTCTCGACAAATTGCGCGATCAGGGTTTCCGCGCGCCGCTTCAGGTCTATCGCGCGCTGGATAAGCTGCTCGAATATGGCGTGGTACACCGACTCGAGAGCATCAATTCCTTCGTTGCCTGCGCCCATCCGCATGAGGATTGCCACAGCCACGGCCTTGTCGCCTTCGCCATCTGCGAGAGCTGCGGTCAAGTGATCGAGTTCCACGACGACGAAGTGGATCATCGGCTGATGGACTGGCTGAAATCGCAGAAGTTCAAGGCGGAAAAGTCGACCATCGAAATTCGCGGTCATTGCGCAAATTGCGCTGCTTGAATTGCAAACCGCGGTTTATTCCAACTTGCCAAGAATTTATAAGAAATTCCTAATCTAATCTTTTAAGATCGCGGGCGAAGCGCTGCCAGTTGGCGACATAGTTGCGCGCGGAGCGGCGCAGGCCTTCGATCGCGGCTTCGTCCAGCGTGCGGATCGCTCTTGCCGGTGCGCCGACGATGAGCGAGCCATCCGGGAACTCCTTGCCTTCCGTGACGAGTGCATTGGCACCGACGAGGCAATTATTGCCGATCTTCGCGCCATTCAGGATCGTGGCTCCCATGCCGATCAGTGAATTGTTGCCGATAGAGCAGCCATGGATGATGGCATGATGGCCGATCGTGCAGCCTTCGCCGATGATGGTCGGGTAGGCCGGATCGGTATGAACCATTGTACCTTCCTGGATGTTCGTGTTCTTGCCAACGACGATCGGTTCGTTATCGCCGCGCAGCACCGCGCCGAACCATATGCCGACATCTTCACCGATCTCGACCTTGCCGATGACGCTGGCATCCGGCGCGATCCAGTAACGGCCCGGCTCGGGTGTTTTCGGCGTCGAGCCGGCAAGGGCGTAGATGGGCATGGTCGATCCTCCTCGATCAGACGACGTTCAGCACAAGATTGGCGACGCCATCGACGGCGCAGCTGATCCGGTCGCCGCGCGCAACGGGGCCGACGCCGGCGGGCGTGCCGGTCATGATGATATCGCCCGGTGCGAGCGTGAAGAGCTTGGAGAGCTCGGCGATGATCTCCGGCACTTTCCAGATCATCTGAGAGAGATCGCCTCTCTGGGCAGCCTCGCCATTGCGCATCAGCCAGATGCCGCCCTTGTCGGGATGGCCGACATGAGTGGCGGGTACGAGCGCGGAGATGGGGGCCGAATGATCGAAGGCCTTGCCGATTTCCCAGGGGCGACCGAGCTTCTTGGCTTCACCCTGGAGGTCGCGGCGGGTGAAATCAATGCCGACGCCATAGCCGTAGACGCAATCCAGGGCCTGTTCGACCGGGATGTTCGCGCCGCCGCTGCGCAGCGCCACGACAAGCTCCACTTCGTGATGCACGTCGGACGATAGCGAAGGGTAGGGAAAATCGCGGGAGACCAGCAGGTTGTCCGGGTTCTTCTGGAAGAAGAAGGGCGGCTCGCGGGTAGGGTCATGACCCATCTCGATGGCATGGTCGGCATAGTTGCGGCCGACGCAATAGACACGACGTACAGGGAAAAACTCGGTCTCACCCTCGATCGGTAGAAGGACAGGGGCGGGCGGCGGAATGACTGTCGTCAATGGGGCGTTCATATCGGCTTTCGAAACTCTTGCTCTTTCTTGGGAAGGCCTGTTGCCCTCCGACTCCGTCCGGACAAACTAGCATCATTGTGACTGCCACGAAAACTGGCCTTTTTGAGGGATTTGGTGTAGAGCGCGGATCAGAAAGGTTTCCCATGTATAGCGACGCGCTGAAAACCGGCCGCAAGATCTTCGCGGTAGCCCCTATGATCGACTGGACGGATCGCCATTGCAGGTACCTGCATCGGCAGATCAGCCGGCATGCGCTGCTCTATACCGAGATGGTGGTGGCCGACGCGATCATCCATGGGCCGCGCGACCGGCTTCTGGGGCATGATGTCAGCGAGCATCCCGTTGCACTGCAACTCGGTGGCTCCGACCCGGCCAAGCTTGTCGAGGCGCTGCGGATCGCGGAAGCCTATAACTATGACGAGATCAACCTGAATGTCGGCTGTCCCTCGGATCGGGTACAGTCAGGCACCTTCGGCGCTTGCCTGATGCTGACGCCGGAGACGGTGGCATCTTGTATCGCAGCGATGAAGGCGGTTTCGAAGGCGCCCGTCACAGTGAAATGCCGGATCGGCGTCGATGAGCAGGAGCCGGAAGAGGCCTTGCCGGAGCTGATGACGCGCGTGCTCGATGCCGGCGCCGATGCGATCTGGATCCATGCTCGCAAGGCCTGGCTGAAGGGCCTGTCACCGAAAGAGAACCGCGAAATACCGCCGCTGGATTACGACATCGTCTATCGCATGAAGCAGCGTTGGCCGGAGGTCTTCATCGGCATCAATGGCGGCATCCAGACGCTGGATCAGGCGGAAGAGCATTTCGCCCATGTCGATGGTGTCATGCTTGGCCGCGCCGCCTATCAGAATGCCGCGATCCTTGCCGATGTCGACCATCGCTTTTATGGCGAACCGGCCACCGAGGCCGATTGGAACGCGCTGCGCGACCGGATGATGGATTATGTGGAGCGCCATATCGCCAACGGCGGCCGTCTGCAGCATGTCGCGCGTCACATGGTCGGTCTCTTCACCGGCCTGCCCGGCTCGCGCCGCTATCGCCAGATCCTCTCCACCGACGCCAACAAGCCGGGGGCGGGGCCGGAGGTGATTGCGGTGGCCTTCGCAGCAGTGGATTTCAGCGCGCATTCCGAGCGGGTCAGCGCTTGAGGTGACGATGATTCCAACTGCCTTCGTCCTTCGAGGGCAGCTGTCGGCCCCACCTAAGCGGGTGATCGGCTGAGAGTTGAGGAAGTAGTTTAGTGTTAAAAAGATCACCACTCACCCGTCATCCTCGGGCTTGGCCCGAGGATCCACGCCCAGGCACGTTGGCGCGTCTAAATCGACGAGAGTGCTGGTTTCGCTTTGCGAGTGTATCCCTTTTCGCAGAGGAGACGGTGAGGCTTGTGCCTGGATCCTCGGGTCAAGCCGAGGATGACGGAATGTTGGGATGGTCCAGGGCAGACAACGGGCTTGCGGTAAAGGGCATAGCCAGGCTTGCTTCAGGGCGAGGGTGCTATCTTCACAAACGAAAAACGGCGCGGTTTGCACCGCGCCGTCCGAAACTTCATTCAGGCAGTCACCCAGGGCTTAGTTAGCCTGGATGTTGACAGCCTTCGGGCCCTTGCCCATGCGATCCGGCTCGGTGTCGAACGTGACCTGCTGGCCTTCGCGCAGCGACTGGATGCCGGAAGCCTGAAGAGCGGAGATGTGGACGAAAACGTCCTTTGCGCCGCCGTCAGGAGTGATGAAACCAAAACCCTTGTCCTGGTTGAAGAATTTTACGGTGCCCTTGGTGGCCATGGGGGATAGTCCTTTACCCATCAGTCTTAGTTTATCCGGATAAACCCGGACGGCTTTGCTTCCGCGACATGCGAAAGCCAGTCGAGAAGTCACGTACGGGGAAAGAACGTCTGCGCGGGTCAGAAGACCCAACCGCTGCCTGTCGCAAGCGGATCACCAAATCAGTCCAGTCACCGGCATGCAAATGCCCGAGCATGCATATGGGTGACAGGGTTTGTGGAAAAAGGCAAGGGGCAATATTAGGGCCGGGTGGGGAACGGGTAGGATAGGGTGGGAATTTCAAGGGGTTGACGAGAGGCTGGTGCCTCAGGCGCCGGCGAAGTTACATGATAAATGTATTCGTTGCCTGACGAGAAGGCGCCGGCGATGATCGAAGAAGCGATAAATCGTCACGCGGCTGTAACGAAGGCCATTATCTTAGGCACAAACTTTAATGCGGGATTTGAGGGAATTACATGGCTCAATCGAGTGACGAATACATGATGGGTCTCGCACTTGATGAAGCCCGGATCGCGCTGAATGAAGGCGTGTTTCCCGTAGGCGCAGTTCTATGCATGGAAAACAAGGTTTTGGGACGCTCTCATAAAACCATGGTTTCGAATCATTTGAATCATGCGGAAATGAATTTGTTTCATCAGGTATTCAAGGGAAACTATAGTTTTTCGCGAAACGATGGCCTGACGCTGTATACGACACTCGAGTCTTGCATCATGTGTTTCGGTACGATGATGCACTTGCCGATAACGCGGCTTGTTTTCGCTATGCCCGATGCGTATGGCGGATGCGCTCACGTTAGGCTGGTAAATTCGCCTCCAAGACACCTCTCGAGAACGGTGGAGATCGTTGGAGGCGTGCGTCGTCAGGAGGCTTCCAAGCTTTTTGCGGAGTTTCTTGCGACGACGACGGAAAACTTCTGGATTACAGGCGGAGCTTCGCATTTTCAGGCCGCCGTGAGAGCCGAGCTTGACGACGATGTATTGCAGCGCAGGTGGTGCGGACCTAGCTCTCAGCCAACGTAAACACCGAACAAGGCTCGGCAATCCCCCGTAGCTCATAATCCCCTAAAGGCACCAGCGGCGTCGTCGTCTCCGCCGCAAGCGCACCGGAGATCAGCACGGTGCGGCCGAGCGGCCTGCACAGCCCCTCCAGCCGGCTGACGAGGTTGACGGCGGGGCCGATGGCGGTGAAGTCCAGGCGGTCGGCGGCGCCGATATTGCCCCAGAGCATGTCGCCGAAATGCAGCGCGGCGCCGAAGGGGAGCGGCGGCAGGCCTTGGTTTGCCCGGGTCGCGTCGAGATGCACCATGCCGGCGCGGATGGCGGTGACGGCGCGCAGTGCCGCTTCGCAGGCTTCCGCCGGCCTTTCATTGACAGGGAAGATTGCCAACACCCCATCGCCGATGAACTTCAGCACCTCGCCGCCGAAGGCATGCACGGCGCCGGCGACGCGATCGAACCAGGCGTCGAGGGCCGAGATGACGACAGTCGGCTCCGTCGCTTCGGAGAGAGCCGTGAAATCCCGAAGGTCGGCGCAAAGCAGCGCTGCGCGAATGGTCTCGCCGCTATTGCGGCTGAGCGCGCCTGCTTGCACGCGCGCCGCACTTCTGCGGCCGAGATAAGCTTCGAGTAGGGTCGATAGAGTGGCCCGCGCGGCAAGGCCGGCCAGGGGGGCGGCGGCAAAGCGCGCGACCTGACGCAGCCTGTCCGTTTCGGGGGAGGTGAAGGGCCGGGTTCCGGCCCAGGCGAGCACGGAATTGCCGGGCGCGGTGCCGATCGTTTCCTCGCATGTCGGACCGAGTTCGCCGAGCCAGTCGCGGCCGGCCTGTCCGAGCGATGTGCCGGCGAAGCCGAGGGCTTCGATCACCGTGCCCGTCTCCGCTCGCCAAAGCCAGGAACGCTGGGTGATGATAGGATGCGGCGCCGCAAGCGTCAGGGCGCCGCCAGTCAGCGGCAATCCGACGGCCAGCAGACGACCGCCGAGATCGGCCAGGAAGCGTTCGGGGCTGAGCGCGGTACCGGCTTCGTCGACCAGCCAGGCAAGGGGGGCGGGTAAATCCATGCAGCGATCATGCCACGCCGCTCGCGAGCTGTCATCCTTGCCGGCGCAACCTTCCCGACAGCGCTGAGATCATCAAGTTCCAGCGCGCGAAATTATTGTCCCTGGGCGGTGACTTCCTTGTTCCTCAAGCCATCGAGCCGGATGGAGCAGCCCTAAGGCATTATTGTTTCTGGCCGTCGTGACCGCGCATCACATCCGGACCCGGATCCCGTCCGGCTGCCACTTCCGCCATTCGGTCGAGATAATGCGCCCAGCCCTTTGCGTGGGCTTCGCATTGCTCCGGCGTCGGCAGGCCCGAATGGGTGAGGCGCACCAGCGTCCCGTCGGGCTGCTCGATCAGATCGATCTCCACCAGGCTCGACTCCGGCGGCACTTCTTCGCTGCCTTCCCAGCCGAAGCTGTAGGCGAGGCGATGCACCGGCACGACTTCGCGGAAGGAGCCGCGCGCGACGCGGGCGCCGGTGACATTGACGAGATAGATGCCGCCCGGCTGCGGCTCCGTCCTGGCTTCCGTGCCCATCCAGCGCAGGATCTTTTCGGGATCGGTCAGCAGCGCGAAGACGGCCGCAGGCGGCGCGGAGACATGGGTCTCGCGACGAACGATTAAAGCTTCTGGCATCGGTCTCTCTCCCGTGGTTGCTGTCGCTTCCCACCGTGACGAATACCTTCGTCCCGCCGTGGGCCTCCTATGTGCCGGCATGTAGGAGCCATTGCCCCGGCAGCAAGGCGTCATTCTATACTTGCCGGGCGTCACTCCTCATAAGCCGGCAGCTGCGGTTAGCAGACTTTGGCGGCTGTCGCCTTATCGCCCAGGCCGGCCCGTCTTGCCTTTCGTCCGTCCCTTGCGCTGTTTTTCGTCCACCGCATCCTCATAGGAGCCGACACCCGGCTTCGCCCGGATGATCGGCTTGTCCGGCACCTTACCTGTGACAGGCTTTTCGGTGCGGCCGACGGTCATCTCGTCCAATGTGTTCTTGCGGAAAAGCGGCGTGCCGGCATCGCCGCCCGGACCCATTTCGTCAAGGCTCGGCTTGGCGAAATAGGAGCGGGAATCCGGCGCTGGCGGTGCACGCTTGCCCGGTGCAGAACCGCGGCTTTCGAGGCTCTTCGCCTCCTCGCGGGCGAGCGGGTCGTCCATGGCGGCGAGTTCGACGGCCTTGAGGCGCTTGATCTCGTCGCGCAGCCGTGCCGCCTTTTCGAAATCCAGGTCGGCGGCGGCATCGCGCATGGATTTTTCCAGCGCGTTGAGATGGGCCTGCAGATTGTTACCGACGAGATGGCCACCATCGGCAAAGCCCTTGCCCGAGGCGCCGCCGATATCGGCGCGGACATGGTCCTTCTCATAGACGCTGTCGAGAATGTCGGAAATCTTCGCCTTGACCGATTCCGGCGTGATGCCGTGTTCCTTGTTGTAGGCCATCTGCTTTTCGCGGCGGCGATTGGTCTCGTCCATCGCCCGCCGCATCGAGCCGGTGATATTATCGGCGTAAAGGATGACCTTGCCGTCGACGTTACGGGCGGCGCGGCCGATGGTCTGGATCAGCGACGTCTCAGAACGCAGGAAGCCTTCCTTGTCGGCATCGAGAATGGCGACGAAGCCGCATTCGGGAATGTCGAGGCCCTCGCGCAGCAGGTTGATGCCGACGAGCACGTCGAAAGCGCCGAGGCGAAGATCGCGGATGATCTCGATGCGCTCCAGCGTGTCGATGTCGGAGTGCATGTAGCGCACGCGCACGCCCTGTTCATGCAGATATTCCGTCAGGTCCTCGGCCATGCGCTTGGTGAGCACCGTGCAGAGCGTGCGATAACCCTTGGCGGCGGTCTCGCGGATTTCGCCAAGGACGTCATCGACCTGGGTGCGGGCCGAACGGACCTCGACCGGCGGATCGATGAGGCCGGTCGGGCGGATGACCTGTTCCGCGAAGACGCCGCCGGATTGCTCCATTTCCCAGCCGCCGGGCGTTGCCGATACCGCGATCGTGTCCGGGCGCATGGCGTCCCATTCCTCGAAGCGCAGGGGACGGTTGTCCATGCAGGACGGCAGGCGGAAGCCGTATTCGGCCAGCGTCGCCTTGCGGCGGAAGTCGCCGCGATACATGCCGCCGATCTGAGGCACGGTGACGTGGCTCTCGTCGATGAAGATGATGGCGTTATCGGGAATATATTCGAATAGCGTCGGCGGGGGCTCGCCGGGATTGCGGCCGGTCAGATAGCGTGAATAGTTTTCGATGCCCTGGCAGGAGCCGGTGGCCTCGAGCATCTCGATGTCATAGCGGGTGCGCTGTTCCAGGCGCTGAGCCTCCAGCAGGCGGCCGGCCTTTTCCAGCTCGGCAAGGCGGAGTTTCAGCTCTTCCTTGATCGCCTTGATGGCGCCGTTCAGCGTCGGGCGCGGCGTGACATAGTGCGAATTGGCGTAGATCTTCACCGATTTCAGGTCGCCGGTCTTCTGGCCGGTGAGGGGATCGAATTCGGTGATGGCGTCTATTTCGTCGCCGAACATGGAGATGCGCCAGGCGGCATCCTCCAAGTGGGCCGGGAAGATTTCGATCGTGTCGCCGCGAACCCTGAAGGAGCCGCGCGTGAAATCTATATCGCGGCGCTTGTATTGCTGCGCCACGAGGTCGGCCAGCAACTGCCGCTGATCGAGCCGGTCGCCGACATTCATCTGGAAGGTCATGGCGGTGTAGGTCTCGACCGAGCCGATACCGTAGATGCACGAGACCGAGGCGACGATGATACAATCATCGCGTTCCAGCAGCGAACGCGTCGCCGAGTGGCGCATGCGATCGATCTGCTCGTTGATCGAGCTCTCCTTCTCGATATAGGTGTCCGAGCGCGGCACATAGGCTTCCGGCTGGTAGTAGTCGTAGTAGGAGACGAAATACTCGACCGCGTTATCCGGGAAGAAATTCTTGAATTCGGAGTAAAGCTGTGCCGCCAGTGTCTTGTTCGGCGCGAGGATGACGGCCGGGCGCTGCGTCGCCTCGATCACCTTGGCCATGGTGAAGGTCTTGCCGGAGCCGGTGACGCCGAGCAGCACCTGGTTACGGTCGCCGTTTTGCAGCCCTTCGACGAGGTCGCGGATTGCCGTCGGCTGGTCGCCGGCCGGCTTGTATTCCGAGGCCATGCGGATCTCGATGCCGCCTTCGGACTTTTCCGGCCGGGCAGGGCGGTGCGGCGTCCAGATCTTGCCGTTCTTATGCAGCGGGTTGCCGCTCTCGATCAGCTTCGACAGGGCTTCTACCGTTGCCGTTACGCCGCCGGTCGAAATCTTGTCGGCATCCTCAAGAGCGATATCGAGGCCGGAGACTGGATTGAGACCGGCGGCGGCACGCGTTTTGGGGTCGGTCGACCCACCCATGGAGACGCCACGCGCGGTCTTGCCGGCGGTGATTTCCACCTTCTTGCGGTGCTTGCCGGCCTTCGAAGCGATCTCACGCTGGGTTTCGACGCTCGATGCCTCTGCATCCGCTTCGAGCTGCTTCACCCAATCGGCAACGCTGCCGCTGAGCGGCGCACCGTCGAACGGCGCCTGCGGCGCCTCTTCGAAACCGGTCGGAGCGGGGGATTTTTTCGATGATTTGGCCATGGGGCGAATATGGCGACAGATCGCGCAGATGTGAAGGGGTAAAGGGTACAAAAGGGAAACAGAATAGCGGATTTTTCCATTCGCCGGAGATGTCAGATATGTTACAACCCAAGGGCGGCCAATGCGTTATCGCTGATCCAAAGTCCGCATAGCGCGATCCTCGCAGGCGCCAAGGGAGGAACCAGCCGCAACGTCGACATGCCCGGCCAGCGCCGGGTTCCCCCAGCTTCGACGGCATCCGGTATTGCCCGCCTCGCCGCCGCCATCCGGTCGGAGGATCATGATGACCGCATTGGATAGCTTACGCTCCTTGTCCCCCCAGCAACGAAACACCGTGATCGCAGCCTATCTGGGCTGGACGCTGGATGCTTTCGATTTCTTCATTCTGGTTTTCGTCCTCAAGCATATAGCCGAAGAATTTCACACGGATGTTCCGGCGGTTGCCGTGGCGATCTTTCTCACCCTTGCCATGCGGCCGCTCGGCGCGCTGATCTTCGGCCTTGCGGCGGATCGCTTCGGCCGGCGCACGACGTTGATGGTCGACGTGCTGCTTTATTCCATTTTCGAGTTTCTGACCGGTTTTTCGACCGGATTGACGATGTTCCTGGTTTTGCGCGCGCTTTTCGGCGTGGCCATGGGCGGCGAATGGGGTGTCGGTGCTTCGCTCACGATGGAGACCATCCCGGAGGAATCGCGCGGCCTCGTGTCCGGCATCCTGCAGGCTGGCTATCCTTCAGGCTATCTGCTCGCCTCGATCGTGTTCTTCCTGCTGTTTCCGATCATCGGCTGGCGCGGCATGTTCATCGTCGGCGCGCTGCCGGCGCTGCTGGTGCTTTACATCAGACGCAACGTACAGGAATCGCCGGCGTTCCTGCAGCGGCAATCCAAACCGCAGCGGCCTTTCCTGACCGTACTGCGGGAGAATATTCCGCTCTTCATCTGGGCCGTGCTTCTGATGACGGCGTTCAACTTCTTCAGCCATGGCACCCAGGACCTCTATCCGACATTCCTGGAAACCCAACGGCAATATGATTCCTATACGGTCGGCGCTATCGCCATCGTCTACAATATCGGCGCGATCATCGGCGGCCTGACCTTCGGTTCCCTGTCGCAGCGCTGGGGCAGGCGACGGACGATCGTCATCGCGGCACTGCTGGCTATTCCCGTCGCCCCGCTCTGGGTCTGGGGTCAGGGGCCTGTGATGCTCGCGATCGGCGCCTTCCTGATGCAGCTTTTCGTCCAGGGCGCCTGGGGCATCGTCCCCGTACATCTCAACGAATTGTCGCCGGACGAGGTGCGCGGCACGTTCCCAGGATTTGCCTATCAGCTCGGCAATCTGCTGGCGTCGGGCAATGCCTCAATCCAGGCGGGATTGGCGAAGCAGTGGAACGGCGACTATGCGCTGGCGCTGTTGATCGTCGCCTGCATCGTCGCCGTCGTCGTGGCGTTGTTCGCCGGCTTCGGGTTCGAGAAAAAGGGAGTTCGGTTTGGCGGCAAGGACGCCGGACAACCCGATAGCGTCATGCAGACCTGAACCGGTTTGTCATCATATAGACCCGAGCGGTTTAGCTCTTCGCGAAAGCTCTAAACCGCTCAATCTCTATGCTTTCTCGTAATTCCGGGTTTTCTCGCAATTCCGGACGGAAAACCGCCACCAACTGGAATGCTCGAAGGGCCGGCGATCTTTACCGGCCCTTTTTCACTTTCCGCAGATTTCCGAGATCTTGGCCTGGGCAAAGCCGCGCGCCAGATCCTGCAGGCCACCGACGGAGGATATCAGCTCACCAATGGGGCCGTTGATACCGACGTGCAGGTCGGTAATGTGGCAGGCGCCGACATCGACTGTCATCGAAGCGTCCAGCTCGCCCTTGATCGTCGTCTTGAGGACCCCATGCGACTTGCAGGCCATTTCGGCACGGGCGTTGATCTGAACGCCTCCATTTGGAGCGTCGCAGATATCGAGCGACTTCACCTCGAACTTGTCCTTGTGATCGACACCCGGCAGCTTCTTGCACGGATCGGCTTCATTCACCGATTTCTCGATCTCCGGGCCGAACTTGCTCTGCAGCAGCGACCAGCATGAGCCGGGCGCGGCTTTCGCCGACGTTGCCGTCAGCGGCAGCGGCGACAGCGGCAGGACGACCGCCGCGGCAAGCAAAGCCATGCGAAGCGACGGCAGGGGCAAGCGGGGGGACATGAGATATTTCAGGTTCACGGCGATCTATCCTCGCAGGAGAAGGAGCAGCAATTGAGGCCCGGCATGGCGCTACTCTTCCATCTCTTCCTGCGCCAAGGCAATCCCCAACGCTATGGCGATAAACTCCACGGCTTTGGACCGACGATCAATTCTTCACGACCATCGTGTCGCAGAAGCGGTCATAGAAGGTCTGCCCACGCCATATGATCAATGGGAAGAGCCACCAGATGAGCGCGAACACCAACAGAAGCGGCGTCAACGCCCCGGTAACGGCCAGGAAATCGCTGGCGCTGAGAGGATTTATATCTCGCGCCTGCTGGATCATCTCTTCGATCGGAGGAAGATACAGGCGCGACAGGAACAGGCTGGCCAGATCGAAGGTTGCCAGCAGCATCAATGGTAGAAACTTGAGCACCTCGCGCTTGGCGGCAAGTTCGAAGGGCAGGGCGCCGTTTTCAATCGTCATTACCCGCAGCGATGTTACCCGCTTGCCTGGCGTCCGCCGGCCGCGGGTCGAGCAATAGGCGAAGGCGAACGGAAGGAGCAACAGCATGATGCTGGAACTCGGTCTCACCGTTATAGTCGGATCGATCGGATTGCCGTTGCTGTCGACCGGCACGGAAAAAGCATGCTTTACCGTGGTCGGTCCCCGCTGCGAAACAGCGGCTGAAACGAAAACGGTGTATCCCTTGCTGCCCAGCCAGGATATGCGGCAAAGCTGATTGCTTCTCGTCTCGCCGGGCTGCAGAGGCCACTCAGCTTCTATCTTCGGAATGAGCGGCCCTACCGTGGTCTCCTGGCATTGCTGCTCGCGAAGAAACGGCAAGGTCAGGTCCCACGGCATCACCGCCGATAGTGCGAGAAACAGGAGTACGAAAGCGATCTGGAAGATGACGATGTCGATCGCATAAGCACTGAACCGCCGCCAGAAATGGCGAGGCGGAAGGGAGGCTTCTGGTGGTCGGATGCGGCAAAACTCATAAATTCCCCCGGTTCAATGCGCTTTGCGGCAGTCAGGCATAAGCTTTAGGCACTTCAAGTTGCAGGAGTTAGCACGCTTTGCTGCGATTCGCTGGGGAACGAAGATTGAGCGGTGATCGATCTCCCAACCGGATCAGATCGGGATGCCTTGTTCGTTCGAGCGATCATCCTTGTCGGAGTCGCCCTCATAGCCCAAGCGCTTTGCCTTGCGGAACCATTCCAGCGCCTTGGCGGAATCCGACGCAACGCCGTCACCGTCGCGATACATCATGCCGAGATTGTAGGCCGCATCGGCATAGCGATGCGCCGCCGCCCGTTCGAACCAGTAGATCGCCTGAGGACCGTTCTTGGCGGCACCTTCGCCATCGCGGAACATGACGCCGAGATTATATTCGGCTTCGACATCGTTCTGCGCTGCGGCTTTGAGGAACCATGCGATTGCCTGGCCATCGTCCTGTTTCACCCCTTCACCATCGGCATACATCGCGCCGACATTGAACTGTGCGCTGGGATCGCCCTGGTCGGCCGCTTTTTTGAACAAGGAAAGGGCTGTCGCGCCATCCTTGGCGACACCCTCGCCGTCACGATACATGATGCCGAGATTGTACTGCGCCTCGATCTTACCCTGCTCGGCGGCCTTGAGATACCACATTGCGGCCTTGCGCTTGTCCTTGTCAGTGCCTTCGCCCTGGTCGTACATGGAGCCGACATTGAACTGCGCATCCATATCGCCCTGCTGGGCGGCCTTGCTGTACCAGGCAAAAGCCTGCGGCTTATCCTTGAGAACGCCTTCGCCCGTGTCGTAGACGACGCCCAGATTGTATTGTGCGTTGAGGTATCCCTGCGCAGCCGCCTTCTTGTACCAGAGAACGGCCTGGCTCTTGTCGGCGGTGACGCCTTCACCCTGATCGTACATGGTGCCGACGTTGAACTGCGCTTCGGCATTGCCCTGCTCGGCGGCCTTCTTGTACCAGCTGAGCGCCAGTGCGTAGTCTTTCTCGACGCCGCTACCTTGCTCGTACATTTGCCCGAGTTTCAGCTGGGCCGCGACGTTGCCCCTGTTTGCCAAGGGGCGCCAGTAGTCCGCGCCTGTCTTGAGATCTTCACGATCATAGCTGTTGCGCCCGACATCGGCATGCGCCGTCCCCATCGGCACCAGCGCGAAGAGCAAAGCTGCTGCCCCCATTTTCCAATTCACGATCTACCCCGCAGTCGAAAATTCGTTCTTTCGAGATGACAAGCTCTTCGCGACCCTCAGGGCAAGAGCGCCATCAGCAAGTGAAATATGATCTAGCCCGTCATGTCGCCGGCGCCCTTCTTTCCGGCGGCTCCCTGTCCCAATGGCCCGAGATCCTTGATCGGACCCTCGCTATTGGCTTCCATGTAGCCGAGGCCGTGCTGCGCTTCCGGCAATCCTTTCGCCGCCGCCTTGTTGAACCAATCTGCGGCAATTGTGGAGTCCTTCGGCACGCCATAGCCGTTATAATACATATATCCAAGGCCATATTGCGCGCGGGCGTCGCCCTGACCGGCGGCCTTGCGAAACAAGTCGGCAGCCTGGCCATAGTCCTTGGTTACGCCGGCGCCCTGATAATAAAGATAGGCGAGGGCATACTGGCCCCGTGCATTGTTCTGGTCGGCGGCCTTGCGATACCAGTCTGCCGCCGCTGCTTTGTCCGGCTTTGTCCCTTGGCCGTTGTCGCACATGTAGCCCAGGGCGTATTGCGCATCCGCATGTCCCTGGGCGGCGGCCTTCCCATACCATTCGAACGCCTTGGTATTGTCCTTTGCGACGCCGCGCCCGCCCGCATACATGTAGGCAAGGGCGTATTCGCCTTGCGCGTCGCCCTGCTCGGCGGCCTTGCGATACCACCTCGCCGCACTCTCTTCATCGGCCTTCACGCCCTGACCGTTGGCATAGAGATAGCCGATGGCATATTGAGCGTCGGGGCGGCCCTGATCGGCCGCCTTGCGATACCATTGGAGTGCCTGCCTGTAGTCCCGGGCGACACCCGTTCCGTTCGCCAGGCTATAGCCGACGGCATATTGCGCATCGGCGCGGCCCCCTTCGGCGGCTTTCAGGTACCAGGAATAGGCTTCGGCATCATCCCGCTCGACACCCCTGCCATTGGCATAGGAGTAGCCGACGGCATATTGGGCCTGCGCCTGATCCTGGTCGGCGGATTTCCGATACCAGGCGAGGGCATTTCCTCTATCGACATCCATGCCCGCCCATTGGCGTAGGAGTAGCCGATGGCATATTGGGCATCGGCATTGCCCCGCTGTGCCGCCCTCAGATACCAGTCGTTCGCCTGTTTCAGGTCGGCATCGACGCCGCGGCCGCTGGCATACATATAGGCCAGCGCATACTGCGCCTGTGCATTGCCCTGGTCGGCCGATTTCCGATACCAATCGACCGCCCGGGCATCATCCCGCTCCACGCCCTGGCCGTTGGCATAGCGATAGCCGAGACCGTACTGCGCGGCCGGATTGCCCTGGTTGGCGAATTCCACCCAGTATTTCAGATCGATCGTAGTATTGGCCGGCCCCGGAGCGGGGTCTTCGGCATGGGCAAGCCAAGGCATCGAAAGAGCGAGCGCCAATCCCAATGCATAGCTCTTTGTCTTCAAGGCTTGAGTCCCCCGCCGATGTCCCAGACGACAATCGATCTGAACAATATGGCGATGTCTTGGTCAAGGATTGTGGAGCATCGAAATGGCGGTGGTTTTCCGCCAGGCGGAAATGCGAACCTTATCCCGGAAGCACGTCGTAGAGGCGAAAGATCCACGTGATCTGGTAGATCAGCCCGACGATTACGAATGCTGCCTGGAAGCGCCGGTTGGCGGTGATCGCGGCAATGATGCACAGGACGACATAGACGACGTTGCGTATCGGATATTCCCAGCCGAGGGACTGGAAATAGGCCTCGCCCTTCAGCAATGTATCGATCAGATCGACGGCATAGGTCACCGCAAGCAGGCCGAAAAACCAGCGGCGACGGGAGATGAAATATTCCTCGAAACCGCCGTAATCCTCGACCGAATGCGGATTCAGCAATACGCACAGGAAATAGAAGAGGCAGCAGAAGCAGATGAGAAAGAGGTAGACGCCGAAATTGATCTGCGCGACGGATTGTAGCCGATATTCCCACCACCAGAAATGGATGATGAACAGGAACATCGACAATACCCAGCCGATATGGACGAGGTAGATCTTGTTCTTGCCTGGCGACTGCACGAACCCGGCGAGCCTCGTCAGAAGCTGGGCGAGCGAGAGGCCGATCACCATGCTCATGACCGTCCGGATATAGACGTAGACTTCTGGCGTATGTGCCGGGCCCATCACGTCAGCTCTCCTCCGGTACGGCCTTCGGCGCTCCATTCTCGTCAAGCGCGACCATGATGAATGTTGCAGCGGTGACTTTTTCCAACGCATTGAAGCGCGCCCGGTGCGCCCAGGCTTCGACATTCAGCGTGATCGAGGTGCGTCCGACGCGGTCGATGTCGGTGAAGACGCTCAGCGTGTCGCCGATCTTGACCGGCAGCTCGAAAGCCATCTCTTTCACAGCCGCCGTGACAACGCGGCCACGGGCGCGTTCGGCCGCGCGGATGCCGCTTGCCAAGTCCATTTGCGCCATGACCCAGCCGCCGAAGATATCGCCGGCAGGATTGGCGTCGGCGGGCATGGCAAGCGTGCGCAATGTCAGCTCGCCTCTGGGTTTGACGCTGTCGTTCATTCATCTGCTCCTGTTTCTCGGCTCGATTCCCCTTTTCAGCCTATGCAATCCAGGCGCGATGGAAAAGACAATGTTGAGTTTTCTGCTTTGAACCTCTACGGGCCGGAGGGCATGTTCCGTGCGGTTTCGTCACTTTGCAGCGCCAGGCTGAAACATCCCGAGTGGCGACGGTAAGCATTCGTTCACCCTTCCCATTTAGGATTTGTAATCGTTACCGACCGTGGCTGGGGCAGCGGATCAGGAGTATGACCATTTTACCCAATCTACGGCGGGTCGCGCTGCCATTGCTATTGTCGTCGGCGCTTGTTGCCTGCACGGCAGACAGCCTCGTGCCCCCTTCCGGCATCGACAGTTCCTCGCGCGTCGGCTCCATCAAGCCGCATAGAAGCGTGCCGCAGCGGCAGTTCGCCTATCCAGGCGTCCAGGATCCGGTCGTTTCCACCTCGAACAACTATAGGAATGGTGGTCCTCTCCGTTCCACCGGAACCGGCGAGGCGGCGACCACGTCCGATGTCGAAGTCGGTCTGGCGCAGCAATCGAATGTTCCGCCGCAGGGCGTCAACATGGATGCCGAACTCGGCGTCGGGCCGAGCGAGGAGGCGCAGTCTCCATCGGTGGTCGGGCTGGCGCAGGAAGAGCAGCAGAATATTGCCGAAGGCGAGTCCGATCAGCCTGTTGTCGATGGCATCGGCACCGACGCGCCGGTCCAGACCAACCGCTCCGTCCTTCAGCGGCCTGCCGCGCAGGCTGAACTCGGCCAGTCGCGGATACCGAGGCAGCAACCGGGAACGCAGGTCGCCATGCTGCCGCGTATCGAAAATCCCGTGCCGCGCCTCGATCAGGAATTCGAAGCGCCACAATCGACACCCGGCATGATGCCGCCGTCGGAAGTTGCCTGCCGTCAGGAACTCAGGCGCATGGGCGTCATCTATACGGATAAGCCGGCGATTTCTAACGGTCCCTCCTGCCAGGTTCCCTATCCGGTTTCGCTCAGCGGTCTCTCGGGCAACATCGCCGTCAGTCCAGCCGTCACATTGAATTGCCAGGTGACGCTCGCCTTTGCCAAATGGGTGAAGAACGAGCTGGCTCCGGCTGCGCGCACACGCTACTGGTCCGGCATCGGCACGATCGTGCCGCTCGGCGGCTATTCCTGCCGCAGGATGAACAATAGCCGGCAGCGCTACAATCCGATGTCGGAACATGCCCATGGCAATGCCATCGATGTCGGCACCTTCGTGTTGAAGAATGGCCATGTGATCGACGTGCGCAAGAAGGGGCTCTTCTCCTTCCGGGAAGGGCGGCTGCTGAAAGCCGTGCGCAGCGACAGCTGCCGCTACTTCGATACGGTGCTCGGCCCGGGCAGCAATCCGGAACATTGGAACCATTTCCACTTCGATCTCCGGGACCGGAAAGGCGGCCGACGCTATTGCAGCCTCTGATAGGCGTTTCGCCGGGGCAGCATCCACACTTGCCGAGCGGGGAAGCTGATTTACCTATCGAGGAAATTGCGTTTACTCGTGTGGGCCGAGGGCAGGAGAAGGTTTCATGGAAGAAGCACCAAGACGAAAGAGAAGCCTGGGAAGGGCGCTCCTTGCCGCATTGATCGCCATCGTCATCGTTATTGGCGGCCGTTGGTACGCCTATGTCGCCTATGCCGACGATCCGTTCGACGAGGTCGGTATCGACCTCAACTCGATGATGCCCGCTCCCATCCGTGACAAGGGTTGCGAAATGCTCAGGGCTCGCTTCGAGCACAGGACGCTGCCGCCGGCTGGCTGCGGCGTCAACGGCAACTGGTAGCGCTACATCGATCGTAAGCCGGCGAAAAAGAAAAAAGCCGGCTGATGCCGGCTTGAGCGGTGCATGGCAACGACGGGGGATCCTTGCCTGCTCCAGAAAAGACCTTCATGTTGCAATGATGCATGCAATATGGATACGAGGGCAATAAATCGGCCAGTACGACAGGCGCTGACGTGTCGCCAAGAGGCATTGGGCGGAGTTGCGACAAACGTTGCTCACCTAAGGAGCTATATGCCCGACGAAGGTCACGATTTGATGACAGCTTATTTGGCTTAGGCGAACGCTGTGTTTCACCTCCGTGGGGTGGTAAAAGCCCGGGACCGGCTATATAGCGGGCAAACGCCGCGAAATTCATCACAAAAGCCGGACTCTGCCTCACCATGGCTCCGATCATTTCCATCCGTAATCTCACCAAAATATACTCTAACGGGTTCCAGGCGCTGAAAGGCGTCGATCTCGATATCGAGCAAGGTGAAATCCTGGCCCTGCTCGGGCCGAACGGTGCAGGCAAGACGACGCTGATTTCGATCGTCTGTGGGATCGCCAATCCGAGCGGCGGTACGGTGACGGTCGGCGGTTATGACGTCGTGCGCGATTTCCGCGCCACGCGCAGCATGATCGGCCTCGTGCCGCAGGAACTGACGACCGATCAGTTCGAAACCGTCTGGAATACGGTGAGCTTTTCGCGCGGGCTCCACGGCAAGAAGCCGAACCCGGAATATATTGAGAAGATATTGCGCGATCTTTCGCTGTGGGAGAAGAAGGACAACACGCTTCGGCAGCTTTCGGGCGGCATGAAGCGGCGCGTGCTGATCGCCAAGGCGCTTTCGCACGAACCGAAGATTCTTTTTCTCGACGAGCCGACGGCCGGCGTCGACGTGACGCTGCGCAAGGATATGTGGCATGTGGTCGAGCGCCTGCGTGCTTCCGGCGTTACGATCATTCTGACGACGCATTACATCGAAGAGGCCGAAGAGGCGGCGGATCGCGTCGGCGTCATCAACGGCGGCGAGCTGCTGCTGGTGGAGGAGAAGAAGGCGCTCATGGCCAAGCTTGGCCGCAAGCAGCTGATCCTCGATCTCAACGAACCGCTGGGCGCCGTTCCCGATCGTCTTGACGGCAACGGGCTTTCGCTTGGGCCGAATGGCCTGACGCTGGTCTATGACTTTGATGCGCAGCACGAACAGTCCAGTATCGCGGCGCTGCTGTCGAAGCTCGCGGCCGAGGGAATTCATTTCAAGGACCTCTCGACGCGCCAAAGTTCGCTCGAGGATATTTTCGTCTCGCTGGTGGGAGCAGGCAAATGAACTTCGAAGCGATCAAGTCCATCTACGCTTTCGAAATGGCCCGCACGCGCCGCACGCTGTTGCAGAGCGTCGTCTCGCCGGTCATTTCCACCTCACTCTATTTCATCGTCTTCGGTGCGGCGATCGGATCGCGCATCAATCTCGTCGAGGGCGTGTCCTATGGGGCGTTCATCACCCCCGGCCTGATCATGCTGACCCTGCTCGGCCAGTGCATCAGCAACGGCTCCTTCGGCATTTATTTCCCGAAATTCACGGGCACGATCTATGAGGTGCTATCGGCGCCCGTCGCCATGGCCGAGATCGTTCTCGGATATGTCGGCGCGGCGGCGACCAAGGGCATGCTGATCGGCCTGATCATCCTCGCCACGGCGAGCTTCTTCGTCGAGATCAGGATCGAGCATCCCCTTATGATGATCCTGTTCTTCGTGCTGACGGCGGTCACCTTCAGCCTGTTCGGCTTCATGATCGGCATCTGGGCCGGAAATTTCGAGCAACTGAACCTCATTCCGATGCTGGTCGTGCCGCCGCTGACCTTTCTCGGCGGCAGCTTCTATTCGATCAACATGCTGCCGCCTTTCTGGCAGGCGGCCAGCCATCTCAATCCGGTTCTCTATCTCGTCAGCGGCTTCCGCTGGAGCTTCTACGGCATCGCCGATGTCAATCCGATCCTGAGCCTCGCAATGATCACGCTCTTCCTCGTCATCTGTCTGGTGATCCTCGGATGGATTTTCCGGACGGGCTACCGGCTGCGGAACTGAGGGCGGAGCCTTCTAGTTTTGCCGCGCGCGTGGCCGCTTGGGCTCCACTGGTCGTGACTTGACGGAGCCAGGCGGCCGGGTGTCCATAGTGGTGAGAGGTTCTCATGCTGCTTCCTGGCGTCAGTCTGAAATCTTCCGAAGGTATCCAATGCCGCAATCCGATCCGAGCCCCGCGCTATCCCAAGCACTCTCCCGGCTCGACCAACTGACCAATTGGGAGCGCAAGCCGCGTGGGGAGATGCGCGTCGGTCTTGAGCCCATGCTCGATCTGATGCAGCGGCTGGGCAATCCCCATCGGAGCTTTCGCGCCATCCATGTCGCAGGCACCAAGGGCAAGGGGTCGGTCTCGGCGCTCCTCGAAGCGGGATTGCTGCGGGCCGGCTGGCGCGTCGGTCGCTACGCATCACCGCATGTCGACCGGGTGAACGAGCGCATCAGTGTTCTGGGCCAGGAGGTCGGAGATGATGTCCTGGCCAGCGCGATCATGCGCGTTCTCGATGGCTATGAAAGCGCGAAGCAGGCAGCGACAGCTGGCGAAGATGCCACCTGGTTCGATGTGATAACGGCCGCCGCCTTCGTCGTGTTCAGAGATGCGGGCTTGAACTGGGTCGTTGTCGAGGTCGGCCTTGGTGGCAGGCTGGATTCGACGAATGTGGTTTTCGGCGAAGTTGCCATCGTTACCAATATCGGGCTCGAGCACACGGAAATCCTTGGGATCACGCGCGAGGCGATCGCGGGCGAGAAGGTCGGCATATTGAAACCGGGCGCGACGCTTGCCACCACGCTTGCTATCGACGATGCCGCGGGAAAGGTCTTGCAGCAGCGTGCCGATGAGCTTGGCTGCCAGGTCCTGCGAACCGATCTTCCCGAAGATGCGACGATTGCTGAGACGAATATCTCGCTGGTCGGACTTGTGTTCGATCATCTGGGACGACAAGGCGAGAGCGTGCAGACGGCGAGCGAAAAGGTGCAGCCGGTCGGCGCGTGGCTGCTCGAACCGGCCGTTATCGACAAGGCGCGGCTGCCGGGGCGGATGGAGCGTTTCGACCTTGCCCTACCATCCACGCTGCGCAGCGGACGACAGAGCTTGCCCGTCATCATGGATGGTGCGCATGTGCCGTTCAACATCGAGGCTGTCCTTCGCGATATCACGCGCTCGTCCAGCGTCAGCGGCGATTGCGTTGCCGTCGTCGCACTTGCATCCGACAAGGATGCTCGCGGCTTCTTGAATGTGCTCTCGCGATATGTGGCCCATGCCGTCTTTACGGAGGCGTCCGGATCGGGTCGAGCCCATGCGGCGACGGAGCTGGAGGCATTGGCGATCTCGATGGGTATGGCCTGCGAAGCCGAGCCCAACCCGCAGAAAGCGCTTCATCATGCAGTCGCGAAAGCTGCGGAGAGGGGCGGCTGGATCCTGGTGACGGGCTCGCTCTATCTTGTCGGCGCTCTGCGCGGCACTGTCCAGGGAGTGTAGGGTGACGATGGAAATTACGATCAGGCCTGCTCTTGCCGACGATGTCACCGAGATGGCGAGGCTGCATCGCGCGATCTGGTGCGACACCTATCGCAATCTGGTGTCTGCAGAAATCTATGAGGCTCTCGACGAGGATTTCCGTCGTCTGCGATGGGCGGATATACTCGCAAATCCCCGTACGGATCAGCGCGTACTTCTGGCTGAGCAAGACGGGCGGCTTGTCGGCATCGGCGCGATCAACGCGCCGTCCGATGCCGTGTTCGAGGGGCGAGGCGAGATTAAGTCGCTCTATATCGATGCTTCCATCAAACGCCAGGGACTTGGCCGCCGTCTGATGCGAGAATTGGCGCGAGAATTTTTATCCATGGGCTATTCGGGCGCTGCGCTTGGCGTCGTCGTCGGCAATGAACCGGCGATCGCCTTCTATCGTGCGCTCGGAGGGCAATTGATCGGCCGGTACACGGATCCGGGTCCGGTCTGGCGCTCCGACAATTTCATTTTCGCGTGGGACGACCTGTCCGTTCTGATCTGATTATCCCATGCAAGCCGATGAACGGCGATTTACCCGGCTGCGACCCTCTTGCGTGGCGCGAAGGTCATCGCCATGACGCCTGCTACGACACAGACAAGACCTATGGCTGCGGTCGGAGATAGAGGTTCGCCAAGGAAGATGACGCCAATCCCGACGCCGATCGGGACGCGCAGATAGGCTTGCGCCGTCGTGCCGACCGAACCGAGGGTCTGGATGAGCCGGAAATAGATGCTGAAGGCAAGCGCGGTAGAGACGACCGACAGGCCGAGCAGTGCCAGGATCGAGGCTGTCGACGGCGCAATTTGCCAGGGATGTTCGACAATCAGGCTGGCGGGAATAAGAAGGGCCGCGCCGCATAGCAGCGAGCCGGCGGCCGGCATCATCGGGTCGAGCCCCTTGAAATTACGGCCGAACAATGCGGCACAGGCATAGCAGATGGATGCAGCGACAACGGAAAGCTGCGGCAGCAATTGGCGGCCCATACCATGCAGCGCATCGAGGCCGATGATCAGGCAGATACCAGCCATGCCAGCAATCACGCCGAACAGCTTGCGGCCCGTCAGCGGTTCGCTGCGCAGCAGGAAAGCGGCAATCAGGAAGGCGAAAATCGGTGTCGTGGAATTCAATATGGTCGCAAGGCCGGCATCGACGGTCTGTTCCGCCCAGGCAATTAACGTGAAGGGGATGGCGCTGTTGAGGCAGGATTGAATGAGGAAGCGCTTCCAGGTGGCGGCGTCACGCGGCAGGTTCAGACCACGCCAACGAATGATTGCAAGCAGGACAAGGCCGGCGATCAAGGTGCGGGCCGCGATCAGCGTGATCGGCGGAATGGTTGCTACTCCGACGCGGATGAAGGTATAGGAGGCGCCCCAGCAGGTCGCGAGAGCAAGCAGAAGCAGAAGTTCCGTCGTTATATTGGTTTTTGCAGACGCCATGATTTGTCACTCTTTATGCGGTTCGGATGTGACCGTCTTTAGAGCGAAAAGAACGAGGAATGCTTCGGTCCACGCCGAACTATTGAGCCGATGGTTCGTCTGCCTCAGTCGCGAAGCCGAAGTTCGTCGGTCTGCATCTGCATCGATCCCAGGGTTTCGAGAAAGCTCATGCCGAGCAGGCTCTGGTCCAGCTTGCCCGCTTCGGCCACGCTCGCTTCGACATCTTTGCGCTTGATCGGCCCGATGGCGACGGAGCCGAGCTCAACTGGGGCTGCCATGGCGCGACCGTTGGCCGTCAGCACGCTCATGGAATAGGTGAGGTTTTCCGGGATGATGCCGACACGCTCGGCGTCTTCCTGTGACAGCGCAATCGTGCTGGCACCGGTGTCGATCAGCATGTCGATCGGCTGGCCATTGATCAAGACCTGGGCCTCGAAATGTCCGTTCGAACGCTTGTGAAGAATGACCTCCTGGCCGCCTTCGCTTGTCGTGACGACAACGGCATGGCCGGGCATCAGACCGGCGAAGACACGATTTCCGACCTGTTCCGCATCGCGGCGATAGATATAGGCGGTCGCGAGCGCCATGATGATGACCAGCCAGATCAGGAGATTGCGGACAGACTGGCTGACGGTATGGCGGCTTGCCCAGACGGCGGCGCTCATCATCAGGGCAATCGGCAGAAGATAGACGATGCGAGCGAAATCGTCATTGCGCATGCCGAAAGTGGTGCCGGTATTGCTGTTGAAGACGAGCAGAGCAAGGCCGATGCCGAGAATGGCGAGAACGATGTTCAGGCGGTTCATACGGCACTGCGCTCCCGTGCCATCCTTTGGCGGCGGGTTTCCCTGCGCGGCTTGCGCTCGATCTGCGTCAGGCGTTCCGGAAGCGCTTCCATGATCTCACGGCGTTCGTCGTCGCTATAGTTCATCCAGGCGCCGATTTCGGCCGATGTGCGGCCGCAACCGAAGCAATAGCCGGTCGTTTGATCGATGGAGCAGACAAGGATGCAAGGTGTCAGCATGAGATCATATATCGAGGCTTCAAACGCACATGGCAAGGGTACAGAGGGAGACGATCTCGCAAATCTGCTGCGTTGCGCCGATCGTGTCGCCGGTGTGACCTGACAGTCTTTGCCGCATGTATCCGGTGGTGAAAAATGTTGTTGCGCAGGTCGCAAGAAGGCAGGCAACGAGCGCGGGAACACCAAGCGCAGGTCCGATGAGGAGCACCGCGAGGCTAAGTGCGGCAATCAATGCCAGCTGCATGGCATCGCCATCCGGCTTGCCCGCCGAAGCCGCTATTCCATCCGGTTTGGCGGGCGGCAGGGCATACCAGTGCCATACCATCGCACTGCGGCTCAAGGCGGCGCTTGCGAGTAAGGCGATAGCGGATTCCGAAGGTGGAAGATGGCGGGCGAGAGCGGCAAGAGCCGCAGCGCGCAGTCCGAAGGACAGGATCAGCGCCGCCGCGCCATAGGTGCCGATGCGGCTGTCCTTCATGATCTCGAGTGCGCGTTCGCGGTCCTTGCCGCCTCCAACTCCGTCGGCGGTATCGCTGAGCCCGTCCTCATGAAGAGCGCCTGTCGTAATCGTCTGCACGGTGAGCGCCAGCAGAGCCGCCATCAACGGATCGGCATTGACGGCAAGCAGTGTCGCGAAGGTCAAGGCTGCAGGCAGGACGACCAGCAGACCGGCAACGGGGAACGTGCGGGAAACGCGCGCAAGCCTGCCGTCATGGCCTTCGAAGAACGACGCCGGCACGGGAATACGGCTCAAGAAAGCGACCGCGCGCGCGATATCGCGCATATATTCCCGCATTTCTTCCTCTCCTCGCCATGCGCGCGACAGCATCGGGCGCTTTTGGAGTTGTTCGCGCCGATTCCGAAGACTAATAGAGTTGCACGCAAAGAACCCGATTTGAGACCAAAAGACAAGGAACGCATTCATGAGCGTCAGCGGCCTCCCATTCGACGATTTCCGCGCATTGCTGCGCGACCTTCCGGGGCCGGATGCCCGGGCACTCGTGGCAGCGCGCGAGCGTGATGCGCAACTCACCAAGCCGCCGGGCGCGCTTGGAAGACTGGAGGAAATCGCCTTCTGGCTGGCCGCCTGGACCGGTCGTGCGCCGGCCGTGACCCGGCCGCTGGTGGCGATCTTTGCCGGTAATCACGGCGTCACCAAGCAGGGAATTACGCCGTTTCCGCCTTCCGTAACCCAGCAGATGGTGGAAAATTTCGCAGCCGGCGGAGCCGCGATCAACCAGATCTGCGTTGCCTACGATCTCGGCCTCAAGGTGTTCGACCTAGCCCTCGATTTCCCGACGGGCGACATCACCGAAGAACCGGCATTGAGCGAGCGCGACTGTGCCGCGACCATGGCCTTCGGCATGGAAGCGATTGCCGGCGGTACGGATCTGCTCTGTATCGGCGAAATGGGCATCGGCAATACCACGATCGCCGCGGCCATTCATTACGCGCTCTATGGCGGCAAGGCGGAGGACTGGGTTGGCCCGGGCACCGGCTCGGAAGGTGAGATGCTGAAGCGCAAGATCGCTGCCGTCGAAAAGGCGGTGGCGCTGCATCGCGATCATCTCAACGATCCGCTGGAAATTCTGCGCCGCCTTGGCGGCCGCGAGATCGCTGCGATGGCCGGCGCCATTCTCGCCGCACGCATGGAACGTATCCCCGTCATCATCGACGGTTATGTCGCGACGGCTGCCGCTTCCATTCTCAAGGCCGCCAATCCCTCTGCGCTCGATCACTGCCTGATCGGTCACGTCTCGGCGGAGCCGGGACATCTGCGCTCCATCGAGAAGCTTGGAAAGACGCCGCTTCTGGCGCTCGGCATGCGGCTCGGCGAAGGCACGGGGGCGGCGCTGGCCGCCGGCATCGTCAAGGCCGCGGCCGCCTGCCATTCGGGCATGGCGACATTCGAGAGTGCCGGCGTGACGAACAAGCACTGAGAATCGCGGCGGCGAGGCGTTGAAATAGACGTTTCGCCGCTAAATTTCCTGTAGACGATCTGTTTTCGTCATAAATCTGTAATGAATTTTGGGTGGGCGGAACGCGCTGCCTTGCTTCGCTCACGGTGAGGCGGTATTCGCAAAGCATCCAGATGCAACCGGGACAATACGGGCGGAGCGCGAATGGCTGAGTTTTCAAAATCAGCGGTCAACAAGGAGACCGGGATTCGGCACTTTTTCGCCGCTGCCGGCTATTCCTGGGGTGGTTTTCAGCGGCTGCTGCAGGAATCGGCCTTCCGGCAGGAACTCCTTTTTGCGGCTGTTTCCTTGATCCTGTTGATCGCCGTCGGTGCGACCATCGGCGAAATCGTCATCGCCATGGTACTCTTTTTGGGGGTTTTCGCGATCGAGGCCATGAATACGGCGGTGGAAGAGGTCATCGACCGGATATCGCCGGAGATTTCCAATGTCGGCAAGCATGCCAAGGATCTCGGCTCGTTTGCGGTTCTGTGCATGCTGGTCGCTTCCGGTATCTACCTGCTTTATATCATCGGCGGCCACCTGCTTTTCCGCTAGAGATCAGCACCCGAGCTTCGTTTAAGCAAAGCTCTTCTTGCGCCGCTCGACAAGCGGGGCGTCTTCGATTGCCGGTAGGCTTTGCAGCACGCGCTTGGCTGGCAGGATGGCGATGACTTCGGTGCCTTCCCGCAGCTTGGATTTCAGCACGAACTGACCATCATGCTTGGCAAGAATGGCTTGCACGATCGGCAGACCGAGGCCCGTGCCCTGCTCGGCGCTCTTGATGGCGATCGAGCCCTGCCCGAAGGCGGAAAGCACGACGGGTATCTCTTCTTCGGGAATGCCCGGTCCGTTGTCCTTGATCGCCACATATTCCCCGCCGCCGGCCGTCCAGCCGACCTTGACGGCAATCTCGCCGCCCTGCGGCGTGAATTTCACTGCGTTCGACAGCAGATTGAGGATCACCTGGCGCAACGATTTCTCATCGGCCCAGACCGAGGGTAGCAGCGCTTCGAATTGCGACGAGATCGAAATGTTCTTGGCGCGTGCGCGCAACTGCACCATGCCAATGCAATCCTCGGCAATATCGAGGAGCGAAATCGCTTCCTCGTTCAATTCGTATTTGCCGGCCTCGATGCGCGAGAGGTCGAGGATTTCATTGATCAGATTGAGCAGATGCTGTCCCGAGCGATGGATGTCGGTCGTGTATTCGCGATAGGTCGGGTTGTTCAATGGCCCCATGACTTCCGCTGACATGACTTCGGAAAAGCCGAGGATGGCGTTCAGGGGCGTTCTGAGCTCGTGCGACATGGAGGCGAGGAAGCGCGATTTGGCAAGATTTGCTTCCTCGGCACGCCGGCGAGCCTCGTCCGACATGGATTTTGCGACTTCCAGCTCTGCGATCAGGTCGTCCTTCTCCGACTGGAAGGAAAGGATCTTGAGGTTTGACTGATACATGCGGATGGTGATGAAGGTGAAGAATACGACGGCCACGGAGATGACGGCGGTCAGCGCGATGTCCGATGGCCTTCGTGTAAGGATGGCGGTCACGACCAGCGCGACGGTGACCGGCGCAAAGGAAAAGGGCACAGCACGCGGCAGCATGAAACTGGACATCGCCGTGATGCCGATCGCGACCAGCAGGGTAGTGCCCTTATAGAGTGCGAAACTGTCGCCGCCGCAGGTGGAACAGCCCTGCAAGGCAAAGATCGCCCAGCAGAGACCCGTCAGCAATTGTCCGAGCAGAAAGATCTGCCGCCATTTCCTGGCGCCTTCCGCCGAGATTTCCTGCTTCCGTGCCTTGCGGCCAAGCAGCATGTTGATGGCATGTGCCGTCAGGATCGGGATAGTCCAGAAGAAGATCTGCGCGTCCCGCGTCAGGTAGACGCCAAGCACGGCAACGATGACGGCAAAAATCGGAACGACCGCGGCGCCCTGCAGCAGCGTGTCGATATGCATGAGCATCATTTCGCGGTCGAAATTGCGGCTGTGGCCGTTCTGCAGGCGCTCGCGCGTCTGCCGCACGGCCTTCGACACAGCCCGGTTGCGGTGACTGCGCGATCGGTCGACGATATTCTTATCTGTCGATGTGCTGACGCCGGTGCTCATGGTTACATTGAAACTTGGCCTGCCTGAGACTACAGACTAGCGTCCAATCCTTAAGAAGATACTGCGCTGAAATGATTTGTTTGCCATCTTCGCCAAGGATTTGTTGTTAAAGGAGGCAAGAACGTGATGCGGTCAGGCCGCCTGTTTCGTGACGGCGTGGCCACTTTCGCTCTGCTCGCCATCATTGCGTTGCTCGCGTTGAAAATGAACAATCGACCGGAAATCGTTCAAAACGGCAGCTTTTATGTCATCGATGGCGACACGCTTTCCGCCAACGGCGAGCGTTTGAGGCTGAAAGGTATCGATGCTCCCGAATATCGGCAGCGCTGCCAACGCAACGGAGCGGATTGGGCCTGCGGCGAGGAAGCACGCGAGGCGCTCGCCACAATGATTAAAACGGGAGCGCCCGAATGCCGGGGGCGGGAGAGGGATCGCTATGGTCGCCTGCTGGTGACATGCGTCGCCGGCGATCTCGATATCAATGCCGCGATGGTGCGCAACGGCATGGCGGTTTCCTATGGTGCCTATGCGAGCGAGGAACGGATCGCACGGCAGGCGAAAGCCGGACTTTGGGCCGGTGAATTCGAGAAACCTGGCGACTATCGGCGCGAGGAGCGTATGGCTGATGGCAATGACTATGATCCGATTGCGGGATTGTTCAGCTATTTGCACCGACTTGTCGGATGGAGCGCGCCGTGAAACAGGAGAGCGAATTGCAGATCCTGCGTTCAGCGATTGCGGCCTGCCGTCTCTGTCGGGACGCACCGGCCAGGGGCGAGGCGGATCGCCTGCCGCATGAGCCGCGTCCGGTTGCGACACTATCGTCCACAGCACGGATACTCATCGCAGGGCAGGCGCCAGGATTGCGCGTCCACGAGAGCGGTCTACCCTTCAACGATGCTTCGGGTGACCGTTTGCGTCAGTGGCTCGCTGTGGATCGCGAGAGTTTCTACAATCCGGACCATTTCGCCATAATGGGCATGGGCTTCTGCTTTCCGGGCTATGACAAGGCGGGAAGCGATCTGCCGCCGCGCAAGGAGTGCGCGCCTTTGTGGCGGCAGCGGGCGATGGATGCGATGCCGCAGATCGAATTGATCCTGACCATCGGTCAATATGCGCAGGCTTGGCATCTCGGCACGGAGCGCATGGGTTCGATGACCGAGACGGTCGCGCAGTGGCGGCGTTACCTTCTCAACAACCGGTCGCCGTCTGTCCTGCCGTTGCCACATCCGAGCTGGCGCAACAGCGGCTGGCTGAAACGGAATCCGTGGTTCGAGACCGAGTTGCTTCCGGTATTACAACAACGTGTGAAAAGCCTGCTTCCTTGAGAAAAAGTTTCTTTTCTCCCGCTAAAAATAAGCTATAGAGAGAATATAATTCGAAGGGATGCTTAAATGGACCGTCTTGACCGCAAAATCCTGCGCCTGCTGCAGGAGGATTCCACTCTGGCCGTGGCCGACCTCGCAAAGAAGGTCGGGCTGTCGACGACGCCATGCTGGCGCCGTATCCAGAAGATGGAAGAGGATGGCGTTATTCGCCGCCGCGTTGCGCTGCTCGATCCCGAAAAGGTCAACACGAAGGTCACGGTTTTCGTGTCCATCCGCACCAACAGCCACTCCATCGAATGGCTGAAGCGCTTTTCCGAAGTGATCGCCGATTTTCCGGAAGTGGTGGAATTCTATCGTATGAGCGGCGATGTCGACTATCTGCTGCGCGTCGTCGTGCCTGACATCGCCGCCTATGACGCCTTCTACAAGCGCATGATCGCCAAGATCGAAATCCGCGACGTCTCCTCCGCCTTTGCGATGGAACAGATCAAGTATTCGACGGAATTGCCGTTGGATTACATGCTGCTGGAGAATGCAAAGTCCAACGAGGACTGAGCAGCATTTTTTGCAGGGCGCTCAGCCGAAATCGATTTCGGCTGAGCGCTTTTTGTTTTTAATTCCGATCCAGGCGCGCGAGCAGCGACGAGGTATCCCAGCGATTGCCTCCCATTGTCTGGACATCACCATAAAACTGGTCGACGAGGGCCGTAAGCGGCAGTTTGGCCTTATTGCGGCGGGCCTCCTCGAGCACGATGCCGAGATCCTTGCGCATCCAGTCAACCGCAAAGCCGAAATCATATTTGCCTGAAGTCATGGTCTTGTGGCGGTTCTCCATCTGCCACGAACCGGCGGCGCCCTTGGAAATGACCTCCACCACCTTTTCGATATCGAGCCCGGCCTGCTTGCCGAAATGGATGCCTTCGGCCAGGCCCTGAACGATGCCCGCGATGCAGATCTGATTGATCATCTTGGTCAACTGACCTGCGCCGACAGGCCCCATGAGACCGACCATGCGGGCATAGGCACCGATGACGGGACGAGCCTTTTCGAAGACGGCTTCGTCACCGCCGCACATGACGGTCAAAACACCATTCTCGGCGCCGGCCTGGCCGCCGGAGACGGGAGCATCGATGAAGTCGACGCCCTTTTCCTTGGCGGCCGCGTAAAGCTCGCGAGCGACTTCGGCGCTTGCCGTGGTATTGTCGATGAGGACGGAACCGGCTTTCATGGTGGAAATGACACCGTTTTCACCCGTCGTCACCGAGCGCAGGTCGTCGTCATTGCCGACACAGGTGAAGACGAAGTCAGCGCCTTCGGCGGCTTCAGCCGGAGTAGGGGCAAACTTGCCCTCAAATTGTCTGGCCCATGCCTCGGCCTTGGCAACGGTCCGGTTATAGACGGTGACGTCATGCCCGCCCTTGACCTTCAAATGCCCGGCCATGGGATAGCCCATGACGCCCATGCCGATGAACGAGACCTTTGCCATTTCATAACTCCCTGACCGAATTTGTTTCGAAGGCTTAGCGGAAAGGCCAGGAGGACGGAAGACCGATTTCTCGGGTAACTTGTCACCATGGCATATGATTTGAAATCTGATTTCTAGTTTTTTCGTTTATTGGAATACAATTTCGTCTTTGGTGGGAATCTTCATAATATCCTTTGTCGATATAATCTATGGATTTGCGATCTTTAAGCCATCGACAACGAGCCGATGGCTGCGGAAGCGCCGGGGCCTTATGAAAAGGGATCTTCGATGATTTCGCGCAGACAGACACTCGGCCTTCTCGGCGCCACGGCAGCAGCCTTGGCATTGCCTTCTCTCCGCCCGGCAAGGGCGGCCGCCGCGAGGACGCTTCGCATCGGCTGGCAGAAGAATGGCGTGTTGGCCTTGGCAAAGCGTCAAGGGGCGTTGGAAAAGCGCCTTTCCGATCGCGGCATATCCGTCGAATGGTCGGAGTTCACGTCCGGTCCGCCTTTGCTTGAAGCGCTTGGCGCAGGCGCTCTCGATTTCGGCGCCACGGGCGATGTGCCGCCGCTCTTCGCACAGGCGGCCAACGGCAATTTGCTCTATGTCGGCCTTTATACCGGCAGCCCCGAAGGCTCCGCCATTCTCGTGCGCAAGGATTCGCCGATCCAGACGCTTGCCGATCTCAAGGGAAAGAAGGTTGCCTTCAAGCGTGGCTCCAGCGCTCACAATGTCACCGTCAAGGCTTTGCGCAAGGGTGGTCTGACGATCAAAGATATCCAGCCGCTCGATCTCGCGCCTCCGGATGCGTCCGCCGCCTTCAAGACCGGCGCCATCGATGCATGGTCCATCTGGGATCCCTATCTCGCAATTGCAGAGGCCGATCCGGATACACGCATCCTGACGACGGCGCGTGGGATTGTCGATTCCTTCAGCTATTTCCTGGCGAATGGCGATTTCACCAAGAGCAATCCGCAGGTCATCGTCGATGTCATCGATGAACTGGCCAAGGTGGGGGCGGCGGCGCAATCGAATCTGGACGGCACCGTTAAAGCCCTCTCCGAAATCACCGGCGTTCCTGCCGGGGTGACGCGGGTGACGCTGACGCGTCCGGGTGCAAATCTGGGGAGTGCCTCGACCATTACGGACGCGGCGATCGCCTATCAGCAGGGGCTGGCTGACGAGTTCTATAATCTTGGGATCGTTCCCAAGAAGCTCAACGTGACCGACATCGTCTGGCGGCCGAAGGCAAGCTGAGGCTGATAACCGCTTGCAGATATCGCCTGCGCCTCCAAACACTACGGGCGCGGGCTCTGCCGGCAAAAATTTTTCGTCAAATACCAGCGATTAGAAAATCCATATTGTCGATATAATCGATGGCGTATGTCACTATCCATGCTGGACATCGGGAAGTGGCTCCCGACCGCGCGCACCCAGAAGGCAGGAAAATCTCATGACCGCGACTGCAAAACCCATCGATTTCCTCTGGTTCATTCCGACCTCCGGCGACGGCACCTATCTCGGCACGGCCGATCTCAACCGCGGACCGGAGATCGGCTATCTCCAGCAGATCGCACAGGCTGTCGACAGGCTTGGCTATACCGGCGTATTGCTGCCGACGGGGGTCTCCTGCGAAGAGTCCTTCGTGACGGCCGCGGCGCTTTCGGCGCATACGCAGAAGCTGAAGTTCCTGGTTGCGATCCGTCCCGGTACGGCATCTCCTGCCTATTATGCACGCCTTGCCTCGACGCTCGATCGCGTCTCCAACGGCCGCGTGCTGCTCAACATCGTCGTTGGCGGCAGCCCGGCGGAGCTCGCCGGTGACGGCATCCACCTGGAACATGACGAGCGCTACGCCCATGCCGATGAATTCTTCCATGTCTGGGAGGAGCTTCTGGAAACCGGGTCGTCCACCTTCGAGGGCAAATATATCAAGGCGACCAACGCACGTCTCGGCCTGCCGCCCGTGCAATCGCCGCGGCCGCCACTTTATTTCGGCGGTTCCTCGGATGCCGGCATCGAATTCTCCGTCGGCCGCGTCGACAAGTACCTGACCTGGGGCGAACCGCCGGCGCAGGTGGCCGAAAAGATCGAGAAGGTGCGGGCCGCCGCCGCCAAGCGCGGGCGCGAGGTGAGCTTCGGTATCCGCCTTCACTTCATCGTCCGCGAAACGGATGAGGAGGCATGGGCTGCGGCCGATAAGCTGATTTCCAAGCTGGACGACGAGACGATCCGCGAGGCGCAGGAGCAGTTCGTCACGCAATCCGACTCCGTCGGGCAGAAGCGCATGGCGGCCCTGCATGGCGGCCGGCGCGACAAGCTCGAAGTGTCGCCGAACCTCTGGGCCGGCGTCGGCCTGGTGCGCGCCGGTGCCGGTACGGCACTTGTTGGGTCGCCGAAGACTGTGGCTGCAAGGCTGCGGGAATATCAGGAGCTCGGCATCGAAACCGTGATCGGCTCCGGCTATCCGCATCTGGAAGAAGCCTATCGTGTGGCGGAGCTTCTGTTCCCGGAGCTTGGCCTGAATCAGGAACAGCAGCGCGCCGGATTCCGCAACGAATTCGGTGCCAAGCAGATCTTCGCGGGCGGCAGCCACGGTGGCAATCTGAAGGTTGTTTCCGGCTCGTAACGCCACCTTTGAAGGGAGATTCCCATGTCGGCATTCGACACATCCTTCGTACGCGTAGGCTCGGAACGCCGCACGCGCCCGGCCAAGGCCGCGCGGCAATCAATCTCGATCCAGAGATTTCTGCCCTTCCTGTTGCCGGTCGTCGTGATCGCGGCCTGGCAGCTCGGCTCGTCGCTTGGATGGATCTCCACCCGCATCATGCCGTCGCCGGCGGCAGTCGTGGTCGCCTTCTGGCAGACCACGATCTCCGGGGAATTACCGAACAACATTCTCGTCAGCGCCGGCCGCGCTTTCGCCGGCCTATTGGTCGGCGGGTCGATCGGCTTTCTGCTCGGCATTGCCAACGGCGTATCGCGGCACTCGGAGCAATTGACCGATACGACGCTGCAGATGCTGCGCACCATCCCGCATCTCGCCATGGTGCCCCTCGTCATCCTCTGGTTCGGGATCGGCGAGGAATCGAAGCTTTTCCTGACGGCGCTCGGCGTGCTGTTCCCGATCTACCTCAACACCTATCACGGCGTGCGCAATGTCGATCGCGGGCTGATCGAGATGGGACGGGTCTATGGTATGAGCAGCTGGACGTTGTTCCGGAAGGTCATCTTCCCAGGCGCGCTTCCGTCCATTCTCGTCGGTCTGCGCTTTGCCCTCGGCATCATGTGGCTGACGTTGATTGTGGCTGAATCGATCGCGGCATCATCGGGCATCGGCTACATGGCCAACAATGCCCGCGAGTTCGGCATGACCGATGTCGTCGTTCTGACGCTGGTGATCTACGCCATCCTCGGCAAGCTCGCCGATGTCGTTGCGCGGGCGATCGAGCGCAGGGCTTTGCGCTGGAATCCGGCCTATCAGAATTGAGGAGCCTGCCATGAGCGTCAACACACTCGATCGCCCACAGGCGGAAATCAAAAATGTGGCTTCGCAGGCTGCGGGAGCTGCGGCCATTCATATCAAAGGATTGGAGAAGAGTTTCGGCAACAACCGTGTTCTGCGCGGCATCGATCTCGATATTCCGGCTGGGCAGTTCGTCGCTGTCATCGGCAAGAGCGGCTGCGGCAAGAGCACGCTGCTGCGCATCCTGATGGGTCTGGAAGAGCCGAGTGCCGGCCATATGCGCTTCGAGGCCGCCGACGGCATCGACGCGCAACCGAATACGCGCATCGTCTTTCAGGAGCCGCGCCTGCTGCCCTGGTTTTCCGTCGCTGACAATGTTGCCGTCGGCCTGGGGGAGGGCGTGCCGCAAGACGTATCGAAGAAGGAAACGGCTTCGGTTCTCTCCGAGGTCCAGCTTGCCGAGAAGGCCGGCGAATGGCCGTCCAGCCTTTCCGGCGGACAGAAGCAGCGCGTGGCACTTGCCCGCGCGCTCGTCAGCAAACCCGGCGTGCTTGCGCTCGACGAGCCGCTCGGCGCGCTGGATGCCCTGACCCGCATCAGCATGCAGGAATTGCTGAATCGCGTGTGGCGCGAACTCGGCTTTACCGCGGTGCTCGTGACGCATGACGTCAGCGAGGCGGTGCATCTGGCCGACCGCGTCGTCGTCCTGGACGAGGGCAGGATCGTGCTCGATCTCGCCGTTCCCTATCCGCATCCGCGCCGCCACGGCAATCCGGCCCTGGCAGAGCTCGAAGGGCAGCTGCTGGCGGCGATCCTCGGCGACGCACGGGGTTAGAGCTTTTCCGCTTTTTCTGGAATTGCTCTAGTTCGGCCTGTTATCGTCTCCCTCGACATAAAGCCTGAGATTGTCGAAGCCGATTTCCGTGCCCATCAGCCGCGAGCCGTTGTCGCTGTAACCGTCGAGGAACACGACCTGTTCGGTAAAGGTCACCTTCGTGCCGCCGGGTTCCGGGGCAAAGTTGACCGTTGCCAGCGAAACGGAAATTCTGACGTCGTCGAGCATCATGTCGAAGGCATAGATGAAGCGCTCGTTGTGGACGACGTCGATATAGCGCGCTTGATAGGCATGCACGACGCCATCCGTCGAGGCGGTCCGATTGCTTTCGCTGCCGCCGGTGCGGAAATCGAGCTGGAATTCCAGCTGCTTCCACTCGCCGTGACAGGCAAACCATTGTTTCTTCTGCTCCGGTATTGCCCAGGCGTTGAAGACACGCGACAGCGGCGCCTTGAAGTGGCGCTCTATGGTGATGGTCGTATGCTCTGTCGATCGTTCGCTCATTCGTCCGTCGTCTCCGTCGATGTGTGTGCGAGAAATATGTCGAGTCGATCGAAAGCCTTGTTCCAGGATGCCTTGCGTTCGGCAATCCATCGTTCGATGGAGGCAAGCGCCTCCTTGCGAAGATGATAAGTGCGCACCCGGCCAGCTTTTTCCGATAGCACCAGGCCGCTTGCTTCCAGTACCTGCAAATGTTTCATCACGGTCGGCAGCGCCATGCCCAGAGGTTGCGCCAGTTCCGTGACGGATGCAGATCCATGTCCGAGCCGGTCGATCATGCCGCGCCGGCTTGGATCGGAAAGAGCCTGGAACATGCGGTCGAGTGCCTGCGGTTCCTCAAGCATTCGGCTTTTCCGGCCGGAATTGTACCGGCAATTTCTCGCTGTAGGGATAGAAATGGAAGTAGGGCATGGCTTCCTGGAGGACGCGGGCGAAGGACGGTCGCTCGAGGAGACGTCGATAATACGCCTTCAGCCGGCTATGCTCTTCGGCGAAGGGAACGACGGTTTCGGCGTAGAACAAAGCCGGGGCAGCGGCGCAATCGGCCATGGTGAGGCTGTCGCCGCTGATCCAGATCTTCCCATCGAGCTGCTTCTCGATCATTCCGTAGGCAGTGCGTAGCAGTGCCTGGGCTTCGGACACGCCCTGCGGGCTCCGGTCCTTCTCAGTGCGGCGCACGTCCGCGACGATCCTCTGCATCGGGTCCTGAACATAGAGATCGAAGAAACGATCCCAAAGCCGGACGCACAAGGCATCCGACGGATCCGCCGGCAGGAGCGGGGTTGGCCCAGGATAATGCCGATCCAGATATTCGATGATGATGCTGGTTTCGGGTACTGTGCTGTCGAGGGCTTCGTCGCGAAGCACCGGAAATTTTGCGAGCGGCCAGAGACGCACCAGTGAGGCGCGGGATTCCTCATTGCCTAGATCGATGATGCGGCTTTCGAAGGGCGTTCCGTTTTCATAGAGCGCCATCAGCACCTTGTGGCAGAATGAGGCGAGGGGATGCTGGTAGAGAATAAGGGACATGCAACGAGCCTTCCGAGATCAAAGCCGATACTTATCTAAATGGATAAGTATCAGCTCAGCGGGCGCGAAGCAACAGAATAGTTACCCAAATGGATAACTATTCTGCGTCGCTCGCCTCAATCGGCAATCAGGCGTGCGATAACCAGATGGCCCGGTGTCGGCTGCCCGTCTTCCATGCGGACATTGATATCGGTGATTTCGACGAGTTCGAAGCCGGTCGCGGCCAACCGTTCGCGCACATAGGCTTCGGAATGGGCGAAACGCTGGTGTGGGCCGACCATATAGGGGCGTCCGGCCATGGTCGCTTCCGCCAGGGTCTCGGAGGAGAAGATGAAGAGACCGCCTGGCGTCATGTTTTCCGCGGCACCGAAGAAGAGAGGCTCCAGTGCGCCGAGATAGGGCAGTACATCCGTTGCCGTGATCAGATCGAAGGCGTCTTCATCATTATCATCAAGGAAATCCTCGACCTCGGCGACGAAGAGCGTTTCGTAGATATCCTTTTCATGGGCGACTTCGACCATGTTCTCGGAAATGTCGATGCCGGTAATATCCTCGACGATATCGCGCAGCGTGCCGCCCGTAAGACCCGTGCCGCAGCCAAGGTCGAGCATGCGCTTGAAGGGGCCCAGGCCGAGCGCCTGCAGGCGCTGGCGAACGAGGACCGGCACGTGATAGCCGAGCTGTTCCACCAGCACGTCTTCGAAGACTTCCGCATGCTGGTCGAATAGGGTCTCGACATAGGCGTCCGGGGCCTTCACCGGCGTCTCGCCGCGCCCCATGGATGCAATGCGCACCGCCGCGCCGCCGTGATCTTCCGGGTCGAGCGCCAGCACTTTCTCATAGGCCTTTACGGCAGCGTCGATATCGCCCGCCTTTTCCAGCGCCAAGGCCTGGTTATAGGCTTCCGCCAGCGCATCTTCGTCGATCTTCTTCTTTGCCATGATTGCCGGCCCTTCCTTTTGTCAGGCAGGCATTAAGGCGCTTGATCGGCTTTTGCAATGCTTGCCGCGCAGGCGCAGAATATGACCTTCGGCGAAGGCGACTTGGGGGGACGCTATCCGAACAGAAGAACAAGGGAGGAAAATCATGGATAATGAACTCACCACACCAAACCCGACGAGCAGCCCGGCGGGACGCGGCTGTCCCTCCATGCCGTCGACATCGGCCGAAGTCACCAACACGGTGACCCACTATTACCGGGGTGAATTGGGGAGGATGACAAGCTGGCGCGATCGCATCGACCGGACATCGAATTGGGCGATCACGGTGGTTGCGGCATTACTGTCCGTATCGCTTTCGACGCCGACGTCGCATCATGGCGTTTTGCTGTTCGGAATGATGCTGATCACGCTGCTGTTGCTGATCGAGGCGCGGCGATATCGGTTCTTCGATGTCTATCGCTCGCGTGTGCGGCAATTGGAGCGGCACTACTTCGCGCAAATTCTGGCGCCACAAACGGAGCTCAATCCCGATTGGGCGCTGTCGGTCGCCGCCAGCCTGCGTTCGCCGCGGCTGCTGCTCAGCTATGTCGAGGCAGCGCAGCGGCGCTTGCAGCGCAATTACTGCTGGATGTATGCGATCCTGCTCCTGGCGTGGATCCTGAAGATTTCGACGCCCAGGCTACAGACGGAGGGCCTGGCGCAGGAGCAGCCGCATTCATGGAGCTATATCACCGACAATGCGGCGCTCGGACCGATCCCTGGCTGGATCGTCCTCATCCTCGTCGCGGTCTTTTATGCCTTCGTCCTTTACGGCACGCTCCATCGCGGCTCGCATGACGGAGATTTCATCCATGGCGAGGCGCATGTCTGATGGCAGTACGGTCGATCGCGAGGCCGCCCACGCAATCCGGCTGCCTTAGTGCAGGATGAATTCTCCTTTCATCGCACGCCATTCGGTTGCCGAAATCAGCTTGCGATGGACATAGCGCACGGAGTGCAACGGCCCATCCAGCGTTTCCTGCCAGAATTTCAGGAAGCCGCGCATTTCCGGGAAGTTCGGGGCGAGATCATAATCCTGCCAAATATAGGTCTGCAGGAATTGCGGATGATCGGGCAGGCGGTAGAAGATCTGCGCCGTCGTCAACCCATAACCCTGCAACTGCTTTTGCATGTCGTTATGCATGAGCTTTCTCTTTCCGTTCCCATTCTTGTTCGTGACTCATGGTCACTCAAATATGGAAACAACAGATGGTAAACTCAAGCTTTACAAAAATGTCATGATGGAAATTTATTCACAGAAATCAATGCATTAGCAGCGACTGCATGGGAGTGCTGCCAAGGCTGCGGCTAGGTGCAGCCTTGACGGGATCAGCGCTTGAGGTGCCGCGTCAGCCCGCCTTCCATCCGCGCCCAGCCGTTTCGCATGAGTTCGACGATCACGAGATAGAAGATCGCAGCCCAGAGATAGATCTGATAATCGTAGGTTCGCGAGAAGGCGTAGCGTGTTTCGCCCATCAGGTCGAAGACCGTAATAATGGAGACGGTTGCCGAACTCTTGATCAGCAAGATGATCTCGTTGCCGTAGGGACGCAGCGCCACGATGAGCGCCTGGGGAATGATGATCTTGCGGAAAGCGATCCAGGTATGGATACCAAGGGCGCTGGCCGCTTCCCGCTGGCCCTTCGGTACGCTCTGAATGGCGCCGCGGACGATTTCCGTCTGATAGGCCGCCGTGTTCAGCGTCATGGCGAAGACGCCGCAGTAGAAGGGGTCCTTGAAGAACCACCAGAGGCCGATATCCTCGAAGAACCAGCGAAAGCTCGGGAAACCGTAATAGACCATGAAAATCTGTGCCAGCAGCGGCGTGCCGCGGAACAGATAGACATAGCAATAGGTCAGCGTGCTCAGGATCTTGTTGCTCGACATACGGGCAAAGGCCAGCGGTATCGAGAGAATCGCACCCAGGATAAAGGATGTGGCGACCAACTTGACCGTGATCCAGAGACCGTGAAGCAGCCGCGGCCCATAGGTTTCGAGCTTATCGACATCCCACCCGTTTATAATCATTGCCAGCAGCGAAATACCGAGAATGGCCCATAGGGTCAGAAAGAAATAACCGGCGATACGGGCCTTGGACAGCTTCGTGACCGTCTTCGGCGGTGCCGGTTGCGCGGCGATCAGAACTTCGGCATGGCTCATCGATGGACCTCCGCACGTTTAGCCCATCGATCGAGATAGAAGAGGCCGACGGAAGAGATGACGGCCAATGTAAGATAAAACAGGCAGGCGATGGAATAGAAGGTGAAGGGCGCCTTGGTGGCGCGGACGGCGATCCCCGTCTGCCTGATGATGTCGGCAAGGCCGATGATGGACACGTAAGACGTATCCTTCAGCAGGTTCATCCAGAGGTTTCCGAGATTCGGCAGGGAAATGCGGACGAGCTGCGGCACGATGATCAGCCGCATGGTTCGCGCCCGATGAAATCCAAGTGCATCACCTGCCTCATACTGACCTTTGGGAATGGCTTTGAAGGCAGAGAGGAGGACTTCCGAGCAATAGGCGGAAAAGACGATTGCCAACGCCACCATGCCGGCCGCGAAGGCGTTGATCTCAACGGGTCCGTCATAACCGAATTTCGCGAGCACGGACTGCAAGAGGATCTGCATGCCATAGTAGATGATGAAGAGCGTCAGCAGCTCCGGCAGGCCACGGAAAATCGTCGTGAAGACACCGGCGGCGAGCCTCAGCGATTTCTCTTCCGATTGCTGCGCGAGCGCGACGAAGAAGCCGATGACGATGCCGAGCGGCAGCGTCAGGACCGAGACGGTGATGGTAATCTTCAACCCGCCGGCAAGCTCGTCGCCCCATCCCGTGTCACCACAGGCGAGCATCGTATTTTGGCCGAACAGAGTGAACAGTCCGGCTGGACCACACAACGGGTCAAAAATCGTACTCAACCAGGTCCACAAGGAACCAAGGGCGGAAAACAATCCGCTCATGCCATATTTCCCCTAGCGGCTTTTGCCGCGTTTCTGCTTATATTCTTCTCGTTGTCAAACAAAAACGGCGGAAGGGCAAGCTTCCGCCGTCGTCTTTTCCCAGGGAATCGACGGGCGATCAGTCGCCGTAGACGTCGAAATCGAAATACTTGTCCTGGATCTTCTTGTAGGTGCCGTCAGCACGGATCGCAGCGATCGCGGCGTTCAGCTTGTCCTTGAGGGCCGTATCGCCCTTGCGGATAGCGATACCCGCACCGACACCGTTGATGACCGGGTCGCTTTTCAGCGTGCCGAGCATCTTGCAGCAGTTGCCTGCATCGGACTTCACCCATTCGGACAGCACGACGACGTCGTCGATGGCGGCATCGATGCGGCCATTGCTGAGGTCGAGCTTGTATTCGTCAGCCGACGGATAGAGCTTGAGCTCGGCGTCCTTCAGGTGGGCGGACGCGTAGTTGGCATGCGTCGTGGAGGACTGTGCGCCGATGGTCTTGCCCTTCAGGGCTTCGTCGGTCGCTTCCTTGAGAGTGGAGTCCTTCGGAATGGCGATTGCCGGCGGCGTGTTGTAAATCTTGTTGGTGAAATCGACGATCTTCTCGCGCTCGGGCGTGATCGACATGGACGAGATGATCGCGTCGAACTTCTTGGCCTGCAGGGCGGGGATGATGCCGTCGAAATCCTGGTTCACGAAGGTGCACTTGACCTTCATGTGATCGCAAAGCGCATTGGTTATATCGATATCGAAGCCGGTGAACTTGCCGCCGGCGTCAAGCGATTCGAAAGGCGGGTAGGTCGCGTCCGTGCCGAAGACGATCGTGTCGCCGTCGGCAAGCGCCGCACCGGCGACAAGCGACATCACGGCGAAAGACGCAGCGGCAAAAAGACGAGTGGAGATGCGCATATTGACCCTCTCTGTTGGCGGCCGGCAGCCCATTATTGTTTTTGGCAGACGGCTCAAGTGGAGCGGGCCGGTGGCCCGCCTTGCGGCGATATTCGTACTTTTTTTCCGAAAAATGCAACTGGAATTACGAGGGTGATGATTGCAGCCCGATCGCGCGGCAATACGAATGCGCTGGCGCCGGACGGTTTTATGTCGAAACGACCTAAATCTGAATCCGCGGTAGAAACAAATGGCTAGCGCATGATGTCGTCTGAAGACCGTTCCGACTTTTCGGCATCATGCCCTGGCGAGAATTCTGAACGTAAGCCGTCCGGCGCATTCAGCCAGGGTTAATTACGGCCACCTAATAGTTCGGGAACATATAGCCGCCTGCCGCGATTCAGCCTCATCAGAACCGAAAATCGGCCGGGATCTTGAGGCATCGGCATGCCTGCTGAGATTCGCAATTCGGCGGACAAAGAACATAAGAGGAGACCCCATATGGGAAAGCGATCCAGACTATTTGCCAGCGCCGCGTTTCCGCTGCTCTCGTTATCGCTCGCATTCGAGCCGGCAGCGGCGGCGGCGTTTCGCGAACAGCCCATCGCGCCGTTAAACACCGGTATCGCGGCTGCCCCCAACGCCAGTTTCGAAGTTGCGCAGCAGGAGGCTCCGTCCGCCCAGCCAGAAGAAGAGCCGCAGCTCAAGCGCAAGAAGCCCGCCGAGGGTGGTGAAGGTGAGCCGCAGGGCCAAAAACGTCGCGGCGAACCGGCAGAGCAGGGCGGTGGACAGCAGCAGCATCAGATGAAGCAGGCCGCCCCGGAGGCCGAGCCGCAGCAGAAGGCGCCGAAGGTGCAGCCGGAAGCTCAGCCGCCAAAGGCGGAGCGTCAGCAGCCCGCCGAGCAGGAGCAGCCGAAGCCTCAGCGCCAGCCGGCTGCAGAGGCCCAGCCGGAGCCGAAGAAGCAGCGCCAGCAGCCGGCGGAGGAGCCTCAGGCTCAACCCGAAGCCAAGCCGCAGCCGAAGGCTGCAGCTCCTGAAGTAGAGCCGGAAACCAAGCAGCCCAAGCCGAAGGCGAAGCAGCCCGCGGCAGAGCAGCCGGCCGAGGCTCCGCAGCCGAAGATCAAGCAGCAGCCTGCCGAGGAAGTGCAGCCGAAAGCCAAGCCTGAGCCGACGGAGCAGCCCGCGCCGGTCCAGAAGGAAGCTCCCGCCGCGCAGCCGCCGCAGAGCCAGGAAGCCCAGCCCGGAAAGCAGGCGCAGCCGGAGCAAAACGCTCATCCCAAGCAGCAGGGCCAGGCCGGAAATCCGGCGAAGCAGCCAACCGAACAGCAGCCGGCGCCCGCGAGCGAGCCCTCGCAAGGTCACAAGGCTCAATCGGGGACAGAGGCGCAGCCCGGGACGCAGGTCCAGCCTGAAACACAGCCCGGAACGGTGGTCACGCCAGGCACCCAGCAGGGGCAGAAGCAGGGTGGCGACAAGACCCACGGCAAGCAGCCGCAAAACCAGCAGCAGGGTGAACAGCCTGGCGCCAACCCGCAACAGCCGGCCCAGAAGGGCGAGCCGCAGGGACAGCCAGCACAGACCGGTAACCAGGCAGCGCCGCAGCCCGGTAAGCAGCAGCCGACGAACGGCGCCGAGGTGCCGGCTCAAGGCAATGCAGCAACCGCACCTGCCAATGGCAACAGCCAGCAGGCCGGCGAAATCCAGCTGCCACCGGCCGAGCAGGTCTCGCCACAGGAGCTGGAGCGCCGCAAGAAGATTGCGGAAAACCCGGCTTCCGCCAATGGGCCCGTCATCCTGCCCGTTGAAAACGGCAGTGCGGTTCTGGATAGCCAGAAGGACGCGGTTCGTCGGGGAGAGCATCTGAACAGAGGCCAGAATCCCGGTGCCCAGAGCGGCGGCGTACAGGCCGGTCAGAGCCAGCAGAGCGGGCAGGCGCAGAGTGCTCCGGCCCAGCAGCCGCCACCGGCTTATACCAAGCCGCCGACCTCCGACGCCGAGGCGCAACGCGCAGCGGCAGGCGGTCAGCCGCAGCCGCCGATCAAGATGGAGGCCGTCACCAGCGAACAGGGCCGTCGGATCGATCGCCGGCCGGATTTTGCCCCGCCGCAGGGAACGACGGTCCAGACCATCATCAATCAAGACAATCGCACGGTGGTGAATGTCGACAACACCTATGTCGTCCGGCATGACGATACCGAGCGTTTCGTTCGTGGCGGCGAACGGCCGATCTATGAACAGTTGCAGCGGGACCGCTATCGCGAAACGATCGATCAGCCTGACGGCGATCGCGTCGTGACGATCCGCAATCGCTATGGCGATATCATCCAGCGTTCACGCATCGATGCTAGCGGTCGCGAATATGTGCTGTTCTACTCGCCGGAACTGGAAGATCGTCCCGACAATGACGATTATTTCCGTGATCCGGGCGACGATCTGCCGCCGATGCGCCTGCTCATCCCCTTGAGTCAGTACATCATCGATACGGCGTCGAACCGCGATGCGGACTATTACGACTTCCTGCGCGAACCGCCGGTCGAGCCGGTCGAGCGAATCTACTCGGTCAACGAGGTCCGTTATTCGGCCCGTATCCGCGACAAGATCCGCCGCATCGACCTCGATACGATCACCTTCGCGACGGGCAGTTCCGATATTCCGATGAGCCAGGCGAGCACGCTGCGCGGTGTGGCCGACGGCATATCGAAGATCGTCAAGCGCGATCCGACCGAAACCTTCCTGATCGAGGGCCATACGGATGCCGTAGGTTCGGCGGAGAGCAACCTGATCCTCTCCGACCGTCGCGCGGAATCGGTCGCCAATGTTCTGACGGATGTCTATGGCATTCCGGCCGCGAACCTGGTCACCCAAGGGTATGGCGAGCAATATCTCAAGGTGAATACGCTTGGACCGTCGCAGGAGAACCGCCGCGTCACCATCCGCCGCATCACGCCGCTGGTACGCCCGGTTGCCTCCAATCGGTAAGCATTAGCCTACATTTTGCCGAGGGGCCGCTGGGAAACCGGCGGCCCTTTATTTTGCCGGTTTGCCGAGGCCGACGGCGGCGGCGATGAAATCGGCGATCGCGAGAGTATCGTCGAGATCGAAAACGGAGAGCAAGCCGGCGTCTTCCACCGAATGATCGGCGGCGATGGCGACGATATGGGGATCCTGCGGGGCAAGCGGTTCGCGCTTGGCAGCTTCCAGGCGGCGGGCTTCGATCTTCGGGATGGGCTCTCGCTTGTACCCCTCGATCAACACGAGATCACAAGGGGCGAGGCGCGCCAGTATTTCTTCAAAACTCGGCTCGGGGTCGCCGCGCAATTCATGCATGATGGCATAGCGCGTACCGGAAACGATGGTGACTTCGTGCGCGCCCGCTTCGCGGTGGCGAAAACTGTCGGCGCCGACCTTGTCGATATCGAAATCATGATGCGCATGTTTGATCGTCGAAATCCGATAGCCTCGCCGGGTGAATTCCGTCACCAGACGCACGGCAAGGCCGGTCTTGCCAGAGTTCTTCCAGCCGGCAATGCCGAAAATCTTCGGTCGGGGTTTGGTCATGATGTGCCTTCCAATGCTGCCAGCCATGTCTCCGCTTCGAGCAGTTCCGCGGGCGTATTGATGTTAAAGAAAGGGTCGAGCGGACCGATCCGCGTTTCGATCGCGGGAAATTTCACCCGCTGGACCTTGTGGCGCGCGAGAAAATCCCTGACGCGCCGTTTGTCGTCCGAAACGATCCAGGTCTCCAGATTCGTTGCAGCAGAAACCGGCCAGAGGCCGAAAACCGGATGGTCCTGCCCGAGGGATGCGGCAATCGCAATCTCATCGGGACGTTCGACGGCATGGGCGAGCCGTGCGACGAGGTCGTGTGGGAAAAAAGGGCTGTCTATCGGGATCGTGGCGACATGCGAAGCCCCTGGATAGTTGCGTGCCGTATCCCGCATCGCGGCAAGCACGCCGGCCAGAGGGCCGAGTTTGCCACCAATTTTATCCGGAACTAGCCGCATCCCCATGCTGTCGGGCCAATCGATGTCCGCATTCAAGGCGATCGGCTTGTTTTGGCGCTGAGCGATCCGCGAAGAGATGCGGCTGATCAGGCTTTCGCCACCAAGCAGAGCGAAGGCTTTGTTCGCACCCATGCGGCTCGACCGGCCCCCGGCAAGAAGGACGACCGGAATATCCTCTGCGTTTGCGATGAAGCTGGACATGTTCGGGACCTCAGGCCGGGACACGCGGTTCTGATTCCTGCGCGACCGGATCGACACCGCGCCGTTTGCTTTCCCGATAGAAGGTATAGATGCCAGAAGCGATGACAATCGCCGCCCCGAAAATGGACCAGCCGTCCGGCACTTCGTCGAAGATAATCAAACCGAGCAAGGCAGACCAGATGAGGCTCAGATAGCGGAACGGTGCAACGAAGGAGATTTCGCCTGTGCGCATCGCGAGGATCACCGCCTGATAGCCGATCAGCACGAGAACGGAGGCCAACAGGATCTGCATCAGCGACGTTGTGCTCACCGGCTGCCACCCGCCGAACGGAACGATGCACAAGGCGCCGAAGACGGATATGGAAATTGCGGTGCAGAGGGTGATCATCAGCGACGGCACTTCCTTGTCGATGCAGCGCGTCGCCAGATCGCGGGCGGCGGTCGCAAACATGCAGGCGATGACAAGCAACGCAGCCGTGGTGAAACCGTCCGGACCGGGCCGGATGATGATCAGCACGCCCGTGAAGCCGATCCCTATCGCCGTCCATCGCCTCCATCCCACGGGTTCCTTGAGAAAGATCATCGCGCCAAGCGTGACCGCCAGCGGCACGGCCTGCTGGATGGCGGCGGCATTGGCGATGGGCATCATCCCGAGAGCGGTGATATAGGTCGCGGCGGCGATTGCCTCGCAGGCGATGCGCAGCGCGATCATCGGCTGCAATATGACCTTCCAGGAGCGCAGCGAGCCCATCCGGCGAGCCAGCAGATAGACGAAAAAGCTGGTGAAAAGGCCGCGGATGAAGATGATCTCGCCGGCATTCATCGCGGCGATAACTGTTTTGGACAGCGCATCGCCACAGCAGAAAGCAGCCATGGATGCCGCCATGAAGAGCGCGCCCTGGGTATTCTTGGTCAGTCGCATGAGAAAGATGAGTCCCCGATATCTACTCTCGATTAGCGCCGTTTTCCGCAAATTGGAATCGATTGTCCGGCTGCGACGGCCGAAATCGATTGTGCGTTGCGGTAGAATTGTTGCCCAGGGAATGCAGCTTCCTCGGCCCATGGTCGCGGAATGACACAGCGGTTGCAAATTTTTCGCCGATACAACGGCTTTTAGGTGGGCAATTAATTCTTATTCAATCTTATTTTCCGACGCTCGCTGCGGTTTTGCATGAGGCAGAAGCACTTACCGCAGCGCAGCAGGAATGACGATCCCGCCTTCGCCGGATATTTTTATAATCCAGTTGAGGCGCCGCATGTTTTTCATTGATCGTCTTTTGCAAGGCCGTCGGATTGTCACCAAAGTCCTCATTTTCGTGGTGCCTCTGGTGGTCCTTATCGCCGGTGTCGGTCTCGTCGGCTATCACACGGCCAATATTCTCAACGGCCATATGACCGTGACGCGCGCGACGATTGAAAATATCAGCGACTTCGAAAACCTGCAGGCTGCCTTGCAGGAGTTCACCGCTTCGCCTTCGGAGGACACGCGCCAGGCGCTCGCGGCGAAGATCGATGCCCAGGAACAGGGCGTCCATCGGCTGAGCGGATTGCTGAGCGACGATCAGCGCGCCAAGATCGTTCCAGTCAGCGAGCTTGCCGCCAAGATGCGGACGCAGCAGGCCACGCTCTGGACTATCAGGCAGAAGCAGGACAGCGATGTCAGCGCCATTCAGAAGGCGGTGCAAAACATCGAGGCGACGGCCAAGGCTGCCGGCAAACAGATCGACATCATCCGCAAGGATTTCAGCGACAAGGAAACTTTCGCCAAGGAACTGCTTTACGATGCCGCCGCCTATAAGGGGCTGTCGGAAAAGATGAGCAATCTGCGCATCCAGGTGCAGATGGCTGCCGATTCCACGGAAGAAATCTCGGATGCGCGCACCTATGCCGATGCGATCCTGAAGCAGGTAAAGGTTTCAAAGGCTCTCGTATCCAGGCGCGGTGCCGCTCTCGTCGCCAACGCTTCCGATGCCGCCGACAAGCTTGATGCCGTCTTGAAGGGTTCGGACACGCCGGACCAGAAGGTCGAGGCGATGGGACCGGTGTTGCAGAGCTTCGTGAAAATCGAAGGCGACATGACCCTGCAGTCGGCAAAGAACAGCGACACCGCAGCCGATCGCTTTGTCAGCCTGGACAAGATCATCGACGGCCAGAAAGAACTTCTGGACCATGTCGACCAGGCGCTCGGCATCGTCGATCGCCTGGCGCTTCATGCGTCGCGCATGGAAAACGTCCGGGATGGCGCCTCGCGCGAACCAGTGCTTGCCGACCTCAAGGACCTGCAAGCCGTTGCGGCCCGGATCTCGGAACTTGGCCAGACCAATGCCACGATGCGCGATTTTTCCGCCCACATGAAGCCGCTGATCGACAGCCTCACCAATGGATCGGCCGATTTGCTGCAGACCGCAACCGATTGGAAAACGACGCGCGTTCAGTCGAACGGTCTGCTCGCCGATGCCATGACCTCGTTGCGCGGCTTCGTCGCCCAGGCACAGGAACTCGGCAAGGAAGACAGCGAACGCTCGGCCAATGTCTCGGTCATTGCCATGATCGTCGGCACGCTGCTTGCGATCGTCGGCGGCCTGATGCTGGTGGAAACCCTGCGCGGTCCGCTGAAGCGCATTACCGAGATCATGACGCGCCTTGCGAGCGGCGATCTGGACGTAGCGATCGACGGACGCAATCGTGGCGACGAGATCGGCGACATGGTGCGCTCCGTCAGCGTGTTCCGCGATGCCGCGCTTGAGAATGTCCGGCTTGAGCGAGAAGCGGAGAGCGCGCGCGCGCTTTCCGCCGAGGAATCGTCCCGCCGCGCCGCTGAGCGTGCCCGCATCGAGGCCGAGCAGAAGCAGGCACTCAATGCGCTGGCGGATGTCCTTGCCAAGCTTGCCGACGGCAATCTGGAAGAGGGTATGCGCGAAGATCTCTCCGCTGATTTCGTGGAAATGGCCTTTACCTACAATCATGCGGTCGAAGCGTTGCGCGAGACCCTGACGGACGTGCGCTACACCGCCGAGGAAATCAAGGGTGGCACCGGCAACCTCGCCATGTCGGCCGACGATCTGGCTCGGCGCACCGAACAGCAGGCGGCCGCTCTCGAGGAAAGCTCGCGCGCCCTGCATCGTCTCAGCGACGTGGTGCGCTCGACGGCCGAGCGCGCGCGGCAGACGGCGACCTCCGTCAACGAAACCCAAGCCTATGCGACCCAATCCGGCGAAGTGGTCGCCAAGGCCGTCGGTGCCATGAGCGAGATCAATCGATCGTCGGAGAAGATCGCCACGATCATCGGCGTCATTGACGAGATCGCCTTCCAGACCAATCTGCTGGCGCTGAATGCCGGAGTCGAGGCTGCCCGTGCCGGTGAAGCGGGCCGCGGCTTTGCCGTGGTGGCGCAGGAAGTGCGCGAGCTGGCGCAGCGCTGCGCCAATGCGGCGAAGGAGATCAAGGGTCTGATTTCCGCAAGCTCCGCCCAGGTCCAGAACGGCGTTCATCTGGTCGAGCAGACCGGTGCCGCGCTGTCGGAGATCATCAGTCACGTTACCGGCGTCCAAAGGCTGGTTGCCGATATTTCGTCGGCGACCACCGAGCAATCGACCGGTATCGAGGAAGTCACCCGCGCGGTGTCCGAGGTGGAGCTTATCACGCAGCGGAATGCTGCCATGGTCGAGGAGAACAATGCCGAGATCCATGGCCTGCGCCAACGCGTTGACATGCTGTCAGAGAAGATCGACCGTTTCCGGACCGGCGAGGGCGAAGTGGATTACCAAGGCTATAGCGACGCCGAAACACGGTATCGCGCTGCCTAAATCAACATATTAGCAAAAACCTATAATCTATTGAAAGCGCCGGCCAACGTGCCGGCGTTTTTTATCGATCATGACAGGTGTGGAGATAGACGAACCTGTTCTTCGCGCCAGCGCTGCCAGCGGCGGCGCAATTCGCCCGACCGCAAGCCGATGGGTTCATCGAGTATTTCAGCAGCGGCGATGCGGTCGGTGCGGAAATGGCGGAAGCCCTGTCGCAGCTCGCACCAGGCAACCAGCAGGCTGCTCGTTTCGGCATAACCGAGGATTACCGGCCAGACCGTCCGTTCGGTTTCCTCGCTTGCCTCCGAGTTGTAGCGTAGCCGCAATTTCATGCCGTTGCGGATTGCCGATCTGAGCAGGGATGCATCGACACGTTCCTCAGGCTTGCCACTTGTCGGCTTTGCGCCCACGCTCGGCTCGATGACGAAAAGGCGGAGGCGCTCGGGGACGACGGCGGCGATCTTTGCTACGACATCGCGCGCCGCATTGGCGAGCGCCTTGTCCGAATGGGCGGAGACCCATTGCGCCCCCAACACCACCGCCTCCAGCTCATCAGGCGCCAGCATCAAAGGCGGCATATCGTAGCCGGCAGCAAGCAGGTAGCCCAAGCCAGCCTCACCCTCGATCGGGACTCTCTGACCAATGAGGTCCGCCACGTCACGATAGACGGTGCGCTTCGAGACCTCCAGTTCCGCCGCCAGCGCGCTCGCCGTCACAGGCCGGGTCGATCGGCGCAAAATCTGGATGATCTGAAACAGTCGGTCGGCACGGCGCATGGCATACTTACTCCTGCTGACAGTATGCTGGCAGCAGGAGCGTGCGACAAGAGGCTCTGCGTGACCGCGAAGGTTCTGCAGTCAGTCGAAAGGATCAGTTATGAAGTTGGCTTCCACCCGCCTTATCGCAGGCGATATCAAGGCCATGGTTGCCTTTTATGAGATGGTAACCGGGTTCCAGGCCCAATGGCTTGCCCCGGTCTTTGCCGAGATCGAGACCCCGGCGGCAACCTTGGCGATCGGTTCCGTCGAGACTGTCGTGCTTTGGAAAGAGGGTAGCGCCGAGCCCGGTTCCAATCGCACCGCCTGCCTCGAATTCCAGGTGAAGGACATCGATGTGGAATATGAGCGTCTGAAGGACAAGGTCTCTCTCGTCCACGAACTGAAGATGATGCCCTGGGGCAACAAGACCTTCCAGTTCCGCGACCCTGAGGGAACGGCAGTTTCGCTGTATATGCCTGCGACCGATGAGGCGAGGAAGCGTTTCGCATCGCGCTAGGCTGCAGGCGTGCATCCTCCTGCGGTCAATCAAATCATCGGACGGAATGGAGCGTTCAGCCGCCGGTGACGCTCATGTGGCGTGCGACCGCCGGTCGGTTGTGCGTACGGTCGATGATGAAATCGTGACCTTTCGGCTTGCGGGTAATCGCCTCGTCGATCGCGGCATGGAGGAGCGCGTCGCTCTCGCTTGCGCGCAGCGCCGTGCGCAGGTCGGCCGCGTCGTTCTGACCGAGGCACATGTAAAGCGTGCCCGTGCAGGTGAGCCGCACGCGATTGCAGCTCTCACAGAAATTATGGGTCATCGGTGTGATGAAGCCGAGGCGGCCACCGGTCTCCGTGACGTCGACATAGCGGGCCGGGCCGCCCGTCTTGTAGGGAATATCGGTTAGCGTGAACTGACGTTCCAGATCGGCGCGCAGCTGTGAAAGCGGCAGATACTGGTCGGTGCGATCCTCGTCGATCTCGCCCATGGGCATGGTCTCGATGACGGTCAGGTCCATGCCGCGACCATGAGCGAACCGCAGCAGTTCCAGAATTTCCTCTTCGTTGAAATCCTTGAGCGCAACGGCATTCAGCTTGATTTTCAGACCGGCTCTTTGCGCCGCGTCGATCCCCTCCATCACCTTGGAGAAGTCTCCCCAGCGCGTGATGGTTCGGAATTTGTCAGGGTCGAGCGTATCGAGGGAAACATTGATGCGCCGGACACCACAGTCGTAGAGTTCGTCTGCGTGGCGCGCGAGCTGCGATCCGTTGGTCGTCAGGGTCAGTTCGTCGAGCGCGCCGTTTTGGACGTGCTTGCCGAGTTCGCGCACCAGGAACATGATGTTCTTGCGCACCAGCGGCTCGCCGCCGGTGAGCCTGATCTTGCGCACGCCCCGGGAAATGAAGGCGGAACAGAGCCGATCGAGTTCTTCGAGCGTCAGCAGATCCTTCTTGGGCAGGAAGGTCATGTTCTCGGCCATGCAATAGGTGCAGCGGAAATCGCAGCGATCCGTGACCGAAACGCGCAAATAGGTGACGGCGCGCCCGAAAGGGTCGATCATGGGGACTGTGTCCGCCTGAAGCGGTGATGCGTTGCCTATGCTGCCGACGATGCTGTTCACTCATGCCTCCATTAGACGTCTAATGTGGGCATAGGCGATTGTTGCGTCAAGGAAAATGCTTCTCGATTACACTTGCGCGTGAACGAGCGGCGGCCTAATTCTCGAAAAGATACTGAAAGGCATGGAAAAACCGATGAGCGACGTTTGGCCGACCGAATTGCGGGTCTCGAAGGACCGGCATCACCTCAAAGTGACATTCGACGATGGCACGAGCTTCGATCTTCCGGCGGAAATGCTGCGGGTGCTGTCGCCTTCCGCCGAGGTGCAGGGGCATGGGCCGGGGCAGAAAGTCACCGTGCCCGGCAAGCGCAATGTGGGCATCATGTCCATGACGCCTACGGGCAACTATGCCGTGCGTATCGGCTTCGACGATATGCACGACACAGGCATCTTCACCTGGACCTATCTGCGCGAGCTCGGCGAGAAGGGACATGAGCTTTTCGCGGCTTATGAGGCCGAATTGAAGGAAAAGGGTCTCAGCCGCGATGCGGCGGGAAGACCGCATTGATATTGGCCTCATAGACCGGAGAGGGGGCGTAGGCATGATCCTTGGGGGTAGGGAAAATTGGCTTCGCGCCAAGGGCAGCAAGAACGAGAGCAAGGTCTCCTTCGTCGAGCTGTTTTTCGATCTGGTGTTCGTTTTCTCGATTTCGCAGCTTGCACATTCGCTGGCGGAGCATTTCACTCCGCTCGGCGCGCTGGAAGCGATCATGCTGATCTTCGCAGTCTGGTGGGTCTGGGTTTTCACGGCATGGGTGACGAACTGGCTGGATCCCGATCGGATGCCGGTGCGTATCATGCTGTTCACGCTGATGTTTGCTGGGCTTATCCTCTCGGCTGCGATCCCCGAGGCTTTCGGCGAAAAGGCCATCTATTTTGCCGGCGCCTATGTCTTCATGCAGGTCGGCCGGTCATTGTTCACCGCTTATGCTCTGAAGAATGTCAGCCAGGCCAATCATCGCAATTTCCTGCGCATCACCAGCTGGCTCGTCCTGTCCGGCATCTTCTGGATATCAGGCGCCCTGCTGGAAGGCGAACCACGGGTCATATTTTGGCTGGTTGCCCTCATTATCGAGTATTCAGCGCCTGCGCTCGGATTTCGGGTACCCGGTCTCGGCAAGTCGACGACCGAGGATTGGGACGTATCTGGCGCGCATCTGGCGGAGCGTTGCGCGCTGTTCATCATCATCTGCCTCGGTGAGGCGGTGCTGCAGGCCGGCAAGACCTTTGCCGAGCAGCCGGTCACGCCCCTGATCGTGGCGGTGTTCATCACTGCTTTCGTCGGCACCGTTGCCCTATGGTGGATCTACTTCCAATTCGGGCATGAACGGGCGTCCCACCGTATCGAGCATGACGATGCGCCGGGCAGGCTGGCGCGCGAGGCCTTTACCTATGCGCATATTCTCATCCTTGGCGGCATCATCCTCAGCGTCGTCGGCGACGAATTCCTGTTCGCGCATCCGCATGAACAGGCCGATATGCATGTTGCGGCCGCCATCCTCGGCGGCCCGGCGGTGTTTCTGATCGGAAATCTATGGTTCAAGGGGGCGACCACAGGCCGGCCGCCACTGTCGCATATAGCGGGTATCGTCGGATTGGTGCTGCTGCTTTTCACCCTGCCGATGGTCGTGGTCTACCAGCTTGGCATTCTCGCCACGGCCGTGCTTATCGTCGTGGCGATATGGGAATTTGCGTCTCTGAACCGGGTTGTGCCCTCGGCACGATCGGCCGGCGATCATTGATCGCCGGCGAGCTCCAGCGGTTGCCGTTCCTCCTGCATCAGGAGGCCGATTATCCTCTCCATATGCACCGCAATTGCCTCGCATTGTTCGATCGGCGCGTCTGAGAGCGTCCGATCGATGAGGGCGGTCTGTATGGTCATCGCTTCTTCCGTGATGCGCCGCCCCTCCTCGGTCAGATAGAGGCGCAGCACGCGCTTGTCGTGCTTGTCGCCCCGGCGTTCGATCAGCCCGCGATTTTCCATCTGCGGCAGAAGCATGCTCATATTGGAGCGGCCGACCAGCAGCTTGCGGGCAAGTTCCTGCTGCGAAATCCCTTCGAAACGAAACAGGTTGACGAGGATGTCCAGATGCGGCGGCTTGATGTCGAGATGGGCCAGGGCTCGTGTGAGCGATTGCTGCATCAATTGGCAGGCGCGCGCCACGGCGACCCAGCTTCGAAAACGCGGATGGTCCCAGGGAAGGGGTTGATTTTTGTTCATCGCTGTACTTTATTGTTCATAGTTGAACATTATCGGATTCCCACTATGCCATCCTTTGCGCTCAAGGTCACCCGGTCGGGTCTGTCCGGCCTCGGAAGGCTATCGCCGCAGCTTGCCGGCAAAGCCGCGTTCCGGCTTTTCTGCCTGACGCCCTCGTGCCGTCCGCGCGGCGCCAAGGCCAGGGCAACCCATATGGAGGGCCGGGAACGCCTTCTGACGGCGGAGCAGGTGATGCTGCCGTTCCCAGGTGGCCGCGCAATGGCCTATCGCTTCAACGGCGGAGCGAAAGGCCCGCGAAAGCGCTATCTCGTGGTTCATGGTTGGGGCTCCAGCAGCGAATATATGTCTGAACTGACGGTATTTCTTGCGGAAAGCGGAGCGGAAGTCGTCTCGCTCGATCTTCCAGGCCACGGCCGCTCGGGCGGGCGGTTCCTGAACGTGCGTTTGGCCGTTTCCGCCATTGCCGCAGCGTTTGCCCGCTTCGGCGGCTTCGACGCCGCCATTGGGCACTCCTTCGGCGGCGCATCGCTAGCGCTGGCCTGCGCGGGCTTTCTGCCTGATGTCGACGCGGTTGATCCCGGCAAATTGGTCTTGATCGGCGCGCCGAGCGCCATGGGATGGCTATTCAAGGATTTCGGACGCCTGATGAGGCTCGGGCCTGCGGCACAAGCTGCCTTGGAGGACGAAGTTCGCCGTGTGACGGGCAGGACGCTTGCCTCCTACGACCAGAAGCGCGGCATGCTCGATCCAGGCCGGCCGGTCCTCGTCATTCACGCCGAGGACGACAAGGAGGTGAGTGCCGAACATGCACGCGCCTATGCTGCACAAGGGCCGCATGTGCGTCTGTTATGGGCCAACGGCTTTGGGCATCGCCGTATTGTCGCCGCCGCTCCGGTGTTTGAGGCGATCGACGCTTTTTTGTCGGAAACCGCGAATACGGAAAATCCGCTCGAAAACGAAGACGATACGGTGCTATCGTTTTACCGAACCCCGCATCGTCGCTCCTTCTAGCAGAACTTGCGTCGCGCGGACTTTGGGCAAGTCGCTGGAAAAACGCGAGGCAGCATGCATATCGTCACGTCAGTCGAGGAACTAAAGGAGCTCTATGGTGAGGCGGGCGAGGCGTCGATCACCAAGGTGACGAAGGTGCTGACGCCGCTCTATCGCCAGATGATCGAAGCCTCTCCCTTCATGGCACTGGCAACGGTGGGGCCGGAAGGGCTCGATTGTTCACCGCGCGGTGACCAGGGCGGCGTCGTTCGCGTTGTCGACGAAAAGACGCTGCATCTGCCGGATTGGCGCGGCAACAATCGCGTCGATTCACTTGCGAATATCGTGCGCGACCCGCGCATCGCGTTGATGTTTCTGGTTCCAGGATCGAATACGACGATGCGCCTCAACGGCCGAGCGGTGGTCTCCGTCGAGCCGGCCCTGCTGGACAGCTTCGAGATGGACGGCAAGCATCCGCGCTGCGTCGTCGTGATCGCGATCGAGGAAGTGTATTTCCAGTGCGCGCGAGCGGTGATGCGGGCCGAGCTGTGGAATGCGGAGCGGTTCGCCGATCCATCCAGCCTGCCGAGCCCGGGCATGATGCTCAAGGCGGCGAAAGACGATTTCGATCAGGAAACCTATGATCGCGAAGCGCCGGCGAGGGCTGCCAAGACACTCTGGTAACAAGACGCTCTTGTGAGCCCAAGACGCCCTTGGTAAGCAAAGCCGCCGGCCTGTATGGGAAGGCAGGGCCGGCGGTCGGTTGGCTGCGCTTCTAATTCTTGTAGATGAGCCAACTTTTGGTGAAGTCCTTCTGCATGCCTTCCTGATAGATGCTGCAGCAGTTGCGGCCGCCATTCTTGGCACAATAGAGCGCCAGATCGGCCTTGTTGTATAGTTCACCGGAATCGACAGCTTCAGAGGCCATGCAGGCGCCGAGCGATAGCGTAATCGGACCGTAATCGACGCGTGTTCGTGAATTTTTGAACGGCGTCGTCTCGAGAGTATGGCGGATCCGTTCGCAGACCGTGGCGACTTCCTCGATAGTGGTGGCTTCCAGAATGAGGGCGAATTCCTCGCCGCCGACGCGGGCCACGAAAATGTCACGCCGGGCCCTGGCGCGGATGACAGATGCGACGGTCGCAAGGATCTTGTCACCGACCGGGTGGCCGAACGTATCGTTGATCCGCTTGAAATGATCGATATCGGCCAGCACCAGCGCCGTGGTGGGCCTTGTCAGTCGATTGTCGAAGATGGAGGCCAGGCGATCCTCGAAAGCGCGCCGATTGGCAAGGCGGGTCAGTGCATCGGTATTGGCAATGCGCTTGTATTCATCCAGCTCCTTGCGAACCTGATCCATTTCCTGGCTGCGCTGGACGACGTTCTCCACCGTTTTTTCGCCCTGCGCCATGGTATCGCCGGTCGCAGCCGTCAGCATGTCGATAGCGCCCCGCAGCAGTTCGGCGCTGTTGTGGCTTCTCGAGCTTATGTTGTCATAGGTTTCGCCGAGCAGGCGGTTGTAGCTCTGAAGCGTAGCCTGCTCCTGCCGCAATGCGCGCAGGACCGTATCGAGCCCGATGGTCAGGCGGGCATGTGCGTCATCGAAAACACGGCTCGCGTGATGCGGAAAATACTTGGCTCCGATCGCATCCAGTTCCTCCTGGGTGGCGCTGCTGCCGAGTGCCGCCAATGCACGCGTGAGAGCGGGATTGGAGCCGATATAGGCTTCATAGAAAAGCTCGTAATTACGCGGAATAGGTGCGATGCCCATGGATCGCATGGCATAGGTAATCTGCCCCGCCACGTCGGGATTATGCGCCTTTGGCGCAATCGCCGTACTCATCGTGAGCTCCGTAACATGTATTGGTTAAATCCCTTTTTTACTTATACAAAGAATCTTTGAAAAAATATTAAGGTCTTGATAATGAGAAATTGTCGGCCCGTAAAGTTTTATTCAAAAGTATTACAATTAAAGTATGTTTTTACATACGAAGGCGCTGTCAGCGCCTTCGTCCGAGTCGGGCAATAATGAGCCGGAATATTTACCCCAGGTTGAGTTCCTGGAAGAAGTCGTTGCCCTTGTCGTCGATGACGATGAAGGCCGGGAAATCCTCCACCTCGATCTTCCAGACGGCTTCCATGCCAAGTTCGGGATACTCCAGAACTTCGACCTTTTTGATGCAATCCTGAGCGAGGCGGGCGGCCGGACCGCCGATCGAGCCGAGATAGAAACCGCCATGCGTCTTGCAGGCTTCGCGTACGGCGCGCGAGCGGTTGCCCTTGGCGAGCATCACCATGGAGCCGCCGAAGGACTGGAACTGGTCGACATAGCTGTCCATGCGACCGGCCGTCGTCGGGCCGAAGGAACCGGAGGCGTAGCCGGCGGGCGTCTTGGCCGGGCCGGCGTAATAGACCGGGTGGTTCTTGAGGTAGTCCGGCATGCCCTGGCCCTTTTCCAGGCGCTCGCGGATATTGGCATGCGCCAGGTCGCGCGCCACGATGATCGTGCCGGTGAGCGAGAGGCGCGTTTTGACAGGATGCTGCGACAGTTCGGCCAGAATATCCGCCATCGGCCGGTTGAGGTCGACGCGGACCACCGATTCGGAAAGCTTCGCCTCGTCGATCTCAGGCATGTATTTGGAGGGATCGGTCTCGAGTTGCTCGATGAAGATGCCGTCGCGCGTGATCTTGCCCTTGGCCTGGCGGTCGGCGGAGCAGGAAACGCCAAGGCCGATCGGCAACGAGGCGCCATGGCGGGGCAGGCGGATGACGCGGACATCATGGCAGAAATACTTGCCGCCGAACTGGGCGCCGACGCCGAGGCTCTGCGTCAGCTTATGGATTTCCTTTTCCATTTCGATATCCCGGAAGGCGTGTCCGCTTTCGGAGCCTTCCGTGGGAAGACAGTCGAGATATCGCGTCGAGGCGAGCTTGACCGTCTTCAGGTTCATCTCGGCCGAGGTGCCGCCGATGACGATGGCGAGATGGTAGGGCGGGCAGGCTGCCGTGCCGAGCGTCAGGATCTTCTCTTTCAGGAAATCCAGCATGCGGTCATGGGTGAGCAGCGACGGCGTGCCCTGATAGAGGAAGGTCTTGTTGGCCGAACCGCCGCCTTTTGCGACGAAGAGGAATTCGTAGGCGTCGGTGCCTTCCTCATAGATATCGATTTGCGCCGGCAGATTGTTCTTGGTGTTCTTTTCCTCGAACATCTTGATCGGCGCGAGCTGCGAATAGCGCAGGTTCTTCTTCTCGTAGGCATCGAGCACGCCCTTGGCGAGCGCTGCGCTGTCGCCGCCCTCGGTCCAGACGCGGCGGCCTTTCTTGCCCATGATGATGGCGGTGCCCGTGTCCTGGCACATCGGAAGCACGCCGCCGGCGGCAATATTGGCATTCTTCAGCAGATCATAAGCGACGAAGCGGTCGTTATCGGTAGCCTCGGGATCTTCGAGGATCGAGGCGAGCTGCTTCAGGTGGCCGGGGCGCAACAGGTGGTTGATGTCGGCAAAAGCGGTTTCAGCCAGCAAGCGGATGCCCTCGGGGTCGACGGTCAGGACTTCCTGGCCTTTGAAGGTGTCGACGGAAACATAATCGCCGGAAATCTTGCGATAGGGGGTCGTGTCGTCACCGAGGGGAAACAGATCGTCAGCCATGTAGGAAACCTTTCAAGCCGGGTGGGCGGGGAAGATGTTTGGAAACGATCTAAATCCCGCTTGAGGCAAAAGCAATTGTTTGGCTGATAAGTCGAAACTTCAAAGTGGGGTTCGTTGATTGGACATACTCAGGTCAGGTGGGTCTTCCGATGGCCAAGCCGTGTGCCCGGCCCCTCACCCTAGTCCTCTCCCCGCATCGCGGGGAGAGGGGACCTATTCTGTGTTTGCGGCACCTATTAATAAGGCTGCTGATGTCGCATGATCAACTCCCTCTCCCCGCGATGCGGGGTGAGGGGCCATGCACACGGCTGCAACATTGGAGAACATGCCCGGACGATCACCGTCCAGTGATATCACTTTGGCCCGATCATCGTCTCTGGCTGGACGATAGCGTCGTACTCTTCCGAGGAAACCAGTCCGCTTGCCAGCGCCTCTTCCTTCAGGGTCGTGCCGTTCTTATGCGCCGTCTTGGCGATCTTGGCTGCGTTATCGTAGCCGATCTTCGGGGCGAGCGCCGTTACCAGCATCAGCGAACGTTCGAGACCGGCCTTGATGTTGTCCTCGCGCGCCTCGATGCCGACGACGCAATTGTCGGTGAAGGAGACGGCTGCGTCGCCGAGCAACTGCACTGACTGCAGGAAGTTGTAGGCCATCATCGGATTATAGACGTTGAGCTCGAAATGGCCCTGGCTGCCGGCAAAGGTGAGGGCGGCGTTGTTGCCGAAGATGTGGATGCAAACCTGCGTCAGCGCCTCGCACTGGGTCGGGTTGACCTTGCCCGGCATGATCGACGAACCTGGCTCGTTTTCCGGCAGCGCCAGTTCGCCGAGACCGGAGCGCGGGCCGGAGCCAAGCAGGCGGATGTCGTTGGCGATCTTGAAGAGCGCGGCTGCCGCCGCATTGATAGCGCCGTGGCTGAAGACCATCGAATCATGGGCTGCCAGCGCCTCGAACTTGTTCGGAGCGGTAACGAAGGGCAGGCCGGTGATTTTGGCGATCTCGTCAGCAACCTTCTCGGCAAAGCCGATCGGCGCATTGAGGCCGGTTCCCACCGCCGTGCCGCCCTGGGCGAGTTCGCAAAGACCCGGCAGTGTCAGCTCGATGCGCTTGATGGAGGAGGCGACCTGCGCGGCATAGCCGGAAAACTCCTGGCCGAGCGTCAGCGGCGTTGCATCCTGCGTGTGGGTGCGGCCGATCTTGATGATATGGGCGAAGTCGGCGACCTTCTTTTCCAGGGCCTCATGCAGGTGTCTGAGCGCCGGCAGCAGGTGATGGACGATCTGCTCGGCGCAGGCGATGTGCATGGCCGTCGGATAGGTGTCGTTGGACGACTGGCTCATATTGACGTGATCGTTCGGATGCACCGGCTTCTTCGAGCCCATGACGCCGCCGAGCATTTCGATCGCACGGTTTGAAATCACCTCATTGGCATTCATGTTCGACTGCGTGCCCGACCCGGTCTGCCAGACGACCAGTGGAAAATGATCGTTGAGCTTGCCGTCGATGACTTCCTGCGCGGCGGCGACAATGGTCTTGCCGAGCGTCGGATCGAGCTGGCCGAGTTCCATGTTGGCGCGCGCCGCCGCCTGCTTGACGATGCCGAGCGCGCGGACGACCGACAGCGGCTGCTTTTCCCAGCCGATCTTGAAATTACCGAGTGAGCGCTGCGCCTGCGCGCCCCAATAGCGGTCGCTGGCAACCTCGATCGGGCCGAAGGTATCGGTTTCTGTGCGGGTGGACGTCATGTTACTGGTCCTGCTTTCCATTGAGACAGATAGCAGCCATATAGGCCCGAACGGCGCCTATGAAAATATCAAAGCACTATTTCATGACCTGTTTAGTCATGTTTTTCTCGTGCGCCGGCGTGCCCTTTTTAACACGCTCTCCATATATTCGCAGGATTGCATTTTCCGACGCTTAAAAAGCCCGGGAAATTTCAATAAAAGATTAACCAATAATTTCATAATTTTGTGTGAACTGAACCACGGAAAACGCCGCTGCTTCGTAAAGCGAAGTTGAGGCATTGAACGAAAGGCGGGTCTCGCCGTTTTCATTCTAGTGGGTATACGATGTCTTTAGACATCGCGGCCGAGTTGAAAACAGCCCGCCAGGCTCGAAGTTACCGCACGATACAGGGACCCGATTAGAGAATGAAACTTGCCACCAAAGCCACAGCATCCGTCCTGGCTCTTTCCTGTTGCCTTTCCTCCATCGGCGTAACCTCCGCGAACGCGATGACCCTCATGGATTTCATCCGTGGCGGCCAGGGGCGCCAGCAGAGCACGCAGGTTTCGGCGCCGGTTCCCGTCAATCCGATGCAGACGCTGGATCCCGATCAGCCTCCGCGGGTAAAACAGCCGTTGCCGACGGTCGATGGGCCGAAATACTATACCTACAAGGCAGATGCGATGCGTCTGGTTTCGACCACGCATTTTGCCGACCCGATGGTAACGGGCGCGGTCGCCGATGCCTCCCCGACGCCGGCAGCGGTCGATACCGAGATTTCGCAGCGTCGGTATCTTTCCGATGCGCGCGTCATGGCGACGAATGATATCGCCAAGGCGATCGAATCCTATTATGCCGATCAGAGCAAACCGCTTCTCTGGGTTGCTGATCACGGTGTCAGCGACAAGGCGAAGGCCGCGATGGCGGTTCTTGCCGACGCCGGTTCCGTCGGCCTTGATCCCGCCGACTATGCGGTGACGCTGCCCGGCGACAATGCCGCGAATGCCGATCCGGTGCTGCGTGATCGGGCTCTCATGCAGTTCGAGCTCACGCTCTCCAGCAAGGTGCTGATGTTCGTCCAGGATACGGTTCGCGGTCGTCTCGACCCGAACAAGATCTCCGGCTATCACGACTTCAAGCGCAAGGACGTCAACCTGGCGGCTATGCTCGATGTATTGCGCGCCAGCCCCGATGCTGCCGCCTATCTCAACAGCCGTAGCCCGTCCAACCAGCAGTTCCAGTTGTTGAAGACGGAGCTTGCAAAGCTGCGCGCCGAATCGGGAGCGGACGGCAGCCACATTTCCATTTCCCTGACTGGTATCCTGAAGCCGGGCGGCAATTCGCCGGAAATGGCCAATATCGTCAAGGCGATCGAGCATCGCGGATCGGAGTCACTGAAGACTGCCCATGCCGATCTTTTCGCCGCCTATCTGGGTACGCCTGATTACACGCCAGAGCTCGTGTCGCTGGTTGAAGACTTTCAGAGGGAAAAAGGGCTGACAGCTGACGGCGTGATCGGTCCATCCTCCGTCCGGGCGATGGTTGGAGAGAACAACGATACGAAGATCCAGAAGCTGGTCGTTGCCATGGAGCAGCTGCGTTGGCTGCCGGCCGAACTCGGACCGCGCTACGTCTTCATCAACCAGCCGGCGTTCATGGTCTATTACCACAACAATAACCAGGAACAGCTGTCGATGCGCGTCGTCGTCGGCAGCAAGCAGCACCAGACCTTCTTCTTCGAAAATCAGGTGCAGACGGTCGAGTTCAATCCTTTCTGGGGTGTTCCGCAGTCGATCATCATCAACGAGATGCTGCCGAAGCTGCGTTCCGATCCGAACTATCTCGATCGTATGGGCTATCAAGTCGAAGTCGGCGGCCGCGCCGTCGCGTCATCGAGCGTCGACTGGTACGGTTCGACCAAGAGCATCTCGGTTCGCCAGCCGCCGAGCAGCGACAACGCGCTGGGCGAGCTGAAGATCCTTTTCCCGAATTCGCATGCGATCTATATGCACGATACGCCGCAGAAGAGCTTCTTCAAGAAGGATATGCGTGCACTCAGTCATGGCTGTGTCCGCCTTGCCGACCCGCGCGCGATGGCAGCGGCCGTGCTGAACACCACGGTCGATGACGTTGCCAAGCAGATCGCGACCGGCCAGAACAAGGCCGTTCCCGTGCCGCAGAAATTCCCGATCTACATCGCCTACTTCACCGCCTGGCCGAACAAGGACGGTGTCATCCAGTATTTCAACGATGTCTACGATCGCGACGCGGCAACGCTGAAGGCGCTCGATGCGACCTCAAAGGCACGCACTGCCCAGATCTGAGCTTCGGTTCGATCAGGAAATACGCAAAGGGCGGCCCGTCGAGGCCGCCCTTTTTCTTATATCGATAAATAAACCTCCACCTACGGTGGAGGACTGGACGAGTTCTACACGGTAGTTGAGAGACCTCCTGCTTGAACCGCTGGGGTGGCCCAGACTTCGAACAAGGAGGTTTTATGGATGAGCAAACGCTCTCGCATGCGACGTGGGACTGCAAGTATCACATTGTTTTTGGCAGCAAATACCGCACGAAAAGACTTTACGGGGACGTGCGGCGTGAGTTGGGAGAACTCTTGCGTCGGCTGGCACAGCAGAAAGGCTGCCAGATCGAGGAGGGTCATCTGATGCCCGACC
>NZ_JAQJCI010000016.1:0-133432 GCF_030182495.1 Rhizobium aureum | reverse complement strand
TGAGTGGCTATCGCGGTATTCTTCAAGTTGACGGGTATGGTGCCTACAACAAGCTCGCTCGATCTGACGGCGGCAATGACGGTATGGTATTGGCCGGCTGCTGGTCCCACAGCAGGCGCAAGTTCTACGAGCTCCACGCCTCGGAAAGCTCAAAGATCGCCACCGAGACGGTGGAGCTGATGGCAAAGCTCTGGCAGGTCGAAGAAACAGCCCGAGGGCAAAGCCCTGACGCCCGTGTCGACGCGCGTCAGCAGACATCCGCCGCTGTCGTTACCGAGCTCTTCGACCTTTGGCAGAAAACCCTGCCGCGGGTCTCTGGCAAATCGAAGCTCGCCGAGGCGATCCGCTATGCCACCTCGCGTCGCGCCATCTTCGAACGCTTCCTGACCGATGGCCGCATCGAGCTCGACTCCAACATCGTCGAGCGCGCGATCAGGCCCCAGACAATTACGAGAAAGAACAGCCTATTCGCCGGTAGCGACGGCGGTGGCAGGACCTGGGCGACAATCGCCACGCTCCTGCAGACGGCCAGGATGAACAACGTCGATCCGCAAGCCTGGCTTACCCAGACACTCGAGCGCATAGCCAACGGGTGGCCCAGCAGCGAAATACACTCGCTCATGCCGTGGAACTACACGCCCTGAACGGCCCCGCCTTGGCGCTTACCCTTGACCGGTAGTCAGGCTGGATTCTTCGTAAGCGCGATTTTCGCCGCACCTTCTGCAATTGAGTGAGCTTTGGCATGAGGTGTCCACCAAAATCAGACCGTCCTAAAACGTCGAAGGATCAGGTGTTACGCGGACTCGTCTTGGGCCGACGAGGAATTCTCGCAAGTTTCTCGCATTCACGCCATGGCTTGGTATGCGGCCAAAATGTAGTCCCTTTTACTACTTTTCTGGCGCTCGGAGCGCAGATTTGCCAATTATGCCTTCATTGTGCCGATCAGCTCCGGAACACCAACGAGGGTGATGGCCCTTTTGATGTTATAGGCAAGTGCGGTTAGGCTAAATTCTCCTTGGACGTGGTTCAGCCCACGCATCAGGAACGCGCCTTGGTTCATCCATTGCTTAATAGTCCCAAACGGATGCTCGACGCTTTCCCTTCGTTGACTCATAATATTTGGACGTTGGCTCAGCCTCTCCGCCATGCGATCAAGAATAGCTTCATTCTCCAGGCGCATGATCTGTCGAAAGGCAGCTGGCGTGCATCTGCTTTTGATGGCACATGATTGGCAGCCGATAGGGTTTGCAAAATAGGTTCTTGCAAGGCCTCGTTTTTTACCACTCCGCCGAGGAGACATGACAGCGCCGTTTGGGCAGATATAAGCGTTTATCTCTGGCTGGTATGTGAATTTCCCCTTCGAGAAAAACCCATCGTCTATTGTCGATCCACGGATTGGTCTCGGCACATAGGCGGTGATGCCAGCCTTTTCGCAAGCTTCTATGTCTTCGATCTTGTAGTAGCCACGATCGGCAACTGCCTCGATCTGGTCGACACCGAGTAGCTGCATGGCCGACTCAGCGGTAGGCGCCAGCAAGCCGATATCGAGAACATTGTTGCTGACTTCTTCCTCAGCAATCAGCTTATGCTTCACGTCAACTGCCAGCTGAACGTTGTACCCAACTCCAACTTTCATCATATTCGGCATAGCCCTGCTATCAGGGTCTGTCAGCGATATCTGATCCTCGCCTGTCCGGTCCAGGTCGGCAAGCAAACTGCTGAACCTCTGTCGCTTCGTCCTGAGCGCCGCAATTTTCTTCTCCGTATCACTGCTTCTACCATTCGAGCTGATACTGCTGGCCGCTTTCTCCTCGTCAGCATCACCGTCATCAAGCGCTTTGACGTAGTCGGAGAGTTTTTCGTCGGCGCGACGCACCAGATCCAACAGCTGCGTGCGGGTGAAGTTGCGATGCCTGTTATTGACCGCCTTAATGCGCGTACCATCCACGGCAAGCATTTCCCTACCGAACAGATCGAGGCGGCGACAGACGAAGGCAAACTCGCGGAAAATTTGCTTGAAGGCTGCGCAATTCACGCGGCGAAAGGATGCGATTGTCCGATAGTCAGGCTTCAGATGGCGCAGCAGCCAGATCACCTCTATATTACGGCGGGTTTCCGCCTCGAGCTTTCGACTCGAACGTACCCGATTTAAATATCCGTAGAGATAAAGTTTAAGCAGATCAGCTGGATCGTATCCCGGTCGGCCCGTCTCTTTTGCCATTACGCGGGAAAACCCAGCGGCGACAAGATCAATGCTATCGACAAAAGCCTCTATCAGCCGAACCGGATTGTCCGATCCGACATAATCATCGACCGCTTCGGGGAGAAGCAGCAGCTGAGAGCGATCTGAGCCAGGTAAATGTGCCATGTAAACAACATACTACGGTTCGCTTGCCGTTGGAATCCCATCGCGTTTTGGCACAGTCTGATTTTGGTGGACACCAAATGATGGAAGAAGGTCAAAAACTTGCCGTGCGGCTGGTCGGTCGGAATGGGAGACGCCGTTTCGATCAAAGTTCGAAAGACCGCCTTATTATGGCCTGCCTTGAACCTGGCGCATCGGTATCGAAACTCGCGCGCGACCACGGGGTCAACGCGAACCTCGTTTGGAAATGGATACGCAAGCACACCCAGCCGCTTGCGTCGCCGCCGTCTTCGACATCGTCTTTTATTCCGGTGCAAATCACCGCGGCCAGCGACGAGTTTGAAGAGCTGCCTCGGAAAGCAGAGAGGAACCGGCCGCTGCCCTCTCCAGCGAAGGTGAGCGCGTCACTGCCGAACGGGGTGAAGCTGACGTTGGAATGCAGTGACGTAGATGCATTGACGGCAATCATCGGAGCGCCGGGTCATGTTCAGACTTGGCGCTGATCTCAAGGTTTACCTGCATCGCGAGCCGATCGACTTTCGGGCCGGCATCAACAGCCTTGCTGTCCTGGTCCAGGAGACGATGGCGCTGGATCCCTTTGCTCCTGCGGTTTTTGCCTTTTGCAATCGCCGTCGTGACCGGATGAAGCTATTGTTCTTTGACCGATCCGGTTTTGTGATGGTCTTGAAGCGGTTGACCGAAGACAAGTTCAGATGGCCCCGCCGCGAAGTGCCGGTCGTTGTGCTGACGACAGAACAGCTTCACTGGATTCTCGACGGCATTGATATCGATGCGATGATCCGTCATCCGGTGCGGCAATATCAGATCGCCGGTTGACGGTGGCGAATTGAACTGTTGACGCGAAGGGGCGGTTCAGATTCAAGAATCTGATGACTCGCACCGGCGAACCGAGCATTGCAGAACTGATGGCGCAATTGGCAGCCAATGCTGCCGAAATCGCTGCGCTCAAAGCCGAGAAGGAAGCGCTCTCGCAGCGGGTCGTCAAGCTTGAGGAGGAGCTGGCGCTTGCAAAGCTGCATCGCTTTGCACCCCGCAGCGAAAAGCACGTTGATCGCCTCTTCAACGAAGCCGAAGAGGCTGCCGACGAAGATGACAGCGGCGACGGTGATGACGTTGTCGATCTCCCGGACACGGGCCTGCCGGCGGTCGCGAGCGTCGTGGGAAAAAAGCGGGGACGCAGACCTCTGCCGGAAGACCTGCCACGCGAGCGTGTCGAGTATGACCTTCCCGACGATCAAAAAACTTGTCCGTGCTGCGATAGTCAAATGCATCGCATGGGCGAGGCCGTTACCGAGCAGCTTCATATCGAAGTCAAGGCAAAGGTTCTGCAGAACGTCCGGTTCAAATATGCCTGCCGCCATTGCGACCGCACCGGGATCAACACACCCGTCGTGATCGCACCGATGCCGACGCAGCCCCTGCCGGGCAGCATCGCTACCGCTTCGACGCTAGCCTTCGCGCTCGTCCACAAATACGTCGATGGCACCCCACTCTACCGCGTGGCTCAGACATTCGAGCGGGCCGGCGTTCCGATCAGCCGTGGCGCTCTTGCTCACTGGGTAATCGGCTCGAGCGAGAAGCATCTGCATCGCATCTATGACGCTCTGAAGCTGCGGCTGCGATCGCAGCCTCTCATACATGGCGATGAGACGACGGTTCAGGTCTTGAAGGAAACGAACAAGGAAGCTACCAGCACATCTTACATGTGGGCATACCGCAGTGGCGAGGACAGTGAAGAGCCGATCGCGCTTCTCGATTATCAGCCGGGCCGTGGCCAGATACACCCACAGACCTTTCTTGGTGACTACCGCGGCATATTGGTGAGCGATGGCTACACAGCCTGGCGCACATTGCATGGTGCCACCCATGTCGGATGCATGGCTCATTCCCGGCGGCGTTTCGTTGAGGCACTCAAGACCAGAAAGAATGGAGGCGGCCCGCCGGAACAGGCGCTCCGGTTCTTCGAGCAGCTATACCGGATCGAAAAGCAGGCAAGAGACAAAACCCTAGATGCCGGTGAGACGACGGCTGATTGCATTCGCCGTTTCCGCCAACAGCACAGCTTGCCTGTCCTGAACGCCCTAAAGGCGTGGCTCGACGCCATCGCGCCGAAGGTCGTGCCGGATACCAAGCTCGGCGACGCCGTCTCCTACGCCCTGAACCAATGGGATTACCTGACACGCTATACCAGCGACGGTAGGATGCCGATCGATAACAACATTCTGGAACGCGAAATCAGAGTTTTTGCCACCGGAAGAAAATCGTGGCTGTTCAGCGACACCGCCGACGGAGCCAAGGCCAGCGCAGTGATCTACAGTCTGATGCTCACTTGCCGCGCCTGTGGCGTCGACCCGCTTGCCTGGCTGCGCCACGTGCTCACTGAGTTGCCCCAGCGGGACGAAAGGGCAGACATCGTCGACCTGCTGCCGTTCAACTTCGCCAGAACCGAAGCCGCCTGACACTATACGGTTCCAAACGTTGATCCGATGCCAATCAACGGGTCGGCGTCAACGTGCAGCGAAAATCGCGCTTACGATTCTTCGACAAATGGCTCTTGATTATGAAATCGGCCCGAACCGATAGCTCTGAGAAATTTGCTTAAGCGTGTCGCATTTAATCGGCCTCATATCCTGCAGCCCCGAAATAGTTTCGACATTCTGTGACGGAGAAAAGCTTGCGGATATCGCCGAGGGCCTGAGCAATGGTGTCGAAGCTTCGTGCGGCCCGCGTCCGCAAGAGCGTCTTTAATTTGGAGAAGGCCATTTCAATTGAGATCGGGCGAAAAGGGTGGCAGGAAAAGGAGCCAAGCGCCGCGGGCTTCGACGAGGTCTTCGGCCTGTTCGCTTTTGTGAAAGCCGACATTGTTGAGAATGACGACGTCTCCCGCAGACAGGGTCGGCGAAAGTTGTGTTTCGACCCAAGTCTCGGAGATGCTCCGGTTCATCGGTGCATTGACAATCCAAGGCGCAATCACGCCACGCGATCTCAAACCGGCGATGAAGGTTTGGGATTTCCACGAGCCGAAGGGCGCATGTGTGCGGTAGCGTCGGCCTTTTTGCGACCATCCTGAGCGCTTGGACAGGTTCGTATTGATCGATGTCTCATCGATAAAGATGAGGCGCGCGAATGCCTTGTTGAAGAAGCGCCGGCGTCGTCCGATCCACAACTCACGCGCCCGCGCGATATGTGGACGCTGATGCTCGCTTGAGGGCCCGGGATGCCGGCGATGCCTCGCAGGGGGAGCCGCTGCTCGACCAGATTGACATGCCGATCCGGCGCGTCACGGCCGATGGCGCCTGTGACGGTGAGCCGACCTACGTCGACGTCGCCAGGCACAGCGCCGATGCTGCGGTGGTCCTCCCGCCGCGCGCCAATGCGGTGGAACGTCAGCATGACGATCCCACCAATCAACGAAACCAACATATCGCAACGATCAACGCCGATGGCCGGATGAAGTGGCAGGTCGCCACCGGTTACGGCAAACGCTCATTCGTCGAGACCGCGATCGGTCGCTACAAATCCATCATCGGCCGCCGGCTAAGAACACGCGCATTCGCGACTTTTTCGGTATTCGATGGGCTGAGGCTTTGGTGCGCGGGTCGTTGAAAGACCGGAATTCCGTCTTTGATGCTGCGACTATGCGATAGCGAGCTTGGGCGGGACGGATTTCGGGCGTGCGCATCCCAGCATCCTATTGAGCGCGGCGCAGCTTATGGCGACTTCCGTCTGCTGGGCAAGCCCTTTATCCGCACCCCCTAGCAAAGCATGGGATTTACAGCCAGAACGCTTCGCGCCCAATCCGTTCCAGAAAATGCTGGGACTAAACATCCAAAAGCTGTTGAGCATCGTACTAGCCGGAGAAGTTCCAATGGTGACAGGGTGAGTGATGGCAACGGGAGGAAAGACAGTCGATCACCGCGTCAACTTTTTTGAGGCGTATTCGCACGATGCGGCTTGCCGAAAGCTCAACATGTTCGTCTCAGGCTGGCAATGGTCGGTTCCAACAGCCGGCAGCGAATACAATAGCTTCAAAATCCGCATGCAATCGCTGCAATCAGCCACTATCATAAGCGCGGAACGTTCGGCCGGGCTGATTGGGATAGCGGAATATGATGTTCCGCAAGTAAACATATTGTTCGTGCTTGCCGGGGAAGTCGAAGTTGATAGCGCACAGATGCAGGATCGTTTGCACATACCCGCCGACCATGCTGCCATTGTTGGCGCTCTCGAGGGCACGCGCATCGCGATTAAGCCATACAGCTCATGGTTACTTTTTCAAGTTCAAGAGCTGGAGATCAGGCGCTATTTCGAGAATTTGACCGGCCAACCATACGCAAGAAAATTGGCGCTTTCACCGATCAATTTTCGTCAAAACGATGCTCGAGAGCTCTTCCAGGTATTGAAGAAGGCCGAGAAAGATTTAGCACGGTGCAATCCGACCGAAAGAGCGATGCTTACGAAAGCTTATCATGAGTTGATCCTTGTCAAAGTGTTCGCTAAGCTCCCACACAATCTCCGCGGTAGCCTCGATAGCGTGCTTGGCTAAAAGATCCGCAATTTAGGTCAAGCTTCATGACAAATTGGTGCCAAGCTTCTTAAGCTGCTGCCGGTTGGTCTTGGTCCGCTCACGTTATCATCAAAAATGCGTTCGCAGCTTGTGGCCGTAAGCTGGTCGTTGTGAATGGCGAGGTCATTGGCGTCGGTCGATACGCGGGCATAGCTTAATATCATGCGCCAGTACGCACCGGATTTTCCCACCAAAAAACGTGCAATCGGATCAAGGTGCAGGACTTAGTGCAAAACTCTTGAGGTATGCCCAATCAGCGAGCTGATAAGCGGTAAGGAACAAGTCCACAGCACCGCTCAAGCCTGCCTCTATGCCGGCAATCAAGCCTTCTAAGCCAACACTGAGGGGCAGCTTGCAATTGTCTAAGCCCTACCAAATGCGATTAGCTGCTCGGGTGGGCAATGTCACTTTGTTTGACTGGATTCAGGCGAAGGGCTCGCCATTGAGATCAAGCTGCAGCCCGGTCACTGCTTTCCAGTGCGTCATTGCTCGAATCCAACGACGTGAGCGGATCATGAAGCTTCAAGTCGCGGCAACAACTGCAGCGCTTTATCTCCATCCACGATCTATTCGATCCCACGGCTGTCTGATGTAGTTCCATAAATCTGATTATGCGTTTTTTGCTAAACCATTGATTTATAACACTTTTATGATTATTTCTGAACCCTGCGTTCGGCTAAGTAACATAGAGCCGAGCTCTTTTTGCAAGGGCTTTGGGGCACGAACCCATGATATCGGCTCGCTCGCTACTACGTGCCCAATCTCAGCCCTTTGTTGAGTGTCCGCTTCAACTCATACTGACGCGATAGCTCTGCCCTCTCCGCTCGATCGGCTAGCGAGGAGCCCCACAATGCGCTAGACCTTCCTGCTTTTCTTTCTTGCTTTCGGCGCGGAACCAGGCTCTGTCTCTTGCGCCAAACGACGCGCGCGAAGCCTTTCTGTCTTCTTTTGCCGAGCAGACGTCTCATCGGCGAGGATATCCCTGACAATCGACGCCGTCTGCTCAGACTTGGCCTGCGCTGAGAGCTTTGTCAGGCTTGAACAGATTGTCTTTCGTCTTGGTCATGCTTCCTCCATTTCAGCAGGCGCGGTTCCAAAAGACGATAGACGTCAGCGAGCTCGCGCCATGACTTTCTTCTTCGGCGCCGGCAGCAAGCCTTCGCGCTGAGCCTGCTTACGGGCAAGCTTCCGCGCGCGGCGGACCGCCTCGCCCTTTTCGCGAGCGCGCTTTCGGACGGCTTTTCATAGGCGCTACGCGCCTTCATTTCCCGGAAGACGCCCTCGCGCTGCAACTTCTTCTTCAGGACGCGGAGCGCCTGATCGACGTTATTGTCTCTAACCAGAACCTGCAAAGTGTCTCCTTCTCAGCTCGCGCTGCGTTTATTTCTTGATGCGGATCGAGTTCGAGTTGATCCAGTTCGGTTTTGATGCTTGCGGTGCGTCGGGTTTGGATGGCGAAAGCGACGATGGCGACGCCCCGGCATCGATATCGTCCTGACGGACGCTCCGCTCGAAGCTCTCGCTCTGCAAGTGGACTCGATAGTGAACAACGCCCTGTGACACAGGTAAGACAGACACGACGCTGCCGACCGGCTGGGCGTTTCCGAAAATTCCAGGCTTCAGGACGATGCTGTCGCCCGGCCGGTAACGACCATTTGCCATGTCGTTCTCCGTTCGAAATGAAAAATAAAAGGCCGGGACGCATCCCGACCTTCCTCGGTCACGGTTTCAACGCGCCGGTACATCCGTGGTCGCGCGAAGCCCTGACAAATTAGGCGGCCCGAAGATTATCAGCCGAGCTCTTACCAGATCTACGATCCTGCACGATGTCATAAGTAATCTTCTGGCCATCGTTGAGCGACCGCATGCCGGCGCGCTCTACCGCTGAAATATGGACAAAGACGTCCGTGCTGCCGTCATCAGGCTGGATGAAGCCGAAGCCCTTAGTGCCATTAAACCACTTTACTGTACCAGTGTTCATAACGATTTCCTTTCGTAGTAACCGTTGTTGGTCCCGCGATACCTTGCGGAGTCAGGTCGATTATTTGAGAGGAAATCCGGCGAGAGTCAGATGGCTCTTCGGCGATGTCACAAGCAATGGTCGATAGACTTTATATAGGCTCGATTGAAGTTTTGGCAACATAGGTCGCGGAGCGAAGGTCTTTTGCCAGGCGACGATGCTTGTCGAGCCGCAGAATGTCCGTGGCTGTCGTAGATTTCGCAGCTTGCCAACTCACAGCCCTCCGTTACCTTTAGTAGAAGGCCCCAGAATGTTGAGTATCGCGAGAATCTGACCCACTTTTTCATTCGGCGGTGGTTCAATCGGACTGTTAAATGGTATTTGCCGATAATACGATAGCCCGGATATCGTGGGTCAACGCGAAATGAAAAGTGGTCCATAAAACGGATTTCAGAATCTCACCTTCAGATCGGCCCGCAATCCATGCTCTCGCGCGTTGCGAGCGAGTGAGCCGGAATATGAGAGCCCCAGCATCGCGCCGTTAGTAAGATTGAGATCAAGACCGGTCTCGATGACAGCCACGTCCTCGGCAATCGGCACGCCAGCTACCGTGTATGGATTGCCCCCCGCAAATGCGAGTGACGCGGTCGGCACTTTGTCGCCAAAGGTGTGACGCCAACCAACCATGGCGCGTGCCGTAGCTTCGGCATCCCCGAGCGCAAATCGGGTGTTCCCCCTCAGGCCTAGCGTCGAATAGGTGACGTCCTCTCCGCCGCGTGATCCGTTTAGAGCCGCATCTCCGCCCTTCTCTGTAAAGTTGTTGCTACTGTAATTTACATGAGCGAGACCAGCAAACGGCTCCAACGAGAGTGCCTCCCCTTCGAGCATATATCCAGCCTCGCCGAAAATCTGGGTGGTGGCTGCGTGATAGCTACCTCTTTCCGTTTCGGAAAAGCCCGGAAAAGCGACAGACCGGGTCGTGTCGACATCGTGCCAGGAATAAGCGGTTCCGAAACGCAAACCCAAGCGGCCAATCTCGGACCCGCCATAGGCACCGATATGGTATGTATCGACGCCAGCGTTGGAGGCGCGGCTTGCGAGATCATTGGAGGCATGGTCGTAGCCGGTGACAAAGCCGAAGCGCCAATCATCGTTAACGCTCGCGTCAGCGCCGAGCAGAAACCCACCGATCGAACGATCGAACGATTCTGCATTGCCATTACCGTCCCATCGCCCCCAGGAGCCGAAGCCACGCGCCCAGGCGGTAATGGCAGTTCCTCTCACCGGCGCCGTGTCCGGCCTGGATGGCCGCGCACCTGCCGTGTCGATGTCCAAAAAGGCAGCGCGCGATCGATCAATCGCCGCCTCGCGAATGAAGCTGCTGTCCTCCAATATCGCCCCCTGGAGCGAGGCATGAATTTCACCTGATAACGCGTCCAGTGCCCGCTCTGCGGCGCTCGCGTCGGGAATCGCCGCCAAGGCCTGATTGACCAAATTGCCTTGCCCGCCGCTCTCTAACGCATTGGCCGCGGCGCACTGATTTGATGTGCGGGCGACATCACAGTACCTGACCGCGTTGCGCGTGACGTCGACAAAAACGTTATCGGGATCGTAGGAGAGCGACAAATCCACAAAAGGCATATTTTGCGTCAGCTGCTCAAAGGTGCCCGTCACGCCATCACCCGCCGAGAGGATGACCCAGCGACTGCCCGGAGTGAAAGTACCGGCGGACTTCACTACATCAACCGTGCCACCGTGAATAGTTGCTGCACCCGTCGCTCCGATCAAGTCCGCGGTCAAGCTCGGGGTGATGTCCACAGCATAGGTCGAGCCTTTATCAAATGTGATATCGCCATTGACATGGAGCGCCCCCGGCGAATGACCGGGAGAGATGGTGCCGCCTTGAGCGATTGTCGTTGTTCCGACGGTGCCGGTGCCGCCAAGTTTACCGCCGGAAGCGATGTTGAGCGTTCCGCCGAGCTTACCATCGACGAGGAGCGTGCCGGCCGAGATCGTCGTTGTACCGGTAAAGGCGCTCGAGTCGGCCGATAGGTTGATGCTGCCAGAGCCAAGCTGCCGTATGTTGCCGCCGCCACTGATCCTACCGGCAAAGACAAGATCGTCGGAACGGTCGAAAGCGAGCGTTGCATTGTCAACGACGTCGCCCACAATTGAGCCTGATGTGCCGCCAGCGCCGACCTTCAATGTTCCGTCGCTGATTACCGTATTGCCGGCATAGCTGTTGGTTCCCGTCAGTGTGAGCGTGCCGGCCCCCGCTTTAACAAGTTCCCCCACACCGGTGATAACTCCGCCCACCCGAAGATCCGCATCCGTCTGAAGCGTGCCGCCGCCGGTATCCAAGTTAACTGTCCGCACGGTTGCAATATCGGATGTATTTCTAAGGCTGCCGCCGTCGAGGGTTAGTCCACCGGCTTCGGTACCAAGATTAGAGTCCGAAGAAATCAGGAGTGTTCCGTCTCTGATCGTCGTGCCGCCGGCATAGGTGTTGGCGCCCGTCAGCGTCAGCGTGCCGCTGCCGGTCTTGACGAGCGCGCCACCGCCGCTGATGACACCGCTCGCAGTGAGGTCGGAGTCTGTTTGAAGCGTGCCGCCGCCGCCATTGAGCGTCATGTTGCGGGCGGTACCGAACGCCGCGGTTGTTTGAAGCACGCCTGCGTCAAACGTGAGCGCGCCTGCCGTCAGCCCCAGATTGGCGTCGGAGGAAACCCGCACGCCGCCGCCCAGAATGCTCGTTCCGGCGGCATAGGTGTTTACTCCTGATAAGACGAGTATCCCGGCATCCGTCTTCACCAACCCGCCGCTTCCCGAAATTTGGGCGCTTATAGTCGCCACGACGCCCGGATCGGTCCTGATCGTGGTCGCCGCGTCGCTGGCGGTCAGGGTATCTCCGTCGATCACATAGCCATCGCTCATGAACTGAATGCCCTTGAAACCAACGGCACCAGCGGAATTATCAACGGTGACAGTACCGGCGCTACCCCCAAATACGGCGAAATCCTGCCGCCAAATGCCATTGATCGCGCCATTCGCATCGGTCCAATTGCGGCTTGAGGCGTCCCACCTTCCGCTGCCGCCGGTTATGGTGCCGTCATCGTGGCGAGCGACATCGCCACCGTCCCAAAAGCCGAGTGTGGCGCCGACGCTGGAGATGAGATTTATCTGACCTGCAATATTGGTTTGGACATAGAGGTCGCTCGAACTGACGCCGCTGGGTAGAGCGCCCAGGGCCAGGCCGTTATCCGTCAGTCCCCCGCCATAGTTCATCAACCGATAGACACCAGCGCTGAAGCCGCCGACGTCGATGACGTTCAACGTGCCATCCAGAGTAAGGTTGCCAGTGACCTCGATCAAATCGTTGACACCGCCGCCGATTATGCCCGGGCGACCGAGCTGATAATTGAGAATGGAACCGCCATTAAATGAAAGCGAACCCACCGTCAGGGTGCCGGGGCTCGACCCCGGCGCGATTATGCCGCCATCCGCCACGGTGACGGATCCGGCGATCGAGCCGGAACCGCCGAGTGTGGCACCGCTAGCCACAGTCACAGCGGTATTGGCAAGGGAGCCTTCGACGCTAAGCATGCCATCCGCGACGGTCGTCGCGCCGATATAGGTGCTAGAGCCCGACAATGTCAGTTTGCCGCCACTCGTTTTCGTGAGCGGCCCGGAACCGCTGATCACGCCGCTCAATTCGAAATCGGCATCGGTCTGAAGCGTTCCATTGTTGTCCAGGATAATATTGCGTGCGGTGGTAAAGGAACTTGTCGCCTGCAGCGTGCCCATGTCGAATGTCAAGGCACCAGATGGAGCGCCAAGGTTGTTGTCAGATGAGACTGACAGGGTCCCACCGCTGATCGTCGTGCCGCCCAGATAGGTGTTCAACCCAGTAAGGACCAATCGTCCACTGCGGGATTTTATTACGCTACCGGCTCCCGAGATGGTGCTCGCGTCGACAAAATCAGCCCCGCTGGTGTCGAAGCCGATCGTCGACATACCGTCTTGCAGGTCAATTGAATTGTTTAGAATTAGCCCGCTGCGCAGTGGCGAGATAAACGCACCCGCGCCTGGCGCGATTACGATATTGCCGATGAGGTTCGAGCCGTCCACCAGCTGAAGGACGTTTCCGGTGCCATTGAATTGTATGGCCGCGGCGCGTGTTACACCATCGCTGTTGAGGCCGCCCGCGATCGTGCCAGCATTTAAGACGAAGCTGTTTCCCCAACCGATCACGCCCGCGCCCGCGGCTGCGCCATTTCCCGCACCGCCGGTGATCGTGCCAATATTCTGAAGAACACTGCGGCGCCCGCCTAGATTGACACCCGCTCCGCTTGAACCCGCGTTACCGGTGCCGCCCAGAGAACCCGTACCCGGACTGCCTCCTATTCCGCCTGTAATGGAGCCGATATTGGTAACAATCGTATCATTCCCAAAGACGAGCAAGCCATCACCACCGCCGCCACCGCCAGCGCCGAAGCCGCCGTCGCCGCCGTTTCCTCCATTCCCTCCGAAGATAGTGCCTTCATTAGAAGCGGTGCCCCCCACAACAGCTGAGATGATTCCAGCGCCGCCACCGCCGCCGCCGCCGCCATTGCCGCCGAAGCTGGTTGCCGCGCCCCCACGCCCCCCTATGCCGCCGGACACGGTCGCACCACTGACAATTGTAAGGTCTTTGCCGGAAAAGATACCCGCTCCCCCGCCACCGCCCCCGCTTGCAAAGTTCAAGCCATCCGGACCGGCTGTCCCATCACCGCCCACCAGATCGGTCGCAACCACAATGGAGGTACCGGAGGCAAATGAGCCTCCAGTTGCGCCGCCCTGTCCTCCGGAAACATCCCCGGCAGCACCATCTCCACCTGCACCGTTCGTGCTTGCGTTGCCGAAAATAATATCGGTCATGCCCGTGCTCGCGTTGATCACACTTGCGTCACCACCGTCGCCATTGCCAGCGCCGCCATTTCCCGTGCGATTTGGTATCCCAGCGCCACCTTCGGCGCTGCATGTCGCTGTGGCAGTCGGGCCGCACGCAGCCCAGGCCGCTGTGAAATGGCCATCCGCCAAACAAAGCGAGGCAACCATCGCCAGAGCCGACACGCCTACTGTTGGCGCGGGCCAGAAATTTCGCGCTGGGAACAGGAAAGAACGCCTTTGCTCAACGGCGAGCCCTGCGACGGTACAAGTCTCCATTCCCATTCCCCAACAGATCTTCGCAGCCTGCCTGCGCCCCGCCCCGACCTCAGCACCGCACGTTGAACGTTCACGTCCCTGCGCAGATCGAGTTGCAAATCCCTCTATCATGGGGAGCATTCAAGGACCAGACAGCTTCGCCAAAATTGTAGAGAACTCACATCTTGCCTCGCGCTGAACATGTCGTGGCATCGCGTGACAATGGCTGGTTGCGAAATGTCGAAAGTTCAGTCAATGGGAGGGGTGGCGCGAGCGCGCACCTGAAAAAATTCGGGCGCTTCATCCGATTTGGTGGGAATCTGCGATCCTGACGTTGTTCATGAATTCCAGTCGCTTTGAATAATGGCTTAGCTATTGGTAGTGAAGAGATCAGCAGCCATGTACTCAACGAATACCCGGTCCTTCGGCCAATATGCCGGCTCGTCGCCCAAAGGGCCGTGAGTGTTCAGTTCTAGCGATATAGGGTTACTTCCAGACGTTCCGGTGGCCGATGACCTCGTCAATATGAAGGCGCTGGGACGCCTTGGCTTTCGATGTCCGCTATGCCTCCCATTGTCTTGGCCGGCCGCCACGTAGACTCCTCCGACTCAATGGCTTAATATCTTTGCGCCTCTCCCTTCCCTGCTAGGTTTCTTGGTTCCTTTTGCCCGCCGCTCGTCAGCGTGGCGAGCACAATACTGTTTTGTAGGTAGCCGCCTGGTGCGATGCGCCGGACGACTTCAATCACCGCAAAAAGCGCAATTCAAGAGCAGGTCGACAGCAAAGAGCTTTCCGAAATCGCCGAGTCCATGACAATGATCGTAGCAGTGGCTGTCGTGATCGTGCTGTCTCATGGCACGTCCGGCATCCCTTGACGAATATGGAACCGGCCGCCGAAGTTCCGGCGGCCGGGTTGAGTCAGCCTACAGGCGTGACCACTGCCGCCGCTTCGGGCGCCGACCCTCTCGCCAGGCCGGACCAGCCCATATAGAGCGCGATCACGAGCATCAGTACGCCAGAGGCATAGGGCGCACGCTTGGCAAAGGTGTCGAAACCGGACCAACGCTTTTGGACGTGACGCACGCTGATTGACGCTGCCACTCCCGCCGCGACCACTGTCATCGCGAGGCCAATGCTGAAGCACACCACCAGGACCACGCCGAGAGAGAGCTGCTTGAGCTGCAGGCATAGCAGCAGCACGGTGATCGCTGCAGGGCATGGGATCAGGCCGCCAGTCAGGCCAAACATGATAATCTGGCCGGTCGTAACGCTCTGGTTTTTGAAACGGCGGGCAGTGTCGTTGGCGTGGGCGCGGGCGTGCGCGTCCATGTATTCGCCATCTTCACCGACCGACAGGCCATGGTGATGATGGTGGCCATCTTCGCTATAGGCCACATCGTAGTCGTGGGTATGATCGCCATGTCCGAGGCTGACGCGGGCATTGAACTCATGCGGCTCCGGAATTTCTTCCATCCTGTCACCACCACCCATGTGATCCGCGGTCGACACTGATTTCGCAGGCCTTTGCGATCCGCCAAGGTTTTCACAAGGCTACCGCGTGGCATCGCAGTCGGGTCAAAGGTGCGTGGCTCACGCCAAATACTGGTTTACGTTACAACCGGTAACCTGCCATTCCGTTTTGCGACAAAGCCCGCCACGACGCACGCCGCCGCCAATCGTCGATTTCCCGGCAGATCCCGCATTCCATCGGCGGAATAGCGTTCGCCCTGGCGGCGCGAACCGATGACGCGGAAAGGCGGGATATCGTCGAGAGTGCCAATATTGATGGCGAGCTTGCGCAAAAAGTCCAACCGATCGAGGAGGCTAATGGCAGCTATTCGTTTTAGTGTGAAGGATTTGGATGACACACGGTGGCCACCTTAGAAAAAACGCCTTGATTGCTACAATAATTCAGCACCCTCTTTGCGCGAAAAATTAATCTTACGCGAATATTGCTTCTGTCTTTGCGAGAGGAAGTTGTATGAACGAGTGATCAGAGCGCGAAACTTTCTGATTGGGCTAGTCGTTGCTTGTTACACTTCAGTGTTGATTCTCGTGCCCCTCGTCGGTCTCACGGTCAATGTCGGAGATTTCGCGCGAGTGGCGGGATATACGCTCGCTATGTTCTTGATCCTGGGAGCACTGTGCCGTTGGCGTAAAATTCCTTCTCTTCAAGCCGCCGGCGAGAGTGTGAGTTTAGGGCTTGCCTTGACAGGTCCGCTTGTTGTCTTCGCCTATGTCGCCGCCGCGACCGATTTCCCCCTGCGAGACCAGCGTCTCATGGCAATGGACCGGGCGCTTGGCATTGATTGGGCCATGCTCATTCGTGCGGTCGATGCGAGGCCTCTATTGGCTACCACGTTGATGCTGGCTTATCGATTATTTAGCGTTCAGCTCTTGCTGCTTCCCGCACTGCTGGGCCTCACGAGGCGATCCGCACGCGCATACCAAATGATAACGGCCTATGGGCTGATTTGCATCCTGGCGAGCATCATCTCAATCTGGTATCCAGCGGTCGGAACCTATACCGCCTTTTCGGTTGACCTAAGCCATCTTAGAAATCTGAGCGCGACCCTCGGTACCGAGTTTGTAGCGCAACTGCTCGCGGTGAGAAGTGACCCGAACTTTGTGCTGCGTCTCAGTCAGGCAAGCGGCATTATCTCATTCCCATCGGTCCACGCGGCCGTCGCGGTGCTTTGCGCCTGGGCGATGTGGACCAATACATTGATGCGCTGGCCGTTTCTTATGCTGAACATCTTGATGATTGGTTCGGCAATTACTGAAGGCGGGCACTATGTTGTCGATCTTGTAGCGGGAGCTGGCTTGTCCGGGTTTGTGATCGCTTCGGTTCTCTATGTAACAAGATCATATCCATCAGTCGGCTTCGGAATACTAGGCCGGAAGAAGGCAGCGGGCCACGCAGACTCAAGCATGCCGAGCTGAACGGATGCCGCTTGACGGGCCAGGACACATTCCATCCCATGCTTTTCAGATGCTGACGACATTCCAGGATAGAACGTGAAACGACGCAGCCCAAGTTTGCCTGATATTGGGGGCAAACAGAACTGCTGGGCCGATGGTGCTCAGATTGGCAATAGCGGCAGTTGCTGACACGGAATAGGCCGGGATGAAGAACTCACCGTCGCGGGAGAACGACCAGATCAGATTGGTGCCATCATAGGTCAATCGTTGCCAGATCGGCTGGGAGGGTTGCGGAAAGCCAACATCCTGGCTCATAATGTCATTGACGCGCCCGTCAAGACCAATGCCTCCTGACGTAATGAAGTAGTCAAAGCGATAATCGGTCGTCTGAAGGGCAGTGATGCCGAATTCGACTGCCTTTTTGTTGACAGCATCCCGTACGGCAATGGACGGCATGGAGAAGTCGGATAGTCCGCCCGTGTACACACCAAGCATGGTTGCCTGCCAATGTCCGGACGGTGCATTCATCTCCGCCATCATCGCCGCTCCGTTGACGGCGGCGGTGGCTGATAAGACCATACCACGGCTGGTGCTGGCAATGGCAGCGCCGGTGGGTGGTGTCGTTGACGTCTGTAGGGTAAAATTGGCAGCAACCGGTTTGACAACGGCGGTGCCATTCAGCCAGTCTGCACCGCCGCCGCCAAGCACGCCAGTGGTCGCAATCGAAATGCCACCTGGTGAGTTCGTAATGGCTATGCCCGCCCCAGCCGACAGAGTCGTTGCGCTCGGCGGCGAACCAGTGGTCCCGATCAGCAATTGCCCATCGGTCAGCGGCCCAGCGGCGGCAAACCCACCGCCGCCATTGTCGAGCTGGATGCTGTTTTGTGCGCCCGCCGGGGCTGTACTGCCAAGACACGTTGCGACAGCGTTGAAATTGCCCATGACTGGCGAGCTATCGATTACCCCTCCGTTGACAATTTGATTTGGGACAGTGCAAGCGGCCGACGCACTGCCAACCATACCCAACAGGAAAGCGGCTGACATCAGGTAACATGTCTTGTCCATTGATAGAGCTCCAACGTTCTCAGGGATTAAAGCGAGGCGAGGTTCCAGGACAGGATGTGATAACCACTGTTCCAGTTGGAATGAGCTGGCTGGTAGAAGAGAATTGCCGGGCCGATCGTGCTGAGCTGGGTGAGCCAGTTCGTCGCGGATATCGAGTACGCGTTGGTGAAATTCTCGCCGTCTCGCGAAAATGACCAGATCAGCGTCGTCCCATTATAGGTCAATCTCGACCAGATGGGCTCGCTTGGGGTCGAAAATCCGACGTCCTGAAATGCCGAGTCGCCCGAATTCGTGTCCAGACCGATACCACCAGATGTTCTGATGTAGTCAAATCGATATGTGTTGTTGCCGTTTGATCCCTGCGAAAAGGAGACAGCCCGATTTGTCGTGCTGTCGCGTACGGTCAACGATGGCTGGATGTATGTGTTTAGCGAGCCGGTATAGACGGCAAGCATAGTCGCCTGCCAATTTCCGGCAGGAAGCGGCACATCTGCCATGATAGCCTGATTGTTAGCGCTCGTGGTCGCAGAGAGCAACAGCCCGCGTGTCGTCGCCGCTACTGCCGCGCCGACAGGTGGTATCGTGGTCGTGCGCATGGTGAACGCGGCGGCATTTGGCTTGGCTACGGCCGCCTTATTCAACCAGTCGACCGCCGCTCCTGTGCCGCTGCCGGTCGCCGAAATCGTGACGGATGCAGGACCGCCAGTAATTGCGATGCCGGAGCCAGCCGAGAGCGTTCCAGGTTGAGGTGGATTGCCTGTCGAGCCGATGAGCAACTGACCGTTTGTCAGAGGTGTTGTGCCCGCAAGCGATCCGCTGCCTGTATTATAGAGTATCGAATTTGCACTACCACTTGGTGTCTGACTATCGGCGCAATTGGCCAACGCAGTAAAGTTTGCAGTGACTTTCGTGGCATCGGCCACGTCTGCGTTCTGCAATTGGTTGGGGAGCGTGCATTGCGCAGAAGCAGTACCGGCAGCCGTCACAAGCACTGTGGCAAGGATTGGAATGAGAAATGACGCTCTAGGCATTAGAAAACCCCCGTGCTTGGATGGCTGGAACTGGGTTACAGGCTGGCGAGGCGCCATGAGAGGATATGATAAGCAGACGGCCAGGAAGGATTCGTCGGTTGCTGAAACAAGGCAGCAGGTCCGACACGGTCGAGGTTGGTCAGGTTGTCCGCCGCCGAGATTGTGAATGCCGTGCTGAATACCTCACCGTCGCGGGAGAACGACCACGAGAGATTCGTGCCGTCATAAGTCAGGCGTGACCAAATCGGCTGCGAAGGCGGGGGAAGGCCGATATCAGTGATGGTCGTTTGACCCGCAATGGTGTCCAGTCCTTGGCCACCTACGCTTCTGACGTAGGAAAACTGATAGGTGCTCGCACTCATGCCGCTGATGCCGAATTCGATGGCACGCTTCGCAACGGAATCGCGCACGGCAATCGCGGGCATGCTAAGAGTTGATAGCGGCCCCGAATAGATCGCAAGCATCGTTGCCTGCCAGCGGCCACTCGGAGCAGCTGTTTCGGCCATCACGCCGGTGCCATCCGCAACGGCAGTCGTCGTCAGTGCCATCCCCCGGACCGTTGGCACCAGAGAGGCTCCTGCTGGCGCTGTCGTTGATGTCACGATGGAAAAGTTCGTGACTAAAGGTCTGATGACGGCGGCTTCATTCAACCAATCGACAGCATTGGCAGAGCCGTTGCCTGTCGCCGAAATCGTGATTCCGCCAGGGGCGTTCAGGATGGCGATACCAGGTCCGGCGGTTAGTGCCTTTGCTTGCGGCGCGCCGCCGGTGGTTCCAAGGATAACTTGGCCATCCGACAAGGAGACGCCGCCCAGATTGCCACTCAATGTTTCGAGCTGAACCGTGTTCTGGCCTCCCGATGGTGCGGTCGCATTGACGCAGCCCGCAACGGCCGAAAAATTCTGCATGACCTGCGTCGCATCGGCCGTTTGACCGTTGGACAATACATTTGGCACTGTGCACGCCGCCATCGCCGGCGAAGCCACTGCAAAAAGTGCAGATGCAAGAAAATTCAGTGCAAGGTTGCTTTCCGATCGCATCGGGCGTCCTCTTGGAAACTGATGAAAGCAATGCGCAAGCAAATCGAGACGCACCCTAATTGCACGCTGAAAAAGAATTCGTCAATTGGTAAAATATAGATGCCATAAAATTCGCAATTACAGAATATATATTGGGAATAACCATAGAAATCTACTTCCGAAAAACGTTCATTTTTCAGATCAAAACTGAAGACGATGCTTCGATTCCCGCATTTTACGGGATTGTATTTCTGGTTATTGTATGAGAATGCTATTTCAAACGCTGGGGACTTCGCTGAATGACATCGCAGGCCGCTTCGGGTGAGTCCAAAGAATGCTGCAATTCATACGCAAGTTATCTTTTGCAAAATAAACTCACAAGATGCAGATTGTGCGACAGTAAACAAATTTCTCATGAGGAAAGAGCGATGATTTCCAGGCTCGGCTTCCACATAATTGTTTCGATTGCGCTTTTGGTGAGCGCTGTCCCCGTGTTCGCGGATTCGAAGTCGAGCAATTTTGGCTACGACGCTAACGGGCGGCTGACCACCGGCTTCTATGACCAATCGAAATGCATCGTTTACGGCTATGACCCGAACGGCAATCGCACATCTCAGTTGACCGCGAATAAGGATGTCGCTCCACCGATCTGGGGTCAGGTCAACTGGGGCGCCGTCAACTGGGCGAGCGGTGTCGCTGACGCGATCTGGGGTTCAGGGTCGTGGGGGTGCATCATGTGGACCCAACCCTGAGCAAGATTGACTGACGATCTTCCACGCCTTTTCAAAAATTTGACGAGAGATCTCGATGATGTCTGCATTCAAATCCGGAACAGCAGCAGTATTTCTTCTCGCATTGATCTCCGCCGGCACTGTGATGGCCGCACCACCGACGATAGCGTCGTTTCCGGCCCCGAGCATGGCGGGCTTTGCCGAGCCTTTGGTGAAAACAAAGGTCACCTTTCCAAACGAGGACGAGGATCTTTCTGCTGCTCTCAATGCGTTTCAGCATCGTCATGATCCTTCCGATCTCTCCAGTTTGACGGGGTTTCTCCAAAGGTATCCCCATGGCGGATGGTCGACAGCTCTGTGGACCAATATTGGCCTCTCCTATCTGCATGACGGATATTTCTCGCGTGCCATCGACGCCTGGCAAAAGGCCTGGACCGAGGGCAAGGATGCATCCACTTCAGAGGCACGAGCACTGACCGATCGTGCTATCGGCGAGCTCGCCAGCCTGAACGCCAGCATGGGACGGAGCGATGATCTGGCGCTACTGTTTAGCCAACTGGACGGTCGTAAGGTTTCCGGGCCGGCAACGGAAACGATTCAATCTGCCCGCGACATGCTGACACTGGTCAAGACCGATCCGCGGCATCTGTTCAACTGCGGCCCGCTTGCGCTACGAGCTCTCCTGTTGACCCAGGGGATGAGCGCGGACAAGCTCAATTTCCTGCAATTTTACAATGCCGGGCCGGAAGGCACGACGCTTGCCGAACTCGGTAGATTGGCAAGCAAGGTAAAGCTCGATTATCGCCTCATTCGCCGTTCTCCGGACGAAGCTGTCCCCGTGCCATCGGTCGTCCACTGGAAGGTGGGACATTTTGCGGCGATCGTCGGAAAGGCGAATGGCCGCTATCATGTTCAGGACGCAGTCTTTCCGAATGCGGATATGTGGGTCACGCCCGATGCACTGAATGCGGAGGCCAGCGGATATTTCCTTGTGCCCGCAAGCGAGGTCACCAGTGAAGCCTGGCAGTCCGTTTCAATGCCACAAGCAGTCTCCATTCGCGGCAAAGGATCGACGAACAGTACTCGCCAGGGCGATGCCGGCGACACGAATGCCAACGGGCCGGGACCAATCCCTCCTGATCCCAACAATCCATCTCTTGGCGGCTCGGGAGGACTAGGCGGCAATGGAAACCAGTCGCCATGGCCGCAGGGCGCAAACAATCAAAACAACGGCGGCGACAATAACCAATGCCCCCTCTGCGTGGTCAACATTAAGGAATCCAGTGTTAGCGTCGCGCTCTCGGACGTGCCCGTCGGCTACGTTCCGCCGATCGGTCCCTCGATGAAGATCGGCATCAGCTACAATCAGCGTGAAGACAGTCAGCCTGCTAATTTCGACTACTTCAATATCGGTCAGAAATGGTCGCTAAGCTGGTCAAGTTACATTATCGACGATCCAACCAATCCGGGCGCCAATGTTTCGCGTATCATGGGTGAGGGCGGCGCCTTCTACTACATCGGCTATGATACCGTCCGCAAAACCTTCGCGGCGCAGGACACCGATGGTTCGATCCTTTCTCTCATTTCGCAATCGCCCGTCAGCTATCGGCGCCAATTGCGCAACGGTGGAATGGAGATCTATGAGCAGTCCGACGCAAGCGCCGCCTATCCGCGCAAAATCTTCCTGAGCAAGGTGATTGATCCGCAAGGCAACGCCGCAACGTTGCACTACGATAACCAGAAGCGGCTGACCTCAATCACTGATGCCGTCGGGCGTGATACGACCTTTAGCTATGGCGTCGCCGGCCGTCCGCTGCTCGTCAGCCAGATTGCGGATCCATTCGGACGCAGCGCCGTCCTAACTTACGACGGTCAAGGGCGGCTGGCGTCGATCACCGATATCATCGGTCTGACATCGAGTTTCAGCTATGACGCCAATTCGCTCATCAACGCTCTGACGACGCCTTATGGTACAACCCGGTTCAGCTATACGGCACCTGGAACCTCGGGTCCGCCGCGCTTTGTTCAGATCACTGATCCGCTCGGCAATAAGGAGCGCGAGGAATGGCTCGAGCCCGCCCCGATTCCATTCAGCGATCCGACCGCTACTGTACCTGTTGGCATGCCACTTCCGCTCTCCAACACTTATCTGCCCTACCGCAACAGTTTTCATTGGGACAAGAGCGATTACGTCACCGCCGGCTGTACAGATACCGGTGGGTGCGATTACACCAAGGCCAGGATCCGGCATTTCGTTCACATGCCAGCCTCTTCTATCAAGGGGACGGCAATCGAGAGCGAGAAAAAGCCGCTGGAGAACCGCGTCTGGTACACCTACCCCGGGCAGACCGGATCAACGGGCACCCTTTACGGCGGAACCTATAACAAGCCGACGGCGATTGGCCGAGTGCTCGATGACGGTTCATCGCAGATCAGCTTATATGCTTATGACAGCAGCGGAAATCTGACGCAGGCAACGGATCCGGCCGGGCGAATCACCTATTATTCCTATTCGAATGGCATCGATCTTGTTGCCGTCAGTCAGGCGGATCAATTCGGCGCGCAGTCCACACTGGCGCAATATATTTACAACAAGCAGCATCGGCCGATCTTTTATTCGGACGCGGCCGGGCAGACGAGCACGATCGGTTACAATGCAGTTGGTCAGGTAACCTCGTTCACCGACGCCCTTGGTGAAAAGACGGCCTATCAATACGACACAAACGCAAATTTGGCGTCGGTCACGAACGCCAACAACGCCACTGCGGCTACCTACACCTATGACGGCTTCGCCCGCGTGCGAACTTATACCGATTCCGAAGGCTGGACGGTCACTTACGATTACGATGCGGCCGACCGCGTTACGAAAATCACTTATCCCGACGGCACATCGCAACGCTACACCTATCAGCGGCTCGATCTCGTTTCCTATCAGGATCGCGAGGGCCGGCTTTGGCGATATCAATATGACGCCAATCGCCGACTAACGGCGGTTGTCGATCCTATGCGGCAGTCGACGACGCTCGGCTACGATCCGGCCGGAAATCTCGTTTCTCTAACGGATCCGAAGGGCAATGTGACGGCCTGGGCCTACGACGTTCAGGATCGGCAAACCTCGAAGACCTATGCCGACAATAGTCATGTTACCTACACTTACGAAAACACGACCAGCCGCCTGAAGAGCGTTCTCGACGCATTGGAACAGACAAAACAATACAGTTATGCGATCGACAACAATCTGACTGGTCTGACATATCTCAATGCCGTCAATCCGACGCCGAATATTTCGTTCGGCTACGATCCCTATTTTGATCGCATCACTTCGATGACGGACGGGGTGGGGGCGACGACCTATGCCTATAACCCGTCCTATGTCGATGGTGCCCAGCAACTGGCTCAGGAGTGCTTTACCGCATCCGGCTCTGCGAGTTGCTCCCACACAATCACCTATGGCTATGATGCTCTAGGGCGGCGAGCCACACGGCAGATTTCGGGCAGCGGCGCCGAGACCTTCCAGTACGATGCTATCGGTCGCGTGATCAATCACTCCAGCGACCTGGGCGCCTTTCAGATTTCCTACCTGGGGCAAACCTCTCAGATCACAGTTCGGCAGTTGCTGCCAGCAACGTCAACTCTCAAGACCAGCTGGAGCTACCTCGATAATGCCCATGACCGTCGTCTGTCTGGCATCGCCAACACCGGCTTGACGAGCGGGCAGTATACGAATTTCACCTTTCAAAGCTCGCCGGAGAACTTCATCACCGCGATCACGCAAGACAGCGACACAAGCGTCGCGGATCCGAGTTCGGCGATGCAGGCAGTCTCGTTCAATAATCTCAACGAGATCACGCAGGCTTCTGGTCAGGGCTACAGCTACGACGCCAACGGAAATTTGCTGTCCGACGGCGAACGGGCATATTCCTGGGACGCAGAAAATCGTTTGGTTGGGATCACATATCCCTCGCAATCGGGGAAGCTCACCAAATTCGCCTATGATGGACGCGGGCGTCGTATTGAGATTGGCGACACGCCAGCGAGTGGAGGTAGCGCCGTTACCTTAAAGTATATTTGGTGTGGCAGTAAGCTTTGCCAAGCACGCGATGCCGCCTACTCTCCGAAACAAAGTTACTTCACCGAAGGTGAATTTAAGGTCGGGGCAGCAAATCCAGCGCTCTTCTACGGCATCGATCAAGTCGGTTCTGTGCGGCGAGTGTTCCAAAGTGCAACCGCCGCTCCCGCTTACGATTATGACCCTTGGGGCGTAGTGCTGCAGACGGCGCAGTCGCTTACAGATTATGGTTTCGCCGGATTGTTCTCCCACCGCGAGAGCGGTCTTGGCCTGACGTGGTTCAGAGTTTATAATTCGAATCTGGGGCGCTGGGTCTCCAGAGATCCACTTGGCGAGGGAACTAACCAGACCCTTAATTTGTACGCTTATGCAGAAAATTCTCCGCTAGTCTATACAGATGCCAGTGGACAATTTTCGATTTTTCCTTGGCTAATGCAGCAGCTATTACAGCCGTCACAGCCATCGCTCGGCATGTGTCCGGCGCCTAATAATTTCCCGGACTTAGCGGGTCCTCTGCTTAACAGTGGCCCACAGAACACGCCGGACGCAGGGGATCTGGAGGGCAAGACCGCGGATGATATCGGTCAAGACCTATCGGGTCGAGGTTGGTCCTCTCGACCTGCAAAAAATAACCAGGGCACGGTATATGAAAACCCCGATAGAAAAGGCGAACAAGTCAGGATTCATCCAGGTGGCACAAAAAATACCTCGAATCCGGAGCTGCACGATGATCCGTATGGCGTTGTGTCGAAAGGTGGAAAAACTGACAGGTTTAAGCTCGGCAGGTGACTAGGAAAATGAATTTCGGTACACAAACAGCGATCTTAATAGCGATATTGGAATTGTCTGAGTTTGATTACTGCGGACTATATGAGACCTATTGGTTGGTACCAGATGGGGACATTCACAATCCCCAGTTAAATATTTCAAAGATCTGCAGTCTCAATGAAATTATAGAACTAAACTATAATCTATGCAAAAAAGGATATGCTGAATTAATTCTATTTCAAAATGGCGAACCAAAAAGGTGCAAGGACATATCTAATATAAAATATGACAGAAATTATACTCCATTTTCGATGACAAGAGATACAGGTTATGGATTGAGCACAACTGAAACGGGGGCGGAGCTGTTACACCGCCTAAAGGCCCGTGCGTTAAAAAATTGAATATTGAGACAATATTTTCAGGAGTGCCGGCCTAACTTGTAATCTTTAGAATCGCCTGAGGTCGGAAGTATGTGAAGCGCGACGGTTTAGGCGGTGAAGAAGGGGGTTTTCAGCAACCAAGAGCTTGATCAAATGTGGCGAAATCTTGGTCCTGACGCTTTCGTGCCTTCAAAGCTAACTGATCGACGTCTGCTTTCGGGAAGACGCGACTGCCAACGATACAACCGACATTGGGCGCGTTGCGGATCGGCCGGTACCGACCCCATTGCGGACATCAAGCCACGTGCATTATGTTCTGACTGATGACCAAAGAATATATCCTTGATGGATCGAAGATCACGTCGCTTGAGGCTTTTTATGAGCAAGTGAGTGAAAGACTCATTCCGGATGCATATTGGGGACGAAATCTTGATGCCTTCAACGACATTCTGCGCGGAGGCTTTGGTACACCTGACGAGGGATTGATCCTTCGGTGGACCCATTCAGAGGTCTCTCGGACAAACCTGAGCCATCCGGAAACGGAAAGACAGTTGGAGAAGCGGTTGGAACGCTGCCACCCAAGCAATCGTGAACTTGTGCGAGCCGACCTAATCCGAGCGCAAAAGAGGCAAGGGGCCACCGTTTTCGATTGGCTTGTTGAAATCATCCAAATTCATGGCGTCGGTGGTGACGAGGCCGGAGACAATGTCGAACTCGTTTTGGAGTGACGTCCGCTTTGTTCATTTCGGTCATAGCTCCGGCCAAAACAGAAAGGCTGCTTTCGATATTCGCCGAGGCAGCTCGAATGATAGAAAATGAACGCGCAGAGCGGTCAAATAAAACTCAATATTATGCGAAAAAATGCGGCTGAAATCTTGGGCAGTCGGAGGCTGGCTGAGCATCACATACCTGCACATCGACACGCTGAAGGTTTTCCCATCCACCTGAGCTAAAAGCGAGGCTAGGTCATTCGCTTCAATAGTGCGATCAGGGCGTCAGTGTTGTTGTTGGCTTCGAGCGCGAGCAACTGATGATCCACGAGATCGGCGAGCGCCAGCAAGACCTCATGTTCCGACCAACCCGCAGAAATCGCCGCACTCACCAGCTCCTGAACAGCCTTTTGAAGCGCATCCTGGCAGCGTATATTTCTGTCAGGATCGTCAGTGGTCACGAAGGGTCGTGCGATATCGGCCATTGAGGAAAGGTGAACTGATTTGCCGGCGTTGGCAATTGAATATCATAAACGCCTAAAAAGCGTATGGCCGTCCACACTTTTGGGAGTCCAGCAGGCAAATCCCGTCGGCGTTCCGTCGCACGCCTCCAATTAAAATAATCAGGCGACTTTCGATGCGAGCATTTCGTTGATGCAGTCCTCGTTGCGCGCTTCCAGCTGCTGCATCGGAAAGGCTCTGATAAACACGCGGATCGTCTCGTCGAGATCGGCACCGGATTGCGACCAGCCTGGACCGCAACTGACCTGCTGGCCGGCGAGATCCTCGACTTCGAAAAGGCCACAGGTTTCGCCAGTCTCGTCATCGACGGCAAGGTCGAGCGTACCGAAACTTCGGTGTTCGTCATTCCAGTAAACCGAAATCCTGAGAAACCGGATGCCCGACCGATTTCCGATCTCCGTCAACAGCAAGCCACGAACCTCGTCCGTCGCGAGCGGCTGCGGCTCATCCCAGCAAAGTTCCTCGTCCAAGGTCGGGTAGTCCATGACGTTCTTCAGCAGATCGCGCATTCTGCAGAGATGGTGCAGCATGTCTGGCGACTTGCCACGGAAGCCAGGCACATCGTCTCTGAACGTATCGAAGGCATGCCGGCCCAAGTAGCCGACGAAGTCATAAAGCGCCTGCGCTTCGTCCTGGCTTATGGTGAGAACACCGTCTCTCGGCCGTGGATCTCTCGAATATTCAAACATTGCTATCTCCTCCGCTTTCAAAACTCGGAACCCACCCGCGCGTAAAGCCGACGCTCATCCCGGCCTCGCTAAGTGCCAGCTGTCCTCGAACGAACTGCAGCTCGGCGAGAAGAGCGCTGATTGCCGCATGGGCGTTGCCTTTAAAGAGCTCGAGCACGTAAACCACCTGATCGAATTGCAGTTCATCCGTTTGAACGGCTGCGGCTGTCATGAGGCAATACGTCTCCTGCACCCCTAAAATTATGGGGGTCAAACTGCTGATTTGTGATATGGAAATTGCGCGGTCGGTTTTTGTTCCGGCAATTTGTTCTTATTATGTTCTCATTTTAGATGGAGTCAAGAGCACCTCCTGTTTGGCCGAAAGCGAACAGCCTGCCGGCGCAAGCCCAGAGCTTGCAGGGGAATATGACCGAAATTATTTCTATCCGCATACGGGATTGTCGATAGGTTGGAGGAGGAAAACGGCAATGACCGAGCGGTTTGTCAGCAAGTATGATGAGCCATTGACCTCGAATGATCTCGATATTTGCCAACGGGCCTTGGATGAAATCTTAACGAGGCTAAAGATTGGCAAGGACACGGAGGAAGCGCAACGAGCAGCGGCGATCATCATAGAGCTCTACCGACAAGGTGTGCATCAAGCCAAGCAATTGGTGGAACTGGCGGCGGGGCCGGGAGGAGCAGGCAATCTGGATTGATTGCCACGCGGAAAGACTCGACTCGTGAAGCTTTCTCTGCTGCACTGTTTTTATGACGAAGTCCCCGCGTAAGTCATCGAAACCACTTCTCGCCACCTCGGAAATGCCGCTGCGAAGCCGGGTGCGCAAACCTCGTGATCCAGACCAACCACGGTTGCCGCTTGATCCAATGCCGGAGCGGATCGAGCCGGCGCTGGCGCTTCTGAAATCCGAAGTCCCGAAAGGGCCGCAATGGCTCTATGAGATAAAATGGGACGGTTATCGTCTCGCCATTCATGTTGAACCAGGCCGCGTACGGATCCTCACGCGTGGCGGCCACGATTGGACCGATCGCTTTCCGACGATCGCTAACGAGGCCACGGACTTCGGTACAACGATGATTCTCGATGGAGAGGCTGTCGTCCTGGATGAGCAGGGGAAGTCGAGCTTCGGCGCTCTCCAGCGTGCCCTTGGGGGAAGGGGAGGGCACCGCCGGGCGGACGAGGCAATCTTCTATGCTTTCGATCTCCTTTATTTCGATGGCCATGACCTCACGAAGCTGGATCTCACCGAACGTCGACAGATCCTGGATGGCCTTCTCGTCGATCATGCAGGCGTCATAAGGCTATCCGAGGAAGTCGAAGCCGATGGCGACGAGCTGTTGGCCGCCGCATGCGCGCACGGCCTCGAGGGTATCATCGCGAAGAACCGCGAGCAGCCCTATCGCTCTGGTCGTACCGGTGATTGGATCAAGGTGAAATGCGTCCAGAGCGACAGCTTTTTCATCGTCGGCTATGAACCCTCCGCTGTTGCACACGGCGGGATCCGCAATTTGTTTCTCGCTGCCTACAAAGGAAACGATCTCATCTACGTCGGCAACGTCGGAACAGGCTTCAATGAGCGCGATGCAACCAGGCTTCGCAAGGATTTGGATAAGCTCAAGACCTCGCGGGCGCCGATTGCCTTTAAACAGCGCGGCGTTGTCTGGGTTCAGCCAACGCTCATCGCCGAAATCGAATATCGTGCCTGGACGGATGACGGCAAACTGCGCCATGCTTCCTATAAGGGACTCAGAGAACGGCAGGACAACGCCGACGTCTACCGTCTGCCGCAATGAGGCTCAGAACCATCCTCTAAGCGCGATCGGTATGGAGGTGATCGCGTTTCGGACATCGCGTGGTTGATCGCGGGTCGGTGAACACGTCGATCTCCTCCTTGGCCGGCGCGAAATCAGTCCTCTTACTCTGAGAGGGCAAAAGCTCCCTGTCGAACGCGCAACCCGAAACGACGCCGGGCGTGGCCCAGAAACAACATTTCAACCGGTTGGCAATGAATCCAGGATCGGATCAGGTTTAAAAATCTCTGGTCCAAAACAGAGGCGGCCGTCAAAAGGCCGGATGTCCCGTAGATCCATACCGTCGAGCGCAAACGAAACGTGGGGTGTGTAGTCTCGATAAAACCACGTCATCCCCGCCCGGCGAAACTCAGCATGACGGCGTGCAAGCTTAGCGGAACCAAAGGCCAGTACGAGGATGCCTCCAAAGTTCAGGACAGCTCTTCGTTGGCTCGCGCGGACCGTCAAATCGTGCGCGGCGGGAACCAACTGCCGCCCGACGTTCGGGTCGTGGAATTTGCCGATCGTGACATGTAACGCGGTCGCAGGCACGATCTCCTGGAAGCCTTCGGTGATCGCCCATTCAATTAAGTCGTTTCGATTAAGAAGTTCCCTGATGACGAACATGCGCTTCTTTCGCGGGAGTTTCAGGAAGGCAAGATTGTTGGCCTAGCCCGGTTTTCTGCGGTTGAATATCTATTGGATGAAGGATTCGCTCTCACCACCACCCATCCGATCGCGGTTGACACTGATTTCGCGGGCCTTTCCGATCCGCCAAGGTTTTCACAAAGCTGCTGCGTGGCATCGCCGTCTGGTCAAAGGTGCGCGGCTCGCGCCAAATACTGGTTCACGTTACAACCGGCAGTGCCTTCAAAAACGCCGATCGGCTGCTCCGCGCTGGTGGAGGTCGGACTAACATGGAGAGCTTGAACCATTTCGCGCTCTGAACTGTAATTCCTTTTGGACGGAGTTAATTTCCGATCTCGGTACCTTGCCCTCTTCGAAAGACAGGATCCCTGCCTTCTTTCCTGAGCATGCCCTGCGAAAGGCGCGGTCGATGGGTCCATGGACGAACACATAGCGATTAAGATCAACGCAGTTGGGTTGTCCCGTGGCAACAGGATTGCCGTCTGCATCACATCGCACCGTATAGTGAAAAATCGCGGCCGTGGCCGACAATCGGCTCAACGCAGCGCTCTCGCTAAACATTTCCCATAAAAAATAAGAGGGGATGGCTATGACGACGAACACTGTCCCTGGACATGACGTGCGATACGCTGAGGGTTTCCCCTTCATCCGACATTCGGAAGTCCTATATTTTGGCTTCGGGCACTGTTCCCATCGCTGCGTTTTCCCTATTAATCCGGTCTTTGCTCCGTTTCTACACCAACTTCGAGAACGAAATTTGACCTGTGGTCCATAAGCCATCTTACCACACAGGCCATCGCGACATTTATAATGTGTTGATATTTCAATATGTTAGAGAAAATAAGGCGCGGCCGACGGTTCGCATCCCCTCAAGAGCTGGCAAGTCACGTTCTAAATGCTTTCCTGTCTTGAGGCTGCCTGTACAGAAGAAGAAAAAGACCGCGATAGCGAGCGAAGCATTGTCTCAAGAAGCGTTTGAAGCGCACTAATACCGGGAGATCTATGATGGGTGTTCCGCAAGAGGAGCGAAAGCTCATCATTTGGCAAGCGCCCGTGGGAAATCGGCACGAAGCGGAGGCTTCCCGATGTAGTTCGTCCAGCAGATCGACGAGACTGAGAAACGCCAGATGCCGATTGTCGGGCACTGGTGATTTCAATGGGTCCCGACCCTAGTAAATAAACCTAGGCAAACCACGTTGTGACTAAGCCCAGTCTTGACCCGTCCGCTCGATAAAACTCGACAACCCATCTGACATTATCATCCGAACTTCGAACTTTGAGTTCGATTGCCTCTCCGGGATTGATATTGCCGTGAAAAAACACGTCGCGCCGCATCAGTTTGGACGGTGGCGCAGTATCCTCGATCGCTCTCGTGGCAAGTGCCTGGAAGTTTGCAAAATAAAGCAGTCCCGCGCCGTTGAATTCCTCCTGGAAACTCGGACGGATGATCGTTGCTCGGGCAAGCCTAAGCTCTGCCAAGGAGATATCGGAGACAACATCTGATTGACCGCGCCGGAACGCCGCTGCCGCTGCAGCAAGGGAATTGGAGAGGCGAGGCTGGGTTGGGCCTGTGGCTACTCCCATCTTGGTCAGCGATCGGTTGTCGCCGCCTTTTTCTCTCGCAACGAAGGCAGACAGGATTTCGACAACAGCGATTATGCCGACACCAATAGAAACATGGTGGATGCTAATGTGCTGTGTGCGAGACACCTGCGACATCGAGGAATGAACGACCAGCACATCGTTGGCTCTGGCCAATTCAAGGCGCGCCTGCATAAGCGATGTCGCACAGATCGCGGCATATGCCTCGCGTCCATCGGGAGTCCGGAAGTCGGCGTCTTCCATGTCCATTTGCTGCGCCAGCATCAACCAGTGGCGGTGGCCGAGCTCTTTCATCAGCCATGTCTCGGACAGGCCAAAAGGATTGAGATGCGGCATGCCGAGAAGGATATGCGGATCAAGAGCGCGCTCCATCAGCGCGCGCTTGGCGGATGTTTTCGTGGAGGTATTGAGAAACGCGACACCCATCTGATCATCGACCCGTCGCAGCTTGTCTGAAGGGCTTCTCGCCGGCGCTCTCAAGGTAGCCTGCCAGGTGGCCGACCACGTGTTCCGCATCCTTGCCGACGGCCAGAAAGCGGCCCGAGCCCCAGGTCCAGAGCCATGGCAGGCCGAGCACATAAACACCCTCTATACCCGTCACACCGCGTCGCTGGACTGGATAGCCGGTGCCATCGAAGATCGGCAGTCCGACATAGGACCAGTCCGGTGTGAAACCTGTAGCCCAGATGACGGATGAGATGCCCTCGGCGGCAAGGTCGAGTTCCGCCGGTTCCGACGCCGGTTCCCAGAGGGGGGAATAGACGCTGGCCGGTGGCGCATCGATGTTATGGGCGGCGATATGCTTGTCGATCAGGGCGTTGATGCCATTATAGACCCGGTCGGCATTGTCGAGATTGGCCTTGAGGTTGGGCGCAAACAGCATCCTGCCACCTGAAACGCCTTCCATGCGGCCATAGAGCTTCATGCCTTCGAGCGCGAATTTCCTGAGGTCGAGATCCCGACCGCCGTCGCGGCCGGTCAGGTAGTGGTTGGTGTCGTGCTTCTTCTTCGTCATTCCGTCATGCTCGACGGTGATCTCGTATTGCCCGACATCGGAGAGCCAGTCGACGACATCCCGGCCGCGGTAGAAGCGCGCGCACCGCGGCGCGTTACCGGTGACCATATGCACCTTGCGGCCGGCGAGATGCAGGTCCTCGGCGATCTGGCAGCCGGACTGGCCGGAACCGACGACGATCACCGCGCCTTCCGGTAGTTGCTGCGGATTGCGATAATCGACAGTGTGAAGCTGCAGGATCTCGTCCGGTAGCCGCTCGGCAGCGCGCGGAATTGCCGCGCGGGCATAAAGGCTGGTCGCCAGCACGACACTGTCCGTGGTGACGGTGCCTGCCGATGTTTCGACCCTGAACGAACCGTCCGACATCCGCTCCACCGAACTGACCGCGGTATGTTCGAAAACCGGTGCATCGACCTTTTTGATGAAACGGTCGACATAGGCGATAATCTGGTCCTTGACCATGAAGCCATGTGGATCGTCGCCGTCATACGGGTGGTCGGGAAGCTGGCATTGCCAGTTCGGCGTCACCAGGCAGAACGCATCCCAGCGCTCGTCCTTCCACTTGTGCGTGACGGTTTTCCTCTCGAAGACGACGTGATCGATGCCGTGTTTCTTCAGATAGTGGCTAGCGGACAGGCCCGCCTGGCCTCCGCCGACGACAACGGCGCTGTAATGCGGCTTGAGGGGCAAAGTCATGACGGTTCCTTTCGGCGGTCAAAGAATGAATTGCTGGCAGCGGACGCGCGCATCGGCGTCGTCAAGAAAGAGCGCGCCGGCCGCCTCGATACGGGCAAGCTGGCCACGGGCAAGCGAACAGGGGTAACCGAACTTTGCCTCGACCCGGTCGCTGGCGATGGTCAGCGCCTTGCGGCTGCGGTCGAGGAAGTCGCGGATCGGATAGGTCTGGCCCTCCTCGAAGAAATCGCGGATCACCAGCGAGGGCGAGTAAAAGCTCTCCTCCCGGCCATCGGGCCAGGCAATGACGAAGCGCATTTCAGGCATGGGCTTTCTCCTTCAATGTCGCATAGGCGGAGAGATGGGCCTCTGCGACGCGCCGCCAGGAAAAGCGGCTGGCGACATCGAGACCTCTCGGGATGATGCGGTTGCGGATTTGCGGGACGAGCGCCAGTGCCATGGCTTCGGCGATGGAGGCCGAATGACGCGGGTCGCACCAGATGACATCGTCGCCGGCGAGATATTCGGTGAACGGCGCGATCGACGAGACAATGACTGGCACGCCGCTCGCCATCGCCTCCAGAACCACAAGCCCGAAACCCTCCTTCAGCGAGGGAAAGACCAGCGCATCCGCGAGACGGTAAAGGTTCGGCATGTCCTCGTCGGCGACCGGGCCAATGAGGTGGACGGCCGAGGCGTGTTCGCGCAGCAGAGCCAGTTCAGAGTGGAATTCGTCCTGGTAACCGCTGTGGTCCAGCAGTGATGCACCGCCGGCGATCACCAGTTGGGCCTCCGGTTGTACGGCGCGCAATTGCCGGAAGGCATCGAGGATTCCGATCGTGTTCTTGCGGGCTTCCACCCCGCCGATACTGAGGAATAAGGGACCTGTGGGAAGTTTGAGACGATCCCTCAACGCCGTCTGCTCACCGCTCCAGCTCGGCGAATAACGTGTGGTATTGACGCCGTTGCCGACGACGGATGCCGATTTTCCCTGTCCCTCCAGATAGTGCTGCCACGTGGCGCTGACGGTGAAGAAGAGGGCGGCCTCATCGATGGAGCGGTGCTGCAGTTCCATCAGCCGCGGATTGGCGAACTGATCGACATGGTGGACGGTTCGCGCATATCGTCGGATGAAGCCACGTTGCTTCAGCACCGCCATCGCATTGCCGGAAATGCCGTCATGGGCGTGGAAGACGTCGAATGCCCGCGCTGCCGGCTTTTCGAAATGCTGCACATAGTCTGCGATCCGCTGTTCTACCATGGCGGTCATGTCGGAGACGGCGGGGCCGACGGGAAACGGCATCGCGCCGCATTCCGCCTTGCGGAAAAAACCGTTTCCTTTGGAATCGGGAGCGTGCAGGACGACGTCATGGCCGAGCGCCGTCAGTGCCTCGGAAAGCTGCATGGCGTGGACAACGCCGCCGCGCGGATTGGTCGAATGGGCCAGCATGGCGATGCGCAGAGGACGGTTCATGCGGCATCCTCCCGCTCGTGTTTTTCGCCGGTGCGTCCAAGGCCCAGGAGCGGCACCCTGGCATGGTCGCGGATGACCGCGCGGTTGCCATCGGCGCTGATGGCGACCTCGCTGCCGGCATTGACCGTGCCGATAGCGGCCGCGGCGATGCCGCGTGCGGTGAAGATTTTGAGGACGGCTTCCAGATTCGCGGGCGCGACCGACAGGAGGTAGCCGTAACTCGGAAATGTCGACAGCCAGCGCTCCAGAGCGACGCCTTCGGGCAGGGGGATGGCCGTCAGATCGATATCGATGCCGACGCCGGAGCACTCCGCCAGCATGATCGCCGTGCCGGGTATGCCGCCCTGGCTGATATCCTTCGCAGCGAAAGCCAGTTCGGCTTCAGCAATCCCGGCCATGATTTCGAGGTCGCCACGCAGCCGCCCAGGCGGCGCGTCGGTTGCTGCCTCCCAGTTGTTGAACGGCTCGCGATAACGGCCGCGATGATCGACGGCGGCGATCAGGGTGTCGCCGGGCTTGGCATCGAAACTCGTCAGCAACTTTTTCGCTCGGCCGAGGATCGCCACAGAAAACTGGTGGCGGTCGGTGCGGATATTCGTATGGCCGCCGACGATCGGCACGCCATAGGTGGCGGCCGCAGCGCGCATCCCTTCCAGCACCGGAGAGGCGTTCTCCTCGCCATTCGCCCAGACCGCATCGACCACGGCAACCGGCCGGCCGCCCATGGCGACGACATCGGAAATATTGACCATCACCCCGCACCAGCCGGCAAACCACGGATCGGCCGCAACGAATTCGTTGATGAAGCCTTCGATGGCGAAGAGCAGGTAGCCGTCGCCATCGGGCAGGGCGGCACAGTCGTCTCCGACGGCGATGGATTGGCCAGCCAACCCCAGCCCGGCGGCGATCCTGCCGATATCGGCTTTTGCGGCAACGCCGGATGAGGCGATTAGTTTGGCGGCGAGTGCCGTGACATCGATCACCATGGGTCACGCTGCCTTTCTCGGAAGCGCGATGAAACCGGCTTCCGGGGTGGGGCAGGGCGGATACCAGGCGAGGTCGGCCTTCATCCGGAGATGCGGTTTGCCGTAAATTTCGAATTCCTCGATCACGTCCCAATGAAGCCGGCGGAAGAGCAGGCCGTTCTGCGCCTGCACATTGGCGAGGAACGTGTGGCAGCCCATCGCATTGGCCGAGGAGACCGCGAGCTTGATGAGGGTCGCGCCGAGCGCGCCAATCTTGCGGAAATCCTCGTGGACGGCGAGGCGCGAACCCCACCACAGCCCCGGTTCTTCCTCGTGGATGCGCACCGTGCCGACCAACCGGTCGGAGGCGACGCCCATCATCGACAGTGCAACGATCGGGATGGCGTGGTCGTCGATCGCGTCGCGGTCGTCAGTGTCGAAAATCTTCTGCTCGTCGCAAAAGACGGAACGACGAAGCGCGTATGCCTGCTGCCGCTCCCATGACGAGGTGGCGAACTTCACCTGGAACTCGGCGGCGCGATAGGGGGCGAAGGGTTCGAGCATCATTTGGTCAGCATCCTTTCGTAGGTCGAAAGGGCTGAACAGGCGCCGCATTTGCCGCAGCCGGCCTTGATGTCGGCGGCCTTCAGGCCGCTGTCGACGAGCATTTTCGAGAGCGGGGACAGGATCGAATGCATGAAGTCCGGCTTCGGCGCCGGATGGCTTTCGAGCGGCGTGCCTGAGATCGGCACGAAGGGCACGACGAAGGGGTAAACACCGATCGCAACCAGCTTCTCGCAGATGTCGAGGATCGCTTCGCGAGTATCGCCGAGACCGGCGAGAATATAGGTCGAGACCTGGCCGCGGCCGAACACCTTCACGGCAGCCTTGAAGCTCTTCATGTAATTTTCCATCGAGACCTGTGCCTTACCCGGCATGATGCGCGCCCGGATTTCCGGTGTGACGACTTCGAGATGCATGCCGAGCGCGTCGACGCCGGCATCTTTCATGATCTGGAACCAGACATCGTCTTCCGGCGGCTCGCATTGTGCCTGGATCGGGATGTCGACGGCTGCCTTGATGGCGCGGGCGCTGTCGGCGAGGATGGATGCGCCGCGATCCGAACCCTTCGGTGTTCCCGTCGTCATCACCATATGCTTGACACCATCAAGCTCGACGGCCGCCTTCGCCACTTCGGCAAGCTGCTCCGGCGTCTTGTGGGCGATGGTGCGGCCGGCGGCGAGCGACTGGCCGATGGCGCAGAACTGACAGGTCTTAGTGCGGCTTTGATAGCGGATGCAGGTCTGCAGCACCGTGGTTGCCAGCACATCGCGGCCGTGCAGGACGGCGATCTGCGAATAGGGAACGCCATCCGCCGTGCTGCGCTCGTAGAAGCGGGGCCGCAGCGGGAAGGAGACTTCGCCAAGCACGCGGCCATCGCGGCTGATGCGGCTCTTGCCCTCCTCATCCGGCTTTTCGACCAGATAGGGGCTTTCGAAGGCGGGTGCGGTGTGGACCGGAACCATGACGGTCATGCCATCAATGGTCATCGGCTTGTGGTCAGAAGGGCCGGCGCCGCCACGGCGGCTTTCATGACCCGCCTTCGGATCAACCAGCCTGGCTCCGAAGGACTGCAACTCGTTGATCAGAATCTCGGTCGGAAGACGTGTTGTCGAAGTGTCCATCGGAATTGCTCCTTTCGGTGGAAGCGGGGGCGGTTTCGAAAGATGTCCGGGAGGCGACCATTGGTGCGGTCGCACGTCCGTCGATGACGAGATGCAAGAGTTCGGGTCGGGCGTAGTGACCGACGGAATCCATCATCCGCTTGCGCTTGACGATCAGGCTCATATCGAGGTCGGCGATCACCATGCCTTCACCCTCGGCGAGGGGTGGGGCGAGGTGCTTGCCTTCCGGAGAGACGATCGCCGTCATGCAGCCGCCGCGCAGGGCCTTTTGCAGCCCCTGGTCCGGCGTGATCGAGGTGATCTGCTCATCGGTCAGCCAGCCCGTCGCATTGACGACGAAACAGCCGCTTTCCAGGGCATGATGGCGGATCGTCACTTCTATCTGCTCGGCGAAGATCGGCCCGACCATCGAGCCCGGGAACTGGGCGACGTGGATCTCCTCGTGCTGGGCCATCAGGGCGTAGCGGGCGAGCGGATTATAGTGCTCCCAGCAGGCAAGCGCGCCGATCCGGCCGACATGGCTTTGGACCACCGTGAGGCCCGAAGCATCGCCCTGACCCCAGATCATCCGCTCATGGAAGGTCGGGGTGATCTTGCGGCGCTTGAGGATCAGCGCCCCGTCGGCGTCGAAAACGAGCTGGGTATTGTAAAGAGAGCCATGGTCGCGCTCGTTGACGCCAAGCACGACGACGATGCCGTGATTGCGAGCTGCTGCGGCGATGGATTCCGTCGCGGCGCTCGGCACGGTGACGGCCTCGTCGTAGAGCCGGACATGTTCCTTGCCGGAAAGCACCGGCGGCAGGACAAAGGAGAAATAGGGATACCAAGGCACGAAGGTTTCCGGGAAGACCACCAGTTCGGCACCCTTGCCCGCGGCCTCATGGATTGCTTCCAGAACCCGGGCCAGCGTCTTTTCCCGTGAGGTGAGATCAGGTGCGATCTGCACTGCGGCGGCCCGCACAATTGATTTCTTTTCCATGGCGAACTCCTTTTGGGCGGATGAAAGCGGGGCCCCGCCCCGCCTCCGGTCGGTCAGAGCGTCCAGGTGTCGAGGATGAAGGCGCCGTCGCGGCGGTGGATCAGGATGAGGTCGAGGACATCGAGCGGGCTGATCGGGGTGATGCCGGGGATCAGCGAGCCTTCGCCATGGCCGTAAAGCGCCTGCAGCGCGAAACGGCAGGCATAGACCTTGCCACCTTCTTCCATGAAGCCCTTGATCTGGTTGTTGAAGTTGAGATGGCCCGGAAAAGCTTCCGCTCCGAGTTTGGGGAAGCCACGCTGCACGCCAAGCGTTACGCCGGGACCGTAAAGCAGCACGGACGTCTCAAAGCCTTTGCGCTTGAGGCGCTTGGCCTGGAGAAGGTTGACGAGACCGATCGATCCCTCGAAGGCGACGGTATGGAAGGTGATGAGGGCTTTCTCACCCTCCTTGGCCTGGACATCCTCGAAGACCTTTTCTTCGTAATCGACAAGGAAATCGCCGTCGGCATGGGCGGGTGCGGTAACTGCGGGCATGAATGGCTCCTATGTTGATGTCAGGCCCCGTCGCGGGGTACGCCATTCAATTGCAAAGGCCATGCCAATATGAAGTTTGCCTAAAATGCGTTCAAATTGTCGAAGAAAGCATTCAATTCTCCCGTCATTTACTTGCTCTGCACTTCTCGTTGCCGAAAGCTGCGCCAAAAGGCTGCCGAAAATGGAAGCGACAATGCACATAATGAATACCTCCAATATGCATTCAATTTTGCGAGTGAGTGTTTGCGAGCGGCTGCTAGCGCCTCGAGCCACAAGAAAACGCGGCCGGTATATTATTTTAGGTGACAAGAGGCCGATGCAACAATATACGGTCAATAAAAACAGTTTAACCGGATTGCGGACACATGAAACGATGGGTTCCCGACCTCAGCCGCAGCAGCGGCCCGCGCTACATGGCGATCGCCGATGTCATCGAACTCGACCTGCGCAGCGGTAACCTTGTCGTTGGGGATCGACTGCCACCGCAGCGGGAACTCGCCAAGCAGCTCAACATCGACTTCACGACGGTCGCACGCGGTTATGTAGAAGCGCAAAAGCGCGGGCTGGTGAAGACTCATGTTGGCCGCGGTACGTTCGTGACCGGTGGCCTGGAAAAGGAGCGGCTCGGTTTCTCCTCCGATGCCGTTCCTGATATCCGACGAACGTCGGCGGTCGATTTCTCCATGAACATGCCGCCGGAGCCGGACGACCCGGATCTGCTGGCCCGCATGCGGGAAGGGCTGTCGTCAGTCGCGACAAATCTCGTCTCTCTGCTTCGTTACCAAGGCTTTGGTGGTGCTGGCATGGACAAGGAGGCGGCGGCTGCCTGGCTTAGCCGGCGCGGGCTGGTGCCGTCGCAGGAGCGGATATTCGTCACCCCCGGAGCGCATCCGGCGCTGCTGGCGATCTTCGGCATGCTGGCAAAGCCGGGCGAAACGGTGCTTTCGGAAAACATCACCTATCCCGGCATGCGGTCGATCGCCGCGCAGCTGCGCCTCAACCTCGTCGGCCTGCCGATGGATGAGGACGGCATTATTGCCACCGCATTTGCCGAGGCCTGCGAGACGCTAAAGCCGAAGGCTCTCTATCTCAATCCGACGTTGCAGAACCCGCTGACGCTAACCATCCCGGAGGGACGCCGCGCCGAGATCTGCGCCGTTGCCCGCAAGTATCACGTGCCGATCGTCGAGGACGATGCCTATGGCTTCATCCCGCAGCATAGCCCGCCGCCGCTCGCCGCCATGGCGCCGGATTTGACCTGGCATATCGGCGGGCTCGCCAAATGTATCGGTGCAGGTCTCAGGCTCGCTTACGTGGTCGCGCCAGACTCGAAGGCAGGCTGGCCGTTCGTCGCAGCGATGCGCGCCAATAACGTTATGGCCTCGCCGCTTGCCACCGCGCTTGCCACGCGCTGGATAGAGGACGGAACGGCCGACAGCATCCTGCGCTTCATCAGAGCCGAAGCCGCGGCACGGCAGGCGCTTATCGCGGACGTGCTGCCCGCTGGCAGCTATCGCGGCGACGCGATAAGCTTCAATATCTGGCTGCCGCTCGTTCATGGCTGGACGCGTTCGACATTCGGAAGCCACATGCGTTCCTCCGGCCTAGGTGTCGTCGCGAGCGATGCCTTCACGGTCGATGGACCTGCGCAGGAAGCGGTTCGCGTCTGCCTCGGAGGACCGATCCAACGGGACAAGCTGAAGGCCGCCGTGGAATTCATGGCCCATGCGCTTGAAGGCGCACCCGAAATGTCCGGCTCCTTTTTCTAGAGAATGTGCTAAACGCCCGAATGCCTGATAGATCCTGCGTGACAGCATCACTGCGCCGGTCGGTTGGAAACCGCCTCCCAGACCTTTGGCAATGGTGACGAGATCGGGCACGATATCTTCCTGCTCCAAAGTGAAAATCGTTGGGCGCCGATTGAAACTCATGCCGCGGATCTGTCTGGTGCCCGGAAGCCTCGACCCAATAAGCCGGAGCGTCGAATGCATATTGACAGATGGACGCGAGCGGATTTGCTGTTGCCAAGTGCAAACTACCTGCCGTTCGCCAGCAACGGATCTGCCAGCCAGTCATTCCCGGCAACGTTCGTCTCGCGCAGGTAGTCAACGAAGACGCGTACGGCGGGCGAAACCTCCCGCTTGCTGGGAAACACCAAACTGACCGGCAGCGGCGGGAGCGACCACTCTGGCAACACTCGTTCGAGTGTTCCCTCGAGAATGTCGTTACCACACAAATAGGCGGTCACAGCGGCGATCCCGGCGCCACCCCTCACCAGTGCGCAGATTGTCAACATATCGTTGACCTCAACTCTGGCCGTCGGTGAGATATTCCGGCTCTCATCTCCCCTAACCAGACGCCACGGTCGCGGCTTACTGCTCGCCGTCGGCAAGTCGATGATCTGATGGGAAAGCAAGTCTTGCGGTTCGTTCGGGTGATCGCATCGATCCAGGTAGGATTTTGCCGCACAGATATATTGCGTCAGTGTCCCGAGGCGGGTGGCGACCAGTGCTGAATCGGCAAGCGGTCCCATGCGGATCGCCACGTCCACCTGTTCGGAAACCAGTTCAGCATTGCGGCTGGTGAGGTCGATCGAAACGCTGATCTCCGGATAACGATCAAGAAAGCCAGGCAACTGTCGGCCGAGAACATTTATGCCGAACCCGATTCCGGCGCTGATCGTGAGCCTGCCACGCGGCGTGTCCGCCAAACTGGTTGTGAAGACCGCAACGTCTTCAAGTCCGGCGAGCAGATCCCGAGCGCGCTCGTACAGCGCTTGCCCCGCCTGCGTCAGCGCCACATCGCGTGTCGTCCGCTGGAACAATCGGATTGCCAAATCACGTTCGAGCCGGCTGATCGCCCGGCTGACGCTCGACTTGGGCATACCGAGGGCGCTCCCTGCATCAGAGAAACTGCGCAGACCGGCCACCTTGTTGAAGACGCGCAAGTCATTGAGGTCAATCATCGGGATCCATTGTTCCATTCCGTAGACGATAAGTCCACGGAACGGATCGATCCTTTTGTCGATTCGCATCGTTCCCTGCCAAAGCGAAACAGGAAAACAACCATGACGAACATAACGACACTTGTTGTCGGCGCGTCCGGCAAATTCGCCGGTCATGTCGTGCCCGCTCTAGCCGTCCGCGGGGCGCACATCCGTGGTCTCGTCCGGGACCACAGCCGAGAGAGTTCGGTCCGTGAACATGGAGCAGCAGAAACGGTTGTCGCGGACTTGACCGATCCGAAGAGTGTCGCGAGCGCGCTCGAAGGCATAGAGCGGGTCTTCTACATCGCACCGGCTTTCATCCCCCGCGAGGCCGATATTGGCCGAAATTTCGTGACGGCGGCGGTCCGCGCGGGTGTCCGGCGGATCGTATTTTCCTCGGTCTTCCATCCTGTGATCGCCGGCCTTTCAAACCATTCCGCCAAGGCTTCAGTCGAAGACATGATCCTCGAATACGGGATCGAATACAGTTTCCTGCACCCCGCGCTTTACTTTCAGAACTTCGAGGCGATGTGGAAGAAGGTGGCTGTGACCGACGTACTGGCTGAGCCCTGGTCCTGTGACACACGCTTCAGCAGAGTCGATTACCGTGACGTCGCCGAAGTCGCGGCCATCGCCCTCACTGAAGACCGCCTGCTCTACGGCACGTATGAGCTCGCGTCCGACGGCTGGCTTAACCGCCACGATGTTGCCCGCCTCATGGGCGAAGCGCTTGGCCGATCGGTTCGGGCAGAGCGGATCGATCCGAACTCGCTTGGCGACGACATTGCACCCTTGAGGCCGATGTTCGCGCATTACGACCGCACCGGCTTGCGCGCCAACGCTCTGACGCTGCGAGCGATCCTCGGCCACGAACCGCGCCAGCTCGCCGAGTACTTCAATGAACTCGCGGCCACCGAGACGAAGCGATAAGAGCCAGACGAACGTTCGTCGTGACAAGGGTAGCTGACGGCACAGGCGCCTACTCGAACGGTTTATCGCGAGTGGCGAAAATGTGCTCGCCACCGACACCGACGAGGAGGCGCTAGGTAAACTGGCGGACGTAATCGCAAGCGATCGCCTCATCGTCAAAGCCGGCGACGTTACGAGCGAGCGGGAGAACGGCGCATTTGCTGACCTGGGGGAGCTGCCTTCTTGTGCCCAATCGTATCTGGATGTCGGCGATGACGCGCACCCGCGCCACGCTCGACAACGCGCCGACGCCGCTGATGGGAGAGTATTTCGCACAGCGCGCGGCCGCCGGGCTGATCGTGACCGATTACGATGCCGCGAGCAAATATCCCTCCCGCAGATCATCCATTGTGGTCCCGTTGATCGTGACCGAATATCCTCCTGTCGCGTCAACTCTCGAAACCGAAATTTCGTATTTGCCGCTCGGCAGTTCCAGCGTAGCCGAGTAGCCATTCCATCCGGCCGGCAGCACAGGCTTGACGTGCAACCGCCTGCTTTCGGTGCGAATACCGAGGATGCCTTCGATTGCGACGCGATAGAACCACCCGGCCGAACCGGTATACCAGCTCCAGCCGCCGCGACCCCTGAGGTCACCTTCTCCATAAACGTCGCCGGCGATTACATAGGGCTCGACGCGATAGGTCTCCGCAGAGGATTTGTCGAGTGCGTGGTTGATCGGATTGAGCATTTCGACCGCGCGCCAGGCATCTTCGCCGCGGCCCATCCGGGCTAGGGCAAGAGCCGTCCAGGTGGCTGCATGGGTGTATTGGCCGCCGTTTTCACGGACGCCTGGCGGGTAGGCCTTGATCACACCGGGATCATTGATCGGCTTGATAAAGGGCGGCGTCAGCAGGCGGATGAGCTTACCCTCCTCATCAACCAGTTTATCGAGGACTGCATTCATGGCCATGTTGCTGCGGTCCGGATTCCCTTCACCCGACAGCACGCTCCAGGATTGGGCAATCGAGTCGATCTTGTCTTCCGCCGATTGGCTGGAGCCGAGAGGCGCGCCGTTGTCGTAATAGCCACGGCGATAATATTCGCCATCCCAGCCGGCCGTTTCGATCGCGGCTTTGAGCTTTTCAAGATGATCCGACCAACGGCTGACGCGTTGCGTATCGCCGCGCGTTTCGGCATAGGCGATGAAGCGGCGCAAGGCGCCGGCGAGGAACCATGCCAGCCACACGCTCTCGCCACGGCCGGCGATGCCGACGCGATCCATCTTGTCGCACCAGTCACCACTCATCATCAACGGCAGACCGTTCACGCCCGTGCGCTTGATCGTAAGATCGAGGCCGAGAGCGGCATGTTCGTAGAGCGGTGCGGTCCCGTCGGAAACACGCGGCTGCAGGAAGGCGTCGTACTGGCCAGGGCTGAGTTGCGCGCCTTCGACGAAGGGCAGCATCTCGTCCATGATCGAGGCGTCGCCGGTCACGGTGCAATATTGGTCGAGGGCATAGGCGAGCCAGACCGGATCGTCGGAGATGTTCGTGCGAACGCCGGCACCGCTATCTTCCAGCCACCAATGCTGGAAATCGCCTTCCGGGAACTGACGGCGGCCGGTATTGAGGATTTGCTTGCGGGCGATCTCAGGCGAATGCAGCAGGAAGGCCAGCGAATCCTGCAACTGGTCGCGCAGGTTCCACGCACCGCTCGACTGATAGAAGGCGGTGCGGGCCATGATGCGGCAGCTATAAGTCTGATAGGGCAGCCAATTGTTGACCATGAAGTCAAGCCGCTGGTCCGGTGTCGAGACATGCGCCTTGCCGGTGAAGCTCTTCCAGAACTCACGCGTCTTCTCGAGAACCTCTGCAAAACCGATGGAGCGGATGTCGGCGATGAGAGCCGCCGCTTCTTTCTGCGAGGGGGCGTCACCCATATAGAAGCAGATGTCGCGCACTTCGCCCGGCTCGATCGTCAGATCGAATGCCATGGCAGCTGCCGGATCACCATCGAGATCGACGGCGTTGGAGAGCCGCGACCCGGCCGAAACCGTGCGTGGCTGCTGGATCGTTCCGTGCCGGCCGATGAATTCGCGGCGGCTGGTGGAAACGCTCGATGGTGCTTCGCTTGCTGCAAATGCCGCAACACGCGTCCCGAAACTGACACTAAACGGATTTTTCGCAAAGACCGCTCCGCTCACGCTGTCGAAGCTCGATATGACGAAGGGCTTGCTCTTCGTCGGGTTGTTGCCGAGAATCCATTCAGCATAGCCGTAAAGACGCAGCTTGCGTGCTTCACCCGCATCATTGCGGATACGCAGTTGCGTCAGCTTAACGGGCTTTTCCATGTCGAGGGTCTGGGTGACCTCCAGGGAAATCTCGTCCTGAATCGTCGAGAAGATCGAGTAGCCAAGGCCATGCCTGGCTTCGAAGCGCGTATCGGCGCGCTGCGCGAGCGACGCGTAGGGTACGATGACGGAGCCGCGATCGAGATCCTTCAAATAGAAGGCCTCACCCGGGCGGTTCGTGACCATGTCGTTGGTCCAGGGCGTCAGCTGATGATCGCGGGAATTCTGGCTCCAGGTGAAGGCGGCGCCTTCCGCCGAGACATGGAAGCCGAAGCTCTCGTTGGCTATGATGTTGACCCATGGATGCGGCGTCTGTTCGCCGCCGGACAGGCGCACGACATATTCGCTGCCATCGGCCGCAAAGCCGCCATAACCGTTCCAGAAGGCAAGATCGCTGCCATCGACCGGCACGCCCCCGGCTGTGCTGCGAACCATACGCGGCACCAGGGTGGAGTCGCCCCACTGACCAAGCAGCGCGGGCGAACCGGAAACGGAACGGGCTTTCTGCAACTGATCGACGAGACTGCCATCGCGACCACGCAACACGACGCGCGAGGCGGCTATGATGGCATCATAGGCTTCAGAAGACGTCAGATCCTTGCGCAGGACGTAGATATTGCGCTGGATGCCGGCGACCTCGCTGGCGTGACGCGCCGCATCGCAGAGCTGGTCGATGGTGCGCTGCATTTCGGCGGCTGCCTCACCGGAGCGTTCGTTGAAGATGACGAGATCGACCTCGACCCCGCGCGATTGCAAGAGGCCCTGCGCACGCAGCAATTCCTTGACGAGATCCGTGCCGAGCTCGTCGGTAATGCGCAAGGTCATCAATGGTGCATCGCCGGAGAGAGTCGCTCCCCAAAGGACGGACTGCGATTTCAGGCCTTCGCGAACTGTCTTATTGTCGGCGCGCAGTGCCATGTCGGGATAGATGATGTAGCGGGCAAAGCGCTGATAGGCGGCAGCCTCCTTCGAATTGACGCCGATCTGGCGCAACTGGCTCTGCGTTCTCGTCCAGGCCTGAACGAGACCCTGGGCAAAGCTTTCCGGCCGGCGATAGTGCTCGACGGCTGCTTCGAGTTCGGCGCGTTCGGCCGCGGCAATGGTCCAGAAGGTTACGCTGACCTTTTCCCCGGCCGGCACGTGAAGCGTCCGACGCAGCGACAGGCAGGTATCCATCGTGAAGCCACTGCTATTGGAAAGTTCCGCACCGGCATCGAAGGCCGCAGCTTCCGTCAGAGTACGACCCCGTCCAAGAAAGCGCATGCGGTCCGTCTCATGGTAAGTCGGCAAATCTTCGCCGGACGTATCGACGATCAGATGGGCGATGGCGACTTCGGGATCCGTCACGCCGCGCTTTTGGCGCTCGACGAAGATCGCATCACCTTTCGCGGCAACCTCGGTTTTCAGGAACATGCGGGCAAAGACGGGGTGACCCGTATCGACGGCATCGAGAGTGGCGACAGGCTCCATGTACGAGGTCACTTCGATGACCCGATCTTCCGTGCCAGTATTGCTGATCGTCAGGCGGCGGCCTTCCGCATCGTAATTGCTTGCGACGAAGACTTCCATTCCACTTGTCAGCTCACCGACAGTTTTGATGAACTCCGCCTTGTCGTCGCTGAAGCTCACCCGAACATGCTCGTTGGCTATCGAGCGCGGCTCCGCCGTTGCAGACCACCACTCGTTCGATGCCGTATCGCGCATGAAGATGAACGAGCCCCATCGATCCTCGGTCGGATCGGCACGCCAGCGGTTGACGGAGAGATTTTTCCAGCGGCTGTAGCCGGAGCCGGTCGCCGTCAGCATGGTCGAGTAACGGCCGTTCGACAACAGCAGCAACTCGCGCTCCCGTGACGCCGGATCTTCCAGGCGCCGCACTTCCGGACGCATCAGGTCGCCCTGGATGGTCGCGGGCGCATCGGTTTCGTGCTTCGAGGCCATGACGGGGATGTCACGCGGCGCCTTTTCCTGCAGCAGCAATTCGGCTGCCTCGATTATCGGATCCGCATGGAACAGCTCGCGCAGCAGGCCGTCGAAAGCCACGTTGGCAACCGCGGCAATCGACATGCCGTGGTGGTGCGCATAGTAATTATAGACCACCGCGCATTGCTTCCCTTCGGGCACGCGGCTTGCCGTAAAATCGACGGCGTCATGGAAACCATACATGCCGAGTGCACCGACGGCCCGCAACCGCTCGAGGTTTTCGAGGGCTGCGACCGGATTGTACTGGCTGGCCAGCAACGAGGCGTAAGGTGCGATGACGGCGTTCTGTCCGAGACCGCGTTTCAGACCGAGCGTCGGCACCCCGAAGTTGCTGTACTGATAGTTCATCTGATGATCGCGGGCGTTGAAGGCCGCTTCCGAGATACCCCATGGCGTGCCAAGCTTGCGAGCATAGTTCATCTGCTCGAGAACGATCAGATTGTTGGTCTGGTTGAGAATCCCGCCGCTACGCTCCTGCATGACGAGAGGCGGCATCAGATATTCGAACATCGAGCCGGACCAGGAGACCAGCGCACCGCGCGTGCCGACAGGCACGACATGGCGGCCGAGCTTGTACCAGTGCTCGGTCGGCAGATCACCCTTGGCGACCGAGAAGAGGCTCGTCAGACGCGCTTCCGAAGCGAGCAGATCGTAGCAGGCGGCATCTACTTCTTCCGTCTCGACACGGAAGCCGATCGACAGCAGCCGGCGTTCCGGTCGATAGAGGAAGCTGAAATCCATATCGAAGGCGATTTCACGGGCGCGATTGCCGATCCGGATCAGCCTTTCGCTGATATCAGGTGCCTGTGTGGGATCGAAAGCCTTGTCGACCTGATGAAGTTCGCAGGTTTCGACCAGCTTCTCCGCCCAATGGACGACTTCCTCGCTCCGCGTGGTCTTGACTTCCCTGTCAAGGCTTCCGGCAAGTTCGCGGATTTCCCGAGCCTGCCCGGCAAATCGTTCGATAAGGCCTGAGGAGAATTCCTTCTCGCGTTTACCGGTCGCGACCGCCGCTTCGAGCTCGGCGATACGGCCGTCGAGCCGGTCATGGAGGGATCGGTTCGACCGCGTATCGTCATCAAGCTCCGAAAGCACCTCGCGCAGAATTGCCGCGACATCGCCGATGCCATCGAGATCGGTGTGGATATGGGCAAGGGGAGACTGAGCCCAGATGCGGCATGCGGATGAAACGGCAATCAGATGGCCGGCAAAATTTCCGCTATCGACCGAGGATACATATTTGCGGCCCAGCGGCTTCAACGTGTCGGTATGATACCAGTTGAAGAGGTGACCTTTATATTTTTCCAGCTTTTCGACTGTCTCGATCGTCTGCTCAATGCGCTTGACTGCGTCCTCGAACGAAATCCAGCCGAAACGACGCGCCGAGATGACCGACAGCAGATAGACTCCGATATTGGTCGGCGACGTACGCATGGCGACGACGGCATGCGGCGTCTGCTGAACGTTGTCGGGCGGCAGGAAGTGCTGATCGGGAACGACGAAGTGGTCGAAATAGCGCCAGGTACGTCTCGCGATCTTGCGCAATTCGTTGCGGACGTGGTCGGGCACAACAAGCCGATCCTCGGTTTCCGCCGTCTGGCTGACCAGCCAGGCGATGGCTGGCGACAGCACCCAGAGAAACACGAAAGGAAGCCCGACCAGCCACGCGATGTCGCCGGAAGAGGCGGCGAAGACCAGTGCCAGAATGGCCAGGAGGGGGGCACGCCACATGACCTTGTAATGGCCGAGGATCGTCTTCTGAGCCATGGCCTGCGCACTTGCGGCGGTGCGCCATTGCAACATCAGCCTGCGGCTGACGAACATGCGGTAGAGCGAGCGGCCGATCGCATCAGCCATGACGCAGGCGATGTCGGCGATGAAGATGATGCGCAGCGCCACCTGGGCATTGGCATTCTCAATATCTTTCCAGACGGTATGGAGATGCGCCCGCAGGATGATGTCGCTGGTTCGCGGGATGATGCCATTGATCAGCGACAATGTCGGGGCAACGAACAGGCTGAAGATCAGCAGGATCTGCCAGATAAGCGCGCCGAAAGGATCCATCCAGTACCAACCGAGCACGGAAGCGAAGAACCAGGCGATCGGCGTCAGCGAGCGACGCAAATTGTCGAGCATCTTCCAGCAGCCGAGCGCGGTAATGCCACGGCGCTCGTCGAAAATGTACGGAATAAGCTGCCAGTCGCCGCGTGCCCAGCGATGCTGACGCGAGACCTCCACTTCGTAGCGGATGGGGAAATCCTCAACCAGTTCGCAGTCCGTCACCAGACCGCATCGCGCCATCGAGCCTTCGAGCAGGTCGTGGCTCAATATCGAGTTCTCGCTGATCCGCCCCTTCAGCGAGGCCTCGAAGGCGTCGACATGATAAAGGCCCTTGCCGGTAAAGGTACCCTCGCCGGTGATGTCCTGATAGACGTCGGAAACCGCAAAGACGTAAGGGTCGAGACCGCGATTGACCGAGAAGACGCGCTGGAAGGTCGATGCGTCCTTGCCCGTCGTCAGCGACGGCGTCACGCGCGGCTGCAGCACGCCATAGCCATCGACGACGCGCTGCTTCTTGTGGTCGAAAACCGGGCGGTTGATCGGATGATGCATCTTGCCGACGAGTTTGACGACGGTATCGCGAACAACGCGCGTATCGCTGTCCAGCGTCATGACGTATTTGACGTCGGCCGGCACGAGATCGAAGCCCGCAATAAAACTCGTGTCTTGGCTGCCGCGCAACAGCATATTGAGCTCGTGCAGCTTGCCGCGCTTGCGCTCCCAACCCATCCAGACGCCTTCGGCCGCGTTATACTGTCGGCGGCGATGCAGGAGATAGAAGCGCTGCTTGCCCTCTTCCGAATAACGTGATTCCAATTCGGCGATCTTGCTGCGTGCATAATCGAGAACGTCGAGATCGCGGGTGGTCTCTTCTTCCTCAGCATCCGGCCAGTCGGTCAGGAGTGCGTAGTAGATCTCACCGCGGGCATTGGCAAGGTAATGTACCTCAAGATTGCGGACGAGCTCATCCACGTGCTCGCGCCTGCCGATCAGGGAAGGAATAGTGACGAGGGTGCGGGCGTCGGCCGGCAAGCCCTTCTTGAATTCATAGCCGACGAGACGATCCGGCGTGATGAAGAATGTGGCAAAGAAATTGAAGAGGCCGGTCGCGCCCTCGGATGCCGGGAGCGCGAACATCAGCAGCAGAACGATCGTCGCAAACAGCGGCATTCCCGCGTCGACGAATGCCCATTCGACCAAGACGAGCGCCAGCAATGTCAACAGGAGCACCGGGATGGCGATCGAGAGCCAGTTCAGCTTGCGGACCATCCGCATGAACCGCAGGCTGAGCGTCGGCCGGAAGCCGATCTCCGCCTCGAGTGCCGGGCGCCCGTTGCCGACGAAATAGTAGCCGATATTGCTCGCAGATCCGTCCCTGCTTTCATTTTTTGCACGGTCGGTCAGCCGCACGGCGGCCTCGGCGATATCCATTTCTGTCTTGTCGGAGCGCTTTGCAAGCTTTTCGATCTGGCGGCGGTAGCTGTTGCGAGATCCGGCATCGAGCTCTGCATAATCCGTCTGCTGCCAGAGGAGCTTGTCGATGGTGCTGACCTCTTCGACCCACTCCGACCAGTCGGTGTCGTTGATCTCGCGCAGGCTCTTGATAATGCTGCCCATCAGCGCATTGGCCGCGCCGAGACGGATCTGCTCGGCCGACATGACGGCTTCTGCATCCGTTCCCTTGGCGGAAAGCTTTGCCTCCAGCCAGTTCAGCGCAGCTTCGGTTGGTTCCAGCGCATTGCGAAGACGATAATGCAGCTGCGTGACGAAGGTCGTGTCGTCGAGATTGGCGGCCAGCGTTTCCAGATGTTGCGCTGCGCCGGCGTCACCGAGCGAAATTACCTCGGTGGCCGCCGTGTTGGCAGCCGCGCGCATTTCGCGGCTCTTATCGATCTGCGATGCCACCCGGCGAAGATTGTCGATCAACACGTAGCGCACCAGCGAAGGAAGCGCCCAGAGTTCGCCGATCCGCAAGGTTTCGCGGTCCTGGAACCCTTCGGTCACCGCGGTCATGCCGGCATTGCTGATATTGCTGTGCGCATGCGCCATGTAGAGCCAGGCGAGCGCGAGGGTGCGCGGCACCTCCGTGCCGTCGAGATTGATCTTGCGCAGTTCGCGATAGAACTTCTTCGGAAAATCGCGGCGAACTTCCTGGATTGCCTCTTCGACGATGTAGTGGTTGTCGAGTAGCCATTCGGCAGCCGGCGTGATGCTTTCGCCAGCATCGACATCCGCAGCTGCAGCGCGATAGACCCGCAGGATTTCGTTTTCGTTCTCCTTATGCCGGAGATAGAAATCGAAGCCATTGAATTTAAGGAGATCAAGCGTGCGAGTTTCTGCAAACTTTGCTGCCATCGCTCTCAGCTGATCGTTGGACAAAAGAGCGGCGCGAATTCCGAATTCGCGATCCGAATGAGCCATCTGAGGAGTTGGAGCAGAATCGTTGACAGTATCTTTAGATGACATGTGTCTTTCGCTTTTGTCTCGTCGTTTCTCGAACGCAGAGTTCCAGAAACGAGAACCCGGAGCCTGAGATCTTCGTTGCAACACCCCGTTGACGGCAACTGGGGCAATGATTGCCGCTTAACTAGCCGCACCACCCTGAACGCAGGATTAATTGTCTGGGCTGGCAAACTTGGCGGCAGTCGGAGTTGCCGTCTTGAAGCAATCGGCCGTCGTGGCCGAGCTTTCCTGCAAAGCTCCTTAGAGGCAAAACAAAATCATCTAATTCCTGAAATATTGACACACGATCTAACGGCGTATTTGATCCAACAAATTCACACAGGAATGAACTACCAGAAGGGGAGCTTAAATGTCCGTGATCGCACCGACACTTTCTCATGTGCTTCAAAATATTGAGCGGTTCAAGGCAGAGCTAGACAGCAGCGCTGACCTCCGGCGTCGCCTGGCATATGCTCGCGCTTGGTATGCTCTCCAAACCGAAGATGGCAAGTGGCTCTTCGCGCCGATGAAGTTCTGTGCCTATAAGGATATGACCGCGAAGAAATACGACGATAGACGCGATGGGCGTCGAGCGGAGAAGCAGCTACAATCCTGGTTCACCTCCGTGCCCCATGCCGATCATCTTAATCAAGAGTTAACGGAAGCGCTCACTACATTTCTTGCCGGCTACGGCAAATCGCCGAGTACAGCTTGTCGGATCAGCGTAACCAGCGATTTCTACCAAAGCCAAAACAATCGATCGGCAGACGATCATGTTTTGGCTAATCTCTTGATTGCTGTGGCAAGTCGCCTGTCAGCTGAGGAGCGCGTCAGACTGAGAGCCGCCCTCTAGGCGGGAATTCTGGCGTCCCTTAGCCTACCCTGCAGTTTTCCAGCGGAACTTCGTGCCAGTGCGTAAGCTTGCCACGGAGAGATCACGCGACACCTACGATGCGTAGATATTATAAGCCATAGCGCCAGCCGCTATCGGCAATCTCGCGCGGCCATTCGAAGCTTTGAATGCGTGCCCGCAATGAGGCTAGTGCGGCGGAATCCCAGCGCATGTGGAAATTTTTGTCCGACATCACGCAATCCCGAAGTCTCCAGGTTTCCAAAAATTCGCATACCACCGGAACACATTGCCGCACGATTTGTTTCACAGACATCGGTTCATGAATGAAGGAATGGGGCCTCGAAGTGCGTCGCTCAACGAGCGCCGGTGCGGTTGATTCGGAAGGACAAAATGAACGACGAAAGACCTCTCGCAATCGTTTCGGGCGCAGCAAGAGGAATAGGCCGTGCGTGCGTCGAAATCTTCGTTGCACAAGGTTGGCAGGTCGGAGCGCTTGATCAAGACGAAACAGTTCGGACCGTGTTCGCGCAGAACGAAAGAGCGATACCGCTTGTTGCGGACGTCACAGACCCAATCGCGCTTCAAGCGGAGTTGGATCGCCTCCCATCCCCCGCCGCAGCGGTGATCAACGCGGCAGGGGTCTTTCCCCCTACATCTTTAAGTGACTTTCAAATTGAGCAGTACCGGCAGGTATTCGACGTGAACGTCCTAGGGACGCTGCTCTTAAGCCAATTGGTGAGCCGCAGTATGACCGATGGCGGTCTTATTGTTAATCTTTCATCCATCAACGCCTTTGTCCCGCGCCCTGATCAGCTGCTTTACGCCGCAACCAAGGCAGCGATCGTCAGCCTAACGCGGAGCATGGCGGCTGATCTGGCACCCAGGCGGATTCGCGTGAACGCGGTTGCGCCCGGTCCGGTTGACACTGAGGGGGTAAGAGCACTTGGTGGCCGTTTGGAGGAAGCCGCCGGGCAGGTTCCGCTTGGACGGGTCGCGTCTCCGTCCGAGATCGCCGATCTTATCTTTTGGCTCGTTGAGGGCCGAGGTGCGCAATTTGTCACCGGCGAGACAGTTGTCTGCAGCGGTGGCTTGTTCATGCGTTAGGGGCGATCCATCCAACAACGGGACACTCGGAGGCCCTTAGCAGCCATGCAAAGGCAGCGACTATCGGCAACTTTCACCGAGGTAACCTCTATTGCGACGTCATCACATTCCCTTCGGATTATAGTCGCCAGGTTTTCCAGGTTATTTGAGCTTCAAGGTGCCGAAGTCTGAACGCACTGCGAGATGGCCGGTTTCACCGGCGGATATCCGCGTTCCACAATCGGAACGACCGGAATTCCCGTGGCCCAGCATATCCGTTGATGAGTATCCGGATGCAGAGTATCGACAAACTATGAGGATGGTATGACCTCACTCCTCGAAAATATATATGTCGCCTTCCTTCAGCGCTGCAAGAAATGCCTCTCTGGCTTCGTTTTCTTCAATTTTTCCCTGCTGAACCGCCATAAGTGCTTTCATCGCAGCGTGATAGGCTTGACCATCTTCGAGCGTCGGCCACTCGTTGAGCATGAATTCCGCCGCGCGCTCCGCGCTGGAGGTTGTCAAACGGTCTCCCGTCTTCCGAGTTTCGACTATGACGGGCTTACTCCACCATTGAGCCATGAGCTTTCTCCTTGTCGCGCTCAACGTCCCGTCAGGTGGAATGTTCCGGAAACGGTATTTCTGAGCCCCGTAGCCAATTCCAGGGGTTGACGTCAAAAACGGGTCAATCCGCAGCTTTTGAGACAAAACCGTCCCAGCCGGCCATGGCGATCTCCGCCACGCTTTGGAGCTCGGCTCTTTCCGCTCCGTCACGGGCACGGATTGCCATCCCGCTCTGAACGGTCTGGAGAAACCTGCAGACCATGGCGATATCGAGGGCCGGTGGAAGCTCTCCTTCGTCGACCGCCTTTTTCAGACGCGACGCGAGCACATCGAAGGCCAGCCCCCGTGTCGAGCGCATCAGCTCGGCAAGTTCCTCGTGTCCATCGCTGCCGACCGTACCGAGGGTCGCCAGACAACCGTGAGGCAGGTCGCAGTCTGAACCGGTCATGGCGGCGGCCGAGTCATGAAGGTACGCTTTCACCGCCTCGCGTGCCGTGGTCGCATCACGGAAACGTCCCCAGACCAGATGTTCGTAGTAAGAAGCGTAGTACCTCAGTGCTTCCGCATAGAGCTCGTCCTTCGAGCCGAACGCCGCATAGAGGCTTGTCGTCGCGATGCTCATGGCTTCCGTCAGATCAGAGATCGACGTCGCTTCGTAACCTTTGATCCAAAACATCCGCATGGCGCAGGTCAGGGCTGCGTCACGGTCGAACGCGCGGGGCCGGCCACGCGCGGAACCTGTCGTTGAGACTTTCGATGATGTGCCGTTTCGATCTTTTTGCATCGATCGCTACATAAACCCGTTGACTCCCATTTTCAACGTCCATATGCATTATGTATCGATCACTACATAAATGGAGTCGAGATGATTGATCTGAAGGGAAAGAGAGCGCTTGTGACCGGTGGCTCTCGCGGTATAGGGGCAGCAATCGCTCTTGCGCTTGCCGAGCATGGCGCCGATGTTGCATTGACGTTTCAGAATTCGACGGATCGCGCGAGGGCGGTCGTCGCCTCGATTGAGGCCCACGGTCGGCGCGGCATAGCGATCCAGGCCGACAGCGCGGATCCGACCGCGATCCGGGGAGCGGTCGATGAAGCGGCAAAGGAGCTTGGCGGCCTCGACATTCTGGTGAACAACGCCGCGATCGCACTCTACGGAGCGATTGCCGACATCAAGGTCGAGGACATCGATGCGCTCCTTGCAGTAAATGTCCGCGGCACCATTCTTTCGACGCAGGCCGCCCTTCCGTATCTCGGCGCCGGCGGGCGAGTGATCACGATCGGCTCTGCCGGTGCCGACCGCATCGTCGGCGCGACGGGCACAGTCTACTTCATGACGAAATCGGCACTCCAGTCTTTCACCCGGGGCTTAGCACAGGAACTGGGACCGCGCGATATCACGGCCAATCTCATCCAACCGGGCTCGACGGATACGGAGATGAACCCGGCGGACGGGGAATATTCCGAATTCCAGCGGAACCTCATCCCGTTGGGTCGATATGGGGCACCTTCGGACATCGCTACCGCCGTGACATTTTTGGCGAGTCCTGCGGCAAGGCAGGTCACCGGCGTGACCCTCAACGTTGACGGCGGGTTGAATACCTGAGCGCAGCGGTTCCTTCACGAGGGCTGGCGACGGTCGTGACATTCTTCTCATCGATCAACATGAGGTCGAACGGCCATGTGAAAGCTTTGTTCTCGGGCTGTGGCCAACAGGTCCTTATGACCGGTCTCGCGTGGGAAGGACGCAAGACCATGTTCTTTTAAGCCAACTTGTCAGGTCGTCTCAAGTTGCGTTGCGCCCTTGCGGACGGTTGCCAACTCGAGACTTAATTTAGCTGAGTTGGCACCATTTTGGTGAAAGTGATTGGATTGCATGTTGGGGACCGGCGCCTTTTCACAGGGCATTTGATTAAGCAGTTCCGCAATATGCATCAGATATTTCGAAAAGCCTTGGAACGTCTCGCTTGTCCGGGAGTTTATGACGCCGTGATCGACAATTGGATGGGCGTAGATGCTGAGCGTTAGCATTGCGGTGCGAACAGGTGGAACAATTGAGCTTCAATCGGGAATTTTCGACGAGAAGGAAGCTGCAGCCCTCATTTCCTCGATGACGCGATCGTCTCAGATGGAGGCTACGGATATAATCCACGAAACGCGGCGCTGGGGAATTTGCAGACGGAGAGCGGATAATTTCGAGGTTTTGACCAAAATCCTATAAGGGTTTACGGCTTGCTGGTACCTGTAGAAGTGCCAGGTCACTGAAAGAGCACACGCCATTGCCTTGCCATTCGAGATGTCTGATGAATGGACTAATTCCGTCGATGAATATCACGTCGGAGCGAGTGGCCTTTCGGCCTCTTGCTCCGTCTTCTCGCGCTGATCCTCCGCTCGCTGCCAATCGCCGAGATGGCGCCCTTCGGGCGTCCTTCTTCCTCCCAAATCCTGTAGGCACGCTCACGGCATTTTCCGTCATCTTGTTCTTCGTTGACGGCCAGTAAAGTTTCTTCCTTTAGCCAAAGATGGATTGTTTTCCGTCGGGCAAGCCGATCGTAAGAGCATTTCCTTCGTGAGGTCGTCGAAGGAGAATATTTTCCACTTCGCTGCCATGAGCAAATCAAGCTCGATCGAAGAAGGGCCGAACCGAACGAACAGATCTTCGGCCGTCGCGTCATCGAGTCCGTATTTCTTCTGGAAATCCGCCAGAGAATAGGCGGCACCTCTTATCGTCCGGCGCCGTTCGAAAGGCCGTTGCATTTCCATATCTGATGATCCTCCTTATTCCGCTCCAAGCAACTCGATCGGCGAGCTGAAAGTTCCGTCGAGGAGGAAATATTGAGTACGTGCAATGATCAATGCGGCTTGAGAGCTTACGTTTATGGAGGTACGCTAGCCCCGCCTTTTTGGCTGTGGAGACAATTTGCCAGCGGCTCTGTTGGCCTGCTTGTTCCATAGCCGCGCTGCTTAATCTTTCGCGCGCGTCGTAGGACCGACCCGGCCTGCTGGAACTCGTCGCGCCTTTCGTCCCGAGCGCAGCCGGTCGCCATAACGTGCGGAACAAATTGAGCTTTCTCTTGTTCGATTAGCGTAACAGGAGGAAACTTCCATGAAGAGATCCATCTTCGCCGCCGCACTTCTTCTATCGGCGACGGCAGCCTTGGCCCAGAGCCAGACGCCGTCGACCTCCCAGACAACTCCGGCCGTCAACACCGGTCAGAATCCGGCAGCGCCGATTGCTGGCAAGAACAGCTTCACAGAAGACCAGGCCAAATCCCGCATCGAAGCCGCCGGCTACACCGACGTCACGGGGCTTAAACTGGATGATCAAGGCGTTTGGCGAGCGACTGCCAAAAAGGACGGCAAGGACACAGGCGTGTCTCTGGACTTCCAGGGCAATGTCACGATGGCCAAGTAACGAATTGAGAACAAGGAGACGCGATATGCGCACCATTACCGGACTCTATGACAGTTATGACGACGCCAAAGCTGCGGTGAAATCTCTCGAGGATGCAGGCATCCCATCTGACGACATTAGCATCGTTACAAACAAGGCCAATGGCGTCGACGTCGAAGGGCAGGGCACTTACGCAGCCGAGGGGGCAGGAACAGGTGCTGGCGTCGGAGCTGTCGCAGGCGGCGCCGGCGGTCTTTTGGCCGGCCTTGGTATCATGGCCATCCCGGGCGTCGGCCCCGTTGTCGCGGCGGGCTGGCTGGCGGCCACCGCCGCGGGAGCGGTAGCCGGAGCTGTCGCTGGCGGTGCCGTTGGAGGTATCGTCGGAGCGATGATCAGCGAAGGTGTCCCGGAAGACGAGGCGCATGTCTACGCCGAAGGCATCCGTCGTGGAGGTTCGGTTGTGACCGCAAGGGTTGAGGAGGCAAAGCTACCGGAGGCCCAGGCAATCCTCGACCGGTCGCGGCCCGTCGACATTGCATCCCGGCGGGCACTCTATGCGGAAGAGGGATGGACCCGCTTCGATGAGGCAGCCGAACCCTATACGCCTGAGCAAATCGAAGCCGAGCGCCAGCGATATCGCATGAACCGGCTTTGAAAAGCACAGCAATTCGAAGACACGATGGCGTCCGCGGCAGCGGGCGCTTTTCTGCAACAAGGTGCGAGCTCGAAGACCGTACGAAGAAGCTCAGGCCAAGACCGCGTTTCGGAACGCAGGCGGTTTGCCCGCATAGTTATTTCGCAGTCCAGGAACTCGATATCGTGATCGGGCGTTGTACGTCGTCAATTTAGGCGTAAGCGAGAGGTGAACGTGGTTGAGAGCAAGAAGCTGACAATGGTCAGTTCCGGTATTCCCGGACTGGACGAAATTCTTCGCGGCGGTTTGCCCGCATCAAATCTCTATATCGTTCAAGGTGCGCCTGGGTCGGGCAAGACGACCGCAGCGTTACAATTCCTCCGTGCCGGTGCGGCGAACGGGGAGCGCTGCATTTATGTCAGCCTGTCACAAACCAGGGCGGAGCTGGAGGCGATCGCCCTGTCCCACGGCTGGACGCTCGAGGGCATCCGGGTGGAAGAGCTCGCGGCTTCCGATTCGATCAAGGGAGCGACCGACCAGTCGATTTTTCAGACGGCTGAACTGCGTCTGGACGAGACGCGGAAGATGATCGAAAGTGCAATCGAGGAGCATAGACCCAGCCGATTGGTCTATGACTCGCTGTTGGAAATACGGTTGATCACAGGCGATTCACCCCGCTTCCGTCGCGAGCTGATCGCCTTCAAGGCGTTTCTTGCCAAACGCGACATCGTGGCTCTGCTGCTTGACACCCAAACACCAGAGACCGATCGAACAGGCGAAGAGGTTGATGGCATTGCTCACGGCGTCATTCGTCTCGACAAATCGCTTGAGGAATATGGCGCGGTTCGCCGCCGCATCGAGGTCAGTAAGATGCGCGGTGTGCCTGTCGCTGACGGCTATCACGACATGGCGATCCGCGAAGGCGAGGGCGTGGTCGTATTCCCACGGATTATACCAGGCGCCGTGGCGAGAGCCGTCGAGCCTCAGTTGATCAAATCCGGCGTGGATACCCTCGATGACATGTTCGGCGGTGGGCAGGAAGCAGGAACCACCACCCTCGTCATAGGTCAGGCGGGTACTGGCAAATCGACTATGGCCTCGCTCTATGCGACTGCGGCTCTCAAGCGGGGCGAGAGCGTAGGCCTCTTCCTGTTTGAGGAACGAATAGAGACTTTCTTCCGGCGTTCGGAGGGGTTGGGCATGGATTTGCGCCAATTCCATAAGGATGGTCAGCTGATCATCCGGGATTTCAACCCCAATGAGATCTCGCCAGGTGAGTTCGGTCAGATTGTGCAGCAAGCGGTGAGCAGCGAAAGGGTGAAGGTCGTCGTCATCGATAGTTTCACCGGATATCTGAATTCATTGCCGCATCGTGAGAAGGCGGTCCGCGACATCCAATCGCTCCTGAAATTTCTCGCTCGAGCGGGTGTGCTTACCATCCTTATCGTCGCGCAACACGGTCTGCTCGGCCAAGGGATCGGCATTGATGTCGATGTAAGTTTTCTGGGCGACACGGTGCTGCTGCTGCGAATTACCGAGCACGAGGGCAGGCTGCGGCGCAGCATAACGGTCGTGAAGAAGCGGCACGGACCGCACGATCTCGACGTACGGGAATTGTTTATTCAAAGTTCCGGCGTCACGGTGATCCCATATAACCCGATTCCGGAGGCCTAATCGCTCGTGGCCGCGAATGACAGCCATCTCGACTGGGTTTTGGTAATCGCGCCTTATCGGCGCGATGCCGAACATTTGGAGACGCTCCTAGCTCAGAATGGCGTAGCTGCGCGGCGGGCGGAGGGCTTGGAACAGCTGACGGCGCTGTTGGCGCAAACGCCCGGCGTGCTGGTTGCGACCCAGGAGGCACTTGATCCGGAGGTGCAGAAGGCGATCGGTCGCCACCTTGTCGAGCAGCCAGAATGGTCCGAAATGCCTGTCCTCGTCCTGTTGGACCGGATGGTTCCTCCGACCCGCGTTCAGGCTGAGCTGTCGGCCGCTTGGCCTCGCTCGCGGCAGATCTATTACCAACGACCCGTAACAGCGCTCGAATTGCTGAGTGGCGTTCAATCGAGCCTCTTGGCGCGCCTGCGCCAGCGAGACGTTCGCGATCACATTGAGCGCGAGCGCGAACTTCGGCGCGAGCTTAATCATCGGGTGAAGAACATTCTTTCCAGCATCTCCTCCATCTTCCAGATGACCCGTCGGCGTGCCGTCTCGCTGGATGAGTTTGCCGATGATTTCGCCGGTCGGCTTGCAGCTCTTGCCAATGTGCATTCCGCAGTATTTCAAGCGAACGGCGATGCAGCCGAGTTCTCCCATATTGCCGAATTGACCTTCAGCCCATATCGGGCAAAGGGCGCGGATCGCATTAGTTTCACAGGGCCGGAGATTTTGCTGAGTGCCGAAGCCGCGACGACGCTTGCCTTGTGCTTCCATGAGCTTGCGACGAATGCGCTTAAATATGGTGCCCTTTTAAAGCCAGAGGGCCGGATAAGTCTGAAATGGTCCGTCTCACAAGATGGGAACCTGGATCTTGAATGGCTTGAGAGAGGAGGTCCGCCAGTCTCGGAACCTAAAAGAAGCGGATATGGAACACGGTATATCCGTTCGGCGTTGTACAACCTCTTTGGCACGCCGCCCACCATCCTGTTCCATCCACAGGGGCTAAGCTGTACTCAGATCGGTCCCCTCGCGCGCGTGTCACCGAAGGACCTTGACCTCTAGGAGGCTTTTTAGCCATGTCATCTTCGGCGTCTCCGCTTCGCATATTCTGTCTTGAAGACAATCCACTGATCATCTTTCAAATTGAGGCCATGATTGAAGATTTGGGGCATATCTTCGCAGGATCTGCCATAAGCTTCACCGACCTTGTTAAAAGACAGGATCTCGGCGGTGTCGACGGAGTGCTTGTCGATATCGATCTTGCTGATGGACGCACCGGCCCTGATGCGGCGATCTGGCTTTCCCGGCAGGGGATTGCGAGCATCTTCGTCACAGGTCAGGAGGCGATCGCGGCGGAGTATTCCCAAGTAGTGCTTGCAACTATTGGGAAACCCGTCTCAGAGATCGAACTCGCAGAAAAGCTGGAGCTGTTTCGGCACACCAACCGCAATCATGACCGAAGGAGTTGAACTGCGGCGGCGGAGTGAAGGTCCTATGGACGGCGAGGTTTGTCGAGCCGCAGGGCGTCTGGCGGCAAATCGTCGGTCGGGTGCCGTGACTGTAGCCCCCTGCCAGTCCGGGTTAGATTGGTGTGCTTTTTCTAGTTGGCTGGTATTAGTCGCAATGTGTCGATGAAGTATTGTTCATCGTAAAGCGTTGTCGCTTTACCATCCATTACCGCCATTGCAAAGACAAGGCTTGTGCGCCAGCTGGATTGGTCAAGCAACATTCCTTGATCCACCGTCTTGCCAGTTCTCGGTGCTCCATTACTTTTAATAGAAAGCTACGAAACATGTCGGGTGCTGCTGGGAGGGCTTGGGGATGATGCTGGAAGATCTATATCGCTTGTTGCGAAGCGGACATGTCCAAGGGCAGGGCGTGGTCGATACCATGACGCAGCCGATTGTCGTCCTTGATCAGAACCTGTGCGTCGCAACCGCAAACAATGCATTCTTGAAAACCTTCAAGGTCGAGCGCGACGATATTCTGGGAGAGAGTTTCTTTGATCTCGGCAACGGTCAGTGGGATGTTACCGAACTCCGGCAGCTGATCGCCGCGATTATCCCAAAAGCCGCCGCTGTCATCGGATACGAAGTGGCGCACGACTTCCCAACCATCGGCCGCCGCACTTTCCTCGTCGATGCACGGCGTCTTGTCCATCCGGATGATAACAGCAACAATATCCTCGTTCTCTTCGACGATGTGACGGAAAGGCAGCGTCAGGACGCGGAGAAGGATTTCATCATTTCGGAAACACGCCACCGGATGAAAAATCTCTTCGCAGTGGTGCGATCGCTTGCGATGCAGATGGATGCCGAAGATCTCACAGGCACTGACTACCGTGATCGCTTCCTGGGACGCCTCGAGGTCACGCTTCATGCCCAGGAGATCGCCGCTATCAATGAAGCAACCGATTTTGAAACCCTGTTGAGGCAGTCGGTCAGCGAGCCTGGAACGGATCGGGTCCATTGCGAAGGACCCACAATGCAGATCCCGAGTTCGGAGATCGTGCCCGTCAGCATGATGTTCCATGAGCTGGCGACAAATGCGTTGAAGTACGGCGCCCTCTCCGTTCCAAACGGCGCCTTGCATGTCGAATGGTCATTGGAGGATGGACCGGAGAGCCGGTCGTACTTTGTTTGCCACTGGCGCGAATTAGGCGGCCCGGCGGTGGAGCCGCCGAAGCGAAGAGGATACGGCACCGAGTTGATCGAAGGCACGTGCCGACATCTTGGCGGAACTGTGGAACTTAACTTCGATCCAAAAGGTTTGACAGCCATTATCAAACTCCCTTGGAAACGCTTATGAGCGAACCTGAAAAAGGCGAGGTCGTCGTGCGCAGGATCGTTCTTGTGGTTGAAGACGAGTTCTTTATCGCGATGGAGCTGGAAAGCGTGTTGACCAGAGGGGGATTTGAGGTCCTAGGCCCGGCAAGTTCGGTCGGGCAAGCATTCGAGCTGCTGAGGAGCCAACGTCCGGATGCTGCTGTTCTGGATGTCACTCTCAATGGCGAGAACATTACGCCTGTCGCCGTCCTTCTCAAGACGTGGGGTGTTCCGTTCGTCCTCGCCAGTGCGAGCGATCCGGCGGAACTCGCTAGGCATGATGTTTTGGCTAACGTGCCCAATCTCGGGAAGCCCACCGACATGAAACGTCTTGTGGAGGTCGTTCGATCGCTTTGAAGCCGTGCCGAGAGATTGACAATCACCGCTCTGCGCGCCCGATCGGGGTCACGCCCGGTGGAACCGACGAGGGCGCGGGAAGTTTCCCCTTGAAGGAGGCTGCCATGACCGAGAAAAAGAAGATCGTCGAGGTGAAGGTGACGACTGATAATGGAGAAGACGTGCCGATCGGTATCATGAACGCCAGCCAGGCGACCAAACTTTCGGACGATCTTGATGTCGTGATCTCGCACCAGGACGGCGAGGCAGGTACCACCGACCGCGAAGAATCGAAACCTTTGGCCGGTCATGAGCCGGCAAATCATGTGTTTCCTTCGCCGGCCAGCAACACAGAGGCTGACCGCGCCAAGGAAGCACAGGCCGTTGTGCGCGATGCTTTGGACAGTCTCGTCGCATCGGCTAACGCGGCTGGCTGGGGCACGCATGAAATTGTGGTCGCGATCCTCGAGGCTGGAAGGCTTCTCGAGAAAGCAAACGCTGCCGATCCTGATCCTGCCGAAGATGCGGCGGTGAGCGACCTTGGTCGTGCGCAGATCGGTCATGGTGAACAGTATGACTAGACGATCGGATAACGATCGCCTGCAAATCCCGAACCATGTTTGCCAACCAGCATTCTCAACCCGAAGAGGCTGGCCCATGGAACTTCTTGATTCGAGGCCCGTTTTTCGTGGGTCGAAACTCGTCAGGAGGCATTGTCATGGCAACCACATCGAGAGGTCGCGCCCGGGATCGTGCGAAGGTCGCAGGCGGCCAGGATCACGAGGTCCGTTACGAGGCGAAGAAGGAAGGCGTCTCGAAGGACAGGGTCAAGAAGGCCGCGAAGAGCGCCGGAAGCTCGCGCAAGAAGGTCGAAGCGGAAATCGGCCGGCACTAAGCCGTGAAGCTGGCGACCTACAACGTCAATGGCATAAACGGCAGGCTTGAAATCCTCCTCCGATGGCTGGAAGAGGCCGCGCCGGATGTCGTATGCCTGCAGGAACTAAAGGCCCCGCAAGAGAAGTTTCCGATCAAGGCGATCGAGGCCGCCGGCTATGGCGCAGTGTGGCAGGGCCAGAAATCCTGGAACGGCGTTGCGATCCTTGCAGAGGGGCAGGAACCCCATCTTACGAGGCGAGGGCTTCCGGGCGAACCGGAAGACGAGCACAGTCGTTACATCGAAGCCATCGTCGACGGGATCGTAATCGGCGGCCTATACCTCCCGAACGGCAATCCTTATCCGGGACCCAAGTTCGATTACAAGCTCCGCTGGTTCAAGCGGCTTCAAGCCTACGCCGCCGAGCTGCTGGAGCTTGAGGTGCCGGTCGTTCTCGTCGGCGATTTCAACGTGATGCCCACCGAGATGGACGTCTACAAGCCGGAACGCTGGACGAACGACGCATTGTTCCGCGTCGAAGTCCGCGAGGCCTACAGGAAACTCGTCGATCAAGGCTGGACCGATGCTCTCCGCCATCTGCATCCGGACGAGCGCATCTACACGTTCTGGGACTATTTCCGAAACGCGTATGCTCGCGACGCCGGACTGCGGATCGACCACTTCCTGCTCAACTCGGAGGTGGCAGCCCGTCTGTCGAAGGCCGAGGTCGACAAGCACGTCCGCGGCTGGGAGCACGCCAGCGACCATGCTCCCGTATGGATCGAACTCAGCGACGAGAGCGCTAAGAAGAAGAGGAGGAAATCATGACCGAGGCGGTGGGCGTAAGAACAGCCGACCTAATATTCGAGGAGACCGGATATGTTCAGCGGAATGGCACTGGATTACATCGACGTTGGCCCCGGCCTTTTACGCGTTCGCCACGGCGGCAATGGCCCGCCCCTGTTGTTGCTCCACGGCCATCCGCGAACGCATATGACGTGGGGTCAAGTCGCGGACCTCTTGTCTGCGCACTTCACGATTGTTTGCCCCGACCTCAGGGGATTTGGAAAGTCTTTCCAACCCGTGGATAGCGAGAACAGCCGGCATTCTTCGAAACGGGCGAAGGCACTTGATTGTGTGGCACTGATGCAAGCTTTGGGACATCGGAAATTTGCCGTGGCGGGGCATGACCGAGGCAGCTATGTGGCATTCCGTCTTGCGCTCGATCATCCCGAGATCGTCACCAGGGTGGCCGTGATCGACAGCATTCCGATCGTGGAGCATCTCGAACGGATGGATTGGCATTTTGCGCGTGACTGGTATCACTGGTTCTTCTTCGCGCAGCCTGAAAAGCCCGAGCAAGCGATCAATGCCGATCCTCGGGCTTGGTACCATGCCATCCGTCCGGATATCATGGGCAAAGAGGCCTACGATGACCTGCTGACGGCGATCCAAAATCCAGCCGTTGTCCACGGAATGATCGAGGATTACAGGGCAGGCTTGAGCGTCGATCGGGAAGATGAACTGCAGGACCGGGTTGCCGGAAGGCGGATCACATGCCCATTGCTTTGCCTTTGGTCGACCAAAGACGATCTCGAGCATTTCTTCGGCGACCCGAGGGAAATCTGGCGGTCGTGGGCGACGGATGTCACGGGTCACGGTATCGAAAGCGGCCACCACGTCGCTGAAGAAAATCCCGTCGATCTCGCGAATTCACTCCGGCGTTTTTTCGAGAAAGGATAAATCTTTGATCGCGCCGATCCACTATCAAACCGGCTCAAGGCACGCCTCCACATAGAGGCTGTTGGTGTCTCCATTTGTTGCCTGACGTTCTGCGCCACCGCGATGACGCAGAGCGAAACGCTTGCCGTTGCGGCTCAAGGACGTCGGCTGCGTGTATCCACGAGCAAGTCCTCTTCTTCATCACGCTGACGACCGCCAAGTGCCGCGGCCGCCGATGCCATGAAGGCGCCGACCAGCAGCGATAGGGACCCGACCAGCGCGCTCGTCGCGCCCGCTTTCCTGGCTTTGTCAGCCGCGTCTTTTGCTGCCGACTTGGCGTCATCGATTTGCTTGAGCACCGCATCGACCCGGTTGCGGGCATCCGTTTCGGAAAGGCCCGTGCGCGCGGAAATGATCGTTGCGATATAGGATTTGTCTCCATCCGGAAGCTGTCCGCTGGCCGCACCCTGTACGAGGATCCGCGAGATCTCGGCCGCGGCTGCGCCATCGTCGGATTGAGCGCGGTCTGCGGCCTTTGCGGGCCGGAGGAGCGCGTCTGTAAAATAGGCGGTTGCGTCCGCACCACGTGTTGATGCAGCGGCGCCGGCGCTAACCGCGTTTTGCGCGACTTGACCGGCGGCATTGGCCGACGCGCTCGCCAGCGAAGTCAATGAAGAGGCGAGAAACCCTGCTACGAACACCGTTGCCAGCGCCCAGCTCAGAAACCCGTGTGCCGTGTCGCGAAAAAAGACCTCGTCGGAGTGGACTTCAACCCATTTCGTACGGAGACGGCCCGTAAGATAGCCACCGATCGCTGATGACAGCCATTGAACGACCACCAGCCAGATCGCCGCAGTGATGCCGACGGCTGTCGCCGAATTGCTCTGGTCAGACCAGGGAGAAACCATCGTGAGCCCAACACCTGATCCAAGCAATAGAAGAATGAGGGTAATTCCGGTTGCCGCAAAGGCGCCTCCGATGATGGGGCCCCAGACGATAGCGGGCTTGGAAGATTCGACAGGAACCGTACCTCTGGGGACGTCTTCAATGACCGACATTGACGCCTCCTATCGCGTGAAGAGAACGAGAAGAATGACGATCGGCAAGGGAATACCGAGAAGCCAGAGCAAAATACCTCGACCCATTTTACCATCCTCCAATGGGGGTGAATTGATGCCTATCCCAACGGCGATGGAGACAGTTTGTTCCAGAGTCTTCGTCCGCACATAGAGTAAGCAGTTGCTTACGAATATGGAGCGACAGGTCGTTCTCGATATCATCCTGATGCATCAGCGGGAGGGCACCGCAACAGCAGGATTTGTAGCGAAGGTTCTTCTTCGCAAATCCTGTCGGCATGAGACTGGTATGTTCCCATGTCGGATGATCCTTCCCGGCCTGACGAAGCTTTACTCGGTAACTTCGCCGGGCGTCTTGATCATTTGCCGTCTTCTTGGCGCTTCGCGCGGCCTCGCCGCGTCATGGGATCTTCTCGATCCCGCCCGTCTGTGTTGCCGCCCCACTCGGGGAGCGCTCGGCTGGCGCATTCGCAATGCGGACTTACGAGGAGCGCGCCAGGTTCTGGTTCTTGGCAGGAAACACGTCTTGCGTAGCATCGCAAACACGGTTTCGCCCTGCGGCTTTCGCCAAATACAGCGCTCGATCGGCTTCTCGGCAAAGATGCGACAGCTCCGATCCTTCATGAGTAGCCTTTGCGATACCGATGCTTGTCGTTACGACGATTTCGCGGGCAATGGCAGGGTAGCGAAGCTCAGCGACGGTTTTGCGAATCTGCTCGGCATGGAGCAGGGCGTTTCCCGCATTTGTTGGGAGAAAAACTATAAATTCTTCGCCTCCCTGTCGTGCGAACAGTGCCGAGGATGGCAGGATCGATTGCACTGCCTGCGCCATCGTTGCCAGAACCTCGTCGCCTGCAGCGTGCCCCCAGCGATCGTTCAACTGCTTGAAGTGATCGATATCCAGATAGAGAACGGCGTCGCCTTCTTGGGCTTGTTTGGGCACGTTCGTATTAAAGAAGCGGCGGTTATACAGACCCGTAAGAGCGTCGCGGTCGGCCAGACGTTTGATCTTGATATGTTGGCGCTCGCTAATGAAAATCACGATGGCAATCGCAAGCACGAATTTGGAAATTATCATCAGGAAGAAGCCGCTCGCTACGTCGAGCAAGGGAAAGGTATTGAATGCAAATTCCAGACCCATGATCAACGCGAGTAGGCTGGCGGACGCTAGTATCGCCGCGACCAGCTTCCGAATTGGAAGAGGCTCGATATAGCTGTCCAGGAACACGACAGCTGCCGTGCCCGCCATCGTCAGGCAACCGAGAAAAGTGAAAGTCGTCGCCCGATATGTGTTGTTCAGGTGGAAGGCCGTGATCAGCCCGATTGCCAGCGTTGCCGCTGCTGGTATGAGAACCAGCCACGTATTGATTTTTCGATCAGGGTTGCTGATGACAATAAACGCGAAGCCCAATAGGCAATATCCAAGTACGGCGAGAACAATATTGATAAGGCTGAGAGGGCCGTAAAGTGCCGGATGAATTTCTGCATGGCCCGCAAGGGTCGAACCTCCGGCGAGAACAATAAAGCTTGCTGCTAGAAGTCCAACTCCACGGCTTTCTTCCGATGTCAGGCGCAGATACCCCAAGGTCAAAGCACCGGCGATATAGGATGTCTTCTGGAGGAAGAGAACTGTCGGCATATCCAGTTCGTTAATCATCAAGCCCCACGGCAATGGTCGTTCGTTAGGAGCGCAATACGCTGAACACTTAAATATTTTGCGAAGATTTAAGCAGTTTGTCTTCCAGCATCAGTGCAAGGATGCATCGTGATCAAGGTTGCTGCCAATATCGCCGAAGCGCTGAGGGCAATAACCAGCAATTCCACGAGGTCGCTGGTTCGCATCCCTTCAGGAGCTTAATATGTATCTACCGCGTCGTAAAACCGATTGCATCCTCTCCATAAGGGACAGCTCGGTATGACAGATTTCTACCCTTAGCTGAGAGTGTCGCGATGTAAATTCGCAGCTCCATGGTGCCTTGACATCTTCCGCCCAGGCAGGTTGCGATCCGGCGTCGGGTTCACGTCGAATACCGGCGACAAGCGCCACTGACCGGCCCCGACATAAAGGAAGCCGTGGTTTTTCAGGTGATCGTCCTTGTTGGACACGAGGATCGTGAAGAGCAGACGCCGGTAAAGTTCGCGGAAATCGTGAGAAGGATCGGGGGAATAAGAGCGCATGAAATCGACGATCTCGGTATAGGAACCCAGCTCCGCCCCTGTCTTGCCGAGCGCGGTGCGCGCGGAGATGTAGGGAATTCGTGCGGCCCTGCGTCGGTCGAACCGCCGGATCAGAGCAACTGGAAACGGCGTGTCTGCCGCAGGCTTCGGCCAGACGAAGGGTCGCTACCTCGACGCGCTCTATGGGCTGCTGATCGTCGACCGAGGTGAATTTCGCCAGCCATAGCACATCGCCATCCCTGACATTCGCTTTGGGGCGAGCGCCGCCGGAGCCGCCGGCGCCGGCCAGGGCCTGCATTTCCTCGGGCGAAATTTCCTTGCCCTGTTCATAGGCTCGCGCGATCGCCGTTATGGTTTCGAGATCGACCAGACGCGGAATGGCGTCTGCTGCCTTGCCCCGAATGACCTCGCCGTGGTCATCCAGAAAGCGTAACGCGCCTTGTCGGCAGGTATCGTCGGAAAGCGTCAGATACTCGAATTCGTTGAGGCCATTGCCATATGCGCGCTCGAGCAGCCTGCGTCCCCAACTGTCGGGAGCCGCACCGGCGAAAGCGCCTGCCAATGCGTCGCGCATGTGGCCGGGCTGTCTCGAAGTGTGGAATGGGCCGGCCTCAAGAGGAAAATCGGGCTGTATGGCAAAGGCGCGCGGGTCTTCGATCCATTCGGCGCCATAGGCGAAGGTCGAGAATTGCCGTGGACCGGCATGCGTGAAACGCAACTGGCCCACCGATGTTTGGCTTTCGCCAAGCGCGACGTGGGCGACGAACTCGGCCATCAGAAGGAAGCCCCATCAGGGTCCACAACGTCCTGCCGTTCCTGCTTCTCCTCCGTCTTAGCTTTCTGCTTTCTCAGCCTTGCCGCGAAGGAGCGGCCCCGGCGCGGTCCGTGCTCCGCTGCCAGCGCCAGCCCCAGATCGTCCTTGCGGATATCGATCAGGTCAGCGAGACGCTCCAGAAGACCCAGCACAACGAGAACGTCGGCAAGCGTGCCAATGGCAACGCCTGCATCACCCCGTTCAAGGCGCGCGATGGAACTCGGCGACGTCCCCGCACGTACGGCGAGATCCGCCACGGCGATGCCACGCCGCAGACGCGCGTTCCTGATATCTTGGCCCAGCTGTTCCAGTGCTGGCTTCGTCTTGGGAGAGCTCATTTCAATCGATCATATTTGACTTAATAATCTATATAATCAATCATATATGACTTAATAAAGCCGTAGTCAAGGATTCGAGTCCGCACCCGCCCGGCAGCGCCAGCGTCTCGCTTCAATATCTGCGGGAGGAGAAAAGCCTTCCGCTGCGTGCGAGCATTGGTCCCGGTCAACCCTTCGAGCGGGGAGATCTCCGCAATGCCCTCAGAGTGAGAGAGCGGACTGGATTTCCGTGACGGGAAGAGGCTGGGAGGGAGGCTCCGGCGCCCGTCGCGGAGATTGGACCCACGAACATGCAGGTTCTCGCTTCGCGCCGTGATGGGCGTGACGGTTACAAGGTGGATGTCAGCCCTGGCCAGCGGATCGGCGAAATCTCGTCCGAATGAAATCTCGCGTCCGGCCGACGAGAGCTACCTTTCCCTGTCGGAGATGGCCAGGTCGGTGCGCGACCGCGCCGATGTAGATGGAGAAAAATGGCGGCCGCGCCTTCCACTCTGCTTCGAGCGAACTGCTGGCGGAGGTCATTTTCGGCTACGAACAATATGGATCTCAAGGGGTAAACGCCCTTAGCTATGCCGATGCCATCAAGCACGCGATAGCATCGAGCATTACTATAACGTCGGAATGGCAGCCAATCACGGTCCAGACCATGCCTGGCCTGGGTGCCACCAAAAGCTCTGTGAAGTTCAAGGATGCTGCGGTCGAGGTGATCATTGTCGTATCTGGTAATTAATGTGTGGAGGATGATCACCCTTACCAGGGGCAGTTCGCCGCAACAGTCCGCCGAAAAGAACAAGTTTGTACAAAGCATGTTCGCGACCACGACTTGAATGCTCGGTTATGGAAACGCCAGATCGGCGGTTTTATTCCTGACGACATTAGCTAGCCTAGCCTTTTGTCCGAAAGCTTCCAATTTATCCCAAGGTGGACCGCTTCAAAGGCCCCGAAGAGAGATCCTTACCGCGCCGGATTCCAATTCGGAGAGGTGGCTTTTCACCTACTCGATGTGAAACTTGAGCTTGGCGCTGGTCTTGCAAGTCATCTGTCAGGTCGTCCATCTTCGGTCACCAGCCTGCGCCCAACCTTATACTCATGGTACCAACCCAACAACCCAATCATATCTGTTGCCGCCGCGCTCGCCCGTCGGAAAGCTCTGTTATGTTTTCCTCAGTGCTGGCGGTGTGCGTGCCGATTGGTGGGCGCAGATGAAGGTTATTGCGGGGCGCGTAAGCGATCAATCCCGGGACCTAGCCACCGGCGCCGGGCGGCGCGTCGTTCTCCAAGTTCTCGGGGTACTGTACAAACTCACTTTCGTCTACATCGATCGCAGCACCATTCGCCTTACGCAGCGAGACGCCCATACCGGACGCAACGCCACCGGCCTCGAGGAACGTCACGCCGGCTGTTTCGAGGGCTATACGGACTGCGGCAACATCATTCCGCGTGTCGGCAACCTGCCTTTTGCTTGCTTCCATGCGTTTCAGCGTCGGCACTGAGATATTCGCAGCGAGAGCGAGCGTTGCTCGCGACATGCCGACGAGCGCTCGAGCGGCCGAAATCTGCCTGCCAGATAGCATGTTAAGGTCCTTTAATCTCGTATCCAAAGGTGTTGGACAGCACATCCGATTCCGCCGATAATCTTGCTGCATCACGCGACGAGTGAGATCACGGCCGGAGAGAGGTTGACCGCTGATGTATGCTCTTCGATCAGAGCGAGATGATTGAGTATGCACCGTGGGACGCAACGCAAATGGCGCTCCGTGGGCCAGCACTCCCGATCACCACCATCGCGAACTATTTGACGACGCATCGCGTCCGAGAACATATCCAATCGCGAAGGCGAGGGCGCCGATCGTAAGGACAATCCCTGTTGCCGCGTGCGGATGCTCAGCGGCGCCCGCGACCACTGCGGCACTCTCACGGACAACGGCGTCCTTGGCGCCCTTCGCCACCTTCGGGACACCTGTCAGGGGCTCTGCGGGTGTTCCTGTGAAGCCAGCACTGAGTTCGTCGGTCATGATATTCCTCCTTTCTTCTTTGGGAAAGAGAACCCGCGCCGGCCAGGGAAGTTCCGGCGACGTGGCTAACTGCAAGAGGTGGCGTAGCGGCATCTGCAAAAAGCACTGGAAGCGATAACACGCTAGCGGCATAGCCCTTTTGTGCTTTTTGACGTGGGCCGGTGCTTTACAAACAAAGCTCTGCATTTTCCACGCAAAGTTTACCTTTTGGGGCTCCTGCGTCGCGAATTCGGCATGGGGTGCGCTGTTCCTCCACGACCCGCTGCCGAGCTTGCATCGCCATTTGCGATAGGGTTTCCACATGCTCAACCACAAGAAGCTATCTCTTGCCATCCCGGGATGTCAGTCCGGTTCCGGTCCCTAAATCGGTCATTACATGCCAGAAGGACTAATGTCCGTTACTGGGGAAATTCAGACAGATGGCCTTCGTAAAAATGGGGCCGTCGGTTCGGTTCTCTTCAAGAGCCCGCTTAAACCTCGGTTGTTGGCCCATAGCCACAAACGGCCTCTAAAATCTCAATTGTCATCTGCTGTGCTTGCGATGGAATCCTTGAGTATTTTGATTGGTATAGAAGTTTAGACATAACAGCCTCGGCGAGCCGGGCGTCCATCACGCGCGCCGTTTTCAGCGCGCGTCTGCATGAGTCCTTGAATGGAATGAGCGCCGTTACGAGATAATCATGGCCTTCGCTCTCGCGGACGCATGCGATATCGAACATGTCGCGTGGCTGCATTGAGCCCCCGCGATAGAAAATCTTTTTCGCAACGATCTCGGCTGGCGTTTCGAGGTAAGCCCTCTGCCCACGTATTTCTCTTTCTGTCGTGGGCCCAAACGTAAGGTGTGTTGCGACGATAAAGTCGACCTCTCCGATATCCTTGAACACGATTTTGAGAGCGTGCGTGCCGTCGAAAGTGTAAGCGTCAGGATACAGATCGAGAGCGAAGCCCTGCGTTTGTGGATTGAGATAAGGTAGCACCTGAGGATCGTCGATGAAGATATCAACATCGAAACTTTCCCGGTGGCCGATTTGGAGCATCAGCGCAGTGCCGCCGCCGAAACTCCAGCTGTCGAGAACGGGGAACTTCGAATTAACTTGGCTGATTATTTTCAAGGGCCTGGTCAAAGAGCTCTGCCCAATGACTATTTTGCGATTGTGTCACTAGGCGGCCCGGGCAAGCGGCAATTCGTATCCGGCCATGTCGGAAAACCGCTGTGCAACGACGGAGGCATCAGTAAGATTGACGTGCATTTCATCCAGAAACGAATGCTGAAGGCTTTCGCTAACTTCAGAAAAGAACGCAAACGCAGATGCGTCGTAATGGTCGGCGCTTGCCGGGTCGACAATCTTCGACGCCAACTGTTCAGCCGAAAGGCTCGTCCCGTAAGGGGCGTTTACCGTGGCTAATACTGTCATAGTGACAAACGTCATCGATTTTTACCGCAATGAATACATTGCTTTATATAGCCTTTCGCAGCGGTGGAGACAAGGAGTGAGCAGTTTGAGGGCTTCGGTTCGTTGGTTCGACTCCATTCAAAAGCAAGTGTTTGTTATCGGCTGGCGACTTCGCCAATTGGCGGCTTTCTTGGGTTTAAGGATTGTGATACAAATCCTCGGATAATAGATTCTATGCTCCGAGTTCTCGTATCAATGCCGGCTTCCGTCACGCAACGCCAAATCGCCCGAACCGTGCTCGCTGAACGCGGGATAGCACGTCTCGCGGAACTGCGGAATGCAGGCGTGACGGCGGCGACCGTGAGCCGAATGGAACGGAATGGTGAGGTCGTGCGGCTTGCCCGCGGTCTTTATCAACTTCCCGATGCAGAGCTCGATGCCAATCATAGCCTGGCGGAGATTGCCAAACGCGCCCCGAAGGCCGTTATCTGCCTTGTTTCGGCCCTCGCTTTCCACGGCTTGACGGATCAACTTCCGAGACAAATCTGGCTTGCCATAGGCCGCAAAGACTGGGCTCCGCAACCGGAAGGCCCTGCTATGCGCATCGTGCGTTTCACAGACAGCCTTCTTAACGAAAGCGTCGAGACCCATGTTGTAGAAGGCGTTCCGGTGAAGGTTTTTGGAATCGCCAAGACGATTGCCGATTGCTTTCGCTATCGCAACAAGATTGGCCTGTCCGTAGCGATAGAGGGGCTGCAGGAGACGCTGCGGCAACGAAGGGCTACTCCCGGCGAAATCACTGACCAAGCCGAGCGCGGTGGTGTTGGCACCGTAATCCGTCCGTATCTCGAGGCACTGACCGCCAATGGCTAAGGAATCAGAAATCTCGGAGCCTCGGTGCGCGCTCGCCTGTTGCAACTCGCCAAGGCAAACGGGCAAAGTTTTGATCTGATCCTGACGCGCTTCGCTCTTGAACGGTTGCTGTTCCGGCTCAGCCAGTCACCCCATGCGGGCCGTTTCGTGCTGAAGGGCGCGATGCTGATGATGAGTTGGTTTGACGATCCGCACTGCGGCACGCGCGACCTTGACCTTTTGGGCTTTGGCAATCCTGAACCAGAACCGATGCTTGAGACCTTTCGAGAGATTTTAGCGCAAGAGGCTGACGATGGCGTCACGTTCGACGCCGAAACCCTCCGCGTGGATCGCATTCGCGAGGGACTGGAATATGGTGGGCTCAGATTACGGGTGGTCGCTTCTATCAGCGGCGCCCGGATTACCCTGACGATCGACATCGGATTTGGCGATGCGCTCGAGCCTGGGGTGGAGATGCTAGATTATCCTTCTATGCTCGTTTTTCCGACGGCCCGGCTCAGAGCCTATGCGCGGGAGACGGTCATTGCCGAAAAGTTCCAGGCGATGGTCATGCTGGGGCGTGCAAACAGCCGCATGAAGGACTTCTACGATATCTGGATTCTCAGCAGGTCATTCGATTTCACCGATGACCGATTGGCGCGCGCAATCGCAGCGACGTTCGAGCGGCGCCAAACTCCGATCCCGACCGAGCTACCGGACGCCCTGACGGACGTCTTTGCCAAGGACGAGCAAAAGCAGCGGCAATGGCACGCTTTCCTTGAAGGCGTTGCACATGAACCCGGCGATCTGAAGGATGTCATAGAGATTGCCGCGTTCCTGACGCCACACGTCATTGCCGCTGTGAGGCTGCGCAAATGAGCATTTTGCTCACAATCGCCCGGTCATGGAGCAATGACAAATCGATTTCGCTGACCACGTAAATAACTGGTCACACGTTCGTGTCCCTTCACATCGACGGACCGGTTTTGTTGGCTGTGGGTCGTGACCTTTAAAGGTACCCATGTCGGTGATCTTGATGTCTTCACGCGGTTCGAGGTTCGGTATGCCTTCACCAAAGTGGATCTTGATCTTCAGATCCGCGAAGTCCTTCGTAATCAAGGCAGGATCCACCATTAGCCGGTAATCATTGCACATTGCTTTTCCTTCGAATGTGGTCCTATCACCGAGCAACGAGTCGCTGCAGGTGTGATACATGCTCGGCTTGCGCGCGCTCCAGCAGGACGAGCAGATCCTCGGCGTCCTTTGTCGGCAGCCGGAGAGCGGCCAACCTCGTGATCAACGCGGTTTGGCGAGCGAGGATGGCGGCTCCATCTCGAACGTGTCGCATGACCATCTGAAGTTCGATCTCACTGGCGCGCATTCAGGGAGAGTAGCAGTTTTCCAGCATCCGCACACGCTCCATCAGACTTGTCCAAATTGGGCTGCAGGGGGGCGCAATGTGTGTGCCATTCAGCGGCATCACCTTATAAGTTCTGAACCGCGGAAGACTTCCCCGTGATCGGGTGAAGCAGTTTCCGCTGGCTCGAGCAAGGTCAGCAGGAAAGCCGCCACCTCATCCTTTCCAATTCGACGCAGCGCCCGAGACGATGCCTTTCTAAGGCCTGTGCTCGCTCGCTGCGACAGCGTTCGGCAGAAACCGGACGCCGGCCCCGGTGAGGACGGCGTTGATCTCTTGTGCTTGACGGAGATGATCGAGCACGATCGGCAGCAGCGATCCGGCCAGACGTTGCATCTCTGCGTCCTCGCCGAAGGAGATTTCCCATGCCAGCAGTTGCGCCGTCTTCTGATGATCGACAATCTGGGCCGCAATATAGGCCCTGTCGAAAGCCTCGCCGTTCAGCTTATCAAGGCGGTCACGGATCAGCTGGTGATCGGCATCAAGCTCTGTCGGCAGTGGGATCTTCGCGGCATCGGCGAGATTTTTAAGCTTTCCATTGGCATCGCTATGGTCCTGAACCATCCTGTCGGCGAACTGCTTTGCGGCCTCGGCGCCAGCCTTCTGGCCCGCCATGCGGCCTAACTCCACTTCGGCCAACCCACCTGCGGCTGCAAGCTGGGCGAACAGCCGGTCTTGGTTGTTGGTCTGATTGGGAGCAGGAACGCCTGGCTTTGCCATTCTCGTGTCGACGCCCATTCCGGCTGGATTGCCGATCTGGGCAGTGGCTGTGCCTGCAAGCAGCACCAATGTGCTGAGAGCAACGATAATATGGCGGCCCATACGCTTCTCCTTTGTCCTCACAGCGTCAGCATGTAGGCGACGAGATCCTTCTTTTCCTGCTCCGTCAGCTTCACTCCCAGAACGAGATTGAAGAACTCGACGGTATCGGCAAGGGTCAGCAAGCGGCCATCATGAAGGTAGGGTGGAGAATCCTTGATGCCGCGTAAGGTAAAGGTCTTGATCGGCCCATCGGGCAGCGTGACGAAATCGTTGAAGACCTGGCCGATCTTGTAGAAGCGTTCAAGCTTCAGGTCGTGCATGTTGTTGTCCATGAACGCTGTCTGCGGCACATGACACTCGGCGCATCTTCCCTTGCCCATGAATATCTGTTCGCCGGACAGTTCCTGAGGCGTGGCAAGTGCTGGATCCAGCCGCCCGAACGGATCGAGTTTGGGTGCCGGCGGAAAATCGATGATGTTCTGCATCTGCGCCATCATTGCGACCTGGTTAGGTCGGTCGGGAAGATTGACCCCTTTGCGTGTCGCGCTCACGTGATCGCCGTTGAAATAGGCTGTTCGCTGCTCGAATTCGCTGAAGTCTTCGACCGAGCGGAGCGATCGCTTCGACCCGTGGATCTGCTGGTTGAAGAGGCCGCGCAAGCTGGTGGTGTCAAGTCGAAACCGGTCGGCCTGAGGACGAACGTCCGGCGTCAGATGAAAGGCGGCATTGGTGTGAAAATTGGAATGGCAGTCGAGACAGGCGACGCCGGTGCTCTGATCCGCAACCTTGCGGTCTTCGGTCTGGTTGAATTCTTCCTGCGGAAACGGGGTCAGAAGCAGCCGAAGCCCTTCCATCTGGACTGGCGTGATGACGCCGTTCATGATTTCGTAGAAGTTTTTGATCGTCAGCAGCTGACCTCGCGAGACGTCTCCGAGTTCCGGATGTGTGGTCAGGAAGATCGGCGGCGGAAACTCGGGCGTGAAATTGTCCGGAAGATCGAAATCGACGTCGAAACGACGCAGATCGCGCATCTCTTGAGCGTGGATTTCATCGATTTCGCGATTTGGAAAGACCTGGCCGCCTGCCGCCTGTTTGACATGAGGAAAGGGCAAAAATCCTTCCGGTAGAAGGTTCCGCTCTCGGATGTCCGATGGCTTCATGGCGGCGAGCTGATCCCAGCTGACATTTGCCGGGAGCTTGATGCGAACGCCGTCCTGCACCGGCTTCATGCCGCCGGACATCTTGACGTCAGGCATGGGCTTGTCGGCAAGATCATAGCGCCGCTCGAGCAACATGCGCTGCCGTTCCATGACCGCGGGCTTTTGAGCCTCGTCGATCGCCCGGGCTTGCGAAAGCGGCATGGTCGGCAGCGGCCTATAGGTCGCATCAGGCGGCAACGGGTCGGAAATGGCGCCGACGGCAAGGACCGCAACTCCAGAAAAGGAGGCGCCAAAAGCCAGACTTAAATAACGAGATCTCCGCATGTCCCTCTCCCCGTCGCGGCCAAAGTCAGCGTTCCCAACTTTGTAGAAGATCAAAAGTTCCGGGCAGCAATCGAACACTGTGAAGAAGCCTCCGAACCGAGATCGAGGCGATGGTGCTTTTCTACGTATTGCCCTGTATTGGCGTAGGTTTCATTCTCTGGTCCTCTCAATGCGCCAGAGCTTACTTCAAAATAGATTATTTCAACGGGGCAACGTCAGACGAGATAGCAGGTGTGGGAGTATTTTCTTGCCTGCCTATTCGATCTCGATAAATCGATATCAGGCAAGAGCCATTGTGACTTCTAATCGATGACCTAGCGCAGATCAGATCTGTCGGCTCTTAGGGTTTCGATTCCTTTCAAGCAGTGGTCTCACTTAAGTCTGGGAGGCTAGCATGGCCACAAAAGGCTTCTAAAATCTCATTCGTCATCTGCTGCGCTTACGGTGGGATCTTAACACATTCTGGCCGGTACAGAAGTTTGGACAAACGCCTCCGCGAGCAGGGCGCCTATCACGCGCGGGGTTTTCAGTGCGGTGGATGGCAATCTGCACATCCGCGGAGACACGTTTGAGGTGACAACTTCGAGGCGGGCTGATTGTCTGTCTGCCTCCACATTGCTGGAGGTAGTCCGATTAACCGTCCTGAGGGTCTAGAATCCATGTTCCCTTAGCAAAGCAGCCAAGGCCTCGTCAGACCAACCTGCCATGTCGAACAGCGTTTCATATGGATTGCTCGCCTCGATGCCGAGTGAAGCCGCAAATGCGGGCTCGGTTTTCATGCCGTCGGCTCGAAGCTGCATCACGGCCGCGCGGAAGCGGCTTCCGCCGATCCTCAGCAGCCTGTGCTCCACCTGAAAATGCTTCCAGCCGTGCTGCTCAGGCACCGGGAGAGCTTGACCAAATAGTTCGAACGTCCAATCAGCGGCGGCAAACGAGGCGATGATCGGGTTTTCTCGACCGGTCCACTGTCGGACGGAAAATTCATCGCATGTGGAATATGCATCCCAAACGGCTCGGGTGAATACATGTGGATCTGGAGCGTAGCAGAGGACGTCTATATCGCTGGTGGGCAGATCAATGCCCAGAGGCGGCGTACCCGCGACGTGGGGATCGAATGGAGCCAAAATCTCCAGAAGCTTTATGCGGCTTAACGCGTCCGTAAAGCGAGGTCTCGTCATGCAGATCAAATTACTCGAGCGAAGGATTATTGCAACGCGCATCGCCGCCATATCCTCGATGCCACGAAGTCAATTGGGTATCGCCGATTAAGACAAGCACCGAGCCGTCGATCAGCGGAGGGCTTGGTTTGGAGATGTCACCGGTGAGACCACGGGCATGCGTTGCCGATGGTCTGGTTCTTCAGACTAGGTCATGAAATTCATCCTACTTGCTGCTTTGCGGCAAATACCTAAAGATGCAGATCAACGCATCGGGGGCGGGCATGTTCAACAATAGATCGATTTATAGAGTGGCACTTTGTCCTAGAACTGGCGCAACCTGATCAAATCATATTCGATAAAACTTCCAATTTTGCTGGTAGGATTTGTAGGCATATCAGAAAACGGCCGTTGGTGACTGCCGGATCCTGGGTACGCACTCGTTTGAGGCAACAGATCGTCCCACCCTCGAAGCGAGCCGAATGGACAACAGTCATTCAGTCACAAACGAAGACCGGGGGACGATTGATGACAGACACAAACTTATATCAACCGGCCGACCGCGGCCGTCGCGAGATGCTTGGCCTGGGGCTTGGTGCGGCGGCGCTCGCGTTGCTTCCAAGCTGGCCGGTCGTAGCGCAGTCAAACACAGCCCAAGGGCCAACCTTCGAAAGGGACCAAAGCATGGCCACCGTCACCACACGCGATGGCGTTGAGATCTTCTACAAGGACTGGGGTCCGAAGACCGCCCAGCCCATCATGTTCCACCATGGCTGGCCGTTGTCATCTGACGACTGGGACACGCAGATGCTGTTCTTCCTGCAACACGGCTATCGCGTCGTTGCTCATGATCGGCGAGGGCATGGGCGCTCGGCACAGGCGAGCGAAGGTCATGATATGGATCGTTATGCCGCCGACGCAGCAGCGGTTGTCGAGCATCTTGATCTTAAAAATGTCGTGCATATAGGCCATTCCACCGGTGGCGGTGAAGCGACGCATTACGTGGCCAAGCACGGGCAGCCGCAAGGCAGAGTTGCCAAGCTGATTATTATCGGTGCGGTTCCCCCAATCATGGTGAAAACGGCAACCAATCCCAGTGGCTTGCCGATCGAGGTGTTCGACGGACTGCGCAGGGCGCTGGCCGATAACCGTTCCAAATTCTATATAGATCTGCCGTCGGGTCCTTTCTACAGCTATAACCGGCCCGGCGCGCAGCCGATCCAGGCCGTCATCAACAATTGGTGGCGACAGGGCATGATGGGCGGCGCCAAGGCGCATTATGACGGGATCAAAGCCTTCTCCGAGACCGATTTCACGGAAGACCTGAAGATCATCACCGTACCGACGCTGGTTATGCACGGTGACGACGATCAGATCGTGCCGATCGCGGACTCCGCGCTTCTATCGGCAAAGCTGCTGAAGAACAGCACGCTGAAGGTCTACGAGAAGTTCCCCCACGGCATGTGCACGACCCATGCCGATGTGGTGAATCCCGATCTCCTGACCTTCGTGAAGGGCTGAGTCAGTGGAGGCCGGCGTCCCGGACGCCGGCTCTCCGCCCGCATTCCAATGGAGACATGTTCATGAAAATCGTCGTTATCGGCGGCAGCGGACTAATCGGGTCGCGCACCGTCACCCTGCTGCGAGATGCAGGTCACGAAGTGCTCGCCGCCTCGCCCAGCACCGGCGTCAACACGCTTACTGGCGAAGGGCTTTCGGAAGCCCTTGCCGGCGCCGAAGTGGTAGTCGATGTTGCCAACTCGCCCTCGTTCGAACCGAAAGCGGTGCTCGCCTTCTTCGAGACCTCAGGCCGGAATCTGCTCGCCGCCGAACGTGCGGCCGGTGTGCGCCATCATGTGGCTCTGTCGATCGTCGGCACGGACCGCATGCCTGACAACGCTTATTTCCAGGCCAAGGTGGCGCAGGAGAAGCTTGTCGAAAGCTCGGGCGTCCCCTTCAGCATCGTGCGCGCCACCCAGTTCATGGAATTCCTCGGCGCCATCGCCGATACCAGCGTCGTCGATGGAACCGTCCGTCTACCCGAGGGTCTGTTCCAGCCGATTGCCGCGGACGATGTGGCAGCTATCGTAGCAGAAACCGCTATCGGGACGCCGCGCGGCGAGTATTTCGACATCGCAGGTCCTGACCGTGCGCCCTTCGACCGGATCGTCGCGCGCTATCTCGAGGCGATCGGCGACGGCCGGCGCGTTGTGAGCGACCCGCAAGCGCGATATTTCGGCGGCACGGTCGTGCAGACATCATTGGTGCCGCTTGGCGAAGCGAGAATCGGTCGCATCTCACTCGACGGCTGGCTGCGCGGCCACCGATCCACCTGATGTTTCCAATCTTCAAGGATATCCCATGAAATACTATCTTCTCCCGTTGCTCCTGGCTTCCGCTCACGCCGCCCCGGCATTTGCCGACAACGTGCCGGGGGCCGAGAACGCGAAGGTCACGCTCGTCTATGAGCATGCGCTTCCAGATGTTCCCGGTAAGAGCATTCGGGGCGTCCTGGTTGAATATGGTCCCGGCGGCTACTCTCCGGCACACACGCATGCGAAGTCGGCGATCATCTATGCGACGGTCCTGGAAGGTGCCGTGAAGAGCCAGATCAACGGAGGCCCAGTTCGGACCTTCAAGGCTGGCGAAAGCTTCACGGAATTGCCGGGAGACCATCACGGCGTCAGTGCAAATGCCAGTGACAAGGAGCCGTCGAAACTGCTGGCGGTGTTCGTCGTCAATACTGACGAGAAGGTGCTGACGATCCCGGATCAGAAGTAATCTGCAGCCGCCGCCCGTCACCCAGGGGCGGCCCATTCAGCAAGCACCGGAGTTGATCATGACCGAATCTGCCAGTCGAATGCTTGCCGGGGTACCGTTCCCGACACACCGCTCGTAAACAAGGCGATCGACTACGCGCGTAAAAACTGCGAGCCCTATCTGCTCAACCACGTGGTCCGTTTTCCTGGTTATTCGCGGTCCGGCTTGGCCAGATCGATAGCATCGAACACGATGCAGAAGTCGTTGCCGTCGGGACACTGCTGCACGACATTACGTTGAACGAAAGGTTCGCCGGACCCCGCCGTTTCGAGGTAGAAGGGGCGGATCTTGCGCGAACATTTGCGACAGCGGTGTCGATGGTCGTCGCGCGCAATTGATCTGGGATAGCGTCGCTCTCAACTCGACGCCTTCGATCGGTCTGTACAAAGAGCCGGAGGTTGCGCTCTGCACTGCGGGGATCGGCCTCGATGTCATCGGTTGGCGCTACAGCGCTCTTTCCTCTGCCGACATGGCCAGGATCGTTTCGGAGTTCCCCAGGCTCGAAATGAAGCAAAAGATGACGAAGTGCTTTTGCTGTATCGTCGAGCGGAATGCGGAGACGACATATGACAACTTCGCACGCGATTTCGGCGAACGTTTCGTTCAGGGCTACAAGGCTCCCTCGGTAGTGGATCTCGTCCTGAACGCCCCCTTCGACGAATAAAGGTCAGCTGCGACTCTCCAACCACCAGCGTTTTGCCGGGGGTCGGTCAGGGGGCCGTCAATTGATGCTCATATTTGAGCATCCAGTCACGCATCTCGCGAAGCATCGGCATCAGGTCGATCCCGGCCTGCGAGAGCTCGTACTCGACGCGAGGCGGAATCTCCGCGAAGGCATTGCGGATCACGATGCCGTTGTTGGCGAGGTCGCGCAGCTGCTCGGTCAGCATATGCTGAGTCACCCCCGGTAGCCGTCGGCGCAATTCGCCGAACCGGAGCGGCCCTTCGACCAGGATGCAGACGATTTCGATCTTCCACTTGCCGGTAATCGCACGAATGGCGCGCTGGAAGCGCAGGATATCGATCGCCTCCGGGCCAGTGCATCCCGCGCATTCGTCTTCGTCGTAGACACGCGGCTCAATGGTCTGATTTTTCATACTGGGTCCGAAAATCCATCCTACTTGATAATCTCATATAACAGCTCGATGTTGCAGTAAAGCAAACAATCAGAGTGACATTATGAGCAAGATATTGGTTACGGGTGGTTCGGGTTTTGTCGGCAGCCACGTCGTCGCAAAGCTTCTGAAGGAAGGCCATGAGGTTCGTACGACAATACGCAGCGCCGGGCGTGAAGCCGAAGTTCGAGAAATGGTGCGCAATGCTGGCCTGCAGGTCGGCAAGGAGCTTTCCTTCAGCTTGGCGGATCTGACCAATGACCATGGCTGGCCGGCTGCCGTTGCTGGTTGCGACTATGTGCTCCACGTGGCTTCGCCATTTCCACAGCAAGCGCCCGAGAACGAGGAAGAATTGATCGTTCCGGCGCGTGACGGTACGTTGCGCGTTTTGCGCGCCGCCAGAGACGCAGGCGTGAAGCGTGTCGTATTGACGTCTTCCTTTGCAGCCATCGGCTACGGCCACACCAACTACGACAGGATCTTTGACGAGGAGGACTGGACGGACCCGAACGGACCAGATGTGCAGCCCTATATCAAATCCAAGGTCCTTGCCGAGCGGGCCGCCTGGGACTTCATCGCCAGGGAAGGCAGCTCTCTGGAAATGTCGGTGGTCAACCCAGTGGGCATTTTCGGGCCGGTTCTGGGGCCGGATATCTCTGCATCGATCGCCTTCATCAAACAGCTGCTCGAAGGCGCTCCGCCCCTGCCTGGCTTGAGCTTCGGCATGGTAGATGTCCGTGATCTGGCGGACCTCCACATCCTTGCGATGACGGCTGATGCGGCAAAGGGCCAGCGCTTTATCGGGGTAAGCGGCGATGTTGTCACGCTGTTCGATGTCGCGAAGATTATCAAGGAAAAGCTGGGCGAACTCGCTTCGATAGTGCAAACACCGGAGATGGAAAAGGTAGCAAGCGCGCCCGTTCGCCGGAGCACCAGCGAGAAGGCTATGCGAGTGCTGGGATGGCGTCCTCGACCCAAGGAGGAAACCATCATCGATACGGCCCAGAGTCTATTTCGTTATGGCGTCGTAAGCTCGGTTTAATGGCCACCACATGTCTTGTTGTCGATTGGGCGAATGCGAATTGCGGTATTTGTTATGATCTCTTCAGCTACTGCGGAAGAATGACGGGGTCAGAGGTTTTGCTCCCATCAAGAGCAAAGAGATAGACGGTAGTGTAGTGCACGCTCCAATGGGTGGCTCAAACAGGTAGGATCATTCGTATAAGCAGCCCTCCCTCCGCAGGAAGTTCGGCACGCACCTGGCCCCCATGGCGTGCAAAGGCATGTTTTGTTATAGCCAATCCTAAACCAAAACCGCCGGCACCCGCCAACAGATCGTTTCCGCGTCGGAATGGCTGAAAGATTGCGTCGAGAATCTCCTGGGGAATACCAGGGCCTTGATCGCTTACGGTGATTATGAAGACTTGGTCTTCTCTCTTGGTGCGGATGAGCACCTGGGTATCTGATGGAGAATATTTGACGGCGTTTCGCACGACGTTTTCTATCGCTCTATAGATGAGCTCGCCATTGACGGATGTCACGCAGGACTCGGCTCCCTCATAGAATAGGGATATCTTGCGCGGAGCGCTTTCAAACGCGCAATCATCGGCGATCTCGCGAATGAGGTCGACCACATCCAGGATCTGCCGCTCAAGTGGCTGGCTCTCCGTTGCTGTCAGCCTGGCGAGGGTCAGGATCTCGCCAACGAGATCATCCATTCTTGCGATTTCCCGTTCGAGACGTTCGGTCATCGCATGCAGCCGATTGGGATTTTTGCTTAGAAGGCCGATTGCGGCCTGCAGTCGAGAAAGAGGGGAGCGGAGTTCATGTGAGACGTCGTGAAAGAGGCGCTGCTGGACATCCTGAAACTCTTGCAGTCGCGCGGCGGTGATATCAAAATCATGAGCAAGCGCCGCAATCTCGTCCCTCTTTCGATCGATTTTGTTGCCGATCCTTTTGTCGAACTGGCCCTGCGCCAGCGCACGCAATCCGCTCCTCAACTGCTCCACCGGCCGTGTTAGGTATTGGGCCAGCCAATAGGCTGCGAATGCGGCAGCAAACATCGCCGAAGTCCAGGGAATGAGCTTCGGCAAATTGCGTGACAGAAAGCCGATTTCCGGTACCTCAGCGTTCATTTGATAGCAATGGTCTGCATTGACCACCCGTCTTTCAAATCTGTCCGTTGCCTTGATGGCGCATTCCACGGGCGCGCCGATGGCCTTCAGTTTCAGGTGAACAGGTGGGGATGTCTGTGCAACAACGGACAGGAATTGTTCTGCCACATCAATCCCGCCCGTCGCCAGCAGCCTTGCCCCCGTATCGAGCGCGAATGATGTCCGTTCTTCGCGCAGTTCCTCGGTGGGCGGCAACAATCTGAAGACATAGCTGATCGCAAACAGCACCACGATCGATATTGCCGTCGTGAACCATACGATCGCGAAAATTCTCCAAAACAACTTTCGCATCAGAGCCCCTGCACTAGCTGATATCCCTGGCCACGTATGGAGTGAATCCACGACGTGCCGTCATCTCGGCTGCCGAGCTTTTGGCGGACGCTGCTGATGTGAACGTCGATGCGACGATCAAATGGTGTGAGGGGGCGGCCGAATGCGCGCCGAGAGATTTCTTGTTTTGGTACCAACTGCCCGGCGTTGCGTGCCAATACTTCGAGTATATTGAACTCGGCACCCGTTAGTTCCAGCGGCTTGCCTTGCCATTGGGCGGTTCGACTAGTCGGATATAAGGCTAGGTCGCCGACCTGAAGAATATTCTCGTCACCGAGCCTGCTTCCTGCTCGCCTGAGAATGGCGCGAATGCGAGCAACCAATTCACCGGGAGAACATGGCTTTGCCACATAGTCATCCGCGCCAAGGTTGAGCCCAGAAATCCGGTCGATGTCGTCTCCCTTTGCTGTCAACATCAAAACGGGCACGTTGCCTAGCCGACGGATGCGTTGCAGAGCGTCTATACCGTTCATTCGCGGCATCATCACGTCGAGAACAATGATATCCACCGATTGGTCGGCGGCACCAGCTATGCCAACACGGGCATCTTCCGACGTCTCAACCTGAAAACCCTCCTCCACAAGATATTCGCTGAGAAGGGTCGTTAGCTCGGTGTCGTCATCGATCAAAAGTACTTTCGCCATCTCGGGTTCCGTGTGCACTGTGTTGGCACGAATACACCCAACAACGTCGATCGGAAGAAGTTTTACACAACTTTACACTTCCTTAACGTCTCTTAACATCACAGCCGCTATCAGAGGTCCGTCGGCAATTTGCCCTGGAGCCTCGTCTTGACTGAAACAACTGAATCCCATTCGCGGTCTCCTTATACCATGCCTATATGGGAAGCGGCATCAGATCGCGACGGCGAGTCTCGCAGAAGCACGCTTGCGGCTACAACATGCGACAGGTGCCGAAGCTCAACCATAAGAAGGAAGATGCACCAGTTTAGCGCTCCACTTCTTTTGGCTGGCGCGCTCAGCAGTTGTGTCGTCGGCCCGGACTACCAGAAGCCAAGCCTCTCCATGCCAGCGAGCTGGCACGCTAAGGCGCGAGACAATTCCGACAAGCCGCCGGCGCTTGCGGAATGGTGGAAGCAAATGAAAGATCCCATCCTGGATGATTTCATAGCTCAAGCCGTCGCCGCCAATCTCGACGTCGCCACGGCAAAGGCGAAGATACGGGAGGCTCGTGCGACCTATCGCGAACAGATTGGCGCACTGCTTCCGACGATCGAAGGCACGGCTTCCGCGACACGCAACCGCACGGCCGCATCCGGTAGCACGCCCGCCACCATCTACAACGACTATGAACCAGGTTTCGATGCCAGCTGGGAGCTTGACCTGTTTGGCGGCAACAAGCGTACGGCGGAGGCTGCAAAATACGGCGTCGATGCTGCGGAAGAGGACCTGCGCGATACACTGGTCACCCTGATTGGGGATGTCGCTACCTACTACGTTCAGGCGCGCGAATATCAGCAGCTAGGGGAACTCGCTAAAGATTCGGCAAAATCGCAGAGCCAAACGGCTGCGCTGACGCGTACGCAATATGGGGCCGGGAGTACCTCCTTGGTCGATGTGACCAAGGCCGAAGCGCAAGCGGCTTCCACCCGCGCCGATATTCCCTCCTACGAAATTTCCTATGCCAAGTCAGTCAATCGGCTGGGAGTCTTGCTTGGCAAGTCGCCATTGCTGCTTGAGACCGCCCTTGGCAAAAGGCAAAGGCTCCCACTTCCGCCGGCGAAAATATCCGTGGGAATACCCGCCGACATTTTGAATATCCGCCCCGACGTGCGCAAGGCAGAACGCGAATTGGCGCAGGCTACGGCAAAGATCGGCGAGGCGGAAGCCAATCGTTATCCGTCGGTGAAGCTTACCGGCTCCATCGATTCTTCCGCCGCGAGCATCTCCGATTTCGGTAAGAAATCCACCATCGGATGGTCGTTCGGACCTTCACTTACGATCCCAATCTTTCAAGGCGGCCAGTTGAAGGCGGCTGTTGACGTCGCCAAGGCGCAGCGGGATCAATATCTCTTCTCCTATCAGTCCGCCGTACTTTCCGCCATGGAAGATGTTCAGAACGCCATCGTTTCCTTTAATCGATCAAGGGCGCGTTCGGCGGATTTGGCAAAGTCCGTCGAGGGCTATCGCGCGGCCGCCAAGCTTTCCAAACAGCTGCAAATCGCCGGCGAAGGTGATTTGTTCGACGTGTTGGATGCCGACCGGTCCTTGTATTCCGCCCAAACAAATCTCATCGAGGCCAAGGCCGATATCGCTACCTATTATGTCTCGCTCAACAAAGCGCTCGGAGGCGGGTGGACTGGTCCGATCGATATCTCCCGTCCGGCCGTCAGCGATTTGCACGAAGCTCCGCACTTTCAGGTAAAGCAATCCACCCCATGACTATTTTTTTTAAGACCTATCAGAGACATGCATATCTCCGCGACCGCCTAAAGCGTCTCGCGTGCGGAGCTTCATTTGCAATCATATCGACATGCATGGCTGGAGCACCTCATGTCGCCGCGGAAGAACAGGGGCAGAGCCAAGGAGCCGCGGCACTGACCGTCGCCGCCGTCAAGCCTTCGACCCGGGATTGGCCTGAGACTGTCCCAGCGAGCGGATGGTTGAAGCCTTGGCACGAAGCCGTAATTGAATCCGAAACGAGTGGTTTGCGGATCACAGAAGTCCTTGTCGATGTCGGGTCCGTCGTCAAAAAGGGCGACCTTCTCGTCCGGCTGAACCAGGACACCGTGCTGGCCGATCTGCGCAAGGAGGAGGCAGCCGTTGCGACAAAGGAGGCGGATCTGGCAAAGGCGAAAGTCGACGCGGATCGCGCACGACAAATCGGAGGCTCGGGTGCATTGTCCGACCAAAAGAAAGTCGAATACCTGACTACGGAGCAGACAGCCAAGGCGGATCTCGAATCCGAACAGGCTGCGCTCGAGAGCGAGCGAATAAAACTTGCGCAGACCTCCATTCTCGCTGTCGACGATGGCATCATCACCTCGCGATCGGCCTCGCTAGGTGCGGTCGTCTCGACCGGCACGGAACTCTTTCGCCTTATTCGTCAGCAACGTATCGAATGGCAGGCTGAAGTGTCGGCTCAATATCTCCTGCAAGTGATGCAGGGCCAGAGCGTGGAAATCAAGGGATCGAACGGACAGACGTTTCAGGGTATGGTCAGACTTGTCGCGCCGACCGTCAGCAGCGATACAGGGCGTTCGATCGTCTATGTGGAATTGCCGAAAGAGCCTCAGCCCCGCGTCGGTCTCTATGTTTCCGGGAACATAGAGATCGGTATGAAAAGAGCGTTGACCGTGCCGGAAGCCACTTTGGTTTTCAGAGACGGTATCAATTATGTCTTTACAGTCGACCAAGCGCACCGGGTACACCGGACCCGCGTCGATGTCGGTCGCCGCGAAGAGAACCATGTCGAGATCACCGCCGGTCTCTCGGGCGATGAGACGCTTGTGCGATCTGGCGGGGCCTTCCTCTCGGAAGGTGCGCTCGTCAATGTCGAAGGGACGGCAGAATGAACATTTCCGCCTGGTCAATTCGCAACCCCGTGCCCGCCGTATTGCTGTTCGTGTTGTTGACGGTTTGCGGCTTGCTCGCCTTTTCGAAGCTCCATGTCCAGAATTTTCCGGACATGGATCTGCCGACCGTCAAAATCTCGGCGTCGCTTGAAGGTGCTGCGCCAACCCAGCTCGAGACTGAAGTCGCGCGTAAAATCGAGGACAAGCTCGCCTCCCTCAGCCTTCTCGATCACATCACGACGACGATTACCGACGGATCTGTATCGATCAGCGTCTCCTTCAAGCTCGAGAAGAACAGCGAAGAAGCGTTGAACGAGGTGCGGAATGCCGTCGATAGCGCCAAGAGCGATCTTCCGTCTGAAATGGACTCGCCAACCGTCTCCAAGATGACGGTGCAATCTTCCGTTCTCCTCACCTATGCGGTTCGCTCCAAGCAATTGAATGAGACAGAGCTTTCCTGGTTTGTCGACAACGACATGACGAAGGCATTGCTCTCCGTCGGCGGCGTGGGAGAAGTTGACCGGCTAGGCGGCGTGGACCGCGAGGTTCACATCGACCTCAATCCCAATCTCATGAGATCCCTCGGCATTACCGCCTCGGATATTTCGTCGCGCGTGAAATCCGTTCAATCGGACAAGTCCGGCGGTCGTGGCGATATCGGTTCCGCGCGTCAAACCGTGCGGACCCTCGGCGCGGTTCCTTCGGTCGAAGATCTATCGAAATTGGCGATTCCGTTATCAAATGGCCAAAGCGTACGCCTGGACGAAATAGGCAAGGTCACCGACAGCTTCGAAGACCGATCCTCCCTTGCCTATCTCGATGGGGATCGTGTGGTCGCTGTCGAGATCAAGCGTTCAAACGGCTTTTCCGATACGGCTGTTGCCGATGACATCCAGGCAAAGATGAAGGAGTTTGCGTCGAAGCAGCCGGAAGTTGAGATTGTCCAGGCCTATACAACGGTAAATCCCGTCATCGAGAACTACGACGGCTCGATGCATATGCTTTATGAAGGCGCCATTCTTGCGGTTATCGTCGTCTGGATATTTTTGCGTGACTTTCGTGCGACGTGCCTTTCGGCAATTGCTCTCCCGCTCTCCATCATACCGACATTCCTGGTCATGCATCTGGCCGATTATAGCCTCAATACGGTAACGCTTCTCGCACTGTCACTCGTTGTTGGCATTCTTGTGGATGACGCGATTGTCGAGGTGGAAAACATCGCCCGTCATCTTCAGATGGGCAAGTCGCCCATGAATGCGGCCCTTGAAGCGGCCGACGAAATCGGACTGGCAGTCATCGCAACGACCTTTACCCTGGTCGCCGTATTCCTACCGACGGCGTTCATGGGCGGAATTCCGGGTCTGATCTTTCGGCAATTCGGGGTGACCGCTTCCGTGGCGGTATTGGCGTCGTTGCTCGTCGCCCGTTTCCTGACGCCGATGATGGCGGCTTATTTGATGAAACCCCACCACGTTGCGAAAGGTGACGGCCCGATCATGCGGGGTTACATCGCGACGGTGAAAATCTGCCTCAATCATCGCGGATTGACGCTGCTCGTTACCGGGATACTGCTGATCCTGTCCCTGTCGACCATTCCGTTCATGCGAACAGGCTTCTTTCCCGCTTCCGACGACGCGCAGACGCAAGTCAGTCTGACGCTTCAGCCTGGCAGCACGCTGGATGAAACTGATGCCGTATCTAAACGGGCGAGCGAGATTATTTCGAAACTGCCCAATATCACGCGGGTCTTCAGCGCCGTGGGGAGCTCTACAAGCGGCAGCGGACTGGATTCGACAACGACAACGGATGTGACAAAGGCTACTCTGGTCGTGAACCTCAAGGACATTGGCCAGCGGGAGCGGAAGCAATCCGCAATAGAAGATGATATTCGGCACGCGCTTTCCGTGCTGCCTGGCGTGCGCGTGGAAGTTGGCACCGGAGGCAATGGCACGAAGTTAGAGCTGACGCTCGCAAGTGACGATTCCAATGCCCTGGAACAGGCGGCAAGTGCGCTTGAAGAACAGCTTCGAGGGCTGAAGGGTATTGGAGCCGTGACATCGAGCGCCTCCCTTCAAGCGCCTGAAATCCAGATAAGGCCCGATTTCGCCAAGGCTGCCGTACTGGGTGTGACATCTGAAGCGATCGCGGAGGCGGTGCGCGTTTCGACCAATGGCGACTACTCGAACGACTTGGCCAAGCTCAATCTGCCGCAGCGACAGATTGCCATCCGAGTCCGCTTCGATCCGCAATTTCGCAGGAATGTCGACGCCATATCGCAGATCCAGGTTGCCGGCACAAACGGCAAGGTGGCTTTGGGAAGCATCGCGGCGATCGCGATCGGAGGCAGCCCATCCGAAATCGACCGGATCGATCGCGCTCGAAACATTACACTATCCATAGAACTTAATGGACGCATTCTCGGTGATGTGAACAAGGAAGCGCAGGCTCTCCCCGCACTTCAGCATTTGCCGCAAGGCGTTTACCAGGTGGAGCAGGGGGAACTTCAGCGCAGTTCGGAGCTGTTCGAAAGCTTTGGCACCGCCATGGGAATCGGCGTCTTCTGCATCTATGCCGTCCTCGTGCTCCTCTTCCATGATTTCTTCCAGCCTGTCACGATCCTGATGGCGCTTCCGCTTGCACTCGGGGGAGCATTGGCTCCCTTAGCCATCACGGGTACGAGCTTTTCGATGCCTGCGATTATCGGGCTGATATTGCTGATGGGGGTGGTGTCCAAAAACTCCATTCTCCTTGTCGAATATGCGATCATATCCCGACGACAGGGCATGGCGCGCTTCGATGCGCTGGTCGATGCCTGCCATAAGCGTGCCCGGCCAATCGTCATGACAACAATCGCGATGGGTGCTGGCATGTTGCCGGTCGCTTTGAGCCTGACCGGCGGAGATTCCAGTTTTCGACAACCAATGGCAATCGTCGTAATTGGCGGTTTGCTCACCTCGACGTTCTTGAGCTTGCTTGTCATACCGACCATCTTCACTTTCATAGATGACTTCGTTTGTGTCATGATGTGGGCCTCCACTTCTAATCGCACCCAACCCGCAGAACTGCCTCATCTGTCGGACGGGTGATGTCACGTTGTTTGGCTGAAGCCAGGCGAAGGGCTTACGGTTGAAATCAAGCTGCCGCGCCGGTCGCAGTCTTCCACTGCGCCATTGCACGGATACGATGGAGGTGATTTGCAAGCGCGGAGTGCTTCTGGTGCGGCGGGATGAAGTGGTTTCTGATTGCTGAGAAGACCGAGATGAAATGTTGCAATCCGCCGGCGGATCGAAAGCCTTGCATCACCCGTTCTCGTTTTCGCAGAGGCAGATGTGAATTTTCCGCGCGGTTGTTCAGCCTTTTGTGCGATCGATGTTCAACGGCAGGCATCACGCACCGCTTTGCCGCTCCATATGAGCGCGTTTGTCGATGATGATCCGCTTCGGCGCGAGGCCTTGCTTCTTCAGCAGCCTGACCAGTAATCGCTTGGCAGCCTTTGTATCGCGGCGCGCCTGAACGATTTCGTCGAGAACGTATCCGTCCTGGTCGACCGCTCGCCAAAGCCAGTGCTTCCGTCCGCCGATGGCGATCACCACCTCGTCCAGATGCCAGATATCCTTTCGCGACGGACGTTTTCTGCGTAGCTGCTTTATGTAGGCTGCACCAAATTTGCGGCCCCAGCGCCGGATCGTTTCATAGGACACGACGATCCCGCGCTCCAACAGCATTTCCTCGACCAGCCGCAGGCTTAGAGGAAACTGGAAATAAAGCCACACCGCATGGGCGATGATCTGCGGTGGAAAACGGTGGTTCTTGTAGCTTATGGCCGATGCGTTCATCGCGCCCGATTAGCCAGCGACAGTTAAGCCACCAACAACGTGACATCACCCGCCAGCCTTCTCGCCGATCCGAGCGAAAGATCGTAAACCAAACCGCCATCAAAACCTTCGCTGGCAGGCCGAACACAAGTAGGCTTTCTAGCAGGTTATCCCCGTCACTTGTTCAGCGCATCTTTCAGAGCTTTGGCGGGCTGAAAGGTTAGCTTTCTTGCCGCGGCCACTTTGATGGTTGCTCCGGTTCCTGGGTTCCGGGCCTCGCGTTCCGGCGTATCCTTGATCTTAAACTTGCCAAATCCCGGGATGGACGTCTCGGCGCCGGCTACCGCGGCCGCGGTGATGGATGCGAATACAGCCTCGACGATCGACTTGCTCTGCGCCGTGGTGAGGCTGTGCTCTGATGCGATTTTGTCTGCAATTTCGTTGGTGGTGGTCATGATGGTCCCCTTGTTGAACACGGGGGATAGCTTCCACTCCAATCGCTTTCTGTCACCTGGCTGAAGCGTCGGAAAGGCCGCAAATCCCCCTATTTCCACGCCCCGAAGCGGATAGCCAGACTTTGGAATTGCCGTGATCGGACGACGTTCGAGTTGATGAGAAGCTTTCGATCGAGCCGGCGAGCGATACCCACGGATATCGCGAATAGAGGGCTAAGAGCTTCGCTCGAACTGCGTGATCGTCTACTGACACTTACGGAGATGGCGAAAGCTATGCCTCGTTGGCGTGAGGCAGAGCTGAGAGGTTTTGCGAACCTGATGCGACATTTCGATTGAGGCGCCAGCCTCGCACGGTATGCCTCTTCTCGTCACATCACTTTTCTTCGCGGTTATGTCGCTCTCCTTTAACGCTAACCGGAAATGACATCACCGTGGCGTTCAACAGAAACGCCTTCCATTGCAGCGCCGTGTGGGCAATACCATTCGTACAATGGTGCTCAACCCCACGATCATGCCCAGGCCGGGGATGGCAACTGAAGAACACGGAGTAAGGAATGGATCGTATCGATGCAATGAAGGTTTTCGTTGCAGCCGTAGATGAAGGCAGCCTCGCCGGAGCAGCCCGCAAGCTGAAGCGCTCACCGACAGCGATCAGCCGTGCACTCGGCATGCTCGAGAAGCATGTCGGAACCGAGTTGCTTCATCGAACTACCCGGAGCCTGCATTTGAGCGAAGCGGGCCAGCGGTATGTGGTCGTTTGCAGACGAATTCTTTCTGATCTCGAAGAAGCCGATCTTGTCGCAGTCGGCGAAGAAGCTTCCCCACGCGGGATGCTGACAATTTCCGCCCCGCCAATATTGGGGGAAGAGGTTTTGCGCCCAATCATCGATGACTTCCTCCGGCTGCACGAGCCGGTGTCCGTCAGGCTTCTGATGCTAGATCGATTTGTAAACCTTGTGGACGAGGGTGTCGATATCGCGTTGCGCATCGGCAATTTGCCGGACTCGTCGAACATATCGACAAGGATTGGTGGCGACGTGCGACGAGTGGTCGTTGGCTCGCCAGACTACTTGGCCGGGCGTCCTGCTATCGAAGATCCTTCCGATCTCGCGGCACATAGCATCATCGCGTTCAGCAATTTCGGTTTGGAATCGTGGAACTTTTCGCCATCGAGAGGATCTTCGATTCCGCGGTCAGTTCACTTCACGCCGAGATACGTCGTCAACAGCGTGAGAGCGGCCGCTGCATCGGCTGTGGGTGGCCTCGGCCTGACAAGGCTCTATTCCTACCACGTCTCTCATCTTGTCAAAGACGGAAGCCTCAAGATCGTGTTGCCGGACGATGAACTTCCCGCACTTCCCGTCCATCTGTTATCGCCTCCTGGCCGGATGACAGTCCCTAAAGTTCGTGCTTTCGTCGACTTTGCAGCACCGCGCCTGAGAAGCGACCTTAGACGCATAGCATCGGAAGCTGAAGGAATGTCGTGATTATGCCGTATAGCGGCACAGTGTCACCCTGATGGTGGCAATTCTCCCGGTCTGCGGGAGCATCTAAATCATACCCATCGACGCCGAGGGCGTTGCACGACCGAAAGAAACGGCCGTGGATATGAGAAGGATGCACATCATGAGCACTCAGAAAGTTGCAATCATCACCGGCGCGTCACAGGGCATCGGCGAGGGTTTGGTGCGGGGCTACCGCGAAAAAGGTTATAACGTCGTTGCGACGTCCCGGTCGGCAAAAGCTGGCTCTGACTCCGGAGTCTATGCCATCGCTGGTGATATCGCTAAGCCCGAAACCGCAGATCGTGTGGTGCGCGAAGCGCTGGAACGTTTTGGTCGGATCGATACGCTCGTCAATAACGCCGGCGTGTTCACGGCAAAGCCATTCGTCGACTTCACTCAAGAGGACTACGATCTCAACTTCGGGGTCAACATTGCCGGGTTCTTTCATATCACGCAGCGCGCCGCACGTCAGATGCTGAAGCAGGGTGCAGGGCACATTGTGTCGATCACCACCAGCCTGGTCGATCAGCCGATACAGGGTGTGCCTGCTGCGTTGGCGTCGCTCACGAAGGGTGGTCTCAACTCCGTGACCAAAGGCCTCGCCCTCGAGTATGCGAAGTCGGGTGTTCGCGTGAACGCGGTCTCTCCGGGCATCATCAAGACGCCGATGCATGCGCCCGAGACGCACGAGTTCCTCTCCGGTCTTCATCCCGTGGCTCACATGGGCGAAGTCAGCGATATCGTTAACGCCGTCCTGTTCCTCGAAGACGCCGGGTTCGTAACCGGTGAAATCCTCCACGTCGACGGCGGTCAGAACGCCGGTCGCTGGTGAACGAGCTTTGGGAGTGGATCCGGCAACCAATCGCCGGGTCCACCTGCGAAAGGCGGACGATCAATGGTCGTAACCAGTTTTCCGACACTCTTCGTTAGAAAGGATGCAGGGCTAGCCCGTGTCGGGGCCGGCTACGCACACGTCGACATCCTGGAACATCACCTGTCGGAGTTGGGCTTTTAAACCAGCCGGCCAACTGAAAGGAATTCCCGATGCCTATTGTAAATATTCAGGTCACCCGAGAAGGCAATACGCCCGGCGCGAACTCGGTGACGGTTGAGGAAAAGGCCCGGATCATTGCAGGCGTCAGCAACGTCCTCCTCGAGGTCCTGAACAAGCCGCTGGCCTCAACGTTCGTTGTCATCGAGGAAGTCGATCTTGAAAACTGGGGCTGGGGCGGCCTACCGGTCGAAGAATACAGAAAGCAACGTTCTGCTGCAAAGCCTTCCTAGGATCGTTGGCTCTTCTCCAGCGCCACTGTCAATCGGCGTGCAAATTTGCATGCCGAAACACAGTCCTTGCAGCAATATCTGCTCAAGAAGCCAGGCGGAGACAGGGAGATGGTCGATATCCTGGCGCTTGTTCTCCAGCACGACGAACAAGCAGTGCTCTCAGCTGTCGACATGGCGCTGAAGTCCGGCGTTCCAACCAAGACGCATGTGCTGAACCTGCTGCACCGTCTCGTCGACGGCAAATCCTTCATTCCGCCAACGATCGATGCGCCGCAAGCCCTGACGCTCGTCAACGAGCCCAAGGCCAATGTCGAACGATACGATGCCCTGAGAAAGACGGAGGCCGGCCATGCGTCATAATCCAGCGAGCGGTGCAATCGTCATCATGCTGCGGCAACTGAAGATGCACGGCATGGCACAAGCCGTCGGCGAGCTGACTGAGCAAGGATCGCCGGCGTTCGAGGCTGCCGTTCCGATCCTGTCGCAGCTCTTGAAAGCGGAAACAGCCGAACGGGAGGTGCGATCGACCGCCTATAGCTCAAGACCGCCCGCTTTCCTGCCTATCGTGTGTCAATGCCGCGTGAATTTTCCCCAGAAGCACTCATGAGGAGTATTGCTCCGGTACTGACATACCCGCGCGAGATTGAACTGATGGGCAAGATAGCCGGGAAGAAAACTAATTCCCATTCCCATCGCCACAAGCGCCCTGACGGTCAGCAGATCATCTCCGGCCCGGAGGCGAACGCTATTTCGATTGAGTCGCAGGGAGCCGAAACGTCATCAGTAACAGGTCCTCGACGGTGAGTTGCCGAGACAAGGAAGACTCAACTCATTGAGCTTGCTCTGTTGCATTGCTTTCCATGGCAAAGTCCCCGCATAGGTCATCAAAACCACTGCAATGATAGGCCGGTCGCGTGGTCATCTGCGGTGCGCCTTTCCGCGTCGAGACAGATGGCATGCTGCGTAAGACTATCGGGACAGTCTGTGTTCGTCGTCGATCAGGATCAGGCGGCCAGGCGGTGTGCTGCCCCATGTCCAGAGGACGAGATTAAGATCGTCATTCGTTGCAGCGGGTGCGAAGCTCTTCACGAGCAGCCCGCAACAGCCATCGGCAGCAAGCTGGCGTGCGAAGGCTTGTGTTTTCGCCTCACCCGAATCCTTCATCTGGTCACGCCAGGTCGGATCGGCGAGTGCCGCCGCATCCATGCCCTGCGCCCGAAGGGCTGCGTCGTCCCGGCAGTCGAACACATGTTCGACATCGGCATCATAGGAAACCAGCGTCGTCGGTTGCAGATTTCCGACCTGATTAGCTTCCTTCAGCGCCGTCATGATTGTCAGCGACGTATAGAGGGCGGGCACGCCTTTCGGGTTGAAGCGACCGCCATAGAGTTCCGCGCCGCGTCCCGACAGAGGCTCGCCGGCGTAGATCGGGTTGAGCGCCCGGTAGAGCTTTCCTCGATACTGCATCGGCCGGAGGCTATGCGTGAACGCCGGCGTCGACCGCGTCAATATAATCGAGCACCTCGTCGGCGCGACCGTTGCGGACCAGTTGCATCGCCGTCTGACCAGAGAAGCCAGACAGCGGCTCGGAGCGATACCAGGCATAAGCCATCAGCGCCGAGCCGAAGCGCGGTTCGACCTTATTGACGATCTCAATCATCTCGCGTAAGCGGCGCTGCGTTCTGTCGGAACGAATACGATCCTTGCGTTGAATTGCGTCTTTTCCGAGTCCGGCGGTGCGGGCGATCTCTTCGCTGGTCGTGCGAAATGCATCCGCGATCTTGCGCGGTGCGAACAGCCCATCATCTGCATATTGAGCGATGCCCATGATCCACCTCCATCTTCAGAGTGCCAATAGTGTAGACGCTATATAGCGTCAATAATGGCGGCGTTCAACGCCTCTCGGGAAAAATTGAAGGGGAAGGGAAATCCGTTGCAGATAGTCCTCCTGCCGACGCTATCGCACAACTGCCGCCTGCGCCATCCGAGCCGCTTGTCCTTCGCCGGGCTGGTAGCCCTGCCTGTCACACATAGCAGGATGCTCAGCCGCAGTTGCGGCAAACGCGGACCGCTGGAGGCGCTCCGATTTGGATGCGATACGCGCGAGAATCTCTTTTGGATTGGGCCTGTCGTGGTAATAAAGCGCCGCGGCCCGCTAATACGCGCGTTCGTAAAGCCTGAAGGTATCAGGGTCAGCAAGGCTGAATGCCGGATTGCTGCTAATCGGGATTGTTGAGCTTCGGGAAACGCCGGTCTTTGTGAGTGCGATATGCATCTGCACCGAAAAATGCCCGAACGTCCGGTTGGTCCAGGAGGCAATAGACGTCGTAGTAATGGCCTAAAGGGCTGACAGCATGAAGCTATATAGTACACTATTCCAAAATCTTCCTCACTAAACAATAAAAATCCAGAGATCACCTCACCTTCTGGAAGGACATGGCCGACGACCACTACATGCCGCGCGCCTGTCAAACTCTATGTATTGGCGCGCATGCGATAAAATAAACTCAAAGACAAATTCCAGTTCAATCAATGATTTACCCATTTTCTTGGGTGCTTTCGGTTCGATTCTCTTCAAGAGCATAAGGACGATCCGAAACTCGTTTATTTAACGCCGCTTACCTTAGTCTGCCACTTATTTAAGTGAGATGGCCATTGCTTAAATAGCGATCAAAAATCATACTATCGCCATGTCTGATTCTGAACGCTCTCGGCGGCTAGGACGCTTTGTAGAAACATCCGCAGCCGGCGAAAAGGTGCGAGCGTTTGTACCGCCGCCATTGCCGCCATGGCCGGCCATTGACGTGCTTTCGCTGTTGGAGCGCCTCAGCCTGGCGGAGCGAGCACTCGGACGCCTGGGTGGCATCACAGTGTTGCTCCCGCGTCAGGAGCTGTTTCTTTATATGTATGTCAGGAAAGAAGCTGTTCTATCCTCGCAGATCGAGGGGACGCAATCGACACTCTCTGACTTGCTGCGTTTTGAGACAGAAGCGCAGGCAGGACAGTCGATCGACGACATACGTGAAGTTTCCAACTACGTCGATGCCATGATGTACGGTCTGGAACGGCTCGAAGCCTTTCCTATGTCGCTACGCGTAATCCGCGAAATGCATGCGCGATTGCTGCAAAGCGGGCGCGGCGGCACCAAGAATCCTGGAGAATTCCGCCGTTCGCAAAACTGGATTGGGGGAACACGGCCTGGCAATGCACTCTTCGTGCCACCGCCGGTGACGGAGATGGACGCTTGCTTAAAGGCGCTTGAGCAATTTATGCACGAAGATCGGTCGCGACTGCCCGCCCTCATCAAGGCCGGTCTTTTGCATGTCCAATTCGAAACGATTCATCCGTTCCTTGATGGTAACGGGCGTATCGGCCGCCTCCTGGTCACGCTTTATCTCTGCATGAACGGCGTTCTGCGCAAGCCGCTGCTCTATCTCAGTCTTTATTTGAAGACACATAGGGCAGAGTACTATCGGCTGCTTCAGGAAGTCCGCGAACAAGGCAACTGGGAGGGCTGGCTCGACTTTTTTCTCACGGGTGTTGCCGACACCGCCAATCAGGCGTTCGACGCTGTCACGCGGATTGTGGATGTGTTCAAGGAAGACCGTGACCAGATCACAACCGAAAGCGATCGCGCGGGTTCAGCGCTTCGCATTCACGATCTCTTTCAGCAAAATCCGTTCTTTACAGCAAATCAGCTCGTACAGAAGACAGCCCTATCTGCGCCCACAGTTAACGCGGCGCTCGCAGACTTGGAGCGCTTCGGCATCATCAAGGAAATAACGGGTCGCAAGCGCGGCAGAGTTTTCAGCTATAGCCGATATCTTGCAATTCTGAGTGAGGGCACCGATCCCTTGCCCCCGGCCGCGTGAACGGACCGAACATTTATAGGTCGCTGGTTCGTATCCGTTCAACTGCATGCTTTTTAAATCGCGAGGTCGTCACTTCGAATCCGCTCAAGAGCAAAAATTCAGTTACGGGTCAGATTCCCGGTCAGTCAGTTCGACTCTGCGATTGAGGTTATCGAGGCGCAGCCACGGGAATAATCCTGTCGTTGACGATACGATAGATTGATCCATGGCGATGTCACCAACGATTACGTTCGCAGATACGAACAGTAGGGGCGCAAGCGTGAAACCGCTCCCGCCTCGCCGCGTCCGATCATCCGAATTGCTAAGGTTGCGAGGGTTTGTGTCTAGCGTTTGCCGACTGATGGGCTAAACACCATGAGGCTCAGGATTTCGAAGAGTACTTGAGCTCCAGCATGCGCGGTGTTGGTCGTCGCGTCATATTGGGGAGCAACCTCGACGACGTCGCCGCCCACGAGGTTTATGCCCTTTAGTCCTCGTATCAGCTCAAGAACCTCACGCGTCGTCAATCCGCCGACCTCGGGTGTGCCCGTACCGGGCGCAAAGCTAGGATCGAGGCTGTCGATATCGAAGGAGAGATAGGTCGGGCCGTCGCCGACGATGGATTTGGCTTTGGCGATGACGGCAGCGATCCCCATTGCGCTGATGTCTTCTGCGTGGATCACGGTCATTCCCGATTTATAGGAGAATTCCCACAGATATTCCGCCGAACCACGGATACCGATCTGGATCGTCCTTGTCGGATCGAGCACGCCATCCAGCACGGCATTGCGAAACGGTCCGCCGTGATGAAACTTCGTCTGATCGAAGGCTCCGCTGGTGTCGCAATGAGCATCGATATGAATGAGACCGACCGGCTGATTCCGGCCGACAGCCTTCAAGATGGCATGCGTGATGGAGTGGTCACCTCCGACCGAGAGCGGTGCAACGCCGGCATCGACAATCTGCCCGATACGTTTTTCGATGTCGTCGTGGCTGAGTTCCAGCCGGTAGCGGCTTTGAAACGGTACGTCGCCAATGTCGGCGACGCGAAGATCGAAGACAGGCGCCGTGCCCAGAACATGGTTGTAAGGACCGATCCTCTCGATGGCGCGAATGGCACGCGGTCCGAAGCGGGAACCGGGGCGATTGGTGACGCCGAGATCCATCGGGATTCCCGTTATCGCGACCTGGAGATTGCCGAAATCCGGCTCGTCGGCTGCGACCTGCATGTAGGGCGCGCTGAGGAAAGTCGGCACACCCGCATATGGCGCCAGTCTCGTACCGCTCTTGGAGATGATCTTCTCCGCCACTTTGCGAAACTTCTCGTCGAATATCTCGCCGCCATTGGCGTCTGCAAATTCCGCGCGCAGCTGTTCAAGCCGCATCTTGTCCCACACCATGCGCATGCGTCTCCACTTGAGGTCCGTCTCACTCAACAAAGAGGTTGAGAAAGCAATTGGTATCGTTGTAGCAATCGGTATCAAAGAGAAATCGATATGACAGCTGCAAAATTCAATTCGTTCGTTTCCCGCCTCTCCCCTCCGCCCATTCCTTCCGTCGTCGCCTGGGGCCGCGAATACAAGGGATTGAAGGGGCCACTCATCAATCTGTCACAGGCCGTGCCCGGTTATCCTGCGCATCCTGAAATGCTGCGCCTTCTCGGCGAAACGGCTGCGCAACAGGCGATGACCGGATACGGGCCGATCGAGGGCGAGCCTTTGTTGCGCCAGATTTATGCTGCTCATGTCGCAGAGCTTTATGGTGCGGATATATCTGCCGACAATATCCATATCACGGCCGGCTGCAATCAGGCGTTCATGTGCACTGCGATTGCGCTTGCTGGTGCAGGCGATACGATAGCACTGACCAATCCTTTCTATTTCAATCACGACACAACGCTATCGATGCTGGGGATCGGGCGGTTGCTGGTCGACTGCGACCCTACAACCGGCTTTCTTCCAGATCTCGGCTCAGCCGAAGCCGCGCTTGCAGCCGGCGCGAAGATGCTCGCCGTCGTTACGCCCAACAATCCTACCGGGGCTGTGTATCCGCCCGGTCTGCTTCACCAGCTTTTCTCGCTGTGCCGAAAATATGGCGCCTGGCTGGTTGTCGACGAAACCTATCGCGACTTCCTGGCCGAAGATTACGGCAGGCCGCACGCCCTGCTGTCGGAGCCGGGTTGGGAGGATACGCTCGTTCTTCTCTATAGCTTCTCGAAATCCTTCTGCATTCCCGGTCATCGCCTCGGTGCTGTCACGGCAGGCCCCGGGCTCATCGCTGAGATCGCGAAGGTCATGGACAATATGCAGATCTGCGCCCCGCGTTCGCCTCAGATCGCCGTTGCATCGGCTCTGCCTATCCTTGCCGATTGGCGGGCCGGCAACCGGCTGGAAATCATTCGCCGTGCCGATGCCTTGAGACTGGCCGCTTCGGAGCTGACGGGTTGGGAGATCGCAGCGATCGGCGCCTATTTCGCCTTCGTTCGCCATCCTTTCGAGGATCGATCGTCGTCCGAGGTTGCCGAAGAACTTGCCAGGGAGCGTGGTGTCGTCTGCATACCCGGGGCATATTTCGGGGAGGGGCAGGAGCGCTACCTTAGGCTTGCCTTCGCCAATGCCGATGTCGCCTCGATCGGACTATTGCCGGATCGACTACGTTAGAGCGTAATGCCGAAAAGTGTAGGCGGTTTTCGGACGACATCACGCTTTACCTCTTTGATTCTAGAGCGGATTCAGATTTTAGCGCGACTCGATCTAAAATCATCCGGCTCTAGGCAGCGCTCATCAACGGCGGTCGGAAGTTCATGATAGCCGCCTCGCCAGTAGAGCAGCGGCCCGACATCCTGCCGGATTTCCATTGCACGGATGTGCCCGATCAGAATGGCATGGGAATGATGCTGAAACACGGTTTCGAGCTTGCAGTCTAGGACCGTGAGGGCATTTTCGAGTGCGGCTGCACCCGTCCTGAGGCGATACCATCCGGCACCATCGTAGCGATCGGCACCCTTGCGCCCGTCAATACCGGCAAAGGATTGCGCCACATGCTGCTGGTTGGCTGCGAGCACGTTGACGCAAAAGCAGCCGTACCGCTGCAGCGCCGGCCAGGAGGAGGAAGCCCTGTTGACGCTGACAATGACGGAAGGCCGATCCGCCGAAAATGAGGAAACCGAGGTCGCGGTGAAGCCGGTGCGGTCCTGTCCGTCACCGACCGTGATCACACTGACCGCACCGGCCAAGTGACGCATCGATAGCTTGAATTCCGTGTCGCTGATCAGCGCCTCGTCGCTCACTGGACCGGCCCTCAGCTCTTGGAAAAACGGTTTGCCGGCGTGGAAATGCCGAGGTTTTCGCGCAGGGTTCTGCCCTCATATTCCTCGCGGAACAGGCCGCGGCGGCGAAGTTCCGGCAGCACGAGCCGCACGAAATCGTCGAGGCTGGATGGCAGGGTCGGGAACATCAGGATAAAGCCGTCGGCGGCACGCGTTTCGAACCATTCCTCCATGTAGTCGGCGATCTGGGCCGGCGTGCCGGTTATGCCATTGCCGGTGTGTTTCTCGGCATAGTGCCGGATCAGTTCGCCGACCGTGTGGCCGCTCTTGACGAAATCGACTAGTTCGTCGAACAGCGCGCGTGATCCTTTTGGAGCGGCCGGCAGACGGTCCATCGGGAAGGGCTCATCGAGCGCCACGCCGCGCAGGTCCGCCTCCAGGAACTCGGAAAGCATCAGCCGCCCGACATCGGGATGCATCTTGTCGATCAGATAGTCCACCTTCGCCTTTGCCTCGGCCTCGGTTTCTCCGACGTTGATGACGATGCCCGGCATGATTTTCAGGTCGTCGCGATCACGCCCATAGGCAGCCATCCGGCCTTTGACATTCTCGTAGAAGGCCCGGTTCCGCTCGATGTTCGATGCGAGGCTGAAGACGATCTCGGCCGTGCGTGCCGCCATGTCCATACCGGGCTCGGAACCGCCCGCCTGGGCGATGACAGGACGGCCCTGAGGCGTTCGCGCAATGTTCAGAGGTCCGCGAACCTGGAAGTGCTTGCCTTTGTGGTTGAGTGTGTGGTGCTTGTCCTTGTCATAGTAGACACCGTTTTCGCGATCGAGGAGCAGCGCGCCCTCCTCGAAGCTGTCCCAAAGACCGAAGACGACGTCGACGAACTCGTTGCCGCGTTCATAGCGCAGCGCGTGTGGATCCAGCCCTTCGCGATTGAAGTTGTAGCCGGTTTCGTCATGGTCTGACGTGACGACGTTCCAGCAGGCGCGGCCCTTGCTGAGATGGTCGATCGAGGAAAACAGACGGGCCACATTGTAAGGTTCATAGTAGCTTGTCGAGACCGTTGCCACGAGCCCGAGATCGTTGGTCGTGACCGCCAGTGCCGAGAGCAGCGAGAGGGGTTCGAAACGGTTCATCTTCGTGGGAATGCGGGCGAGCGCATTCGGATCGCCGACTGCAGCTGCCGGAGAATCGGCCATGAACATGAAATCGAATTTGGCCGCCTCGGATCGTTTGGCGACATCAAGTAGATGCGCGAAGTCGTTGGCGCCGTTGACGTCGCTTGCCGGATGCAGCCAGGAGGCCGGATGAAAGCCGAACGTATAGACGAAAGTTCCGAGTTTCATCTTGTCGGTCCGCGCCATCGAACTCTCCCATTATGTCGGTCACGCCGTTCCGCTGACGGCGAATGCGCAAATTATCGCCAGGGGCAAAATTTCATCAATATCGTGCAGCTGAGTTCCGTTTTAGTTTTTCTAAAATGTCGAACCGGGTGCCGATACCAAGCCCTGCTGGCGGGAAATGGTGAGAAGCCAATCGCGAAATTGGCGCCCGTAGGGTTTTTCCAGGGCCGCCCTGTCCCAGGCGAGAAAATAGCTTTCGCGCAAGGGAATGCGTATGTCGACGGGAATGACGAGCGTCTGCGCCTCGAGTTCATCCGCAATCATCGACATTTGTGCGAGAACGACGCCGCGCTTGTTGACGGCGGCGTCAATTGCACTGCTCGATAGGGTGAAGGAAAGGCCGGCGGCGGTTTCTTCGAGCGCCGCTCCCGTCTTCGCGGCGAATTCAAGCCAGCTTGGATAGGGCGTGAAATGCCGCTCCCATTCGACATGCAGGAGCGGATATTGAAGAAGTTGCGCCGCAGAAAGTGCCTTGCCCTTGATCAGGGCCGGCGAGCAGGCCGGAACCACCCAATCGCGGAACAGCTCGCTATAATGTTCATGCTGCAGTACGTCCGATCCGTAGCTGATGCGGAAATCGATGTCGTCGAAGCCCATGCGCGGTTCCTTGTCGCGCCCGACGATCCGGACATGTGCGTTTGGATGAAGGGCCTGCCAATCGAAGATCCGGCGCCCGATCCATTTGTTGACGACGGAAGATAGCGCGCTGAGGACAAGGGCATTCTCGTTGCGCGCTCGTTCCAGGACCTGTTCGGCAAGTGCGAATTGCTCGAATCCCTTCGATATTTCCTGATGATAGAGCCGACCCCATTGGGTGAGTTCCACCGTGCGACCATTGCGCTCGAACAAGGTGACACCGAGAAAGCTCTCGATCTTACGGATCTGCTGACTGATCGCTCCGGGCGAAACCTTCAATTCCAATGCTGCGGCGCTCACGCTGCCGCAACGGCCGACGGCTTCGAAAGCCTGCAAGCCCTTGAGCGGAACTGCCCTGCTGATCCGCTTCTCGTTCAAGGGTCGTCTCCCTGCGACGGTTGATCGGTGACAGCTCTCTCATTCGGATAAAAGTCGCCGGCAAACTGGAAACGATCGCCGGGATGGATGAACTCGACATAGGTGACCGTGCGACTGCTCTGCCATGTCTGACGGATGAGCGTCAGACAGGCTTCGCCGCGCTCGGTTTCGAGCAGGCGCGCCGTCGCGGCATCGGCCGAGACTGCACGAATGACATGCCGGGCCTTCGACCAGGGCACCATGTCCAGCAACCATTTGCCGGGTGGGACCGAAGCGAAACTCTCGGTTCTTGCCGATGGCACCAGGTCCAGCATGATGATGCGCCGCTCCAGCGCATTCGCCTTGCCGTCGACCGCATGCAGGCAGTGGAGCCGCAGGATCTCCGCGCCCGTGGTTTCGCCTAGCCGCATCGCGGTGGCGGGATCGAGCCTCTCGATTTTCCGCATCAGCATCGTGTGGCTATGTTCGTGTCCCGCCAACTCCGCTTCCGTGGAAATATCCTGGATATCCATGACCGTGCGGTCGATTTGCCGCGAAGCGACGAAGGAACCGAGCCTGCGACGACGTATGATCATGCCGCGCTCGGCCAGGGTCGAAAGCGCCTTGTTCACCGTCATCCGGGAGCATCGATACTCCTTCAGCAGCTCATGTTCGACGGGTATTCGGTGCCCCGGCGGCCAGATGCCGCTCACGATCCTGCTTTCGATATCCTTCAGAATTCTCTGATGAATTGGGAACAACGCTCGCCTTGCTCCGGCAATGAATTCAGTGTCCGTGGAAACCGCGCCTGCCAGATCCATCGGGCATCATGCGGCATAATTCTTGCGTTCGTTATGTTTTGTATTTGACAGTGTAGGCGAGGCTGTATCTATTTGTATAGACAAAAGGTCATAAAAATCGGCCTGGCGGGACAATGCTTGGGGAATCTGAACCTTCCAAACGAAGGGTACAAAACTGGAGAGAAAGATATGAGGAAGAATTCGCTTCTGAAGGGTTTGGTGGGCGCCGCACTTTTGTTTGGCGCAACGATGTCGGCCCATGCGGCTGACACGCTTGCCGCCGTCAAGGCCGCCGGCACCCTGAAGGTCGGCACCGAGACGGCCTTCGCCCCATTCGACTTCATCGATGCAGGCAAGCATGTGGGCTTGAACGTCGACCTCTTCGACGAGATCGGCAAGGAACTGGGCGTGAAGATCGAATGGGTCACGCTGCCATGGGACGGCGTTTTCCCGGCGCTTGAAGCTGGAAAGTTCGACGTCGTTGCCGGCCCGGCGACGATCACTAAGAAGCGCATGGAGCGTTATCGTTTCACACCGCCTCTGGCCGAAGCAACCATTGCGGTCCTGAAAAAGGCCGGTGACAAGACGATCAGCAAGCCGGAAGATATCGCCGGCAAGAAGATCGGCGTCGGCAAGGCGACCGCGCAGCTCGACCAGCTGAAGGAGTTTTCCGAAACCCTGCCGACCAAGGTCGATATCCGCGAATATCCGGCCTTTACGGAATCCTACGCCGATCTCGCGGCTGGCCGTATCGCCGGCGTTGCCAACTCGCTGCCGAATATTGCATTCGTCGCCAAGCAGCGTGAAGGCACGTTCGAAGTCGTGCTGCCGCCCTTCGGCAAGAAGTCCTATTTCGGCTTCATCGGCTTGAAGGACGCCGATCACGCACCGTTGATGGACGCCATCGATGCAGCCATGTTGAAGATCAAGGCTGACGGCCGCATGGCGGCGCTGCAGAAGAAATGGTTCGGTGCAAGCTTTGACACGCCTGACGCCGTCAAGGACCCGGCATTCTGATCAGCCCTCGGAAATCAGCCGTGCCCGCTTTGCTGCCGGGCACGGCTGATGAGCGAGATCTCAGCTTCCTGGTCACCACGCGGGCGAACACTCAACAATGTCCATCGAGCTCTTTGGGTTGCTTCTGCAGGCATCCATCTACACGGTGACGATCAGCTTTGTGTCGATCTTTATCGGTTTTGCAATTGCGATCCTGATTTCGGGAATGTTGCTGACGGGGCGTGGCCTTTTCGTACGACCTGCCCAGTTTTTCATCAGCTTTTTTCGCGGCGTGCCGCTGCTGGTGCAATTGCTGCTGATCTACAATCTGCTTCCAGCTGTCGGCCTCAACGTGCCGAGTGTCGTTGCCGCAATCATCGGCCTGTCGCTCTGCACGGCTGCCTATCAGGCAGAGAACCTACGTGGCGGCTTTGCCAGCGTGCCGCGCGGCCTGGTGGAGTCGGCGGAGATGGTGGGCCTCACTCCACGTCAGATTTTCCGCCGCATCAAAGTTCCGATCGCGCTGCGTCTCACATTCCCAGCCCTCGTTAACGAGGCGATCCTCATTCTGAAGGCATCGTCGCTGGTCTCCGTCGTCGGTATCATCGAACTGACCCGCATGGCCCAGGATCTCGCCGGCAGCACGTTTCTGCCGCTGCAGATCTTCGCAGCCGCTGGCCTCATCTATCTCGTGATCAACTGGGTGGTGGCGCTTGCCGGCGGCCTGATCGAAAGCAGATTGCCGGGGGTAGCGCGATGACCTTCGACATCAACGTCCTCATCGGCCAGTGGCCAGCCATCCTCAGCGGGGCCGGCGTCACGATCATGATCTGGATTGTGGGCACGATCGCCGCGGCCATTATCGGCTTCCTGATGGCGGTCGCCCGGCAATATGGCGGCCTGGTCGTCGACAAGGTGCTGGGTGCCATCGTGGCGGTGCTGCGCGGCACGCCATTTCTTATCCAGATTTTCCTCGTCTATTACGGCGGTCCTTTCGTCGGCCTCGAGCTTGATCCCGTGCCGGCAGGACTGATCGGTATTTCGATCTATGGTGCGGCCTATTTCAGCGAAATCTTCCGTTCCGGATTTCGGGCTGTGCCGAAAGGCCATATCGAGGCCGGCGAGTGCGTCGGCTTGACGCGGGCGCAGATCGTCAGGCGTATTCTCTTGCCGGAGATGACGATGCTGGTGCTGCCGCCCTGCGTGAACATGACTGTCATCCTGATGAAGGAGACGGCAGTCCTCTCCATTATCACCGTGCCGGAATTGACGGCGACGCTGAGCGCGATCGGATCGCAGCAATATGCCTTCGTCGAGGCGCTGTCTGCCCTGGCGCTCTTTTACTGGGTGCTCGTCGAAGTCACCGGCTGGCTTGGCAACCTTGCCGAAACGAAACTTTCCAGATTCAGGTTTTTCAACGCATGAGCGTCCCCGCTATAGAAGTCAGGAATCTCGTCAAGACGTTCGGAGAGACCACGGTCCTTCATGGCATCGATCTTGCCATCGAGCCGGGGCAGGTCTCTTGCCTCATCGGCCCATCCGGCTCCGGCAAGAGCACGCTTTTGCGATGCATGGCTTTCCTTGAAGAGGCGACGCGCGGAACAATCTCCATCAACGGCGAGGTCCTTGGCTTTACCGAGGATGCTCAAGGACGTCGTGAACGTATCTCGGCAGCGACCAATCGTTCGATCCGCGCCCAGATCGGCATGGTCTTCCAGCAGTTCAATCTCTGGCCGCATATGACGGCGCTCGGTAATGTCAGCGAGGCTCTGAAGACGGTTCACAAGATGAGCCGTAAGCAGGCCGAAGATGCGGCCATGGTGCAACTCGTCAAGGTCGGGCTCGAAGCAAGGGCAGGGCATTACCCCTCGCAGCTTTCGGGCGGACAACAGCAACGCGTGGCGATCGCCCGCGCCCTGGCATTGAAGCCGAAGATCATGCTGTTCGATGAGCCGACCTCGTCGCTCGATCCGGAACTGACCGGCGAAGTCTTGAACGTCATGCGCGACCTGGCGGCCGAGGGCATGACGATGGTGGTGGTTTCGCACGAAATCGGTTTCGCCGCGACCGTCGGCCAGCAGATCATCTTTCTCGATCATGGCAAGGTGCTGTTTAGCGGGCCGCCGCAGGAAGTGTTCAAGAAGCCGAGAAATCCTCGTCTCGAGCAATTCCTCGATACCTATCTCGACCGTGGTGCGTCGATGTTGCTCTGACATCGCGTCAAGCGGCTTGAGCCAAGCCTCGCTGTTGCTCCGGCGAACCTGTTTGGCTCCGGCAAAGCCGAAATCAGTTGCTGCGCCGAATGGTGCATGTGATCATATCTCCTCCTACCGCAAACGCTGTGGGTGGGAATTCAAAAGAGAGCGGCTTATGTGATGCCGTAAGCAGATGAGCCATTGGTGATCCACTTTCGTCTGAGCGATCACTAAACGATGGCTGAAGTCGCCTGTGCGATGCTGGGGAAGTAGCGCGAAGGCGGCGCTTTAGTCTTTTGTTTCGAGGATCAGACGGATCGGATTTCCATCACGTGCCGCGGCCTTGATTGCCACCGATATCTGTTGAAGCCGCCCACGCGCGATGAGCGCCTCCGGTAGCAGGATTTTTCCAGGACCGGCGTCGATAAAGGCGGTCCAGTCGTATTCCGAGTCGAGCATCGCCGTGAATGACGTCGCGACAATTACTTCGCCACAAGCGGCGCATCCAAGTATGTATGAGCCTCCGTGGACGATCGACTCAGTCGTGTCAATTCCGCACGAGGTGCAGATCAGCGTACTATCCATCGTTTTATCCTATCCCTATTGGCTCAAAAGCATCTCGACAACAGAATCCGATATACATTTCAAGAAGCCCTACAACGAAATCTCACTATGCTGCTAAGATCGTTACCGGGCAAACCTCCGACCGCGCTTTTCAGACAAGCCTTTTGATCCGCTTTTTTACGTGCCGCCAGTGGTCTCTTCTCAGGGGTTTAGTCAGCTCACCTTTGGGCGTGACGGTTCTGATGTGGACTGGCGCTGGGTCAATATCGGCCTATTTCAGATCGCCCAAAGGGTCGATTGCGCTAACCATAAGTTCGCGGAACGCTGCTTTGATCCGGGTCAACGCATCAGATCGCCAAAGAGAATACCATAATTTCATGACGCGAACTTTCTTTCAATTCTCGGACCGACGCGATGCGGGGCGCCAGTTGGCAGCTCGCTTGGTGACACTCGATCCTGTCCGGCCGATTATTTATGCGCTGCCGCGCGGTGGGATTCCTGTAGCGTTGGAAATCGCGAGTGCGCTGCATGCGCCTCTCGATCTCATCCTCGTGCGTAAGATCGGTGCACCCGGTGCATCCGAGGTGGCACTCGGTGCCATTGTGGACGGAGCAAGCCCCGAAATCGTTGTCAACGAAGATGTTCGCCGCTTCAGCGGGGCCGATGAGGTCTATTTAGAGCGTGCGAAACAACGCGAACTTGCTGAACTTAAGCGCCGCCGCGCGGTATATCTCGGTGATCGCGTGCAAGTGGATCCGACCGGACATACAGCCATTATCGTTGACGACGGTCTTGCCACCGGAGCCACCGCGAAAGCCGCGCTTAGCGCGGCCAAAAGCCGAGGAGCCGCCAAGGTCATCCTCGCTATTCCGGTCGCGCCGGCAGAAACGCTCGCCGAGATGCGTCAGCACGCCGATACCGTAGTGTGCCTTCATCCCGCCAAGAGCTTCCATGGAGTGGGATCGTTCTATCAGGACTTTCATCAGCTAACCGATGAGGAAGCAATCGGATTGCTGCGTCAGGGATGGGCTGAGGTTGATCCGGCAGCTATCAGCTCCATGAAGCGGCAGATTGCGGTCCCACCGCTCGGTCTGGTGGGTGATTTAAGCGTGCCAGCCGACCCGCGGGGCATCATCCTGTTTGCTCATGGTAGCGGTTCAAGCCGCCTTAGTCCTCGAAACGCTGCAGTTGCCGAAAGTCTGAATGCAAAGGGCTTTGCTACCCTTCTCCTGGATTTGTTGACGGTGAACGAGGCGAGAGATCGCCGGAACGTCTTCGATATCCCATTGCTCGCCGAACGCTTGCTCGAGGCCGTGATCTGGATCGGCGCTGAACCGGATATAGCAGACCTGCCGTTGGGCTTGTTCGGTGCGAGTACCGGCGCAGGTGCAGCAATGCTGGCAGCCGCCGAGCTGCGTGACCGCGTGGCCGCGGTGGTGTCGCGCGGCGGCCGGCCCGATCTTGCGGCTCCACGACTGCCCGAGGTGGAGGCGCCAACCTTGCTCATCGTCGGCGGTGACGACCAACAAGTTCTTGAACTGAACCGCAGGGCATTGGCTGCTCTCGCATGTGAGAAATTGCTGAAGATCGTGCCAAACGCGACACATCTGTTTGAGGAGCCGGGCACATTGGAGACCGTGACCGATATGGCCAGCGCGTGGTTTCAGCATTACTTGGTCCTTTCATCCAGAAAAATGCCAGCACCAGCGGAAATGTCGTCAACGCAGCAGGCTCCGACAGTGGCCATCGTGCGAGCCGCCGCTGAGCCGTTGCCCTCACTGGATGATCCGGATTTCGCATACGTCTTCGATCGCTTTGCTGATGCTCGCATAGTGTTGCTTGGCGAAGCTTCGCACGGTACTTCGGAATTCCACCAGGCTCGCGCCGCCATCACGCGCAGGTTAATCGAGCGACACGGCTTTACTGTCGTTGCCGTGGAGGCTGACTGGCCAGACGCAGCCGCGGTCGACCGCCATGTACGCCAAAAGCCGTATCAATTGACGAATGCGCCTCCCTTTTCGCGTTTTCCGACCTGGATGTGGCGCAACAAGGACGTTGATGCCTTTGTCAGCTTCCTGCGCGATCATAACGCCAATCAGCCGCCCGCGAATAAAGTGGGCTTCTACGGACTAGACCTCTATAATATGACGGCGTCGATCGCCGCCGTGCTCGCTTATCTCGATCGTGTGGATCCGCAGGCTGCGCACCTGGCCCGAGCGCGCTATGCCTGCCTGTCGCCTTGGTCGCGAGAGCCGGCAGCTTACGGCCGCGCATCTCTGACGGAGGGCTATGCTTTGTGCGAACAGCCCGTGACACGTATTCTCGTCGATCTCCTGCAGAAAGAGCTCCAGTACGTAAAAAAGGATGGCGCGGAATTCTTTGACGCTATGCAGAATGCTCACCTTGTGGCCGATGCGGAGCGATACTATCGAGCGATGTATTATGGCGTCCATGAATCCTGGAATCAGCGTGACCAGCATATGTTCAACACGCTTCAAAATATCCTTGCGTGGACAGGTGCAAAGACAAAAGCGATTGTCTGGGCACATAACTCACATATCGGGGATGCACGATTCACCGATATGGGGATGGAGAGGGGAGAGTTGAACATTGGTCAGTTATGCAAACAAACCTACGGAAGGGATGCAGCTCTGATTGGTTTCGGCATGCATACCGGGACTGTTGCTGCGGCATCGGAATGGGATGCCCCCATGGAAATAAAGACAGTGCGCCCGTCTCGGCCCGGCAGTTATGAGGCTCTTTGCCACGACGTCGGTACCGAACGCTTCCTACTCGACTTTCGCGCTGGGCAGCACGACGATCTTCGGCGCGCCATGGCTGACCCACGTCTTGAACGCTACATAGGCGTTATCTATCGCCCGGAGACGGAGCGTTGGAGCCATTATAGTTTTGCTTCGCTGTCCGATCAGTACGATGCTTTCGTGTGGTTCGACAAGACTAGCGCGGTGATCCCCCTGCCAATGAAGGTGTCCATCAGCGAAGATGAAACCTATCCCTTTGGCCTGTGATATCGACGCGAGTAACCATTGTCATGAGCGCTAAAATAGCGCCGGTATCGAGAAAGATTGGTTGCGTCATCATCCCATGACGACGCTGGCGCCTGGAAAGCATCTTGTGAAAATCTTAGCTCTGCTCCTGGTTGATATAACCATGTTTAATATCATCAAGGCGGTCTGCCTGCGCTTGAGCGTTGTAAAGTAGTTTTCTGGCGTAGTCTTGAGCATCCATTATATCGCGAACGAAAAGTCCTTTCCGGCGGCACGTGGTATCGATCTCGTCCAGGATCTGGGCCGTAAGTTCTGCTTTCTCCTTGCTATCGTGAAAGCGTAACAATCTGACGGTCGCGCTCGCCGTAATCATGTCGAGCACCATAAGGCTCGCCATAACCTCTCCGATTGAAGGTGCCGTGGCCCGGGTCGTCTCATTCCGGGCAGAACTTTTTGCTTTCGGCATGGCTGAACTCCTCCTTTTTGTTTGACCTGATTTGGGGCAGCAGATTGCACTCTACTCGTCAGTCTTCCGCCCGCTCAAATCGATAATTTCGAGGGCGAAAAATATATGTGTATTGGAGGAGGTATCCGCCACTTTGCCGATCGGTTTCAAAGCGCCCGGTTCCCACCAATCGGCGCGCTTCGCGAGCAATCCCCAAGCTTGGTCTTTTTCTTCTCGACATTCTTCCGTGCTGAGATCGATGAAGTGGGCGTCGACGACGACGCTCTTCCAAGAATGCCTACTTTTCAATTGATCGATCTGCAGGCAGACGTGTGGATTTCTTCTCATGGTCTCTAGTTTTTTGCCGGGCAGCGTAAAGGCGTATAGCCTGTCGCCAGAATAGGAGTACTGAATGGGAACAACATATGGGACATTTCGGTCCGCGCAGCCCAGTCTCGCTAACCATTGCTTTTTTATGAATGTAATACACTCATCATAGGACATCTTTTGAACATTCATTGAATTCACCTCCCGTCGTTAGGCGGTCGTTTAGCTGTGATTCTCAATCGAGCTGTCCGATTTCACGCGACAATGCAGCCCCGTTTTACCACTGAAACCGCTGAAGCGATGAGCTTGCGGGCAACGGAAGAAATCAGCGACGATTGACAGAGGAGTTCCTGTTGATCATCGAAAGCGCCTCGCTGAATACACCTTGCGCATATTTCGTAGCGGCCGTGATGTCGGTTTCAGCAAAGTTTGAATGCCTGCCTCTTCTCTCGATTGCGCGGCGAAGCGCTGCCAGCAGCATGGCTCGACCTCTTTCATCGTAGTGTTTCAAAAGCCTTTCAAGTGATGCAGTTGCGACCACCCGTGTAACGAGCATTCTGCCCTCAACTTCGCTCATAGACGGAATCGCATAACCAAATGGTCCGCCCAATTTGCCACGCTCGCTCCTTACCATCGTATCGATCCAATCTCAGCGTGTTAATAAAAGTTCACGATACAACGGCCGCTGCGTCATCGCATTGAGGTAGATCAACCGATCTCCGGCATGGCCTGCTGCATGACGGAAGGGCTAGAGCGGGTAAGTCAACTGAGATTGACGCAAATCAATTGCCGCCGAAACGCATCTTATAAACTCAATCCGAATTTTTCGTTGTGAAGAGAATTGCCATGAAGCCGGGAATGCGTCGTAAGATACCTTCAATTACGCTAACCACGGAAAGCGCGGTATCTCCGCGATGCATAAATACCGTACAAGATGCAGTGGAGACACTTCTAGACCACTGGCCGATTGATGACGGGGATGAGTATCTAACAGCGGTGCACGTATGCCTCGATGCTATACATGGCCGAGTCGCTCCCGAAGCTGTACGAGAGGCATTGGTAAAGGCTGCGGAAGAAGCAGGTATATCAGTAATGCAGTGACAGATCGAGATGCGGTTGCTTGATTTTGGAAGGAGAGCTCTTCGCCAACTTGCATATCGACGAGCCTACAAACGATACTTTAATCGTCACTTCTAGAAGAATTTCACGATCGATGATCGTAAGCGAAAAGCGCAAGTTCCAATGAAACGATGTCTAAGCGAATAATCAGTCGGTTTTTATCTAGATCGATGGATTAGATGGCCTTGAGATGACGTTATCACCAGCATCATGCAATACATCGTGCCTTGCATGAATAGCTGGAATTGACTGGACAAAGAGATGATCGAGATCCTCGCTGTGAGTATTGAGTCCGTTGCCTATCTCCCCGAGGCCGCGACCCTCATCCAGTCTTCGGAAACGTGACAACCAAAGCGATCTCATCTGAGATCGCAGTCGCCTTGGGAAATCAGTAGCTTGTATTCCGAGCATATGGACGTCGAGTTGCCGATTCGTATCTTCGTCGAGAGCGCTGCTCTACAGTATTCAGAGGCAAAGATTACAGGCCGATACGGTGTGAAAATTCTGTCGAGGGCGTCCTTAGCCAGTCCGTGCGGACGCTGGTCTTTGGGCTGCAGCGCCAAGGGTTAGACGACATCGACCACCCAAACCCAGAGTTCCAGAGCATTTTGGCGAAGGACATCGGCCGCGGACATTGTCTTCATGGTCGGGACATCGCCGGCGCATGCGATGACGACAATTCTGGCACATTTTCTTAAAGCGGATCGTTTGGCAAGTTCGCTTTGGAGATCTGCCAAAACGCTGTCGAACTCAAACCTGCATGGTCGCATCGCTCAAAGCGCTCTTGTCTTTGAGGGTTTCATCGACTTCGGTCATCGTGGCTTCCGTCAGCAGTAGCACGCTCGCAATCGAAACAGCGTTCTCCAGAGCTACACGAACGACCTTGGTCGGATCGACGATACCGGCTTCAAACATATCTACATAGACCTTCTTCTCTGCATCGTAGCCGAAGGTTCCGTTGCCCTCCAATACCTTCGCGACAACCACACCACCATCGATGGACGAATTTTCCGCGATCTGTCGGATTGGCACTTCCAGGGCTCGTCTCAGGATTTGCACTCCCGTGCGCTCGTCCCCTTCACACTTCGTTTCCTCCGCTGCAATCGCCTCCGTGCAGCGTAAAAGAGCAAGGCCGCCGCCAGGAGAAATTCCCTCGGCGACGGCAGCCTTAGTAGCATTGATTGCATCGTCGAGAGCTTCCTTCTTTGTCTTCATTTCAGCTTCTATTGCCGCACCGACGCGGATGACTGCTACACCACCAGCGAGTTTGGCCAAACGCTCACGCAGCTTTTCCTTGTCGTAGTCGCTGGAAGTTTCGTTGATTTCCTGACGCAGCTGATCAATGCGGCCGGAGATTGCGCTCTTGTTGCCTGCGCCGCCGACAATCGTCGTCGTATCCTTGGTTATGACGACGCGCGAAGCGCGGCCGAGTTGATCGAGAGACACAGCATTAAGCTTGATTCCCAGATCTTCCGACAGAACCTGGCCGCCGGTTACAATGGCGATATCTTGCAGCATCGCTTTTCGCCGATCGCCGAAGCCCGGAGCTTTCACCGCGCAGTTCTTCAGCGTGCCGCGAATCTGATTGACGATAAGCGTTGCCAAGGCTTCACCCTCCACGTCTTCGGCGACGACTAGAAGCGGCACACTTGCCTTGGCGATTGTTTCCAATAGGGACACGCAGTCGTTGAGGGTGCCAAGTTTGCGATCGACCAAGAGAACCGCGGCCTCTTCCAGAACAATTTCCATGCGTTCATTGTCCGTAACGAAATACGGAGAGAGAAAGCCGCGGTCAAATTGCAGACCTTTCACAACATCGAGTACGGTTTCTGTCGTTTTTGACTCTTCAACAGTGATAACACCATCATCACCGATCGTCTCCAAGGCGTCACCTATCAGAGCTCCGATCTGGCCATCATTATGCGCGGAGATCGTGGCTACCTGGACTTTCTCCCGCTTGCCCGCCACAGGACGACTGTTCCGTTTAAGAAAGTCGACCGTGCATGAAAGTCCCCGATCGAGACCGCGTTTGATATCGATCGCGCTAGCGCCGGCTACCACGTTGCGCAGACCATCTGAAAAGATCGCCTGCGCAAGAATCGTCGCGGTGCTCGTACCGTCTCCGACAACGTCGCCCGTTTTCTCCGCCGCTTGTCGCAACATGCGCGCGCCGAGATTTTCCTCCGCATCTTTCAATTCGAATTCCTTGGCTATGGTTACGCCGTCATTGCACACAAGTGGACTACCCCATCTCTTTTCGATGAGTACGGCCTTGGATCGCGGGCCGAGTGTCACGCGCACCGCATCGGCCAGTTGTGCAGTCCCTTTGAGGATCTTTTCCCGAGCTGCGGAACGAAAAAGAACGTTTTTATATGTCATGGCATCACCTCATTGTGGCGATCATATTGGCGGACTCGATTAACGGCTTTGACGACGATCAATTGCCGATGTCGTATTGGAAAGAATTGCTTCTTGGAGGAGAGTGGAACCGAATTGCGCCACTCTATCGGTGTCCGCTCTCGGAAGTGGTTGCGCATATGTTCGGTAACGACTGAGTCCATCTGAGGTTTTACCTAGATATCGGCAATCAATGTCGGTGGCAGTGACGGTTTAATGGTAGTTCTCGCTGGAGCAAGTCGGGCGAAATGAGGCGCGGCATTCTCAATCTGACCGCCTTGTCGGTTGAACGTGAGGAGGCATTGCAAGAGCTATCTTAAGAGATCTCTAAGCGAAGCAGTCGCGTAAAATGTCGATGAAACTCGTCTCGGGGTCCGCACGACACGAGATGGGAGTTCCGATAGCGCATTGAATGGCGGCCCACCCATTTTCCGTCTTTAGCTATCAGTGGTATAAAGTTTACCTTCCTCCTCCTTCGGCTCGTGTCCCGATCCGCAATTGCCAATTTGATCTGTATCATCGTGCACGTTCTCCTCATAGGCATGCTTCGCTAAACTGCCTTTCACTCCCTCAAATTTGAGGAGTGCCCTGGCTGATTGTAACCGCCGGAACCGATGCCGTGTTCGGCATAGTCGGCGGATGGCACGGACAAGACTACGATGGCTTATCAGCACATGGATATATCGAGGCCACCTAAAGGCGAAGGAGAAACCGAAGAGGTCTTCACGCTAGGTAAGCTCGAACCCGAGCCCTCCTGCGCACGTCTCGGATCAAGTTTGGAGGGACTGACTACCGAAGAAGCGGAGCGTCGACTTAAGATATATGGGCTTAATCTGGTTATGCGGGAGCGGAGGCCGACTATTCTTCGGGAGATATGGGGCCGAGGCAAAAACCCTTTGAATGCGCTTTTGATCACTTTGGCAGTCACATCTTACCTTCTGGGTGATGTCCGGGCAGCGGTCGTAATCGCCGTTATGGTCGTCCTGGCGATTACCACGGCCTTTGTTCAGGAGCACCGCTCAAATGAAGCGGCGGCGCGTTTGCAATCCATGGTACGGACCACGGCCGCAGTGAAGCGGCGAACTGGCCCTGCGGCAGGCTCGTTCCATGAAATAGCTATTGAGACACTTGTTCCAGGTGATATAGTCCGTCTATCTGCCGGCGATATGATACCGGCGGATCTGCGCCTGATTGAAGCCAGGGATCTGTTCATCAACCAGGCAGCACTTACCGGCGAGGCAATGCCAACCGAAAAGTTTGAGCATGCTTGCGAAGCCCGGTCGAACAATCCTTTCGATATATCAAACATGTGTTTCATGGGAGCCAATGTCGTCAGCGGTTATGCCACAGGCGTGGTAGTGCGCACGGGCGGTGGAACTTACTTCGGGCAACTTGCCGATGAGATCGCCGGCCAGCGTGAACTGACCGCGTTCGACCGAGGTGTCGATCGTTTCACGTGGTTGATGATCAGATTCTTAGTCGTTATGGTACCGATTGTATTCGTAATAAATGCAGTCACGAAACATGACTGGCTGCAGGCGCTGCTCTTTGCTGTGGCAGTGGCGGTGGGTCTTACGCCGGAATTGCTTCCCATGATTGTGACGGTCAATCTCGCCAAGGGTGCGATTGCCATGGCGGACAAAAGGGTGATCGTCAAAAGACTCAATGCAATTCAGAACTTTGGCGCCATGACTATCCTGTGTGCTGACAAGACCGGCACACTCACGCAGGATCGCATCATCCTGAAATGGCATCTCGACATCAAAGGAGAGAATTCCGAGCGTGTGCTACAATATGCTTATCTCAATAGTCATTTCCAATCGGGCTTGAAAAACCTCCTCGACGTCGCCGTGCTTGAACATGTCGAGATACATAAGGCCCTCGGGATCGATGAAGGATTCGCAAAGATCGATGAGATTCCTTTCGATTTCGTCCGTCGCCGGCTCTCTGTAGTGGTTTCGACCCCTGAAGGCAGAAATGTGTTGATCTGCAAGGGTGCCGTCGAGGAGATATTCTCCATCTGCAAGAGCTGCGAAATCGACGGGAAAACACAGCTGCTGGATGAAAACCATCTTGCCACGGCCAAGAAAGAAACCATTGCCCTCAATTCAGATGGCTTCAGAGTTGTTGCAGTTGCCTGTAAAGAGTTGGTCGGTCATGGTCCCGTTTATTCGGTTGCCGACGAAGGCGATCTGACCTTGATCGGGTACATTGCCTTCCTAGATCCCCCGAAGCAGAGTGCGGGCGCAGCGATTGCCGCACTCGCGCAGAAGGGAGTTCGCTTCAAGGTTCTGACCGGCGACAACGAAGTCATCACGCGGAAGATTTGTCGTGATGTAGGGCTTGACGCTGAGGAGATCTTGCTCGGCTCCGATGTCGAAGCCATGACAGACGAGGAACTCGCTGACGCTGCCGACCGCACAGATGTGTTCGCTAAATTAGCACCGGCTCAGAAGGAACGCATTGTCAATGCCTTGCATCGAAAGGGTCATGTCGTCGGTTTCCTTGGCGATGGTATCAACGACAGCCCGGCGCTCAAGGTCGCCGATGTCGGTATTTCGGTCGATTCGGGAGTGGATATTGCCAAGGAGTCGGCCGACATAATCCTACTCGAAAAGAGCCTGATGGTGCTGCAGGAGGGAGTCATTGAAGGTCGCAAGATCTTCGGCAATATTACCAAATATATCAAGATGGGAGCGAGTTCGAACTTCGGCAATATGTTCAGCGTTCTGGGAGCAAGCCTGTTTCTGCCCTTTCTACCGATGGCGCCTATCCAGGTACTGACTAACAACTTGCTCTACGACTTTTCACAGACGGCCATTCCCACGGACAATGTGGATGAGGACTACCTCATGTCACCTCGACGCTGGGATATCGATAATATTTTCAAGTTCATGATCTTTATCGGACCTATCAGCTCGATTTTCGACTATGCGACTTTCGCCATGATGCTGTGGGTTTTTCGAGCCTGGAGCAATCCTTCGCTGTTTCAGACCGGCTGGTTCGTGGAGTCTCTTCTCAGTCAGACCCTCATCATTCATATTATCCGCACATCAAAGGTTCCGTTCATCGAGAGTCGAGCCAGCCGAACTCTGATGACAACGAGTATCATTATTGCCTGCGTCGGTATCGCGTTACCGCTGACGCCAATCGGCGCGGCGCTGGGTTTCATCCCCCTGCCTTGGCTTTATTGGCCATTGGTCGTAATTATGCTTGTTGCCTATGGCCTGTTGACCCATTTTGTGAAAGCCTGGTTTGTGCGCCGCTGGGGTGTGTGATTAATTGCTTCTTGATGTACTTTTTGAGGGCCAAGCTGAAATATTACGTTTCTAGGCGAGCCCGGGCAAATTAGACTTGTGCGTTTTTTGCGGAGAACGCAGTTCCCTTTGTCGCTGCCACGATCGCGGCGGCATCCTCCAGGCGCCCGATGGCGGCGCGCCGTCCGCCGCTCCTTGCAAAGCGAGTCGCAGCAGCAATCTTTGGCCTCATCGAACCGGTTGGGAATTTCGTTTCGTCGACTTGCTCCGGGTCGAGCCTTTTCAATAACCGTGCACCCGGCGTCCCGAAACCCTCGTAGACGGCGTCAACGTCGGTCAGCAGGAGCAGCATGTCAGCACCGAGCTGTTCTGCGAGAAGCGCGCTGGCCGCATCCTTGTCGATGACGGCTTCAACGCCCTGCAGGCTGCCATCGCCCCCATCAATAACGGGGATTCCGCCACCACCCGTGCAGATCACCGTTATACCTTCCTTGACGAGAAGGGAAATGATGTCGGCTTCCACAATAGTCTTTGGTGCCGGTGAGGCGACGAGACGTCGCCACATCTCTCCATCGGGCGCAATCTGCCAGCCGCGCTCGGATCCGATTTTTTGGGCAGTTGCGGCGGTATAGGCAGGCCCGATGAATTTCGTAGGGTTCCGGAACGCGCGATCGTTGGCGTCCACTTTGACGAGCGTTACAAGCGTGGCGAAGCGACGGTCTTTCACCATGCCGATGAGTTCCTGCTCGATCATGTAGCCGATCATGCCTTGGGTCTCGGCGCCAAGAACATCGAACGGTAGATCGGCCCCATTCGGTCCGGCAGTTTCAAGGGCCAGGAGCCCGACTTGGGGGCCATTTCCATGCGTTATGACCAGCGAATGGCCGTCTGCGATCAATTCGGCGAGCGCGACTGCGGCTCGCTTGACATTGGCGCGCTGGTTCGCTGCAGTCAGCGGCTCGCCTCGCCGCAGCAGCGCGTTGCCTCCGAGAGCCGCGACGATCAACATCTCAGCCTCCGATCGTTGCGACAAGCAACGCCTTGATGGAATGCAGTCGATTCTCCGCTTGATCGAAGACAATGGAGGCTTCAGATTCGAACACCTCGTCCGTCACCTCCATGCAGTCGATACCGTATTTTTCCGCGATCTGACTGCCGACTTCCGTTTGGGTATCGTGGAAGGCGGGAAGGCAGTGCATAAACTTGCTATAGCGATTGCCCGTTGCCTCCATCACCTGCCGTGTGACGCGGAAGGGCAAGAGCAGATCGATGCGCTCCTTCCAGTGACTTTCGGCCTCTCCCATCGAAAGCCAGACGTCGGTATAAACGAAGTCCACCCCCTTCACGCCCGAAACGATATCAGTGAGGAGTTCGAACCGTCCGCCAGTCTTTGCCGCTTCGGTCTTGATATGCTCGACGAATTTTTGTTCCGGCCAGAGCGCTCTTGGCGAAACCAGTCGGAAATCGAGCCCCACTTTGGCGGCGCCGAGAGCGAGCGACAAGGCAACGTTGTCCTGGCCGTCGCCGACAAAGGCCATCGCCACGTCAGAAAGGTGCTTGTGGGTGAATTCCCGCATCGTCATGAAGTCGGCCAGGACTTGGGTCGGATGCGAGACATCCGTCAGGCCGTTGTAGACTGGGACGCCGGAGTAACGCGCGAGCTCCTCTACGGCTGATTGCTGAAAGCCCCTGAATTCGATTGCATCATACATACGGCCGAGGACTCGCGCGGTATCCTTGACCGATTCCTTGTGACCGATATGGCTGCCCGACGGCCCAAGGTAGGTGACATGGGCGCCTTGATCATAAGCAGCCACTTCGAAGCCGCTCCGGGTACGGGTGGAATCCTTTTCGAAAATCAATGCTATGGTCTTTCGCGTCAGGCGCGGAACCTCGTAACCGCCGATCTTGGCCGCCTTCAGTTCTGCCGCCATGCGCAGCAGGAAACGGATTTCATCGGGGGATAGATCGTCGAGCGACAAGACGCTCCTGCCACGCAGATTGATCGGCATAAGTACTCCTTCCTAGGCGGTTTCGCGAACCAGGGGGCACGTCATGCAATGCCCGCCGCCGCGCCCGCGGCTCAGTTCTGCGCTTTCAATGGTAATGACTTCGACCCCTTGGCGACGTAGAAGCGTGTTGGTGTAGACATTGCGGTCATAGGCGATCACGATGCCAGGTTCGACGGCGACGACATTATTGCCGTCGTCCCATTGTTCACGTTCGGCTTCGTAACGATCTCCCCCGGTCTGGACGACGCGCAACTTCTTGAGTCCCATAGCTTCGGCCACGACATCAACGAACGGCGCGGCTTCCTCGCGGACATCGACCAGGTTTTCCCTGTTACCTGGACGCAGGGAGTAGCAGCGCAACCTATCGACAACCGGCGGATACATCGTTACGAGATCGCGGTCACAGAATGTAAAAACCGTATCGAGATGCATGAAGCTGCGGTCGCGTGGCATGAGAGCGGCAACGATCTGTGTCGCCAACCCTGCAGCAAACAGCCGCTTGGCGAGAGCACTCACTGCCTGGGGAATCGTTCTTTCGCCCATGCCGATAAGAACGACGCCATTGCCGATAGGCATGACATCCCCGCCTTCAAGGCTCGGTGCTTGGTCTCCATCCGCGGAAAATATGGGGAAGTTAAGATCTTGAAAACGAGGGTGGAAGCGGTAAATAGCTTCCACGTTAGCCGCTTCCGGTCGACGTGCCTGCCAATACATGGAATTGACTGATACACCTCCGTAGATCCAGCAAGAGCTATCGCGGGTGAAGAGCTGATTAGGCAATGGTTGCAAGACAAAGTCTTCTTGCAATAGTGTTCTTCCACTTAACCCGAAAGGCTCAAATGGAAGCTCTGCACGAGAGATACCTCCCACCAGACAGGTTGAAAGCTGCTGCGATGGCATCTCCTCTAGCCATGCCTGCAATTCGGACACCATGTCCTCAGCGACGGCTGGCGGCTTGATCCTTCGGGCCAAGAGCCATTGTCTTGCTTCGGCTGCTTCCAGCGTCTCGGCGAGAAGATCACCCAGCGAATGGACCACGACACCTCGCTCGCGCAATGCGTCGACAAATATGTCATGCTCCTGCCGCGCTCGCTTGACCCAAAGGACATCGTCGAAAAGCAAGGCCCTGCAATTGGCTGGCGTAAGTCGAAGCAGACTGAGATCAGGCCTGTGAACCATCACTTCACGCAAACGGCCAACCTCGGAGTGTACGCCCAAGGTCATCATCGCTATATCTCCTTAGAAAGGGCTAACCGCACCGACCCACATCTCGTAAGCCGCAATCACTCCTGCAGCGACGAGAGCAACGGCAAGAATAGCTTCGACCGGTTTGAAGACCTGCTGGTGCGTCTGACGGCGTCCGATAATGTAGAAAATAATGCCGGGCGCATAAAGAACAGCGCACATGAAGAGGTAGGCAAGGCCGGCGGCATAGACGAGCCACAGACCATAAATGGTAGCAACAAATCCCATGATCATCGGACCGACGCGGCTTTCTTCCCGTTGGTAGGATTCTCCGGTAAATGCGAGCTTTGCTGCGTAAGCGCCGGAAAAGATATAGGGCACGAGAATGGCAGCCGAAGCTATCGAGAACAGAGCTTGGTAGGTGCTTTGCTCAAATAAGGTGAGAAATAAAAACGCTTGAACCAGGAGGTTTGTAATCAACAGCGAAGTCCAGGGAACTCCCTTGCGACTTTCGTTCGCAAAGAATGCTGGCATGGCGCCATCCTTTGCCGCCGCGAGAGGGATTTCGGCAGCTAGAAGCGTCCAACTTAGAAAGGCGCCCGCGACTGAGAGCACCAATGCGATATTGATTAGAATGGCCCCCCAGGGGCCGACGATCGATTCGAGAACTCCCGCCATGGAGGGGTTCTTAAGTACGGCAAGTTCCGGTTGGCTCAGGATACCGAGTGAAAGAAGTGATACAAGTGCGTATAGAGCAAGGCAGGTTAGAAAACCTGTAATCGTCGCGATTGCAATGTCCAGACGGCGTTCTGCCCGATCTGAGAACACACTTGCACCTTCAATTCCGATGAAGACCCACAGTGTGACGAGCATGGTACTCCTCACCTGTTTGCTGACAGAGCCGAGGCTTGCGTTGCCTAGGCCGGAAAAGTCAATAGAGAAGATATTGATCTTGAACGCGACGATCGCCACGCCGATGAACAGAACAATGGGAGCTATTTTTGTTACAGTCACTAGCAGATTGACGATTGCAGCTTCTCGGATTCCAGTCATGATCAAAGCATGAACCATCCATAAAAGCAGCGATGCGCCTATGATGGCAGGCCAGGTATTTCCTTCACCAAAAGAGGGAATAAAATAGGAAAGAGCGCTGAAGACAACAACAGCATATGAAACATTGCCAACCCAAGCGCTCAACCAGTAACCCCAGGCGCTATTAAAGCCGATGAAAGGGCCAAAACCCGCCTTGGCATAAGCATACGGACCAGCATTCAGTTCGGGCTTGCGGGTTGCGAGTGATTGATAGACGAAAACAAGGGCCAGCATTCCGATCGCAGTGATCACCCAGCCGATTATTATCGCGAGCGGGCCTGCGGCGGAAGCCATATTCTGAGGGAGGCTAAAAACACCTGATCCAACCATAGATCCAATGACGAGCGCAGACAGCGACGCGAGGCGAAGCTTTCCCTTAGGACTATCTGCGTTGGTGATAGCCGCGGCATTGGCATCCGGGGCTGATTCCGCCGGTCTTGGCTGAATTGACGACATGGCTGCCTCTTCCTATTTCGAACTCGGCAACCTCATCATCAGACATCAGCGGCGACATTGATACGTGTCAATGAAGCATCAGAACGATTGGAAAAGACGAGAGCATTGTTATCTGCCAGGAATTTCCACCTTCCGCTCCGAGGTTACAGTTTACCATCAATCTCATATGCTAACTATTCTTCATGTCACGAATGAAATCGTTCATTTTCCAAAGTAGCTCGATCCCTCTTAGGGTGCGTGGATTCTTCACTCCTCAGGCGCACAGAACAAACAGGTGAGCGGGGAGGCAATCGGCACCACGGTCGCGAGGCTCAAATCATGACTGACTCACCACAAAGTTAAATATCCGCTCAACATCCGGATTTTTTCAGGTAGCGAAGATGCCTTTCGCGAACAGGCCTGAGCTCTCCGCGATCGACCTTTCCAACAGGTCTTATTGAGGTGCCAGCGGCAACAGTCGGCCTGTGTAAATCATTCCACTTTCAATCGTGGAATTGATTGCGGTGGGCGGTCGGTTTCGCGCCGCGTCTGTCAATCGGACTGGTCACGCCCAATCTTCGAGCGCCGCCAAGCAAACGCTAATCCGCTGACAACAATCAAAAGCATTCCCGCGAAAACAAAGCTGAAGGTAATAATTATATCGTTGCTGAATCGAAACAACCATGGTGTCACGAGGAGGCCAAAGCCTAGCAGGAACTTTAGCCAGTCGAGCCAAATTTCAGGATCGACAATTCCGAGTAGCGAGATACTTACAAGCGTGAGCCCGGAAGCTGATCCAGCTATGCCTGTGATCATTGATGCCGGGGCAAGAGAAAAAATGCTCGGAATGAGCCATGGTGTCACCATTATATAGATACCAAGAAGCAGCCCAAACCAATTTTGCCATCGCGGTTCATGCATATTTACCTCCCGCTAGAAGAAGAACAATTGTATGGCCATAGAGGTAGAAGCAACTTGATCGAGATCAAGAAAAATACCGTGACGGCATTTATGCCTATAGGAAGGCAAACACACAAATATGCTGAAATGAGTTGATTTGACCTGTCGCTGGGTACCCTCTAATGATCTTCTGATCGAAGGGCATAGTCGTCGTGGTTTGACGCCTCGACATGTCGCGGCAGATCATGGTAAGGCAACGCGCAATTATTCTGCCCTACCGCCTCGATCATGATGACGTCGAGGTTCTTTTGCTTCATCCGGGTGGTCCATTTTTGGCAAAATCGCGATTTAGGCGCTTGGTCCATTCCAAAATGTGAACACTCGCGCAACGAGCCGTCCGATATAGCTGCCAGGCGAGAATTTGCGGAGGAAACGGGTTGGCCACCGCTGTCCGAGCTTCGCTCCCTCGTTCAAGTCGTCAACGCCGTGGCAAGCTCGTTGCGGCCTTGGCGATGAAGGGCGATTTAAGGTCGCAACCTTGCGAAGCCAAACATTTGATACCCTATGGCCGCCGGTTAGCAAACGCGACCAACCCTTTCGCGAGATTGATCGCACAGAATGGATCACCCTTGAACAAGTCTGTGCAAAGATCATTCCGGCCCGGCGGTCATTTCTCGATCGGCTCGAAGTGTTCCGCGCGAACGGCGGTCAGCAGTGAGCCTCTGTCAGTCCAGTTGACCTGTCTCTCGTCAATAAACCCTAATCCGGGGAAATCACCTGAACTTGAGTTTGATCTTGCGCAATGCGCTGTCGAGCTTTTAACCCCAATGTATCGCTTTGGCTTGGAGTGATGCCGATGCGTAGTATTTCATGGTGGAATCTCGCCATACGCATGGTCGGTTTTTGGTTATGTTTTTCGCCCTGGATATTGGGCTATCTCTTCAACGGCTCGATACATGCTGGCATGGAGATCTGGAACCTCGTAATCAGTGGCGCGCTTGTCGTGATGCTAAGCTTAATTGGGATGATCCCATCTCAACGATGGGAAATATGGTTCGAGATACTTATCGCCGCGTGGCTCGTGATGTCGCCTTGGTTACTTGGATTTCAGGCTCAACCGCTGGCAACGCTGAATCTCCTTTTGAGCGGAGGCATTCTCTTTATCGCGTCAATATGGGCTTTGAGCAAGGTGGGGCATGGCAAAGAAGGGTAATTCGTGACTGCTTTTCTTGGACAGTATTGCGATCAGGAGTTCAGCTAATGCCCTACACTACAATTCGCAAGTCGTTCGTTTCAGTCCTCAGGCATTTATCGACATACGCCCAGGAAATCTATCGCGGGCTCAACAATGCGTGGTGTGAATATGCCGATCGAATGGAGATCTGAATGAGCTACTTTCCGCTACGCACCTTTCCTGATGCCGCCCAGCAAGCTAACTTATGGGTCTGTGAGCTGGCCGATCATCTTGATTGCGAACAGCGGGAGGCCTACGAGGTCCTACGCACGGTTTTGCATGCGCTGCGCGATTCAATGACGGTGTATGATATAAGTGAGTTTGCCAATTATTTGCCGGTGCTTCTTCGGGGCATTTTTTACGAGAATTGGCATCCAATAGCAGCTAGTGCTGCTCGCTATGATATCGAACACATCTCCGCAGCCGTTGGTGCGCGGCTGGACTGCGATGAAGCCGAAAGCCGGCGGGCGATTGCGGAGGTATTCAAGATACTCGAACTTCGGGCAAATCCTGTCATTACCGAAAAGCTTCGAGCGTTACCGCGGGCAGCACTTTCGCCATCTTTATCAACGAGAGGCACGCAGTCAGGCCAGCGATAGACATCTCTTCACGGCAGTGATTAGGAAATGGCAGGGATAGGTATTTCCTCGTCATAACGGCTTTCGCAAGCGGCATTGTCACGTGCGGCATATTCCTCTCTAATCCGCTGCATGCTGAAGTGCCTTTCTGACACGCCTCAAGATAATCGCCCTGCGTTTTTCATCGGCTGCCTGCCGGAGTTCTTCGTCAAGATCAAGGACGAGCGACTGGTAGTCGTTATGCCAGTCGAAGTGCCCGACTTCTTCAGCTCGCAGCCTGGGGGGCGAAATATTAGCGCCAGCGACAACGGCCCCGTCCCTAGTGAGCCGATATGCGCTGTCAAGTTTTGGCTGGAGCACGACGGGGACGGATCGATGTTTGGATAGTCTGCTACTCAACTGGCCGATCGCCGCCGGTTCGCCATGGACGAGAAACAGGCCCTTGCGAATTGGTAGTCGTGCCTCGATCCAATCCTCCAATTCTGCCGCATCCGCATGGCCGCTATAGGCATCCAACGATTTGATCGTTGCACGCACTGCAATCTGTTCACCCTGGATTTTCACTGCATGCGCTCCATCCTGCAGGATGCGCCCCAAGGTGCCGGCGGCCTGAAAGCCGACCAGCAATATTGTCGCCTCGTCGTGCCAAAGCCAATTTTTCAGTCGATGTCGTATGCGGCCTGCCTCGCACATTCCGCTTGCTGCAATGACGATATGAAATCCGCGAATGAGATCGATTGCCTTCGATTGCTCGACGCTCTCGGTGAAGCGGACATTTTTCTCGTTTAGTGCTCGAAGGAGAAGATCGCCATTCGACAATGAGCGAGCATGTCGCTTGAAGACGGAGGTCGCGCGAGATGCGAGCGGGGAATCTATAATGATGGGGATGCGTTGCAATTCGTTGGCATCCATCAATGTATTCAGGTCGGCCAGCAGTTCCTGTGTGCGTTCGACAGCAAAGGAAGGAATAAGCAGCACACCGTTCGGATGGTACGCCTGGTTCACAATCTGGCGGAGCTGTCTGCGTCGCGCGTCAGGCGATGCGTCCTCCCTTTCCCGGTCGCCGTAAGTACTTTCGCAGATAAGGTAATCGAAGCCTTCTGGAGCTTCAGGAGCAGACTCGAACAACTTGTGTCGCGGTCCGATATCACCGGAAAACAGCACGCGGATTGTTTCGCCGACGGAAGTAAATTCGAGTTCGACGGATGCCGAACCAAGTAGATGACCCGCGTCCCAAAGACGAAATCTACAGCCGCCTTCTATTTCCTGCCATTCTTTGTACTCAATCGAATGAAACTGTGTCATTGCAGCCTGCGCATCGCCAACGGTATAGATCGGCTCAATCATTTGCCGGAACCGGGATTTGTTTCGCCGATTCAACTGCTCGACTTCCATTTCCTGTATATGCCCCGAGTCCTGCAGCATGATTGCACAGAGATCGGATGTCGCGGCCGTACAATAGATCGGTCCCTGGAAACCTGCCTTCACCAACTTTGGTAGCAAGCCTGAATGATCGATATGGGCATGGGTCAGGATAACGGAATGTATCGATGAGGCTTCGAAAGGGAAAGGGCGATAGTTCAGCTCCTTTTCGGTTTTCGAGCCTTGAAACATACCGCAATCGATCAACGTTCGCTTGCCTGCGTGTTCGAGCAGGAAGCAAGATCCCGTCACAGAGCCGGCAGCGCCATGAAAGTACAGAAGGGGATCAGCCATGACTTTCTTCACTCCATTGGGTGGCTAAGAGAAACAGGTTCAAATTCCTTGCGACTGAGTTTGAGATGCGCGGAGGTAGGCGGGCGGCCCTATTGAAGCTCTTTCCATTTTGTCACGTCGTTGGAGGTGATCAGGACGCGACCGTCAGGTTTGATCTCGCCGCGATCATATTTCGTGCTGGCGATATCGCTGAGCACGCCGATATATTCTTGCAGCCGGCTTTCATCGCAACGTGGCGGATATGCCAGGTCAAGGAGGGCTTGTTTGGTAACAAGAACGATCTTGTTCATGGCTCCTGCATCCATGACCAACAAGGCTTCATTGCCGGATGACTTCATCATTCCCGTGACCAGCTTAAGTGGCATTGATCTCTCCAAACTTTGCTTCATGATGTCGGAGAAACCAGTATGCGCCACATGGGCTGCCCAACACTTTGAGCCATGTCAAAGCGTTATCTCGTCGCAACGATCGCATTGCTTGGCTTGTTGCTCGTCGATCGACAAGCTCCGCCGGAAGACCTCACACGTGTTGATCATCGTGACTGCGGATAGAGATGCCTGTCAGGCACGAATGCGCAGTTAGGATGGATGATCTCTTTCTAAGTCGCGTTGAAGAAAGTTCCTCCAAACAAGGTAATCGTTCCAAAGACGAGGCCGGCTGCGACAATTAGGCAAATTGCCGCGGCGAATAGGGATCCGCCACGCGCCTCATCGCGTTCTACATAGGACACACGTTTCTTGCGTCCGGTAATCATCGCACCGATGAGATTGTCACGCTTGATAAGCTGGTAGTAGAGGTTTGTCGCAATGTGCACGCAGGCAAGACCAACAATAGCGATATAGAACCATGTTGCATGGACAGAGGCCGCCCAACTCGAAATCGTGTCACCTGCCGCGTCGGCAAAGGGTCCCGCTGCCGTCACTCCATCACTGGCAAACAGCCCGAGGAGTCCTTGAACCCCGCAAGCTAGAAGCAGCCCGATAACCATCACTCCTCCTACGGGATTATGACCGAGATAATGCTCGGCCCTGTTCCGGCGCAATGCCTTAAGATAGTTCGATATTATGGATGGCGAGCGCACAAAGTTTGAGAAGCGGGCAGTCGTGCTACCAACGAAGCCCCAGAGAACTCGAAAAACAATAAGTATGAGAATACCATAACCCACCAACTTGTGGACGACCATCTCGGGATCATCGAAGCCACTCGATATCCAGGCCGTTATGATAAGCGCGACAAGCGACCATTTGAAAAGACGTGTAGGAAGATCCCACGCCCGGATATGCTCGTCCTTTGCTGAGGAAATATCGCTGCTGTTACCCGAGTCTTCATTAGAGCGGTTGTCAATCAAATGCCGATGTTCTTTCATATCATACTCCTGCTCCGACGAGGTCCGGAGCCATTATTTGTACGTCGAATGACAGGATTTGCATTCGCTTGCCACTTCGGTGAATGCCTTGCGAAATGAGACTTTTGTCTGCGGGGCCTGGCTTGCGGCAGCTGCCATAGCTGCCAGTTTCTGGAAGCGCACGCTCAAGTCTTTTTCCTTGGCGCCACCTTGGCCTGCAAACATGTTGTTTGCTGCTTGAGCTTGCGAAGCATAACGTTGCAGAACCTGCTTGGCGGCGGCGGCGTCGAAATTGACGAGAATAGCTTTGGCCGATGTTGTGTTGTCTCGCATATCGCCCATTATGCTTTTCAGCGAGGCTGCAACTGCCGGCCCGACCACAATGGAGAAAACAAGTGCGGCAGCAATATAGCGGCGCGAACGGATGGATGGTCGGTGAATTATTCTCATGAAGCTTGTCAGTCCTCAATTTTCATGCCGAGGCCTCGGCGGGTCATAGTGAAATCCGGTGCCGTGGCAGGAGCTCGTTCTTCGTGATAGGCGTCATGGCGGACGTGCACGCCATGACGTCTACCGCACGAAAGCTGCACTTTCTAATACGATCCGCTCCTGTTTTCATCGTTCGCCTCGATAACTCTCCAGCTGCGGTTCATCGCATAGGCGGATGAAATTATGGGAATTTCGACATGGCCATAATAAAACGATAATTGGTCTTGCGTTTTTTTCCCGTCAAACCCGGCAATCTTTTTCATGTAAAGAGCAGCGACCAGTCCACTGCGATCGGCATCCGACTGGCAATGGATAAGCATCGGTTTGGATGCTGTGGCAATGAGCTCGACAATTTGCTGTGCCGTCTGAGGAGATATTGACTTAGAAGAAGACATGCCGAAGTCGATAGGAATTATCCCCAACCCTCTCGCCACGGTGACTTCATTGTCGTACCACGCTGCTCCTGAATGATTGCCTCTTAAATTGATGATCGTCTTGATGCCATGCGTTCGTACATAGGCAGAAAGCTGGTCAGAAGTTGGCTGTGTTGAGCGATAGAGTTGACCATCGATGACCGTATGAAAATTATCATGCAGTTGAAGACAGGCAGCATAAGCGGCGCAACTCAAACCTAAAAAGCCGATCGCTGATAAGATGATAGCCATCATTCGCCGAAAGCCAATTTCCGTCATTGCTTCCCAAGGGGCTATTTGTCCTGCAACAACATTTGATAGATCCTCCTGACGGCTACCTGAATAAAGACAATTATATCGCCAGCTTTTGGATTCCCTTGCAGCAGAAGTGTGCTGACGAAAGCATGAAAAGGTATATCCATGGTTGCTCAAATTTTCAAAACCTCATGCGATCCCTAATGTGAAGGCTACGATTTTCGGCGATGAGGCATTTTCCCTGGTGCGGTTAGCCTTTCCCTCAGATGCAACATTCAGTCGTAAGCGCGTAGGCCACCCCACGTATCTTTCGGCCTGCTGATCGGCGATTTTCTGCATGAGTCATGCGGAGAATTCCATGAGCGACAGTGTGAATCACCCTCGAACCTTTGAGGTTTTGACGGCGGAGCCGGTGCGAAGACGACGCAAGCCGCGTGACTGGTCGGATGATGAGAAGGCGCGGATCGTGGCCGCGACGTTGCAGCCTGGGGCCAATGTCTCGGCGATTGCCCGGTCTGAAGGCTTGGATCCCTCGCAGCTTTATGGGTGGCGTCGCAAGGCACTGGCATCGGGAGTTG
>NZ_JAQJCI010000015.1:0-134847 GCF_030182495.1 Rhizobium aureum | reverse complement strand
CCGGTCCCGCAAGCTTCGCCGCCCACGTTTCTCTTTCTTCTCATCTTCAATTGTCAAATAACCGACCAGTAAACCCAGTCAAAAATAGCATTCCCACCAATCCCAAGCCTCAGCCCAGAACCACCAATCAGCATCGCAGCCAATCCAGGAAACACCAGAGCGAGAGACTTCGTCGCCAGCAGCGCCGCCGCCCTCGTCAGTGATCGGGCTTATAGACCCTACCTCCGAACCAAGTCAACACTCCAGCTGTAAAAATTCTGACATTTTTGTAAGTGATTGAATGGAAAAGAGGATTTGTCAACTCGATCGAAATCTTGGAGATTTTTTCGCCATTGGCCACGATTTCAGGATTCATTTTACACCGCCTGCCGGAATCATCCAGATACGCGCTCGTAACGAGCCACTTGCGCCCTGTTGCAAGCATCGGATCCGCCTCTCATTGCCAGCCGGACACCCAGGACCTAATAGACATCGAGAGATTGAAGGGAGCGGATATGGTGCTTCTCGATAAAAGGCAGGCGCAGGCCGCGCCGACCCGGCAAGTGCAAGCTTTTGCCTATGGATATATGCGGGGCAGGCAGGCGTGACATATAGAGTGCCTTCATTACCTGAGCTGCCGGTCTCGCATGTGCTTGCCGATATCGGCACAGCCCTCGCTAACGAGCGGCGCGCCGTGCTTTCCGCACCACCTGGCGCGGGCAAGACGACGCTGGTGCCGCTTTATCTGCTGGGCGAGGCATGGCGCGGCGATGGCAGGATCATTCTTCTGGAACCGCGACGGCTGGCGGCGAGGGCCGCTGCTGCCCGTATGGCCTCGCTGCTCGGCGAACAAATGGGTGATACAGTCGGCTACCGCATGCGGCTCGACAACCGCATCTCCGCCAAGACCCGCATCGAGGTGGTGACGGAGGGCGTGTTCGCGCGGATGATCCTCGACGATCCCGAACTCTCCGGCATCTCCACCGTCATCTTCGACGAATTCCACGAGCGCTCGCTGGATGCAGATTTCGGCCTGGCGCTGGCGCTCGACGTTCAGGCAGCCCTGCGAGAGGATCTGCGCATCCTCGTCATGTCGGCAACGCTCGATGTGGAGCGTGTCGCTGCACTCCTCTACCACCCGCCCGTCATCGAAAGTATGGGTCGCAGCTTTCCGATCGATATCCGCCACCAGGATCGGCCAGCGGGAGAGCGGATCGAGGATACGGTGACGCGGGCGATCCTCGATGCGCATGCGCGCGAGCAGGGCTCCATCCTAGCCTTTCTCCCCGGTCAGGCGGAAATCACCCGCACGGTGGAGCGATTGGAAGGGCGATTCTCGCCGGAGACGATGATTGCGCCGCTCTACGGCAATCTCAGCCAGAAGGAGCAGGATGCGGCAATTCGGCCAGCGCCGCGGGGCACGCGCAAGATCGTGCTGGCGACCTCGATTGCCGAAACTTCCATCACCATCGACGGCGTGCGCATCGTCATCGACAGCGGATTGCAGCGCCTGCCCGTTTTCGAGGCTTCCACCGGCATTACGCGGCTCGAGACGGTGCGCGTGTCGCGCGCCTCGGCCGATCAGCGCGCCGGCCGCGCCGGGCGAACCGAACCGGGCATCGCCATCCGCCTATGGCACCCGGGTCAGACGGCGGCGCTTCCAGCCTTTACGCCGCCGCAGATCCTTTCCAGCGATCTCTCAGGCCTGGCGCTCGATCTCGCCCATTGGGGCGTGCAGGATCCGACAACGCTCGCCTTCGTCGACCAGCCACCTGCAACCACACTTGCCGAGGCGCGGACCTTGCTGCGGCAGCTGGGTGCGCTCGACGCGGAAAACGGGCTGACGGCGCGCGGGCGGCTGATGCGCGAACTCGCCCTGCCTCCGCGCCTGGCGGCGATGGTGATATCGGCTGGCGAATTCGGCCAGGCACGCGAAGCGGCGCTGCTTGCCATGCTGCTGACGGAACAGGGGCTCGGCGGATCGAGCATCGACCTGGAAGACCGGCTGCGGCGCTTCAAGACCGAGAAAGGCGAACGAGCCGAGGCCGCGCGCCGGCTGGCCGGACGCCTTGCTCAGGCTGTCGGTGGCAAAGGCAATTCAACCTCTTCTATTCCCCCGCTCGCCGGTGCGCTGCTGCTGCATGCCTTTCCCGACCGCATCGCCCTGCAGCGCGGTGGGCGGGGACGCTTCGTCATGGCCAATGGGCGCGGCGCGGAATTGCCGGAGACCGAACGGCTTGCCGGTTCGCAGATGCTTGTCATCGCCGACCTGACCGGACGTGCGGCGCAGGCACGCATTCTGGCCGCGGCGGAGATTTCCCGCGCGGATGTCGAAGAGCATTTGCCGGGCGAGATCCGCACCGAAGACCAGAGCTTTTTCGACAAGGCAAGCCGTCAGGTGCGGGCACGGCGGGCGACAAGGCTCGGCGCCATCATCTTCGAGGAAACGCCCCTGCCGCGGCCCACCGGCGAGCAGGCGGCGAAGGCCCTCGCCGAAGGTATTCGCGACCTCGGGATCAGCGTCCTGCCTTTCTCGAAAGAGGCTGCGCAGCTGCGGGAAAGAATCGGCTTCCTGCATCGCACGATCGGCGAACCCTGGCCCGATATGAGCGACGAGGCGCTGCTCACGCGGCTCGACGAATGGTTCACGCCGTTTCAGACCGATGCGCGCGGCCTCTCCGACATCTCCGTCGGCGGCCTTTCCAACGGGCTGATGTCTCTCGTGCCGCATGAACTGCAACGCGATCTCGCCCGGATGGCGCCGACGCATTTCGAAGCGCCGACCGGCCAGCGCCATCCCATACAATATGACGGCGAGGAGCCGCTCTTGACCATTCGCGTCCAGGAGCTGTTCGGACTGAAGCAGCATCCGGCCATCGGCGGCGGCCGGTTGCCGCTGCTGCTTGAATTGACATCGCCGGCGCACCGGCCGATCCAGACGACGCGCGACCTGCCGGGCTTCTGGGCCGGATCCTGGAAGGATGTGCGCGCCGATATGCGCGGGCGCTACCCGAGGCATCCCTGGCCGGAAGACCCGGCCGAGGCCCTGCCGACCACACGCGCCAAACCACGGGGAACCTAACGATGGCACGCTTCTTCCGGGGACTGGAAAAGCTCTCCGAAGCCGAAACGAAGGCGCAGGAGGGCCACCATACGAGCCGACGGCTAAGATTGCAGACGCTGGTGCGCCTGCGCTGGCTTGCCGTCGGCGGCCAGACGGTGACTGTGATGATCGTCGCTTTCTGGCTGAAGTTTCCGATGCCGCTCCTGCCCTGCGGCGTGCTGATCGCCTGCTTGGCTTGGATTAACTTCTTCCTGACGCTGCGCTATCCACCGACGCACCGGCTGGAGCCGCCGGCGGCCTTTGCCCTGCTCAGCCTCGATCTTCTGCAGCTCTGCGGGCTGCTTTTGATCACCGGCGGCCTTGCCAATCCTTTCTCGGCGCTGGTCTGCGTGCCCGTTATCATCTCCTTCGCCTCGCAACCGATCCGCTACAGCATGCCGCTGATCCTGTTGGCGATGATCTGCATTACCGGCCTTGCCTTCTCGCCCTTCCCGCTTCCCTGGTACGAAGGTGTCTCCGTCAACGTGCACAGCGTCATGCAGCTCGGCGTGTGGTGCTCCATTGCCTCTACCATGGCCTTCGCCGCCTTCTATGCCTATCGCGTCTCCATGGAGGCGTCGCAGCTCGCCGATGCGCTCTCGGCGACGGAGCTGGTGCTGCAGCGGGAAAAACACCTGTCGCAGCTCGACGGGCTGGCGGCGGCCGCGGCGCATGAGCTCGGTACACCGCTTGCGACGATCAGCGTCGTCGCCAAGGAGATGGAGCGTGAACTGCGCGAGGATGACCGCTTTCGCGAGGACGTGGCGCTGCTGCGCAGCCAGAGCGAGCGCTGCCGCGATATTCTCAGACGGCTGACGACGCTCTCCTCTGAAGACGAGGCGCATATGCGGCGGCTGACGCTATCCTCGATGATGGAAGAGGTGATCGCGCCGCATCGCGAGTTCGGGATCACGCTGGAACTGATCGAGAAGAGCCCGCGCTCCGGCGAACCTGTTCTGTCACGCAATGCCGGCATCATGTATGGGCTCGGTAACCTCATCGAAAATGCTGTCGACTATGCTCGCAAGACGGTGACCATTACCGTGGAATATACCGTCGACACTCTGACCATCGTCATCGAGGACGACGGCAACGGCTATTCACCCGAAATACTGGCGCGCATCGGCGAACCCTATGTCACATCGCGCCAGCGGGACGATACCGCCGGCGGCCTCGGACTCGGCCTCTTCATCGCCAAGACACTGCTCGAGCGCTCGGGCGCTACCCTTTTCTTCGGCAATCGCGATCCCGAGACACCGGGAGCTCGTGTCCGCGTCGAATGGCCGCGCGTGCTGATCGACAGTAATTCGACAAAATGATTTTCACGGCTTAAAACAGCGGTCGTCAAAATCGGTTGAATATGCAGGCGGATGGTCGCCGGGATAGAAGATAAAAATGACGGAAAAAGAGAGCGCTTCTCCAAACGCCGGAGTGAAGGATGCAGCGGCCCATATCGGCCCGGATGCCACATTGCTGATCGTCGACGACGACGGCCCGTTTCTACGCCGCCTGGCACGCGCGATGGAAACACGCGGCTTTGCAGTCGAGACGGCGGAATCGGTAGCGGAAGGCGTTGCCAGGTCCAAGGCGAACCCGCCCAAATACGCCGTGGTTGACCTCCGGCTGGGTGATGGCACAGGATTGGACGTGATCGAGGCGATCCGTCAGCGGCGCGACGATACGCATATCGTCGTCCTGACAGGTTATGGCAACATCGCGACGGCGGTGACCGCCGTCAAACTCGGCGCGCTCGACTATCTCGCCAAACCTGCCGATGCGGACGACGTCTATGCGGCGCTGACGCAGCGCCCCGGCGAAAAGGCCGAAGTGCCCGAGAACCCGATGTCGGCCGATCGCGTCCGCTGGGAACATATCCAGCGCGTCTATGAAATGTGTGAGCGCAACGTTTCCGAGACGGCCCGCCGCCTCAACATGCATCGCCGCACGCTGCAGCGCATCCTCGCCAAGCGGGCGCCGAAATAGAGCATGCCTTTGCCTCGGGAGAGGGACGCTATAAGCGCGAGCTGCAAAAAGCGCCCGAAACTAAAGCTCCTCGCCCCCCTCATCCGCCCTTCGGGCACCTTCTCCCCGAGGGGAGAAGGCAAAATCCTTGCCCGTTGCCCATTCGGCCAGCATCAGCCGCTGGGCGGCCGCGCGGGAGAAATTCAGCGTCACGGACTTGCGCGTCGCCGGCGGCAGGCGATGCTCCGGCGCCTCGCGCAGCATATGGGCGCCGTAACCATCCGATAGAAACAGTCCGCAATCCTCAGGGAAGATCTCGAGCGGCACGTCTTTGTGTGTCGCGAAGAACATCCGATCGCAATGCTGCCGGTATTCGGGCCATTTGCGGTCGACGCGAAAGTCCTCGATCGACGTCTTGATCTCGATGATCCAGATCTCGCCCTTCTCCGAAAGGCTGATGAGATCTGCGCGGCGACCGCTGGCGAGCGGCAGCTCCGGTAGGACGGCGTGACGCATGTCGTGCAGTAATAGCTGCACACCCTTGCGTACAAGCATGGCCCGTTCCGACTGCCGACCATCTATTAACGGATTGTTATTGTAAACGTTCAAAATCGTCATGAATTGTCTCGTGGACAGGTCAAGCATTGTTGCAAAAAAACCATGTCCTTCTAATTTGCGCGCCGGCCCTATTTTTGTAGGGCCAGAGCAGCTTGCAAAGACTAGTTTAATGGAAAATATACCGTAGACAAAGATGGTAGATAACCATCCGCCCCCCGCCACGAAATTTCGAGAGACTTTCATGCGCATCCGTAATGCTATGACCGCACTCGGCCTTGTCGCAATGCTTGCATCGGCTGGCTATGCCAGCACTGCAGCAGCAGCGCCGGCCGCCACCGCAAATTCGGCTACCGAGACCATCAAGACTTTCGATGGCGACTATGGTGTGACGACCGACAATGGCTTTCAGCTGCCGGCGATCCCGATCCAGAAGGTGAAGCCGCAGTTTCGCCGTCAGATCGTCGAATACAACACGGATGAAGCTGAAGGCACGATCATCGTCAATACGCGCGAGCGTCACCTCTATTACATCCTTGGCAATGGCGAAGCGATGCGTTACGGCATCGGCGTCGGCAAGCAGGGCTTCTCCTGGTCCGGTACTGCATACGTAGCCTGGAAGCAGGAATGGCCGAATTGGCACCCGCCGAAGGAAATGGCTGTTCGCCGTCCGGAAATTGCCAAGTATGTCGAGGGCGGCATGAACCCGGGTCTTTCCAACCCGCTCGGTGCACGCGCCATGTATCTCTATAACGAAAAGGGCCAGGACACGCTGTTCCGTCTGCACGGCACGCCGGAATGGGCTTCGATCGGCACTGCTGCCTCCTCGGGCTGCATCCGCCTGATCAATCAGGACGTGATCGATCTCTACAGCCGCGTTCTTCCGGGCCGCAGCACCAAGGTCGTCGTTATTCAGTAATCACTTGGCATTCGGATTGAAAAAGGCCGCCGGATCGGTATCCGGCGGCCTTTTGTTTGAGGAATTTGGGATCGATCCCAACCATCACACCCGCCCTCGTCCGAGGCTTCGCCTTTGGCTACGCGCTTTTCCGCTGGCCGCAAGAGTCCCTCCACCTCATCCTGAGGTGCCTTGCCGTCAAAACGTCAGCGCAGACGCCAAGGCCTCGAAGGATCGAGGTGGCCTCCGAAGCAAAGACGGAGCTTACCCTGCGTGCTTTGCCTTCAGTTCGATGCGGCGGCGATGCAGGACCGGTTCGGTATAGCCGTTCGGCTGCTGGCGGCCCTTGAGGACGAGATCGAGGGCTGCCTGGAAAGCAACCGAACCGTCGAAATTGCCTGACATGGCGATGTAGTTGGGATCGCCGGCATTCTGCTGATCAACCACGGCCGCCATGCGCTTCATCGTTTCGAGAATCTGCACTTCGGTGATGACCTTGTGGTGCAGCCAGTTGGCCATGTGCTGCGCCGAGATGCGCAGGGTGGCGCGATCTTCCATGAGGCCGACATTGTTGATGTCGGGTACCTTGGAACAACCGACGCCCTGATCCACCCAGCGCACGACATAGCCGAGGATGCCCTGGCTGTTGTTGTCGATTTCGCGCTGGATCTCCTCCGGCGTCCAGTTCGGTCGCGAGGCGACCGGCACGGACAGGATGTCGGAAAGTTTGGCGCGGGCGCGGCTTTTCAGGCTCTTCTGCACGTCGGCGACATTGACGCGGTGGTAATGGGTGGCGTGCAGGGTCGCAGCCGTCGGGGACGGCACCCAAGCGGTGTTGGCGCCGGCCTTCGGGTGAGCGATCTTCTGCTCGAGCATGGCCGCCATCAGATCCGGCATGGCCCACATGCCCTTGCCGATCTGGGCATGGCCGGAAAGGCCGCATTCGAGGCCGATATCGACGTTCCAGTTCTCATAGGCGCCGATCCAGGCCGCCTGCTTCATATCGCCCTTGCGGATCATCGGGCCTGCTTCCATCGAGGTATGGATTTCATCACCGGTGCGATCGAGGAAGCCGGTATTGATGAAGACGACGCGCTCGCGGGCGGCGCGGATGGCTTCCTTGAGGTTGACCGTCGTGCGACGCTCCTCGTCCATGATGCCCATCTTGATGGTATTGCGCGGCATCCCAAGCAGGTCCTCGACGCGCGAGAAGATGTCGACCGCGAAGGCGACCTCTTCAGGGCCGTGCATCTTCGGCTTGACGACATACATAGAGCCGGTGCGCGAATTCTTGCGACGGCCGTTCGGACCGATGTCATAGAGCGCGATCAGGCCGGTGATCGCAGCATCCATGATGCCCTCCGGTACCTCGTTGCCGTCACGGTCGAGAATGGCCGGGTTGGTCATCAGGTGGCCAACATTGCGCACCAGCATCAGCGAACGGCAATGCAGGTCGAAGGTGCTACCATCCGGCGCGGTATAGGCGACATCGGGATTGAGCCGGCGCGTGAAGCTCTTGCCGCCCTTGGCGACTTCCTCGGTCAGGTCGCCCTTCATCAGGCCGAGCCAGTTCCGGTAGACCTCGGCCTTGTCCTCGGCATCGACAGCCGCGATCGAATCCTCGCAGTCCATGATTGTCGTGATTGCCGATTCCAGGCGAACGTCGGAAATATTGGCTGGATCGGCCTTACCGATATCGGTGTTGGCATCGATGACGATTTCGATATGGATCCCGTTGTGCTTTATGAGGATATGCGAAGGCTTGGCAGCATCGCCGAGATAACCGGCGAAATGGCTGCGATCCGCCAACGCCGTGGCGCCGGGCTTCGCCGTAACTGCCAGCACGCCATCCTTCACGGCAAGGCCGGCGACGTCCTTCCAGCTTGCGCCGGTCAACGGGACCGCGGAATCGAGGAAATCGCGAACCCAGGCGATGACCTTCTCGCCGCGCTTGGGATTATAGGTCCTGCCCTTCTCGGCGCCGTCTGTCTCGGGAATAGCATCGGTGCCATAGAGGGCGTCGTAAAGCGATCCCCAACGAGCGTTGGCGGCATTCAGTGCATAGCGGGCATTCATGACGGGAACGACGAGCTGCGGACCGGCGATCTCCGAGATTTCCGGATCGACGTTGGCAGTCGAGATCGTAAAGGCAGGCCCTTCGGGCACGATATAGCCGATGTCGCGCAGGAAAGCCTCATAAGCAGCGAGATCGACGGGCGCGCCGTTCTTGCGATACCAGTCGTCGAGAGCCTCCTGCATGCGGTCTCGCTTGGCGAGGAGCTCGCGATTCTTCGACCCAAGATCGTGGACGATCTTGGAAAAGCCGGCAAAAAAGGTCTCGGCGTCGATACCCGAACCTGGCAGCGCTTCCCTGACGAGGAAATCATAAAGTACCGGTTCGATCTGCAGCCCGTTCTTCTCAATGCGGCTCATGCCAAATACTCCTCAAGGCCATCTTTTGGCTCATTTTTCACATGCTGCCACTTTGCCGATGGTTTCGCTTCCGTCAATTTGGCAATAGTTCGAAAGATTTATGCGCTCCGGGAAATAATCAATTCATGGCGATTCGCGGTCGGCCACTTGCTGTCGCGATGAACCGTGCCTCGATCAGTTTTCGATTACCCTCGACTTCAGGCGCATCCACCTGCTCATCCATCGCCAACACGAGGTCCACCGCGCCATTGAGCCTTGCCTGCGCCATCGCCGCCTCGGCGGCGCGCGAGCGGGCATTGACGAAGCTCCGGTCCTCGTCAGTAAATCGCAGGCTTTCACCGGCTCCGTTCAGCACATAGATACCATCTTCCGGCATGGTGACGAAAACAGTAACGCTGGTGCGCACCTGGCCGACAACGGCGCCGACGGCGTTGGCGACATCCGAATCGGCGGGAATGGCGCTTTCCGTCGCCAGCATTTCCGCGATGGCAGGGTAATAGACCGGGGCGGAAGCGCCGAGCCCAACAAGGGGGCGATCGAGCGAAATGGCGAAGCGGGCGATGCCCGGCGCTCGGCGAAGGGCGCGATCGATGGAGATGGATTTCGCCGGATTCAGATCGGCAACGCCATCCTCGGCGAGGCAGGCGGCAAGAATGACATCCGCGGACTGACGCGTGAGCCGATCGACGATCTTCTGCGCCAGCTCCTCGACGGATGCGGCAATGGCGCGTCCGGAACCGTCCTTCAGCCGCATCGCCAGAGCTAACCCAAGGCGAGCCGCCTCAGCGTTCCACTGGCCCTGCCGGCCGAGCACATGCATTGCATCTGAGGGCGTCAGGCCGCTCAGATGCACAAGGCCGCGCGCCACCAGCCTGTCCAGCGTCGCCTTCTGCGACGTCATCGTCAGAAGCTTGTCGAGCGCCATGGGAGCAGCGCCAATCCGGTCGAACAACGCCTGCTCGGGTGCCGTAAGACCGCTTGCCAGATGATCCGGCACGCCGGTGCGGAGCGCGAAGCGGCCGGCATTGCGAGCGAGATGCGTCGCCCGCAGCTGCTGCTCCAACACCTCAAGCACCGCAGCGCCGTGTATATGAGCGGCGAGGCTCAGAGGCAGCAGGCGGCGGGGGCCGAGTTCGAAAGCGGCGACGAGGCCGCGATCGTTGATCTTCACTTCGGAATCGCCGCCGAGACCATAGGTGCGCATGGCGATGGCCTCAACCATGGTGCGATAGCCTCCGACCACGGCGCCATCGGCATCCAGCCGTGGCCGGCCATCCTCCATGACGGCGACGTCGGTGGTGGTGCCGCCGATATCGGACACAACGGCATCGTCGAGACCGGTGAGATAGCGCGCGCCGACGAGGCTTGCCGCCGGGCCCGACAGGATGGTCTCGATCGGCCGAAGCTTGGCTTCGTCAGCCGAAATCAGGGCGCCATCGCCGCGCACCACCATCATCGGTGCGGAAATGCCGCGCGTCGCCAGGAACCCTTCGCAGGCGCCGACGAGGCGATCGATCATCGATACGAGACGGGCATTCAGCAGCGTCGTCAGGGCGCGGCGCGGCCCGCCCAGCTTCGATGAAAGCTCGTGGCTGCAGGTGACGGGCAGATGCGAGAGTTCGCGGATGCAGTCGCGCACCCTGATTTCATGAGCCGGATTCCGCACAGCGAAATAGCCGGCAACGGCGAAGGACGAGACCGACTTTGCCAGTTCCGGCAATGCGTCACGCAGCGCCGTCAGATCCAGCGGATTTTCATTACCATGCACATTGTGGCCGCCGGGGAGATAGAGCACGGGATCGGACCCCAGCGCTTCCGCAAGACCATCACGCTTGAGATCATCCGGCCCGAAGCCGATCATGATGAGCCCAGCGCGGCCACCCTGCCCTTCGACAAGCGCATTGGTGGCAAGCGTCGTCGACAGCGATACGAGGCCGATGGCCGAAACGGGAATACCGGCCTTGGCGATGACGGCATCGACAGCGCCGGCAATGCCGACGGCCAGATCATGCCGCGTCGTCAGCGATTTCGCCTTGGCGATCACGCCATCGGTTTCATGGAAGAGAACGGCATCGGTGTAGGTTCCACCCGTATCGATGCCGAGCAGGAAGTGAGATGTCACGGCAATATCCAGCTCTTGAATGCACTGCGATGCCGTTATTGCACCCTTCCGGGCCAAGCCGCTAGCTGGCAGGCGGCAAAAACAGTTCTATCGTCTCGTAACCCGCATCGGCAAACCGCCGCGTGGCTGCGTCGTCAGCTTCTGCACCGGCCAGGGATCGGTTTCTTCGGTCAGGTCGAAGCGGAAACGGCGCATCATGACGGCAAGGGCGATGACCGCTTCCTGCAGCGCGAAGGTCGCGCCGATACAGACGCGGGGGCCCGCGCCGAACGGCAGGTACTGGAAGCGATTGATCTTGGCCCGGTTTTCCGGAAGAAAGCGCTCCGGCATGAAGGCGCGCGGCTTTTCCCAATAAAGCTCATGGCGATGTAGGGTCCAGGGCATGATCAGGACGGTGATCCCCTTTTCTATCGTCACGCGCTCGCCCTTGACGCTTACCCATTCGTCATCGGCGATGGCGGCGCGGTTGATCGACGGCGCTGGCGGATAAAGGCGCATCGCCTCCTCGAAAGCGGCGCGGACATTCGGCATGAGATCGAGCCAGGCAACCGGTTCGCCATCGGTTGCAAGTACCCGGTCGATTTCCTCTTCCATAGCCTCGCGAATGTGCGGACTATTGGCGACGCAATAGAGCGTCCACGCAAGTGCACGGGCCGTCGTCTCATGACCGGCGCCGATGAAGGTGAGGATATTGTCCTCGATCTCCTCCATGGTCAGCCCATCCGGACCGGCCTTTTCGAGAAGCAGCGTGAGGAAATCGTCCGGTGCGCTGGCTCTGTCCCTCCGCATCTTTTCCAGCCGCTTGTCCATGGTGGTGCGGACGATGCCGCGGAACTTGTCGAGCACGCGCTGGCCGCCGATGCGGGTGATGCGCGGCACCCAGGCCGGGGCACGCAAAAGATCCATGGGATCGACCCGGCCCATGCGATGCAGGAGTTCGTTGACCTCATCGGCGAAATGCTCGCCTTCGGTGACGATCTCGCCGGAAAACAACGTCTCCGCCAGAATGGCGAAGGTCAGTTCGGTCATATCGGTAGCGATATCGAACACCGTGCCTTCGTTGCCGACATCCTCGTATTTCTTCACATAATCCAGGCTCTGACCCAACATCTGACCGGCAAAGCCTTGAGCATGGCGCGGCGTGAACACCGGCGCGACCGCCTTGCGCGAGCGCTTCCAGACCGGCCCTTCCGCCGTCAGCAGGCCATCGCGCAGGATCGGCCGGAGCACGAGCTGGCGGATATCGGCCATGCGGTAGTTGGCGGCATTGTCGACCAGAACATGCTTGATCAGTCCGGGATCATTGACGATGAGCGTCCGCTCGTTGAAGAATTTGGTCTTGATCCAGGGTAGCGTATAGGAGGGCTCGCCCCAGAGTTCGAGCGGATTGCGCAGGATCGTGCGGATGATCGTCAAACGGGAGGGCGGCACGGTGCGCGGGATCGGAGCCGGCGGCGAGAAGGCTTCCGGAATCATATCCATGAATCAACTCTCCTCGAAAACTGGCCATTGCCGAACGAACGCAATCAGAGCGGCGCACCCCTTCGATATGGGGAACGCCGCCTGCAAAATCCAGACGATAAAACGTCGCGCTGCCCGCTTATAAAAGCGACTTCAGGTCGCTCAGCTTATCATTGATGAGCCAGCCGTAGTAATTTTCTTCCGGCCAGACCGGCTGGGAGGAGCCGCGGTTCTTGGCGGCAAGGGCGGCGGCGCGCTTGCGGGAATTGCCGAGATTGTAGAGCGTCGCGGTGATGCCCGGATTGCCCGAAATATCCATGCCGGCGATCGAGCGATAGTCATCGATCGACTTACGGATCGAGGCCGCAACGAAGGCGAGCGACAGGTCCGGGTCCATGATCGCCTTGTAGACGCCGCCGGCATCCTTCTCGTCCAGCTTCGCAACACCAGAGGTGCGGCTGACGAGGTCAGAGAGCTCGAGCGCCGTCAGCGGATTGACCTGGCCGAGGCCGAAGGTTTGACCGGCATAGAAAGGCTGGAAGAAGACCGCGCTGAAGCGATTGTCGGGATAGGACTTGCCGCCAACCGTCTTGCCGCGGAAATCGTCTTCCCAGACGTCTTCTCGGCAGGTCCAGAGGCTGTAGGAATCACCCTTGCCTTTGCAGGCATCGAATTGCGGCCGGGCAACGAAATCATCGACGTTTTCGCCATCATAGGCGAAGCGGAAGCTCTGGCCGGCATAGGAAGCGGCCTTGACATAATAGGACTGCAGACCGTCATAGGCGTCCACATTGTAGGTATGCTCGCCGACGAGCGCGCCGATGATGTGGATCGGATCGATGCCGTAAGCGCGCGCCGTCGACTTGATCTTCGCCATCAGCTTGGTGTCGGTCGCCAGCAATTCGCGGACCTTCTGGTACTTGCGTTCAAAGGTCGAATTCGTGCCGCGCGTGCGCCGGACGGAGGCGCCAGGAACCGGCGGCTGCTCGGCATTGCGGTTGCCCGGAGGCACCGCGGTCGCCGCATCCGCATAGGCTGGCATCCAGGAGAAGCTGGCGACCGCCAGAAGAAGGGTGATCAGTATGCGTCGCAAGATGGCCGTCCTGTCGAAGTTTCCACCGATGTTTCCGTGCGGCTGCCTGACGGATAATCTTGGCCGAATAAAGCCACGCGACACAAGAAACGAGCCCCTAACTAAAAAGTTAACGGCCCGCTGTCGAGTGTTTACTGTTTTAAATCGCCTTTGCCGGCCGGCTTACAGAATGAAGCGGGACAGGTCGGTGTTGCTGGCAAGATCGCCGACATGCTCGCGGACGTAGGCGGCATCGATAGTCACCGATACGCCGGCACGATCCGAGGCATTATAGGAGATCTCGTCGAGTACCCGCTCCATGACGGTCTGCAAACGGCGGGCGCCGATATTCTCGACGGTGGAGTTGAGATGCACCGCGACATCGGCGAGCGCGTCGATGGCATCGTCGGTGAAATCGAGCTTCAGGTCTTCCGTTTCCATCAGCGCCTTGTACTGGCGGATGAGGCTTGCCTGCGGCTCGGTCAGGATGCGGCGGAAATCTTCCTTGGTCAGTGGACGGAGCTCGACACGGATCGGCAGGCGGCCCTGCAGTTCCGGCAGCAGATCCGACGGCTTTGAGACGTGGAAGGCGCCGGAAGCGATGAAGAGAATGTGGTCGGTCTTGACCGGACCGTACTTCGTCGAAACCGTCGTGCCTTCGACCAGCGGCAGCAAGTCGCGCTGCACGCCTTCACGGGAGACACCGGCACCCATGCCGCCGTCGCGGGCGGCGATCTTGTCGATCTCGTCCAAGAAGACGATCCCGTCATTTTCGGCCGATTGCACGGCTTCGCGCTGGATCGCCTCATTGTCGATCAGCTTGTCTGACTCGTCGCGGATCAGCTCCTTGTAGGAATCCTTGACCGTCGTTCGCACCTTCTTCGTGCGGCCGCCCATGGCCTTGCCGAACATTTCGGAGAGGTTGAGCACGCCGATATTGGCGCCGGGCATGCCGGGGATCTCGAAGCCACCGGGCATGCCGGAGCCGGTATCGGCCACTTCGATATCGATTTCCTTGTCGTCGAGCTGGCCGTCACGCAGCTTCTTGCGGAAGCTGTCGCGCGTCGCCGGCGAGGCAGTGGCACCAACCAGCGCATCGAGCACACGCTCTTCCGCGCTCATATGCGCCTTGGCCTGCACTTCGGCGCGCTTCTTTTCGCGCACCAGGCCGATACCAACTTCAACGAGATCGCGGATGATCTGTTCGACATCGCGGCCGACATAGCCGACCTCGGTGAACTTGGTGGCTTCGACCTTGATGAAGGGGGCGCCGGCAAGCTTGGCAAGGCGGCGGGAGATTTCCGTCTTACCGACACCAGTCGGGCCGATCATCAGGATGTTCTTGGGCATGACTTCGTCGCGCAGCTCGGGCTCGAGCTGCTGGCGGCGCCAGCGGTTGCGCAGCGCAATCGCCACGGCGCGCTTGGCCTCATGCTGGCCGACAATATAGCGATCGAGCTCGGAAACGATCTCGCGGGGGGAAAAAGTGGTCATTTCGTATGTTCCCTGTCAGGGCTGGAAACTATCAAGAGAGGAACGTCTTAGGCTTCGGCATCGAGCGTTTCGACGACCACATTGTGGTTCGTGTAGACGCAGATGTCGGCAGCAATATCGAGAGCGCGGCGGGCGACATCTTCAGCTGACTTGTCGCTGTCCATCAGCGCGCGTGCGGCGGCGAGCGCGAAATTGCCGCCGGAGCCGATCGCCATGGCGCCATGTTCGGGCTCAAGCACATCGCCGTTGCCGGTGATGGCGAGCGTTACTTGTTTGTCGGCAACCAGCATCATGGCTTCAAGGTTGCGCAGATATTTGTCGGTACGCCAGTCCTTGGCGAGCTCGACGGCGGCACGCATCAGCTGACCGGGATATTGTTCGAGCTTCTTTTCGAGGCGTTCGAGGAGGGTGAAGGCATCGGCGGTCGCGCCGGCGAAACCGGCGATGACATCGCCCTTGCCGATGCGGCGAACCTTGCGCGCATTGCCCTTCATTACGGTCTGGCCAAGGCTCACCTGGCCATCACCAGCCATCACCACCTTGCCACCCTTGCGAATAGTCACGATTGTCGTCATTTAACACCTGTTTGCCCCCGTTTCGGCGGGCTCTCTGCCGGGCCGCGTATCGGCCCCGTCAGCACCTATGTAAGAGGGGTTTTGGCGATTGCAAATGGCAACCGCGCCCGAATAATGGCGGCAAGCCGGCTAAACGCGTAAGGCCTTTGCGTAACTTCTGGATATTTCCCGATACGCCTGATAAGGAACGGCCGTATTCCGATGGAGCAGCCCATGGCAGAGACCGCAGCGACCCGCACGGCAAGCGTTTCCCGCAAGACCAACGAGACCTCGGTCTCCGTTTCCGTCAATATCGACGGCAGCGGCAAATCGACGATTTCGACGGGGGTCGGCTTCTTCGACCATATGCTGGAACAGCTGTCGCGACATTCGCTGATCGACATGGAGATCGACACCAAGGGCGACCTGCATGTCGACGATCACCATGCCGTCGAAGATACCGGCATCGCGATCGGCCAGGCGATCGCCAAGGCCCTGGGCGACCGGCGCGGCATCACCCGCTATGCATCGATCGATCTCGCCATGGACGAGACGATGACGAAGGCGGCCGTCGATCTTTCCGGTCGGCCCTTCCTCGTCTGGAACGTCTCGTTCAGCGCCCCGAAGATCGGCACTTTCGACACCGAACTGGTACGCGAATTCTTCCAGGCCTTAGCGCAGAATGCCGGCATCACCTTGCATATCCTCAACCATTATGGTGCCAACAATCACCATATAGCCGAGACATGCTTCAAGGCCGTTGCGCGCGCACTGCGCACCGCAACCGAGATCGATCCGCGGCAGGCAGGCCGGGTGCCCTCGACGAAAGGCACGCTCGCCTAAGCCCCAAACTGGGGAAGTGAAGAATGGCAAGCTATCTGATTTTGACGCCTCCCGGAGCAACGAACCGGTCCGAAGCATCGGATCGGTATCGCGATCACACGCGATTTATCCGCGACGGCTTTTCGTGGACGGCGTTTTTGTTTCCGACGCTCTGGATGCTCTTTCATCGGCTGTGGCTGCACGCGATCGCTGCGTTTTTGCTGCAGGGTATTGCGCTGGAACTGATGCGTCAGCCGGGCTTCTTTGCCGCTGGAGCCGCACTTCTGCTGGGCGTGCATGTCCTTGCGGCTCTTGAGGGCCGGCATGCGGTCAGCAGTCGTCTCCTTGGCCGCGGCTGGACGGTTGAAAACCTCGTCTCGGCACACGATCTGACGACCGCAGAAGAAATCCACTTTTCACAGCTGGAACAGGCGCCAAACCCGAATATCCATTCGAAAAATTGGGATATCTCGGCCACCAACACGAATACCAGCCGCCCAGGCCCGAGCTTCGGCCTTCCCGGCTATGATGGAGGACGCTGACCATGCGCGTCGCGATTATCGATTATGGTTCCGGCAATCTGCGCTCGGCCACCAAGGCTTTCGAGCGGGCGGCCCGCGAGGCAGGTATAGACGCCGAGATCGATCTGACTGACGATGCCGAGCGCGTCGCCACTGCGGATCGCATCGTTCTTCCCGGCGTCGGCACCTATGCCGATTGCCGCCGCGGTCTCGATGCCGTGCCCGGCATGACAGAAGCGGTCATCGACGTTGTGGAACACAAGGCCCGCCCCTTCCTCGGCATCTGCGTCGGCATGCAGCTGATGTCGTCGCGCGGGTTGGAAAAGACGATCACGAAAGGCTTCGGCTGGATCAAGGGCGACGTCAAGGAAATGACGCCGAGCGATCCCAGCCTGAAAATCCCGCAGATCGGCTGGAACACGCTGGATATCCGCCACCCGCACGCGCTCTTCGAGGGGATCGAGACCGGGCCTAATGGCTTGCACGCCTATTTCGTCCATTCCTACCATCTGGCCGCCGACCACGGCGACGACGTTATCGCGACGACGAACTATGGCGGGCCGATGACGGCCTTCGTCGGCCGAGACAACATTGCCGGCGCGCAATTCCATCCGGAAAAGAGCCAGAAACTCGGCCTTGCCCTGATTGCCAATTTCCTGCGCTGGAAGCCATAAGGCTCGCGCTCCAAGGACAGACACCATGATACTTTTTCCCGCTATCGACTTAAAAGACGGCCAATGCGTGCGCCTCAAGCTCGGCGACATGAGCCAAGCGACAGTCTACAATCCCGATCCCGGCGCTCAGGCGAAAGCCTTTGAAGACCAGGGCTTCGAATGGCTGCATGTCGTCGACCTCAACGGCGCCTTTGCCGGCGAGACCGTGAACGGTGCCGCCGTCGATGCCATTCTCAAGGCGACCAAAAACCCGGTGCAGCTGGGCGGTGGCATCCGCACGCTCGATCATATCGAAAACTGGCTGTCGCGCGGGCTTGCTCGCGTCATCCTTGGCACGGTCGCCGTGCGCGATCCGGCGCTCGTTATCGAAGCCTGCCGGCGGTATCCGGGCCATATCGCCGTCGGCATCGACGCCAAGGGCGGCAAAGTGGCGGTCGAGGGCTGGGCCGAGGCTTCCGAACTGGGCGTCATCGAACTCGCGAAAAAATTCGAAGGCGCCGGCGTTGCCGCGATCATCTACACCGATATCGACCGCGACGGCATTCTGACTGGCATCAACTGGGACTCGACTTTGGAACTGGCCAATGCCGTTTCCATCCCCGTCGTCGCCTCCGGCGGCCTCGCCTCACTCGACGATATCAAGCGCATGATCCAGCCCGACGCCCGAAAACTGGAGGGTGCGATTTCTGGCCGCGCTCTTTATGATGGCCGGATCGATCCGATGGAAGCACTGGCGCTGATCAAGCAGGCCAAGGAGGCAGCGCAATGACCCTGAAAGCCCGCGTCATCCCCTGCCTCGACGTCAAGGACGGCCGCGTCGTCAAGGGCGTCAACTTCGTCAATCTTGTCGATGCGGGTGATCCCGTCGAGGCCGCCAAGGCCTATGACGCGGCCGGCGCCGACGAACTCTGCTTTCTCGACATCACCGCTTCCTCCGACAATCGCGACACCATCTTCGACGTGGTGGCCCGCACGGCCGAACAGTGCTTCATGCCGGTCACGGTCGGCGGCGGCGTTCGCACGATTGCCGATATCCGCAAGCTGCTGCTCTGCGGCGCCGACAAGGTTTCGATCAATTCGGCGGCGGTCAACAATCCCGATTTCGTGGCCGAAGCGGCCGACAAGTTCGGCAACCAGTGCATCGTCGTTTCCATCGACGCCAAGCGGCGGCGCACCGAGGCACTCGGCGGCGACAATCTGAGCGCCTGGGAAATCTACACCCATGGCGGCCGCAACGCGACGGGCATCGACGCCGTCGATTTCGCCCGCAAGATGGTTGAGCGCGGCGCCGGCGAGCTGCTCGTTACCTCCATGGACCGCGACGGTACCAAGGTCGGCTATGATTTGGAGCTGACACGGGCGATCGCCGATGCGGTGCGCGTTCCGGTCATCGCCTCGGGCGGCGTCGGCGATCTCGACGACCTCGTCGCCGGCGTGAAAGAAGGCCATGCGACGGCGGTGCTCGCCGCTTCGATCTTCCACTTCGGCACCTATTCGGTGGGCGAGGCGAAGCGCTACATGGCCGAGCGCGGCATTCCCATGCGGCTGGATTAGGAGACAGCAAGCGATGAGCGGATTTACCCTTTCCGACCTCGAACGAATCGTTGAGGAACGCTCCAAGGCCTCGCCGGACGAATCCTGGACAGCAAAGCTTTTTGCCGCTGGCCAGCCGAAAGCGGCGAAGAAATTGGGCGAAGAAGCAATCGAAGCCGTGATGGCGGCGGTCACCAACGATCGCGACAATCTTACCTACGAGGCCGCCGATCTGCTATATCATCTTATGGTCGTATTGAAGATTGCCGGCATTCCGTTAGAGAATGTCATGGGTGAGCTCGAAAGGCGCACCGCCCAATCCGGCCTTCAAGAGAAGGCAAGCCGGTAAAACGCAATGACGATAGCGACCAAGACCGAGCCAACACACGAGACGCTCGATATTTTCCAGGCGAAAGCCTATTCGCCCTACTATTTCTTCTCCTCGGAAGAATGGGCGAAATTCCGGGCCGATACGCCGCTGACGCTGACCGCCGATGAAGTGACGCGGCTGCGCTCCATGGGCGACCCGATCGATCTCGACGAAGTCCGGCGCATCTATCTGTCGCTGTCACGGCTTTTATCCTCGCATGTGGAATCCTCGCAGATCCTCTTCGAACAGCGCAATCGCTTCCTCAGCCTTTCCGATATCGCCAAGACGCCCTTCGTCATCGGCATCGCCGGATCGGTCGCTGTCGGCAAATCCACCACGGCCCGTATCCTGAAGGAACTGCTGGGCCGCTGGCCATCGAGCCCGAAGGTCGATCTCGTCACCACGGACGGCTTTCTCTATCCGAACGCCGAGCTGCAGCGCCGCAACCTGATGCAGCGCAAGGGTTTTCCGGAAAGCTACGATACGGCAGCGCTGCTGCGTTTCCTCTCGGCAATCAAGGCCGGCCAGCCGAATGTGCAGGCGCCCTCCTATTCGCACCTCGTCTATGATGTGCTGCCGAACGAATTCAAGACGGTCGACCGCCCGGATATCCTGATCTTCGAAGGCATCAACGTGCTGCAATCGCGGCATCTGCCGGCTGACGGCAAGATCGTACCCATGGTCTCGGATTTCTTCGACTTCTCGATCTATATCGATGCCGACGAAGAACTGATCCACAATTGGTATGTCGCCCGTTTCATGCGGCTGCGCGAGACGGCCTTCCGCGATCCCAATTCCTTCTTCCATCGCTACGCCTCCATCAGCGAGGACGAGGCGCTGGCGATCGCCGAGGGGCTGTGGAAGAACATCAACCTGAAGAACCTGCGCCAGAACATCCTACCGACGCGGCCGCGTGCCGACCTCATCCTGCAGAAGGGCAGGAATCACCTGATCGAGCAGGTGGCGTTGAGGAAGCTTTGAGGATCAGGGCTGGACGCGCCTAAGGGTAAGATTGATCCGTCCGCCGTTCTTCAGCAATGTCGACGTTGCCGGATAGATGCGGTCGACACCGTGAAAGCACAATCTTCCCTCACCGCCCAGAACGACGATATCGCCGCTCGCAAGCTTGAAGGATAGCGTGCGATCATTGCGGCTGAGGCCACCGACCCGGAAGAGGCAAGTGTTCCCCAGCGAGATCGACAGCACAGGCGCCTTGAGATCCTGCTCGTCACGGTCCTGATGCAACCCCATGCGGGCATCGTCGCCATAGAAATTGACGAGGCAGGCCTCCGGAGGTTTTTCATAGCCTGCTATATCGCGCCAGAAATCGAGCAGTTGTGGCGGTATGGCCGGCCATGGGCGGCCAGTGATCGGATGGGTCGACTGATAACGATAGCCGCGCTGCTTGTCCGTCACCCAGCCGAGCGAACCGCAATTGGTCATGCGGACGGACATTTCCTTGCCGGTGCCCGGCATGACCGGCGTGTAGAGCGGCGCCTCGGCCACGACGCCGCGGATCGCTTCAACCAAGGCTTCCTGGGTGGGGCGGTCGACATATCCGGGCAGATGGCGAATTCCGTTGGGGAGCAGCATTTTGGTTTCCTACGATGATGCCGGTCAGGTGAGCGGTCATTGCCGAACTATTGTGCCTGGCCCCTCACCCCAGCCCTCTCCCCGCAAGCGGGGCGAGGGGATCCATCGTGTCCGACGCCAACTCGTCACGAGCAGAGAGTTTCGTTGTTTAGCGCTGTCGTCCCTTCTCCCCGCATTGCGGGGAGAAGGTTAGGATGAAGGCCCAGGCACAGAGTTACGGCAACGCCGAACTTGCCTGACAAAGCCTCATTTTACCCAACCAAATCAAAACTGCAGCCCGAAAACCAAACCTTAGTCGCCGCCGACCTTGCCGCGCATCTTCTTGACCTCGGAGCGCCCGGATTTCTCCTTCAATCGGCGCTCGATCGACCCCTTCGTCGGCTTGGTCTTTCGGCGCGGCGGTGGCGGCGGGGCGGCAGCTTCGAGGATCAGCTCCTTCAGGCGTTCGCGTGCGTCCTCGCGATTGCGATCCTGGCTGCGGAAGCGGCTGGCCTCGATCATCAGAACGCCATCCTTGGAAACCCGCCGGCCGGCGAGCCTGATCGCATTCGCCTTGACGCGGTCCGTCAGCGACGGGGAATTCTGGACGTTGAAGAAAAGCTGGACTGCGGTTGCGACCTTGTTAACGTTCTGACCGCCGGGACCGCCCGCCAGAACGAATTGTTCCGTCAGTTCCCAGCCGGCAATCGTGATTCGATCGTTGATGTAAAGCGCTTCGCTGGCCATGATTTTCTCCGCGCCTGTCTATCCCACATTGATGCGCGGTTGAAAACTACTGACAGATAAAATGAAAACCCGGCGAACTGGCCGCCGGGTTTCACGTGAGTCATTGCTCCGGTGAGATTACTTACTCCGCTGCAACCGGGATCCCCGGAGCGGCATCACGGACGTTGCCGTCCACATGATCCTCGAACTTCGCGAAGTTGGTGACGAACATCTGCACCAGCTTGCTAGCCTGCGCATCATAGGCTTCGCCATCGGCCCAGGTGGAGCGCGGGTCGAGGATCGCGGTATCGACGCCGTCGACCGCGATCGGAACCGCAAAGCCGAAATTCGGATCGATGCGGAATTCGACATTGTCGAGATCGCCCTTCAGGGCGGCAGCGAGCAATGCACGGGTTGCCTTGATCGGCATGCGGCTTCCCTTGCCGTAGGCACCACCGGTCCAGCCGGTGTTGACCAGCCAGCAACGGGCGCCGTGGCGTGCGATCAGCTCCTTGAGAAGGTTGCCGTATTCGGCCGGATGGCGCGGCATGAAGGGAGCGCCGAAGCAGGTCGAGAAGGTCGCTTCCGGCTCGACGACGCCCTTCTCCGTACCGGCGACCTTGGCGGTGTAGCCGGATAGGAAGTGGTACATCGCCTGATCCGGCGTCAGTCTGGCGATCGGCGGCATGACGCCGAAAGCGTCTGCCGTCAGCATGATGATCGTCTCGGGATGACCGGTGATGCCGGATTCCGAAGCATTCGGGATGAAATGCAGCGGATAGGCGCTGCGGGTGTTTTCCGTCAGCGAACCGTCATCGAGATCCGGCCGGCCATGCTCGTCGAGCACGACATTTTCCAGGACGGTGCCGAAGCGGCGCGTCGTGGCGTAGATCTCCGGCTCGGCCTCGGGCGACAGGCGGATGGTCTTGGCGTAGCAGCCGCCTTCGAAATTGAAGATGCCGTTTTCGCCCCAGCCATGCTCGTCGTCACCGATGAGGGTGCGGGTCGGATCTGCCGAGAGTGTCGTCTTGCCCGTGCCCGACAGGCCGAAGAAGATCGCAGCATCGCCTTCGGGGCCAACATTGGCCGAGCAATGCATCGGCATGACGCCGCGTTCCGGCAGGAGGTAGTTCAGGACGGTGAAGACCGATTTCTTCATCTCGCCGGCATAGGAAGTGCCGCCGATGAGGACGATACCGTTGACGAGATCGCAGGCGATCACCGTTTCCGTGCGGCAGCCATGGCGCTCCGGATCGGCGCGGAAGCTCGGCAGGTCGATGATCGTCAGCTGCGGCACGAAGCTTTCCAGTGCCGCGCGATCGGGGCGGATCAGCAGATTACGGATGAACAGCGAGTGCCAGGCGAATTCGGTGATGACGCGCGTCGGCAAAGCATAGTCGACGTCGGCGCCGCCGATCAGATCTTGCACGAACAGGTCCTTGCCGCGGGCATGGGCCAGCATGTCCTCATGAAGCAACTCGAAATGCTCCGGCGACATCGGCTTGTTGTTATCCCACCAGATCTGGTCTTCCGTGGTGGCATTGCGCACCACGAACTTGTCCTTCGGAGAACGGCCGGTGTGCTGGCCGGTCAAGGCCCTGAGCGCGCCATCGGCGGTCAGATCGGCTTCGCGCCGGCGAATCGCTTCCTCATAAAGATGAGCTTCCATGAGGTTATAGCGAACACTGGCGGCGGCTCCCAGTCCGATCGATCCCAGTTCGGTTGCGGGATTGCGAACGCCGAATTGCTCCATCACTTTTTCCTCTACAAAGGGGCTTGGCCGTTAGAACTAACTAAAGCGTAGAGGGCTCTTTTTAAAAGCACAAGAGCCATAAGCGAGAAATATTTAATGATATCAGTTATTTAATCGATTTAAATAAATTTCCTCAATTTTAAATCGTTTGAATGAAGGGTGGGGGGACGTCACATCACACAACCTCAGCGCAAGGGTTTTTCCTCGCGACAATCCTCCCCTTTATCTTTGCCACAATTTGTTCCACCTTTATCCCCATAAGCGCGCCAGGTTACCGCCGACCGAGCTGGCAGACCGCCTGGGCTGGATTCCAAATCCGGGAGACGCGCACTGATGACGGAGACGAACACCATGTTGACAATCGCGCTCGTTGACGACGACCGCAATATCCTGACTTCCGTTTCGATTGCCTTGGAAGCAGAGGGATATAAGGTAGAGACCTACACGGACGGAGCTTCGGCGCTGGACGGGCTGCTGGCCCGGCCGCCTCAACTGGCGATCTTCGATATCAAGATGCCGCGCATGGACGGCATGGAGCTGTTGCGCCGACTGCGCCAGAAATCCGACCTGCCGGTGATCTTTCTCACCTCGAAGGACGAAGAGATCGATGAACTTTTCGGCCTGAAGATGGGCGCTGACGACTTCATCACCAAGCCGTTTTCGCAGCGCCTGCTGGTCGAACGCGTCAAGGCGGTGCTTCGCCGTGCCTCCGCCCGCGAAGCCGCAAATGCTGCCGGCGGCAATGCCGTTGCGAAGCCGGGGGCTGCCCAGCAGGCCCGTTCTCTGGAGCGCGGACAGCTCGTCATGGACCAGGAACGCCATACTTGCACCTGGAAGGGCGAGCCAGTGACGCTCACCGTCACCGAGTTTCTCATCCTCCATTCCCTTGCCCAGCGCCCGGGCGTGGTCAAGAGCCGCGACGCGCTGATGGATGCGGCCTATGACGAGCAGGTCTACGTCGACGACCGTACGATCGATAGCCACATCAAGCGGCTACGCAAGAAATTCAAGATGGTCGACCTCGATTTTGATATGATCGAGACGCTGTATGGCGTCGGCTACCGTTTCCGCGAAGCTGCATAAGAGTTAACTAGACCATACGGCGGACGATGGAATAATGGCATGCGGACGGGATCGCCGATCCCGTTCTTCGAAAGGGCCGTTGGCTTGGCGCAGCTGGTGCAGGACAGAGAGATAGACGACTCGGAAAGCCCGAGCGGCGCTCGAATCGCGCGCCGGCGCTGGACCCATCCCTTCGTTCTGATCCGCCGCATCTTCGGCAATGCCGTCTTTTCGAGCCTGACGCGGCGCATCCTGTTTTTCAATCTAGCGGCGTTGGTCGTCCTCGTCGGCGGCATTCTCTACCTCAACCAGTTCCGCGAAGGCCTGATCGATGCCCGCGTTGAGAGCCTGCTGACGCAGGGCGAGATCATCGCCGGCGCCGTCTCGGCTTCGGCATCGGTCGACACCAACTCCATCACCATCGATCCGCAGAAGCTGCTGGAACTGCAGGCAGGCCAGAGCATCACGCCGATTCCGAACGACGAGGATCTGGAATTCCCGATCGATCCGGAGAAAGTGGCGCCGGTGCTGACGCGGTTGATCTCTCCGACGCGCACCCGCGCCCGCATCTTCGATGCCGATGCCAACCTGCTGCTCGACAGCCGCCATCTTTATTCGCGCGGCCAGGTGCTGCGCTACGACCTGCCGCCGGTCGACGACGAGAAGCAGAGCTGGTCCGACTGGTTCAGCGGCTTGCTCAACAAGATGCTGCAGCCGGGCAACCTGCCCGTATATAAGGAAGCGCCTGGTGGCGACGGTTCCATCTATCCGGAAGTCATGAACGCGCTGACGGGCGTGCGCGGCGCTGTTGTCCGCACCACGGAGAAAGGCGAGCTGATCGTTTCGGTCGCTGTGCCGATCCAGCGCTTCCGCGCCGTGCTCGGCGTGCTGCTGCTGTCGACCCAGGCCGGCGATATCGACAAGATCGTCCATGCCGAGCGCCTGGCGATTATGCGCGTCTTCGGCGTCGCGACGCTGGTCAACGTCGTGCTGTCGCTGCTTTTATCCTCCACTATCGCCAATCCGCTGCGCAGGCTTTCGGCGGCTGCCATCCGCGTGCGCCGCGGCGGGGCGAAGGAGCGCGAGGAGATTCCGGATTTCTCAGCCCGCCAGGACGAAATCGGCAATCTGTCGATCGCGCTACGCGACATGACCTCGGCACTCTATGACCGTATCGATGCGATCGAGAGTTTTGCCGCCGATGTCAGCCATGAGCTCAAGAACCCGCTGACATCGCTGCGCAGCGCCGTTGAGACACTGCCGCTCGCCAAGAGCGACGATTCCAAGAAGCGGCTGATGGATGTGATCCAGCATGACGTTCGCCGCCTTGATCGCCTGATCAGCGATATCTCCGATGCATCGCGCCTCGATGCCGAGCTTGCACGTTCGGATGCCAAGTCGCTCGATCTGGAAGTATTGCTGCGCGACATGATCGAGATTTCCAGACAGGTCGGCCACAGCAAGAAAGCTGTCGAGATCGACTATATCGTCGACCGCAAACCGGGCAACAGGGCGAACTTCTCCATCGACGGTCACGACCTGCGCATCGGCCAGATCGTCACCAATCTCATTGAAAATGCGCGATCCTTCGTCCCCGCGGAAACCGGCAAGATCACCGTGCGGCTGACGCGGACGCGGACGCGCTGCGTCATCTATATCGAAGACAATGGTCCCGGTATTCAGGCCGAAAATATCGACCGCATCTTCGAACGCTTCTACACCGACCGGCCCGAATCCGAAGGTTTCGGGCAGAATTCCGGCCTCGGTCTCTCGATCAGCCGGCAGATTGCCGAGGCGCATGGTGGGTCGCTGCGCGCCGAGAACATCGTCGACAGCGACGGCTCGACGCTGCTTGGCGCCCGCTTCATCCTCTCGCTGCCCGCCCAGACGACGGCGTGAGCGCTCGCATGGCCGGCGAAGCGACCAATATCCACGCCACTGCAATCGTCATCGGTACGACCGGGCTTCTGTTTCTCGGCCCCTCGGGCAGCGGCAAATCCACCCTTGCCTTCTCATGCCTGACGGCAGCCAGGCCGCTCGGGCTTGCCGCGAGCCTGATCGCAGACGACCGAGTGCTGATCACAGAACAGAATGGCTCCGTTCTCGCGAAATGCCCGCCCTCGATCGCGGGGCTCATGGAAATCCGCTACACCGGTATCGTTCGGATGCCTTATATTTCCGAGGGCGAAATGCACTTTGCCATCCGCCCGGTCGACCCGGAATCGGCGGAAAGGCTGCCACCGGAGGACGAGCAGGTCGATATTAGCGACTCCATCCGGTTGCCCTTGATCCGCCTAGCCGCAACCTCCGCGAATCCCCTGGCCATAATAATGGCGAAAATCGGCGCGAGTTTTGGCTAATCGGCCATTTAGGCCCGTACAGGCACGCAGATCCTATATTTTAAGCTTGCACTTCGCCTTTTCATCGCCAAGATGTCCCCCCACCGGTGGACGACATTGCTGCATTGCGATATGGGCCACCTGTTTGCGTATGCCATGGGAGCAGTAATATCATGATTGGACTTGTGCTTGTCACTCATGGCAAGCTGGCTGAAGAGTTTCGGCATGCTGTCGAGCATGTCGTTGGTCCGCAGAAGTTCATAGAGACGGTATGCATTGGTCCCGAAGACGACATGGACAAGCGGCGGCAGGACATTCTGCAGGCTGTCGTCGGCGCGGATGACGGGCATGGCGTCATTATCCTCACCGATATGTTCGGGGGCACTCCTTCCAATCTCGCAATCTCCGTCATGAATAGCGGCCACACCGAGGTCATCGCTGGCGTCAATCTGCCGATGCTGATCAAGCTTGCGGGCGTGCGCGGCGACAACAACATGGAAAGGGCCTTGGTGGAAGCTTCGGAGGCCGGGCGCAAATACATCAACGTGGCCAGCCGTGTGCTCAGTGGCAAATAACGAGGCAGACACCGCCCCCATGACCGAACTTTCCCGGGAACTCCTGATCGTCAACAAGCGGGGCTTGCACGCCCGTGCCTCGGCAAAATTCGTGCAGACCGTCGAAGCCTACGACGCCGCCATCACCGTTTCGAAAGACGGCACGACGGTCGGCGGCACCTCGATCATGGGCCTGATGATGCTGGCGGCCAGCCCCGGCTGCAGCGTGCTGGTGACGGCAAGCGGCAATCAGGCCGCCGAAGCGCTCGAAGCGCTTGACCAGCTGGTTGCCAACAAGTTCGGCGAGGAAATCTAGGGCGCTTGCCTGCAATCCCAACTGGATATAAAGACATAAAGACTTCTTTATATCATCATTGATTTCCAACCTGAAGCCTGCTACACGGCATCATCCACACGCTGTCAGCGTGCAATTCTTGTTGCATTCGGCCGAGGCGTTGCCCACGGCACGATTGCATCGTTCAGGCTGGAGATCTTCATGAGCACTGAAAAGGACTACCTCGTCGCGGATATCGGCCTTGCCGACTATGGTCGCAAGGAAATCGCAATCGCCGAGACCGAAATGCCCGGCCTGATGGCCTGCCGCGCCGAATTCGGCGAAGCGCAGCCGCTGAAAGGCGCGCGGATCACCGGCTCGCTGCACATGACGATCCAGACGGCCGTTCTCATCGAGACACTGGTGGCCCTCGGCGCTCAGGTGCGCTGGGCATCGTGCAACATCTTCTCCACGCAGGACCATGCCGCCGCGGCCATCGCCGCTTCCGGCGTCCCGGTCTTCGCCGTCAAGGGCGAGAGCCTGGAGGACTACTGGACCTATACCGACAAGATCTTCCAGTGGGCCGATGGCGGCCTCTCCAACATGATCCTCGACGACGGCGGCGACGCCACGATGTACATCCTGCTCGGCGCTCGTGCCGAAGCCGGCGAGGACGTGCTCTCCCATCCGCATTCGGAAGAAGAGGAAATCCTCTTCGCACAGATCAAGAAGCGCCTGCAGGCAACGCCGGGCTGGTTCACCAAGCAGCGTGACGCCATCAAGGGCGTGACCGAGGAAACCACCACCGGCGTCAACCGCCTCTACCAGCTCAGCCAGAAGGGCCTGTTGCCCTTCCCGGCGATCAACGTCAACGACAGCGTCACCAAGTCGAAGTTCGACAACAAGTACGGCTGCAAGGAATCGCTGGTCGACGGTATCCGCCGCGCCACCGACGTGATGATGGCCGGCAAGGTCGCCGTCGTCTGCGGCTATGGCGACGTCGGCAAGGGTTCTGCCGCTTCGCTCTCCGGCGCCGGCGCCCGCGTCAAGGTCACGGAAGTCGACCCGATCTGCGCCCTGCAGGCCGCCATGGACGGCTACGAAGTCGTTCAGCTCGAGGACGTCGTTTCCTCGGCCGACATCTTCATCACCACGACAGGCAACAAGGACGTCATCCGCATCGACCATATGCGCGCGATGAAGGACATGGCGATCGTCGGCAATATCGGCCACTTCGACAACGAGATCCAGGTTGCCGCGCTGCGGAACCTCAAGTGGACGAACATCAAGCCGCAGGTCGACATGGTCGAGTTCGCCAAGGGCAACCGCATCATCCTGCTGTCGGAAGGCCGCCTCTTGAACCTCGGCAACGCCACCGGCCACCCTTCCTTCGTCATGTCGGCCTCCTTCACCAACCAGACGCTGGCTCAGATCGAGCTCTTCACCAAGCCCGGCCAGTACAAGAACGAAGTCTACGTGCTGCCGAAGCACCTCGATGAAAAGGTCGCTCGCCTGCATCTTGCCAAGCTCGGCGTCAAACTGACGGAGCTTTCCGAAGAGCAGGCTTCGTATATCGGCGTGACGCCGAAGGGGCCATTCAAGTCCGACCACTACAGATACTGATTATAAAAAACAGTATCCACAACATCTTGTGGCCCTGGCATTGACAAAGTGCCGGGGCTTATTTTTTAGCCAGCTCCCTTCCCGCCGATTTCCTTAGGCAGTATTGTTTTTACACTTGATTCGTGACGAACCGGGCCCGCCCGGAGCCATGAAAATGGGATGTCTTGTCAGGATGCGGCACATTATAGGACGGAGACAGACCTCTTATGTTTGAAGGGGAAGACAACCTGCATCAACCAGCGCTACACCGAGTGGCGGCGCGGTTGCAGCGGGGTAGTTCATATCGGCTTTCGGCAAGAACGAAGCAGGGCAAAGGTCGGCTGGCGCGCCTGAGCCGCTTGCTGCGGCTCAGCGTTTTCGGCGGCCTCATAGCCGGTCTGGCAGGTCCCGTTCTCGCGCAGAGCAACAGCGCCGCGCAGGCGAGCATGCGTCTCTTCACCTCATCCGAAATGGCCGTCTTCTCCGTCATCATCGGCGTCATTTCCGCCGCGCTCCTCTCGACCATGTGGATGGTCCGACAGCGCGGCAACATGGAAAGCGAAAGCCGCGAGATCCGGACGGCCCTTTCGGACGCAAACCAGCGCATTTCGCAATATCAGGCGCTGATTGCCGACAAGAACCGCCGCATCGTCATCTGGGACGGCCCGAACGCGCGGCCCGAACTGCTCGGCCAGCTTCCAGTCGAGACCGGCGCGCCGCAGGACAACGAATTCCTCGCCTTTGGCCGCTGGCTGAAATCATGGTCGGCCGGCGAACTCGACAAGGCGATCGACAAGCTGCGCGGCAGCGGCCAGAGCTTCGACATGGTGGTCGAAACCAACCGCGACGAGATCCTGGAGGCACAGGGCCGCATTTCCGGCGGGCGCGCCTTCGTCCGCTTCATCGCGCTCAACAATCTGCGTGCCGAACTCGCCGAGCTGAAGATCGAGCGCGACCGGCTGATGACCTCGATTTCCACCTTCCAGAGCCTGCTCGATGCCATCGACCTGCCGGTGTGGCAACGCGATACCGAAGGCAAGCTCACCTGGGTCAACCAGGCCTATAGCGAAGCGGTGGAAGCGGTTTCCGCAGAAGAGGCACTCCGCGAGGGGCGCGAATTCCTGACGACGGTGGCCCGCGAACGCATTCGTGCGGCGGCCACGCCGGAATCGCCCTTCCACGACAAGATCTCCACTGTCGTGCACGGCAACCGCACCTTCTTCGATGTCGTCGATGTCAGGGCTCCGAACGGATCGGCTGGTATCGCCATCGACGTGTCCGAGGCGGAATCCGTTCGCGCGGAGCTCGCGCGCACGCTGAAGAGCCACGCCGAAACGCTCGACCATCTGGCGACGCCGGTTGCGATTTTCGACGGCGAGCGGCGGCTGCAATTCTACAATCAGGCTTTCGTCCAGCTTTGGGAGCTCGACATAGCATTTCTGGAAAAGCGGCCCGACAATAGCGAGCTTCTGGACCGGCTGCGCAGCGCCAAGAAGCTGCCCGAGCAGCTGAACTGGAAGACATGGAAGGACGACGTCCTTTCGGTCTATCGCGCACTCGATACACAGGCCGATCTCTGGCACCTACCCAACGGCCAGATTCTCCGGGTCTTCGCCACGGCGCATCCGCAGGGTGGCGCCACCTGGGTATTCGAGAACCTGACCGAGCAGGTCGATCTCGAAACGCGTTACAACACGCTGGTCAAGGTTCAGGGCGAAACCATCGACCACCTTTCCGAAGGCGTCGCCGTTTTCGGCCCCGATGGCCGCATCCGACTGTCGAACCCGGCATTCCGCATCCTCTGGAACATCACCGAGGCACAGGCAAAGCCCGGAACGCATATCCAGGCTCTGGCGGAGGCGTGCGCGCCTTCCTACGACCGGACGGACGGCTGGAAGCGGTTTGCCGAGCAGATCACCAGCTTCGACGACGAGCGGCCTTCATCGCAGGGCACACTCGAGCTTTACTCCAATCTCGTGCTCGACTACGCCGTCATTCCATTGCCGAATGCGCAGACCATGCTGACCTTCGTCAACAAGACCGACAGCGTGCGCGCCGAGCGCGCCCTGACCGAGAAGAACGAGGCGCTGCTCAAGGCCGACGAGCTGAAGAACGATTTCGTCCAGCACGTCTCCTACGAGCTACGTTCACCGCTGACCAACATCATCGGCTTCACTGACCTCCTGAAGACGCCGGGCATCGGCGCATTGAACGAGCGGCAGGCCGAATATATCGACCATATCTCGACCTCGTCTTCCGTACTGCTGACGCTGGTCAACGACATTCTCGACCTCGCGACGGTCGATGCCGGCATTATGCGGCTGAACTATTCCGAGATCGTGCTCAACGATCTGCTCGATGAAGTATCGATGCAGATCGCCGACCGGCTGCAGGAAAGCGGCGTGATGCTTGAGATCACCGTGCCTGCCCATCTCGGCTCCATCGTCGCCGACCAGCAGCGGCTGAAGCAGATCCTGCTGAAGCTCCTGACCAATGCCGCCAATTTCGCGCCCGAGGGGTCGACGATCTCGCTTAAATGCGGACGCGAGGGCATGGATTTCGTCTTCTCGGTCTCAGACAGAGGTCCCGGCATTCCGGAAGAGCTGCTTCACACGGTCTTCAACCGCTTCGCCTCCGGCGGCAAGGGCGGCAAGCGCAGCGGTGCAGGCCTTGGCCTTTCCATCGTCGAAAGCTTCGTCAGCCTGCATGAGGGCGAGGTTTCCATCGAAAGCCAGGCCGGCAAGGGGACGATGGTGACCTGCCGGATCCCTTCGGCTGAGTTGCCCCATTCCGTCGCAGCAGAATGACAGCCTCCGGCAGCAGCATTTCCCTCTTCCTCGCAGATGATACGGCCACAGCCCAGCTCGGCGAAGATCTGGCACTGGCCTTGAAGGCCGGTGACTGTCTGGCACTGTCGGGCGATCTTGGCGCGGGCAAATCCTCGCTCGCACGCGCGCTGCTGCGAGCCATGGCGGACGATGCCGAACTGGATGTGCCGAGCCCGACCTTCACGCTGGTGCAATTCTATGAGTTGCGCATCCCGGTCTCGCATTTCGACCTCTATCGCCTCGGCGATCCGAGCGAATTGACGGAGCTCGGCTTTGACGAGGCCCTGCAGACCGGTATCTGCCTCGTCGAATGGCCGGAAATGGCCGACGGAGAACTGCCGAATGAGCGCGTGGACCTCAAGCTCATGCATGAGGGCGAAGGGCGGCGCGCCGCAATCACGGCACCGGCCAAACAGATGGCGCGCATCGAGCGCGTGCTAGCCATCCGCACCTTTCTCGATTCGCATGGCTATCGCAGTGCTCATAGGCGCTTCCTCACGGGCGATGCCTCGCTGCGTGCCTATGAGTCCATCTATCCCAAGGACGGTGGCGGCCGCGTGATCCTGATGGATTGGCCACGCCTGCCGGAAGGGCCGGCCGTGCTCGACGGCAAGCCTTATCCGAAGGTCGCGCATCTGGCCTGGGATGCCTATCCTTTCGTTGCGGTCGCCAATATCCTGCGCGAGAACGGTTTCGCTGCGCCGGAAATCTTCGCCGCCGACTACGACCAGGGCATTCTTCTGATCGAGGACCTCGGCACCGGCGGCGTGCTCGACGCCGAGGGAAAGCCTATTGCCGAACGCTATCGTGCCAGCGTCGCCTGCCTTGCGCATCTGCACGGCCTTTCGATTCCCCGCGATATTCCAGTCACGCCCGATCACCTCCATCACATTCCGGATTTCGACCGGACCGCGATGAAGATGGAAGCGCGGCTGTTGCTCGACTGGCATCTGCCCTGGAAGCGGGGCGCGCCGGCAAGCGACGAGGAACGGGCCGACTATCTGACGATCTGGGACAAGTTGATAGATCAGCTCGATGACGCGGAAACGAACCTGCTGCTGCGCGACATGCATTCGCCGAATATCATCTGGCGGGCGCATGAACAGGGCATAAAGCGTATCGGCCTCATCGATTTCCAGGACGCGATGATCGGGCCGACCTCCTATGACGTCGCTTCGCTGGTGCAGGATGCGCGGGTGACGATCGAGCGCGATCTGCATGACCAGCTGATGGCGGACTATCTCGCACTTCGCCATGCCCAGGGCGGCTTCGACGAGGCTAAATTCCTGAAGAGCTGGGCGATCATGTCGGCGCAGCGCAATTGTAAGCTCGCCGGCCTCTGGGTGCGGCTCTTGCAGCGTGACGGCAAGCCCGGATATCTGAAGCATATGCCGCGCACGCTCGCCTACCTCGCCATCGCCTTCGAGCACGAAGCGCTCGCGCCTCTGCGCGAATGGTGCGAGAAAGCTGGGATCGGCCGGGCATAAGAGCCAGAGACCGGCGACGGCTTTCCTCCCCTGTGCTAAGGAAAACGGATAGCGAATCGAAAGTTCGAGGCGAGATGACCATCAAGCAAGCCATGGTATTGGCCGCAGGGCTTGGAACCCGCATGCGGCCGATCACCGACACCATCCCGAAGCCGCTGGTGAAGATCGCCGGCAAGGCGATGATCGATTATACGCTGGATGCATTGGTGCAGGCAGGTGTCGAGCGGGCTGTCGTCAATGTCCATCACCATGCCGACCAGATGGAGGCGCATCTGCGCAGCTATCGCGGCCTTGAAATCCTGATTTCCGACGAACGGGACGCGCTGCTGAACAATGGCGGCGGCCTCGTCAAAGGCCTGAAACTTCTGAGCCGCGATCTGGTGTTCGTCATGAACGCCGATCTGTTCTGGATCGGCGAGAAGCCAGGCCATCCGACCAATCTCGAAAAGTTAGCCGGATTCTATGACGACCAGCGCATGGACATGGCTATGCTCTGCGTCGAACTGGAACGGACCACAGGCCATAACGGCAAGAATGACTTCGCCATGGCGCAAGACGGAAGGCTCGCCCGCTACCGCGATGTCGGACGCGATGGCGTCGTTTATGCCGGTGCAATCGCGATGAACCCCTCCTTCCTCGATGACGCGCCTGATGATGCCTTCAACGTCAATATCTACTTCGACAAGGCCATTGAGCGCGGCCGGCTCTACGGTACCATGATGGATGGTCACTGGTTGACTGTCGGTACGCCGGAGGCGATCGGCGAGGCGGAGGAAGCGATCCGGACGTTCCGGGCGTTTGCGTGAGCCTATGACGGGCGGGCACCGGCAGCGCATCCTGACGATTCCGGCGGGCCTGCCCTTCCTGAAGACCCTTGCGTCCGCTCTCTGCGACGGGCGGTTGACCGAACATTTCCGCCATGATCCGAGCGACCCGCTGTCGCTCGCCAAGGTCAGCATCTTCCTGCCGACGCGGCGCGCGGCGCGCGTACTGCGGTCGGAATTCGTCGATCTGCTCGGCGGCCGTTCCGCCATTCTGCCCGTCATCCGCCCGCTCGGCGAAACCGATGACGACAGCGGCTATTTCGAAGAAGCCCTGCCGGAAACGGCCGACCTGGCACAGCCGCTTGCCAATACGGCGCGGCTCTTGGAACTGGCGCGGCTGATTCTTGCATGGCGCAACAAACTGCCGCAGATCGTGCGCGACATTCACTCCGACTCGCCGCTGGTGGCGCCTGCAAGCCCGGCGGATGCCATATGGCTCGCCCGCAATCTCGCCGAGCTCATCGATTCGCTTGAGACTGAGGATCGTGAATGGAGCGAGCTTGCCAGCCTCAACGCAGAGGATCATGCGCTCTGGTGGCAGCTGACGGCGGAATTCCTGGCGATTGCCAGCGCCTTCTGGCCGGCGCGCCTCGAAGAGCTCGGCAAATCGTCGCCCGCCCGCAACCGCAATGCCATCCTGCGTGCCGAAGCGCAGCGGATCTCCACCATGCGGCACCCCGGGCCTGTCATCGTTGCAGGCTCGACCGGCTCGGTGCCGGCAACGGCGGAGCTGATCGCGGCCGTCGCGGCCCTGCCGCAAGGCGTGATCGTGCTGCCCGGCGTCGATCTTGCGATGCCGGAAGAGGATTGGCAGCTGGTGGCGCCCGAAACATCGATCGGCGAAAGGGCAGACCCGACGACGCGCAGCCATCCGCAATATGGTCTTTCCCTGCTCCTGAAGCGGTTGCGCGTCACCCGACGCGATGTCGAACCTGTCGCGGATGCGGCTGATACCATGCAGATGCGGGCCCAGATCCTGTCGCGCGCCCTGGCGCCGGCCAAGGCGACGAGCGGCTGGGGAAGCTGGCGCAAGACGCTCGCTTCCGATGCGATCCCGGATGCATTCGCCGATGTGGCGCTGATAGAAGCGGCTAATGAGCGCGAGGAGGCGACCGCGATCGCCATCGCCTTGCGGCTGGCGTTGGACAAGCCGGGGCGCAACGGCGGTGAAAGCCAGGCGGCCTTGATCACGCCCGACCGCAATCTCGCCCGACGCGTGACGGCCGAGCTTGCCCGTTTCGGCATCACCGCCGACGATTCGGCCGGCACGCCGCTGAACGCAACGCCACAGGGCACGTTGCTGCAATTGCTACTGGAAGCATCCCTTCGACCCGGCGATCCCGTTGCCGTCGTCTCACTGCTCAAACATCCCCTCGCTTTGTTCGGCCTGCCAGCAGAAATACACCAGCCGGGCATCGATGCGCTGGAGATCCTCGCGCTCAGGGGCGGCGTCGACAACATCGACATCGGCAGGCTGGAAGCCCTGCTCGACGACCGCGTGGCAGAACAGGCAAATGACCGCCATGCGCCGCAATGGCGCAAAGCGCTGCCGGCCGAGGCCATCGAGCATGCGCGGGCGCTAGCCCAGCGAGTGACGGCGGCCTGCGAACCGCTGGTATCGGCGCTGTCCCTGCCCGCGTCAGAGAGCCTCCTAACACTTTCGGATTGGGCCGAGCGTACGGGCCGTGCCCTTGAAGCTGCAGCCGTCGACGAGCGCGGCAGCCTGGCAGGCCTCTGGTCTGGCGAGGCGGGAGATACGCTTGCCAGCCTGCTTCGGGATGTTATCGAGACCGAAGGTCAGCTTGAAGCCGATGGCGTGCAGTGGATCGACATCATGGCTGCGCTCGGTGTGGGACAGGCGGTGAAGCCGCGGGCGCTCAGCCATCCCCGTCTCTTCATCTTCGGCACGCTGGAAGCGCGCTTGCAGAGCGTCGATACGCTGATCCTTGGAGGGTTGAACGAGGGTTCCTGGCCGGGGCAAACGGCAAACAATCCCTTCATTTCGCGCAGCATGAAAACCGAGATCGGACTGGAGCCACCCGAGCGCCGCATCGGCCAGCTGGCGCACGATTTCGAAATGGCGAACGGAACGCGCGACCTGATCTATTCCCGCGCGCTGCGACAGGGCTCGACGCCGACGGTCGCATCCCGCTGGCTGCAGCGGCTGATCGCACTCGGCGGCAAGGAGCTGGAAGAGGCCATGAAGGCGCGCGGCGACCAGTATCGCCATTGGGCAGCGATGATCGATGACGGCGAAAACCAGGCGCCGGCGCTGCGCCCGGCTCCGAAGCCGCCTGCAGAATTGCAGCCGAAGAGCTATTCCTTTAGCGAAGTGGGCCGGCTGCGACGAGATCCCTATGCGATCTATGCCCGGCGCGTGCTGCGGCTCGATCCGGTCGATCCGTTCAACCGCGATCCCGGCCCGGCTGAGCGGGGCACACTCTACCATAAGATCATCGATCGCTTCGTCCGCGAAGGGCATGTGGCTGGCACGCCCGATGCGGCACTGGCGATGGATCACATCATCGCGGAGCTTTTCGATGCCGAAAAGCTGCCCGTCCATATCGACAGCGTCTGGCGACCACGTTTCCGCGAGGTAGCGCGCGCCTTCCTCGATTGGGAAGCGGAACGGCGGCCGGTGGTTCGCAAAACTGCGACGGAAGTGCCTGCCGGCGTCGAGATCGAGCCTATCGGCATTCGTCTCACAGGCGTTGCCGACCGCATCGATATCAAGAGCGACAAGGGCGCCGATCTCATCGATTACAAGACCGGCTACAATCCCTCGCCGCCGCAAGCGCGCGCGCTGCTCGATCCGCAGCTGGCACTGGAAGCCTATGCGCTGAAGGCAGGCGCCTTCCGCAATATCGGCGCACTGATCCCCGAGAACCTGCTTTATGTGCGGCTGCGGCCCGGCGATCGTTTCAAGGTCGACCAGGTCAACAACGAGCATTCCAGCCGCGGCGGCAAGACGGAAACGAAGTCGGCTATGGATCTCGCGCAGGAATCGATGGACCAGCTGGTGAAATTCGTCTCGCTGCTGCAATCGGGCGAGAAAGGCTTTTCCTCGCGGCTGATCCCGGCGCAGCAGTTCGAATATGGCGGTGACTACGATCATCTCGCCCGCGTTTCGGAATGGTCGACGGCCGAGACCGAGCAGGAAGGCGGCGGCGATGAGTGACTTTCCCGCCGACGATATCGCCATCCTGCCCGAGAGCGACGATCCCGGCGTCTGGATCAGCTGGACGACCATCCAGCAGTCCATCGCCTCCGATCCCGAACGCTCAGCCTGGGTTTCGGCCAATGCCGGCTCCGGAAAGACGCACGTGCTGACGCAGCGCGTCATCCGTCTGCTTCTTTCCGGCGCGCGGCCCTCGGCGATCCTCTGCCTCACCTATACGAAGGCCGCGGCCTCCGAAATGTCGAACCGTGTCTTCGACCGGCTCGCGGCCTGGGCGACGATGCCTGACGAAGAATTGAAGAAACGTATCGCCGATATCGAGGGCAACGAGCCGGATCTCTTCAAGCTTGCCGAGGCGCGGCGGCTCTTTGCCAAGGCGCTGGAAACGCCGGGTGGACTGAAGATCCAGACCATCCATGCCTTCTGCGAAGCCATGCTGCATCAGTTCCCGCTCGAGGCAAACGTCGCCGGGCATTTCTCCGTTCTCGACGATCGAGCGGCCGAGGTCCTGCTTGATGATGCCCGCCGTGCGCTGCTGACGGCAACGACACCGCATGGCGATGCCGAACTGGCGCGAGCGTTCGACTATGTACTCGATCTCGGCGACGAGTCCGGGCTCGAGACCCTGCTCGGCGATATCGTTGCCAATCGCAATGCGATCCGTCGTTTCACGGAAGCGGCCGAACGCAAAGGTGGCATCGAGGCCGCGTTGCTTGCCCGGCTCGGCCTCACGCCCGGAGAGACAGAAACGGGCATTGCCGAGCAGTATTGGCCGTTGCCCGATCTGTCCGGCGCAACACTGGAGCTTTATCTCACGCTCGCCGACCAGAAGGGCGGTGCCAAGGCTCAGGAAGTTGCTTATGCGCTGCGCCTCGCCAAACGCGAGGCAGATCCGCTTGCCCGCGCCGAGATCCTCGAGAAGGCCATGCTGACCGCCAAGGGCGAACCGAAATCGGACAGCCAGTTCTTCGTCAAGGCAATGCTCGCCGATGCGCCTGCCCTCGCCGATGCCGTGGCTGCGGCGCGCGCCCATGTCGTTGCCAGCCGCGACCGGCTGAAGCTGATGCGGATGTATCGGGCCACCCATGCTGCGCTCATTCTCGCCGATCGTCTGAATCGCGACTATGAGGAGCTGAAGAAGCGGCGCAGCCAGCTCGATTTCGAAGACCTTATCACCCGCACGGCCGACCTTCTGACCAAGAAGGATGTCGGGCCGTGGATCCACTACAAGCTAGATCAGGGCATCGATCACATTCTCGTCGACGAGGCGCAGGATACGAGCCCGATCCAGTGGAGCGTCATCCAGTCGCTGGCGGAGGATTTCTTCTCCGGTGACAGCGCCCGGCCGACGCTGCGCACGATCTTTGCCGTGGGTGACGAGAAGCAATCGATCTATTCGTTCCAGGGTGCCCGTCCCGAACGATTTTCGGAGGAGAGCGACCGCACAAGGCGGCGCGTGGCGGCGAGCGGCCAGCAATTCTCGTCGATCCGCCTGCCCCTCTCCTTCCGCTCGACGGCCGATGTGCTCGGCGCCGTCGATCATGTCTTCACCAGTGCGGAGAATGCCCGGGGGCTTAGCGCCGTCAACGAGCCTGTCGTGCACCGCTCCAGCCGCATCGGCCACCCCGGCGCCGTTGACCTCTGGGAGATAATCGCGCCAGAGCCGGCCGCCAAGGAAGAGGACTGGACGGCACCTTTCGATTCGACGCCGGAAAGCGCACCCGCGGCCATTCTGGCACGACGGATGGCACATACGATCGGCAATCTCGTCGGGCGGGAAACAATTATCGAGAAGGGCAAGGCCCGTTTTATCGAGGCCGGCGACATTCTGGTGCTGGTGCGCAAGCGCGACAGCTTCGTCAACGCGCTGACCCGCGCCCTGAAGCGGCGCGGCAACATTCCCGTCGCCGGTGCCGACCGTCTTGTCTTGACCAGCCATATCGCCATTCAGGATCTTCTGGCGCTCGGCCGCTTTCTGTTGCTGCCGGAGGACGATCTCTCGCTGTGTGCGCTCCTGAAAAGCCCATTGTTCGATCTGAGCGAGGAAGATGTCTTTGCCGTTGCCGCCTATCGCGATGACGAGGAAAGCGTCTGGAGCCATCTGCAGAGATTTGCAACCGACGGCCACGACCGCTTCAGCCAGGTGGTCGAACGGCTGAAGACTTTCCTTGCCTTCTCGAAGAGCCTGCCCGTGCACGATTTCTATGCGCGCGTGCTCGGCAGCTTCGGCGGCAGACGGAAGTTTCTGGCACGGCTCGGCACGGAGGTCAGCGATATCCTCGACGAATTCCTGACCTTCACGCTCGATCACGAGACGAGCGGCCTGCCCGGCCTGCAATCCTTCATCTCGACGCTGGAGTTGGAAGCGCCGACGGTCAAGCGCGAGCAGGACAAGGGCCGCAACGAAGTGCGAATCATGACGGTGCATGCCTCGAAGGGGCTGGAAGCGCCGATCGTCTTTCTCGTCGATGGCGGCGGCAAGGCCTTCACCCACACACATCTGCCGAAGTTGCGGCTGATCGAAACCAGAGGAGATGAGATCCCGCTGCCGGTCTGGGTACCGGTCTCGGCGCTCGCCAATTCGCTGACGCAGGCCGATACGGCGCGGCTGCAGGCGCTGGCGGAGGAGGAATATCGCCGACTGCTCTATGTCGGCATGACCCGCGCCGCCGACCGGCTGATCATTTGCGGCTACCGTGGCGTCCGCGAGAATGCCGATACCTGGCATGCGATGATTTCAACCGCCCTGCGTGGCGATGAGCTGCACTGCACGCAGAAGACTTTCACCGGCCCTGATGGCGATTGGCAAGGCTTGAGCTGGCGGGTTGCCCAGGTCCAGCTCGAATTCGAGACCGCTAAGGGGCATGAGAAGCGCTCCGAACGCGCTGGCCTGCCTGGCAGCCTCCACCGGCCCCTACCACCGCAAAGAAGCCTGCCGCGGCCTCTCAGCCCCTCCGGCGTCGGCACCGTCATCGATGAGGAAGCCGACGATCTGTTGGTGACTTCGGCGCTTTTCGGCGAGAAGGCGAAATCCGACCGCGCCCTGCAGAAAGGCCGCTTCATTCACCGGATGCTGCAGACCTTGCCCGAGATCGCGCCCGAGGAGCGCGCCGATGCCGCCCGCCGCTATGCCGAACGGGCCGCGCGCTTCTGGCCGCAGGCCGAGCGCGAGGCACTGGTAAAATCTGTCATGGCGCTGCTGTCGCATCCGGATCTGCAGGGCACGTTCAGCACCCATGCGCAGGCCGAAGTATCGATCATGGGCACGCTAAAGCTCGGCAGTCAGTCCTATGCCGTCTCTGGCCGTATCGACCGACTCGCGGTGCTCGACGACCGTGTCGTCATTCTCGACTACAAGACGAATCGCGTGCCGCCTGACGAGGAAAACGCCATTCCCTTCGCGCATAAGGCACAGCTTGCCATCTATCGCGAGATCCTTGCGCCGCTTTACTCCGGAAAGCGCATCGACTGCATGCTGGTCTATACCGAAAATGCCTCGATCTACATGCTGTCGGACGGGGCGCTTGCATTGGCGCTTGCGGAGCTCGAGACAAAGTGAAATACCACATATTGACATATGGGCACCGCACCATCACATATCTTGCAACCCGCAAATCCTGGTAAGGAGCAGCCTATGGCTACCGTTAAAGTCGATACCTCCAACTTCGCCACTGAAGTGCTGCAGTCTGCAGAGCCTGTTGTCGTTGATTTCTGGGCCGAATGGTGTGGCCCGTGCAAGATGATCGCCCCGGCTCTGGAAGAACTCGCCGTGCAGTTCGAAGGCAAGGTCAAGGTTGCCAAGCTTAACATCGACGAGAACCCGGAACTGGCCGCCCAGTTTGGCGTTCGCTCGATCCCGACGCTCGCCATGTTCAAGGCCGGCGAAGTTGCCGACATCAAGGTTGGCGCCGCCCCCAAGACAGCCCTGCAGAGCTGGATTTCCAGCGCATCCTGATCCGTATCGATCGCATGGAACAAGAGCCCCGCTTCGGCGGGGTTTTTTGTTGGTGCGGAGAGAGCGAGCCATCCTCGCCCTTCGAGGCTTCGCACCTCAGGGTAAGGATGGGGCAGGCTGGTCGCCGTGGCAAAGCACAGGCAACGAAGAAATGAGCCCGGAGCGGCTGGGCGCAAAGGTTAGCCCTCATGCTGAGGAGGCCCCCAGGCCGTCTCGAAGCACGAGGGCGGGTGGTTGACCACCCGACGAAAATCACCGCGGCGGCGTGCCGTTGTCCGCAAGCACATCGCCGACCAGATAAAGCGAACCGCCGATCAGAATGCGCGGCGCTGACGAGTTCGGCACTGCGACGGCCTTGATGGCATCCAGCGCCTCGACGACATCAGACATGGGCTCGCCTATGAGGCCGGCATCATAGGCGGCATTGGCCAGGATGACCGGATCGATCATCGCTTCACTGCCGCGGATCGGCACGCAATAGACCTTCTCCGCAAGGCCAGCAAAGGCCTTGAAGTATCCGACTGGATCCTTGGTATTGATCATGCCGATGATCAGGAACAGAGGTCGCGGCTGACGTTCCTCGAAATTGGCCATGGCCTCCGCGATGACTTCGCCGGCGCCGGGATTGTGGCCGCCATCGACCCAGATTTCCGCACGCTCGGGGGCATGCGGTAGCAACTCGCCATCCGTCAGCCGCTGCAGGCGTCCCGGCCACTCGACCGATGTCATCGCTTTTTCCATCATCGCTTCGGTGACGACGAAACCGGCGGCCTTGACCGCCCGTATGGCGGCAGCGGCATTGCCATATTGATGACGGCCCGGCAGGCGCGGCAGCGGCAGATCGGCCAGACCGAACTCGTCCTGATAGACCAGCTTGCCATATTCCTCATGGGCGGAAAAATCCTGACCGAACACGGCCGTCGGGCAGCGAAGCCGCTCGGCCGTCGAGATCAGCACATCGAGCGCGGCATCATAGTCCTGATGGCCGATGACGACCGGATGGCCGGCTTTGAGGATGCCCGCTTTCTCGGCCGCGATCAGCTCGACGCGATCGCCGAGGTAGGGCTGATGATCGAGCGAAATCGGCATGATGACCGAGACGGCGGGATCGGAAATGACATTGGTGGCATCGAAGCGACCGCCGAGACCGACCTCGATGACGGCAACATCGGCCGGATGCTCGGCAAAGAGGAGAAAGGTCGCGGCTGTCAGGATTTCGAAAACGGTGATCTTCTGCCCGTCATTGGCCTTGGCGATACGCCTCAGCACATCGGCGAACACGGTATCGTCGACAAGCCTGCCGCGGCCGCCCTTGACGCCGATGCGGTAGCGCTCGTGCCAGTTGACGAGATGGGGCGAGGTATGGACATGAACGCTATAGCCGCCGGCTTCGAGCAGCGCGCGGCAAAAGGCCGTCACCGAGCCCTTGCCGTTGGTGCCGGCAACATGGATCACCGGCGGCAATTTCTGGTGGGGATTTCCGAGGACTTCGAGCAGCCTTGTTATTCTCTCCAGAGAAAGATCAAAGCCCTTGGGGTGCAACCCCATGAGCTTCTCTATCTCGCGTGCTGCCTCGCTCATTGCGGACTGATCCATAGACGTCATCCCGCACCTCCGCCCGTCGGCAATCGATGATGTCAGGCGCTCGCTGCTATCGCCAGTGCCGCGCCATTCTTGCTCTTGACCGATACGTCGTTTGCCGGCGCCTTGGTCAGGATCCTCAGAAGCGTCGCCAAAGTGTCCGGAATGTCGTGACGCTTGACGACCATGTCCACCATGCCGTGCTCCAGCAGGTATTCCGAGGTCTGGAAGCCCTCGGGAAGCTTTTCCCGCAGCGTTTGCTCGATCACGCGCTTGCCGGCAAAGCCGATTTCGGCGCCGGGTTCGGCGAGATGGATATCGCCGAGCATGGCGTAGGAAGCCGTGACGCCACCGGTCGTCGGATTGGTCAGAACCACGACATAGGGTTGGCCCGATTCCTTCAGCAAATCGACGGCAACGGTCGTGCGCGGCAACTGCATCAGCGACAGGATGCCCTCCTGCATGCGGGCGCCGCCCGAAGCCGGGAACATCACGACGGGGCATTTTTCGGCAATCGCGCGCTCGAAAGCCTTTACGATGGCTTCACCTGCTGCCATGCCGAGCGAACCGCCGATGAAGTTGAACTCATGCACGATGGCGACGAGCTTCAAGCCGCGAACCTTGCCGAGGCCGGAGAGGATCGTATCTTCCTGCTCGGTCTTCAGGCGGCTATCCTTGAGGCGATCGGTGTATTTCTTCGAGTCGCGGAACTTCAGCGGGTCCTGCGCGACCTTCGGCTGCGGCAGGGCTTCGTATTCGCCGTTGTCGAAGAGATCGGCAAGACGTGCCTTGGCCGGCATCTTCATATGGAAGCCGGATGCGGGGATAACCCACTTGTTCTCTTCCAGATCCTTGTGGAAGACCATTTCGCCGGTTTCCGGACATTTGATCCAGAGATTCTCCGGAACCTCGCGGCGGCCCAGCATGGAATTGATCCGCGGGCGGACGTAGTTCGTGATCCAGTTCAATTCGAAACTCCTAATCGACCGAATTAATCGATAGCTCAGTCGTCACCAAATGCCCATAGGCCTTTTCCTCAATCCGCAGCGGATTGCCGAAGGGCCTATATGGGGAAACTATTCGGCGGCAACAAGGCGGGCGGAACGAGTGCCTGTCGACAGACCGCGCACCAGGGTGGCCACGGCCTGGATGGTATCGGCCGTTGCCTTGCCGTCCTTGGTGAGACTGGTGGCGATCTGGTTGACGATCGCGGTGCCGACAACGACGCCATCGGCGGCAGCGCCGATCAGCTTGGCGTGCTCGGCCGTCTTGACACCGAAGCCGACGCAGACCGGCAGGTCCGTGTGCTGCTTGATGCGCGTGACGGCGCCGGAAACCAGCGACGGATCCGGTAGAGCCGAACCGGTGATGCCATTCATCGAGACATAGTAGACGAAACCGGTCGTGTTCTTCAGAACCGCCGGCAGGCGCTTATCGTCGGTGGTCGGTGTTGCGAGGCGAATGAAGTTGATGCCCTTGCGGATCGCCGGAATGCAGAGCTCGTCATCCATTTCCGGCGGCAGGTCGACCACAATCAGGCCGTCGATCCCAGCGGCAAGCGCGTCATCGAGGAACTTCTCGACGCCGTAAATATAGATCGGATTGTAATAGCCCATCATCACGATCGGCGTATCGGCATCGACTTTACGGAAATCGGCGGCGAGCTGCAGCGTCTTCTTCAGCGTCTGTCCGGCCTTCAGGGCGCGCTGGCCGGCAAGCTGGATCGCCGGGCCGTCAGCCATGGGGTCGGAAAAGGGCATGCCGAGTTCGATGACGTCGGCGCCGGCTTCCGGCAACGCCTTCATGATGCCGAGCGAGGTCTCGTAGTCGGGATCGCCGCCCATGAAATAGGTGACGAGTGCCGGGCGGCCTTCTGCCTTCAAAGCGGCGAAGCGTTTGTCCATACGTGCGGTCATGGCGTCTAACTCACATTCCCAGAATCTTGCCGACGGTGAAGATGTCCTTGTCACCACGGCCGGAGAGGTTCATCAGGATGATCTGGTCCTTGCCCATCTTCGGGGCGCGCTTGATCACTTCGGCGAGCGCATGGCTCGGCTCGAGCGCCGGAATGATGCCTTCGAGGCGCGTCAGCATCTGGAAGGCTTCGAGCGCCTCATGGTCCATGATCGGCACATATTCGGCGCGGCCGATATCGTTCAGCCAGGAATGTTCCGGGCCGATGCCGGGATAGTCGAGACCAGCCGAAATCGAATGACCTTCTTTGATCTGGCCGTCGCCATCCTGCAGCAGATAGGTGCGGTTGCCATGCAGCACGCCGGGCGAGCCGGCAGTGATCGAGGCGCAATGCTCATCGCCCTGCAAACCCTTGCCGCCTGCTTCGACGCCGACGATCTTGACGCCCTCGTCATCGAGGAAGGGATGGAAGATGCCGATGGCATTCGAGCCGCCGCCGACGGCCGCGATGACCAGATCCGGCAGGCGGCCTTCGGCTTCCAGGATCTGCGCGCGGGCTTCGGTGCCGATCACGGCCTGGAAATCGCGAACCATTTCCGGATAGGGGTGCGGGCCGGCGGCCGTGCCGATCAGGTAATAGGTGTCTTCGACATTGGTAACCCAATCACGAAGGGCTTCGTTCATGGCGTCCTTCAGCGTGCCGCTGCCGGCCGTTACCGGAATGACCTCGGCGCCCAAGAGCTTCATGCGGAAGACGTTCGGCGCCTGGCGCTCGACATCGGTCGCGCCCATGTAGACGACGCAGGGCAGGCCGAAGCGGGCGGCAACGGTCGCCGATGCCACGCCATGCTGGCCGGCGCCGGTTTCGGCAATGATGCGGGTCTTGCCCATGCGCTTGGCGAGTAGGATCTGACCGATGCAGTTGTTGATCTTGTGCGAACCGGTGTGGTTCAGCTCCTCACGCTTGAAATAGATCTTGGCGCCGCCAAGCTCGGCCGTCAGGCGCTCGGCGAAATAAAGCGGGCTCGGGCGGCCGATATAATGGGCGCCGAGAGCCTTCAGCTCCGCCTGGAAGGCCGGATCGTCCTTCGCTTTCGCCCATTCCTCCTGCAGATCCAGGATCAGCGGCATAAGCGTTTCGGCTACGAAACGGCCGCCGTAAATGCCGAAACGGCCGTCCTCGTCGGGGCCGGAGCGGAAGGAATTGGGTTTAGGCGTCTGGTTCACTTTCTACTCCCTGCTGCCGGTTCCGGCAGACATGCTTCTGCAAAAGCGTCGAAAAACTGGTCGATCTTGCCAAGATCCTTCACACCTGGCGCACTTTCCAGCGCGGAGGAAAGATCGATACCGCTGGCCCTGGTGGAGGCTAGCGCCTCGGCGACATTGTCCTTGTTGACACCGCCCGACAGCATATAGTCCACGCGATCGTCGACCCAGTTCATCAGGCTCCAATCGAAGGACACGCCGTTTCCACCCGGCAGCTCCGAACCAACAGGCGGCTTGGCGTCGAACAGGAAGCGGTCGGCGATGCCGATATAGGATTCCACCCGCTTCAGATCGTCAGCATCGCGCACCGACATGGCCTTCATGACGGGGACATTATAGACCGCTTTGATGGTCAAGACACGTTCGGGGCTCTCATTGCCGTGGAGCTGCAGCATATCCGGCTTCACTAGCGACATGATCTCGTCGAGATCGTCATTCGACGGATTGACCGTAACGGCAACGACCTTCGCCTTGCCGCGTGCGCGCTCGGCAAGCTCACCGGCGAGATCCGGCTCGATATAGCGCGGGCTCTTTTCAAAGAAGATAAAGCCGATATGGGTGGCGCCGCGCTCAAGAGCACGATCCACCGCTTCCGGCGTCTTCAGACCACAAATTTTGATATCGGGGTTCATGGCAGCGGAGTGACACGAAATTTCGCAAGAGTCGAGCCTAAAGGCGACGTTAGCGGGATTTTTGCGGTGTTCCAGAGCCATCGCATATGAAATAGAAAGTGCCCCTCACCCCGGCTCTCTCCCCGTTTTGACGGGCAGAGGGGGACGACAGCGCCAAATCCTTCGCTCCGTCCTGAGCTTGTCGAGAGGCGGGGAGAGGTGGACTCGAACAGTTGAGCGAAGCGAACTGTGAGAGGACGGATGAGGGTCCAACCTGCCTATATGCGAATGCCTTGCGCGCCATTATGCAGTTCAATCAAAATCAATCGCGTGCAGCTGGCTGCCATGGCGTTTCAGCCAGGCTTTGGCCTCGTCCATGTCGGGGCAAAGCTTGCGGCAGAGGGCCCAGAAGCGCGGGCCGTGGTTCATTTCGCGCAAATGCGCGACTTCATGGGCGGCGAGGTAATCGATGACCAAAGGCGGCGCCATGACGATGCGCCAGGAGAAGCTCAGGTTCCCTTGCGAGGAGCAGGAGCCCCAGCGGCTGCGGGTATCCTTCATGGTGATGGACGTGACGCTGGCGCGGATGGCCCTGGCGTGGACAGCCACAAGCTTTTCGAGATCGGCGCGAGCCTCCTTCTTCAGGAAAGTGGCGATGCGGCGGCCGGCATGTTCCGGCAGGCCGCTGACGCGCAGCACCGGAACGCCCTCGACGACGATGGCTTCGGTGAGGCCGCGCAGGGTTCCGGTATGCTCGATCCGGTGGCGCACGCCGCGCAGAAGGATTTCGCTGCCGCTGCGCAGACTCGTGTCGACGGAGAATTTTGCAAGCTTCGTCAGCAGCCAGCCCTGGTGCCGGTCGAGGAAGGCATTGACCTCGCGTGCCGCCAACCCACGTGGAATGGTCATCTTCAGCGACCTGCCGCCGGGCTCGATCCGGAGCGTAATGCGCGTGGCCCGCTCGTGCTGACGGATTGTCAGCGGCATCAGCCGGCCGGCGACATCGAGCGTGCGCGTTTCCGGCGCGGCCAGCTTGGCTTGCGATTTGCGGGATCTGGAGAGCAGCGGAAACATGAGACAATTTTATATGATTCGCAGGGATTTCTGGCAAAGAAAAACCGGCATCGTTTGATGCCGGTTTTGACCTCGCGACGGAACTTCCGTCACGGCGTCTGGAATTCGGTCGGCGAACCGCCATTGTCATTGCGCTTGACGCTGTTGCGCTCGCGCATGAAACGGTCGAACTCCTCCTGATCCTTGGCACGGCGCAGCTCGCGGACATAGGTGTCGAACTCGGCGCGCATCTCGTCGAGCTTGCGGCGCTCCTCTTCGAGGCGCTCGAGTTCAGCCTTGCGCCAGTCGTCGAAGGCGACGTTGCCGGTGGAGAAGGAATGACGGTGACGGCCGCGATGACGGCCGCAGCCGGCAAACATGCCATCGGTCCTTTCGTTCACGTCGCGTTTGAATTCCCGCAAACGTTCTCCGAAGAGAATATAGGCGAGCATGGCAAAGCCCAGCGGCCAGAAGACCACGAAGCCAAGCACCATCAAGGCAATAGTAGCCGGAGTCCAATCCGGGCGAAGCAATGCAGATTGGTTCATTGTCAGGTATCCTCGCACGGCGCATCGCCCCTCGACCGACAGCGATCGATGGAAAGGCTTCTGCGCGGTTTTTAAAGCTCTACCTGCATCTCAGCGCGTTCCAAGGACGCGCGGCGCGGTAAACGGCCCGATCATCTCTGCGGTACCGCCGGAATCGAGATGGTAACCTCTTCGTGAGGCTTCAATGGGATCGCCAGGCGGAATCGGACAAGTGTTTGAATCGGCGCGGATAATTCAACAAAAGCTAATAGTTTGCACAGCAAAAGCGGTTCGGCTTCCAACGAAGCTCCGAACCGCTCTATCCGTTTGATTTTACTGTCTCTCAGGCAGATTTTCCGCCCTTGATGACCCGTTTGACCACCGGCCGGCCGGTGCGGGCATGCTCGCGGGTGAAGGCCAGAATGCGCGGCGCGATCTCGCGGCGAAAACGCGAACCGTTGAAGACTCCGTAATGGCCGACATCCGGCTGCAGATAGTGCATGCGCATATGGTCGGGGATATTGGTGCAGATGGTCTGTGCCGCATGCGTCTGGCCGACACCGGAAATATCGTCGTTCTCGCCTTCGACAGTCAGAAGCGCAATGTTGCGGATGGCGGAGGGATCGACCCGTTCGCCGCGATGCATGAGCTCGCCCTTGGGAAGCGCATGCTTGATGAAGACCTGATCGACCGTTTGCAGATAGAATTCCGCCGTCAGATCCATGACCGCCAGATACTCGTCGTAGAAATCGCGATGCTTCTCGGCCGGCTCGCCGTCATTCTTGACGAGGTGTACGAAGAAGTCCTTGTGAGCGATCATATGGCGATCAAGATTCATCGACATGAAGCCGGAAAGCTGCAGGAAGCCGGGATAGACGGGCCGCATGAAGCCCGGCTGCGGCCAGGGCACGTTCATGACGACATTGTCGGCAAACCATTCCAGCGGCTTTTCCTTGGCAAGCTGGTTGACGGCGGTCGGATTGATGCGGGTATCGATCGGGCCACCCATCAACGTCATCGACGACGGCGCCAGGCGATCGCCCGCCGCTTCCATCACGGCAGCGGCGGCCAGGACCGGCACCGAGGGCTGGCAGACGGCCACGACATGCGTATCTGGCCCGAGATGGTGCAGCATTTCGATGACGTAATCGATATAGTCGTCGAGATCGAACGTGCCTTCGGTCATCGGCACCATGCGGGCATCGATCCAGTCGGTAATATAGACATCGGCGCCCGGCAGCAGGGCTTCCACCGTGCCGCGCAGCAGCGTCGCATAGTGGCCCGACATCGGCGCGACGATCAGGATGCGCGGATCGGCGCTGTGGCCGGCGGGCAGGCTGCGCTCGAAATGGATGAGATTGCAGAAGGGCTTCTTCCAGACAATCTTTTCATGCACTGAGACCGATTTGTCGTCGATCGTCGTCTCCGGAAGTCCGAATTCCGGCTTGCCGTAGCGCCGAGTGGTGCGCTCGAAAACCTCTAGACTGGCCGTCAAGGTGCGGCCGAACGCCGTATGCGAAAGTGGATTAAGCGGATTGGAATAGGCCAGGCGCATCATGTCCGCCGCGGCACGAAAAGGTGCGAGAGCGGCGTGATTGAGTTCGTAAAACTGATAAAACATGGGGGCTTTACCTCTTGCGATACGGGCATTTCGCCGCGCAAATCACTTAAATCATTGAAGCGCACGCGCCTTGCGTGTCGCTGCCTCGCTGCGGCGCTCCTCCGGTCGCGCTGTGCAGCAGGAGGACACGGCTCTCGGGCGCGATCCTCATCCTTACTATGATCCAACCTAGCAGTTTTTGCTGCAGAGCAACATAACTACAATTGGTTCTTATCTATAAAAAACGCCGGAGAATCGCTTCCCCGGCATCAACAATGATCTCGAAAGGTTAAAGTTCCTGAGTTTCGCAGGCCTTACGCGTCGGCGAGGAAGGTCTGGCGCTGCGTGCCCAAGCCTTCCATGCCGAGCTCGACGACATCGCCAGGCTTCAGATACTGAGGCGGTTTCATGCCCATGCCGACGCCGGGAGGTGTGCCGGTGGAAATGATGTCGCCCGGATGCAGCGACATGAACTGGCTGAGATAGGAAATGAGGTAAGCGACGCCGTAGACCATCGTCTTGGTCGAACCGTTCTGCATCATCTTGCCGTTGACCTTCAGCCACATGCCGAGATTCTGCGGATCGGCAATCTCATCCTTGGTAACGAGCCAGGGACCGATCGGGCCGAAGGTGTCGCAGGACTTGCCTTTGGTCCACTGTCCGGAACGCTCGGTCTGGAACGCGCGTTCGGAGACATCGTGGGAAACGCAGTAACCGGCGACATAGTCGAGCGCGTCAGCTTCGCTGACATATTTCGCCGTCTTGCCGATGACGACGCCGAGCTCGACTTCCCAGTCGGTCTTCTCAGAGCCGCGCGGGATCAGCACGTTGTCGTTCGGGCCGACGATGGCCGAGCTTGCCTTCATGAAAATGATCGGCTCCGGCGGCACGGTGGCGCCGGTTTCGGCGGCGTGATCCGAGAAATTCAGGCCGATGCAGATGAACTTGCCGGTGCCAGCAACGCAAGCGCCGAGACGGCCTTCCGGCAATTCAGGTAGGCTTTTCGGATCAAGGGCTGCGATCTTCGCAAGACCTGCGGGCGAAATGGCCTCGCCGCCGATATCGGCGACATGGGCGGAGAGATCGCGGATCTTGCCGTCGCTATCCAGAAGCGCCGGCTTTTCCTTGCCGGCTTCGCCAACACGCAACAATTTCATGGATTTTCCTTCCCTGCATTTTCAAAAGACGAGATTGATAACATCATATATGAACGAATTATTCACCAGTGTCATCAATCGATTTTCGAGAGCCTAGCATGGCTCGGGGGCTTCGCGCTGGAAAAACAGCTTTTCTAGTTCGGGGATAATGACCTGGCGATTTCGACGATGACGTCGAAAGCCATGGCGATATCATCAACCGTCGACTCGAACTGGCCGGCCTGGAAGCGAATGACCAGCCGGCCGCCGACACGAGTCTGCGTCAGGTAGATGCGGCCGTCGTTATTGATAGCCGTAATCAGTCGCTGTGTGTGCTCTTCCTGACCGACACCCGCAGGCGCCTTGTGATCGAAAGAGAACAGCGACAGAAAGGGCTCGGTGACGATTTCGAAATCAGGCTCGGCAGCAAGACGCTTAGCCAGATTCTGCGACCAGGACACATGGTTGCGGATCATCGTCCGCAATCCTTCCAAGCCGTGATAGCGCAACAGGAACCAGAGCTTTAGTGCGCGAAAGCGGCGCCCAAGCGGCACGGACCATTCCGAGTAATTGATGATGCCGTCATGGCCATGCGTGCGCAGATATTCGGGCTGGATCGCCAGTGTTCGGACCAGCGTCTCCGGCTCGCGAACGAACTGGACAGAGCAATCGAATTGCGCGCCAAGCCACTTATGCGGGTTGAAGACCACGGAATCGGCCTGCTCGACGCCTTGCCACAGGGTGCGGAACTCGGGGCAGATCATCGCCGAGCCCGCCCAGGCGGCATCGACATGCACATAAAGTCCGTGCGCATGGGCCACTTTGACGACAGCAGCGACATCGTCACAGGCGCCGACGCTGGTGCCACCGACGCAGGCGATGACGCCGGCCGGCAGCAGCCCGGCAGCGCGATCACGCTCGATCGCATCGGCAAGTGCTTTCGGATCCATAGCCTTGTTGGGACCACCAGAGGGAATCCGCACCAGATTTTCCTGCCCGACACCGGCAATCCAGATGGCACGGTCAATTGAAGTGTGGACCTGATCTGTAGAATAGATGCGCACTGCCTTGTTTGTCGCAAGGCCGCTTTTGTTGCCCTGCCAGTCCAGCGCCCTCTCGCGCATCACGAGGACGGCGGCAAGCGTGGCGGTCGAGGCGGAATCCTGAATGACGCCGGTGAAGGTTTCCGGCAGGCCGAGCGCCTGTCGCAGCCAATCGACGACCTTCGTTTCAAGTTCGGTCGCGGAGGGCGATGTCTGCCAGAGCATGCATTGGGCGGCGATGGCGCTGACCAGATATTCGGCAACCACCGAGACAGGAGCGGCGTTGGCTGGGAAATAGGCAAAGAAGCGCGGGTGTTGCCAGTGCGTCATGCCAGGCACGAGGATATCCTCAAAATCGCTGAAGATATCCTCCATGGCTTCGCCCGTGTCCGGTGGAGAATCAGCTATATGCGCCGATATTTCGCCCGGTGCCATCTTCGCCCGGACCGGTCTGTCGCGAAGCGATGCGCGGTAATCGGCTCCCCAATGTGCCGCCTTCTCCGACCACTGCCGGAACTCTTCCCAATCCATGACGGCCCTCCCTATTCCATCGAACGAGGCGGACCTTAGACCGGTTTTGATATGTGGTCGAGTATCAGAACAGCTCGTCGAGAGCAGGTCCTAGCGGTACGATGCCACTGGGATTGAGCGTCGAAATCGAGTAGTAGCCGCGCTTGATATGATCGAAGCTGACGGTTTCGGCAATCCCCGGCCAATCCAGCATGCGACGGCAGAAGGACTGGAGGTTGGCGTAATCCGACAGCCGGCGGAGATTGCATTTGAACAGGCCGTGATAGGCGAGGTCGAAACGGACGAGGGTGACGAAGAGCCTGATATCGCTTTCGGTAGGATTGATAGCAAAGAGGAAATCCTTGCCTTCCAGCTCGGTCTCGACCTGATCGAGGCAATTGAAGACTTCATTGAAGGCTTCCTCATAAGCGATCTGCGTCGTAGCGAAGCCTGCGCGATAGACGCCGTTGTTGAGAGCGGGATAGATCCGGGCATTGAAACCGTCGATTTCGTCGCGCTTTCCGGCCGGATAAAGATCGATGTCATGCCTTGCGAGATCGCCGAAACCGTCATTCAGCATGCGCAGGATATCGGATGACTCGTTGTTGACGATTGTACCGGTGCGCTTGTCCCATAGGACTGGCACCGTGGCGCGGCCGGTGAAGGCCGGATCGGCTTTCGTATAGATCTCGTGCATATAGGTGGCGCCGTTGATGGCATCGTTCGTGGCGCCTGGATATTCGCCGAACCGCCAGCCTTGTTTGGACAGGGCAGGTTCGACGATGGAAACGGAAATGGCCTCTTCCAGCCCCTTCAGTTTGCGACCGATCAGGGTCCGCGACGCCCAGGGGCAGATCAGCGCGACATAAAGATGATAACGGCCAGCCTCAGCTTTGAACCCGCCTTCGCCCGTCGGTCCTGCGCGGCCATCGGACGTGACCCAATTGCGAAAGCTCGAAGTCTGGCGGACGAAGCCGCCCTTCTCATCCTTTGCCTGGACCGGCTGCCAATCCTCAGTCCATTTCCCATTTACCAGCAAGGCTCTGTCTCCACTCGCGCGCGTTCCTTCGTGAGGGCACCATAGCGGAACAGAATTTCACCGGAATAACGCAAACTTGAAACAGACTGTCTACCTGGCGAATGCGGATAGCTCTATGTATGCAATGATGCGTTTGCGATCAGCTTTATCGGACAAATCCTGTGGCGACATCCGTTTCCAACGTTAAAACCGACCATGCCAGCCGTTATCTCCAGCAGCTCTGCAAGCACTGGAGCCACCGCTTCAGCGTCGAATTCAATGCGACCGCCGGCAGGGTACCGTTCAGTGCGGAAAGCTTCCTCGATCTGGCGGCCCAGCCCGGCAACCTGATCATGACGCTGACAGTCGAGAAGCCCGAAGACCTCGAGCGCATGCAGAACGTTGTCGTGGATCACCTCAAGCGCTTCGCCTTTCGCGAGGAGCTCGACGTAAGCTGGGCTGCCCGAGTTTAAGTTCGCATCCTCTATCTATAACCAGCCAACGGCCGGTTTCGACCGCCTGCGACCGATCATCTCCAAGGAAAGAAGCCCTCATGACATCAAGCAACAGCCGCGAATCTCAATATCCGATCGACAAGCTCTTTCTCGACCGCTGGTCGCCGCGCGCCTATTCCAACGAGACCATGCCGGAAGCCGATCTGCTGACTATTCTGGAAGCGGCGCACTGGGCACCCTCCGCCTCAAACCTGCAACCCTGGCGCTTCCTCTATGCGCTACGCGGCTCGGAACATTGGGACAGGTTCCTGAGCGTCCTCATCGACTTCAACCAGGGCTGGGTGAAATCCGCATCCGCCCTGCTTTTCGTCATTTCGCGCACCCACAGTGGCGAGCTCGGCTCGGCCGAACAGAAGCCCAGCTACAGCCATTCCTTCGATGCCGGAGCGGCCTGGGGCTTCCTGGCGATCCAAGCGCATCTAGCCGGCTACGAAGCCCATGGCATGACCGGCTTCCATGTCGAAAAATCCTATGAAGTTCTCGGCATTCCCGACGGTTTCCGCGTCGAGGCCGCGGTCGCGATCGGCAAGGTCGGCGACAAGAACCAGCTTCCGGAAAAGCTGCGCGAGCGCGAGGTGCCGAGCCAGCGCAAGCCGCTCTCGGAGCTGGCCTTCAACGGCACCTTCATCGCCAAGTAATTGATAGAAAAGAAAAAGGCCCGCGAAACCTTCGGCGGGCCTTTTTGCATCTGACGTAAATGGTCAGATGTCGAGATTGGCGACGTTCAGCGCGTTGTCTTGAATGAACTCGCGCCGCGGCTCGACTTCATCACCCATGAGCCGGGCAAACAAGCCGTCGGCATCGGTCGCATCCGTTACCTTCACTTGCAGCAGGGAACGGACATTCGGATCGAGCGTCGTTTCCCAGAGCTGCTCGGCATTCATCTCGCCAAGACCTTTGTAACGCTGCAGCGTCAGGCCCTTGCGGCCGCCGGCAAAGATCGTATCCAGCAGCTGGCGGGGACCTGAAATCTCCGTCTCTCCATCGCGGCGAACAAGCTTCGGCGGTGTGACATAGACTTCCTTCAGCCGTGAGCCGAGTTGGTCGATGAGGCGGGCATCCTGCGAACCGATAAGCGCCATGTCGAGGAACACGACTTCCTTGACGCCGCGTACGGTGCGTTCAAAGCGCAGGCCACCCTCGCCGGTCACAGCGCCGCTCCAGCCGCGTTCGGTTTCTTCGGCGATGACATCGAGCCGCTTGGCAACGTCGTTGGCGAGCGCTTCCGCTCGCGTGGGATCGCTGACCATTTCGGCGTTGAGGGCCCCTGCAATAGCAGCCTGCTCGACGACAGCGCGATTGTAGCGGGAATGCAGATTGTCGATCAGCGTGCGCAGGCGCAGCGCATCATAGATCGCCTCGCGCAGATCCTGGCCGATGCGGACTTCGCCGTTGCCGAGGCGCAAGCTAGCATCCTCCGTGCCCTGGCCGATCAGATATTCTTCCAGCGCCTTCTCGTCCTTGACATACTGCACCGACTTGCCGCGCGTCACCTTATAGAGCGGCGGCTGGGCGATGTAGAGATGGCCGCGCTCGATGAGATCGGGCATTTGGCGGAAGAAGAAGGTCAGGAGCAGTGTGCGAATATGCGCGCCGTCGACGTCTGCGTCCGTCATGATGATGATCTTGTGGTAACGCAGCTTCTCGGCGTTGAATTCGTCCTTGCCGATGCCAGTGCCGAGCGCGGTGATCAGCGTACCGATTTCCTGGCTCGACAGCATCTTGTCGAAGCGGGCGCGCTCGACATTCAGGATCTTGCCGCGCAGCGGCAGGATGGCCTGGTTTTCGCGCGACCGGCCCTGCTTGGCCGAACCACCCGCCGAGTCACCCTCGACGAGGAAGACTTCGGATTTGGCGGGATCGCGCTCGGAGCAATCGGCAAGCTTGCCGGGCAGCGATGCGATATCCAGCGCGCCCTTACGGCGGGTCAGCTCGCGCGCCTTGCGGGCAGCTTCACGGGCGGCAGCGGCCTCGACGACCTTGCCGACCAGAACCTTGGCCTCGGACGGATGTTCTTCTAGCCAGGTGCTGAGCGCTTCGTTGACGAGACTTTCGACGACGGGACGAACTTCGGAGGAAACCAGCTTGTCCTTGGTCTGCGACGAGAACTTCGGATCGGGAACCTTGACCGACAGCACGGCCGTGAGGCCTTCGCGGCAGTCATCACCCGTCAGCGTCACCTTTTCCTTCTTGGTAATGCCCGAGGTGTCGGCGTAGGAGGTGATTTGGCGCGTCAAGGCCGCGCGGAAGCCGGCCATATGAGTGCCGCCGTCGCGCTGCGGGATGTTGTTGGTGAAGCAGAGCACGTTTTCATGGTAGCTATCGTTCCACCACATCGCCACTTCGACCGTAATGCCGTCCTTTTCGCCGCGGATTGAGACCGGCTTGTCGACCAGCGGCTTCTTGGCGCGATCGAGATAGGAAACGAAGGCTTCCAGGCCGCCGTCATAAAGCATTTCTTCCTGCTTGATGTCGGAATGGCGCTTGTCGGCCAGCAGGATGCGGACACCGGAATTGAGGAAGGCGAGTTCACGCAGGCGATGTTCCAGCGTGCCGTAGTCGAATTCCGTCATGGTGAAGGTTTCGGAGCTCGGCATGAAGCTGACTTCCGTGCCGGTGGCATCGCCGGCATCACCCGTCTCCTTCAGCGGCGCATCGGCAACGCCATGGGTGAAGCTCATTTCGTGGATCTTGCCGTGGCGGCGGATCTTCAGCCGCAGCCAGACGGACAGCGCGTTGACGACCGAAACGCCGACGCCGTGCAGACCGCCGGAGACCTTGTAGGAGTTCTGGTCGAACTTACCGCCGGCGTGAAGCTGGGTCATGATAACCTCAGCGGCCGAAACACCTTCGCCGCTGTGAATATCCGTCGGGATGCCGCGGCCGTTGTCTGTGACCGTGACGGAACCGTCAGGGTTGAGCGTCACCGTTACGATATCGGCATGGCCGGCCAAGGCCTCGTCAATGGCGTTGTCGACGACCTCATAGACCATATGATGCAGGCCCGAGCCGTCATCCGTGTCGCCGATATACATGCCGGGACGCTTGCGCACCGCATCAAGTCCTTTCAGGACCTTGATGGAATCTGCGCCATACTCGGCGTTGCCGCCGTTGTCGGTTACGGATGTGTCGGTCATATATTGAAGTCTTTCCAGTGTTTTAGAGAACCTTGCCGATCGCTAGAGCGTGATGCCGAACGGTGTGAGCGGTTTTCGGACGACATCATGCTCTACTTCTTTGAGTTTAGAGCGGATTCGGATTTCCGGTCGCTGCGACCTGAAATCATCCGACCCTAACGAATCAGCGGTTTTTCCTAGCCTGTATATAGGATGTTTCGCCCTGAAGTTCCAAACGGAAGGCCCCGAAATCAGGTATAAAACAGGGGATTACGGCGGTTTTCAGCCGGTTTTCCCGGCATTTTCCAAAACGCGGGTCAGTTCACGGATCGTCGCGGCGTCAAGGCTGCGGATCCTGCCGGCCAAGTGGTTGACAAAGGCCGTATATTCGGGCGCAAGCCCGGACGTATCGACAACCACGCGCGGATCGGAAAATCGGGCCAGCAGGAAGAGTTCTTCGGCTTCGTCCCAGATGATATTGAAATATCCGGCGATGCGCTGCAGCAAATCGAAGGTCGGCAGACCGCGCTTTCCGTGTTCTAAGGCGGATAAGTAAGCCGGAGTCACATTGAGGGCGGCCGCCATCTGCTTCTGCGAGACGCCCTTGCGCAGCCGCAGCTTGCGCACTGCTTCGCCGAACGGAGTCAAGGCTTTTCCCCCTTCAAGCGCGACAGGCGGATATAAAGCGCACCCTCGCCACCGTGATGTTGTGCCGCCGTCTCATAGGAGGAGATCAGAAAGCGGAATTCAGGCTTGGAAAACCAGAGCGGCACGGCACGCTTCAGCGCACCCTCGCTACCCATGGAGCTGCCTTTGCCTGTGATGACCAGGACATGGCGAAGGCCGCGGCTATGAGCCCGCAGCAGAAAATCGAGAAGCATGGAATGCGCCTCGCTCTGGATGAGGCCGTGAAGGTCGATGCGGGCTTCGAGTGCCAGATGGCCTTTGGCGATCTTGCGCTTGACCGGACGTTCCAGCGGATGGTGCCGGCCGCTGGGCTGCTTCGCAGGCGCTGATGCTTCCTGAATTTCTGCTGGGACAGGCGCCGTCTTCGCCTTTGCGGCGCGGCTGTTTTCCTCATTTTCGGCTTCCGCGCGTAGCGCTGCTTCAAAAGCCTCGATATCGGCCATTCGGCCCGGCATGGGGCGGGTGCTCTTGGCGACCTTACCCCACAGGATGCGGTCTTCCGCGCTGAGCTTTCGATCCTTATTCTGCCGTTCCGGGGCCATCAGCCGAACCTCTGCGCCGCCGCCTTCGGAATGAGTATATAAAAATGGGCGTCATTGCGCACGGTGCCGGCGAGCTCTCCCGCATCATAGCCCGAACCGGTAAAGATATCGCCGCGCGCCGGCCCGACAATCGCCGAGCCCGTGTCGAGCGCCAGCATCAGCCGCGCGAAAGGCTTGCCGGCATCGAGATGGGTCAAGCTTTCAGACTGGATGAAGAAGGGAAAGCCGAAGGTGTGGATCAGCCGGTCGACCGCGAGGGAGCGGCCCGGTACCAGCGGCACCTTCGCCGCTGCGATCGGCCCGAGAGCGGGATCGCTGACATCGGCTTCACGGAAGAAGATATAGGATCGATTGTGCCAGAGGACCTCGTCGACCTGATCCGGGTGGGCGTAGAGCCAGTCGCGGATCGTCTGCATGGAGATCGTCGCGCGGTCCAACACACCGCGGTCAATGAGCAGGCGCCCGACGGCCGAGAAGGGATGGCCGGCCTTGGCGGCATAGGTAATACGGCCGAGACGCCCATCCGCATAGCGCAGACGCGCCGCGCCCTGCACATGCACGAAGAAGACATCGACCTTGGATTTTGCCCAGGCGATCTCCAGCCCTTTCCCATCCAGATAGCCGCGATCGATCTCGCCGCGATCGGGATAGGCGGAAATTGCGCCACCCTGGAGCCTGCCGAACATATAGGAAGGGTCCAGCTCGGCAGGCCGATTGCCGTCATCCAGATCGATCAGATCATCCGGTCTGCGATAGAAGGGGTAACGATAGGTTTCGTCCGCCTCCGCTGAAACTGCGATTTCCGGCTCATAGAAGGCGGTCACGAAACCGGTCGCACCGCCATTGCGACGAATGAAGAAAGGCCGGCAATGCTCCTCGAAAAAAGCCCTAGCCTCCGCTGCATCGCGCGGTTTCCATCCTTCGGCGGCATCGAGGAGTGTCAGGAGATCATCGGCTGTCAGTCCCGCCGCGCCCGTGCGATAGGGCTTCACGTCGCGAATATAGGTCCGGCAGTCCATCATCGTGCGAAAAAGGCTGGAAGGATCATCGTCCTTCCAGCCCTTCAGATCGGCGAAGGTTGCCGGCTCCAGCCTGAATTCCTGCGATGGGATCGTCATTGTTCGGATTCGGTCGCCACGAGTTTCCAGTTCGGATCGCGCGAACGCGTGTCGCGGGCGAAGGTCCAGAGATCGCTGATCTCGGCCACGGCTTCGGCATCGCCATCGATCAAAGTGCCGGCCTTGTCGTAGGTAGCCGAAATCATCTGGCTGACGATGCGCATGGTGATGAAAGATTCCGTTCCCTTCATCTCGGCGCTGAGGATATCGGCCTTGTCGATGCCGACGAAGGTCGATTTGACTTTCTCGCCCTTGGCCTCTCGGTCGGAGATGGCAGCATCGAATCCTTCGTAGACTTCGCGCGACAGCAGACCCTTCAGCGACTTGCGGTCGCCCTCGGCAAAGGCCATGACGATCATTTCGTAGGCCATGCGGGCGCCGTTGACGAATTCCTTCGGATTGAAGGCAGGATCGGCCTTGCTCACTTCACGCAGAGAATCGTTCAGCGGCGTGCCGGCTGGAGTGAATGTATCGATGGCAGCAAAACGGCCTTCCTCTTCGGCCGCGTCGCGCCGCGGCAGGGTCACGACCTTGCCGGCATCCGGCGGCGTCGGGCCATTTACCGGATCTGCGGAACCATAGAGATCGCGCGGCGGCTTCTCATTTCCCGTGCGGCGGCCAAGAACACTACGCAGCTGAAAGAAGATCAGCACCGCCGCCACCAGGAAAAAGATCGTCACAAAGTCGTTTGCACCCATCTCGTATCGGAACCACCGTTAAAATTGAAAGATCAATCCCCATATAGTCCCCATCGATCTATCATTCAAATAGCGGACCGGTTTCTTTATTATACGCGGAGAAACCAACGCCTAACCGAAGAAACCCGCTTTCAGGACCACCGTAACATGCGCCTATCACTTCTTCCTGTCTTCATTTCTCTGATGCCTCTGGCAGAAATTGCCGGATTCATCATCGTCGGAAAGATGATCGGCGTCTGGGCCACATTGGGGCTCGTCATCCTCAGCGTGCTGCTCGGTGCCGCTCTTTTGAGGATCCAGGGGATCGGCATTCTCCAGCGCATCTCGGCCGAAAGCCGCAATGGCGGCGATCCCGGCCGGGAGATGGTGCATGGCGCCATGATTGTCGTCGCCGCCTTCTTCCTGATGCTGCCCGGCTTCATTTCCGACATCATCGGCCTGCTGCTTTTCATTCCGGCAGTGCGCGATCTCGCCTGGACGGTCCTGCGCAAGCGCATCGTCGTCGTCGGCAATTCGCGTGCTTTCCGGCGAGGACAGGGTCCGGGCGCCGAACCGCAAGGCCGGCCGAACAAACCCGGAAACGTTGTCGATCTCGACGAAGACGATTTCCATCGCGAGCCGAACCGGAAGTCACCGTGGTCGGATCAAAAGCGTCTGGAAGACTAGGGGACGGCCTCGGGAGCGCCGGATCCATAAGGGTTGTAAGCCCCTTTTCTAAATGCTAGATGGCGACACCCATCGAGACGTGAGAGGACACCCCCATGGCCAACGAGACCAACGGCAACGGTGCAGCCAGCCCGAGCCTTAGCATCCTTGCTCAGTACACCAAGGATCTTTCCTTCGAAAATCCGGGTGCTCCGCGCTCGCTTCAGGCCCGGGAAAATGCTCCCGACATCAATATCAATGTGAACGTCAACGCCAATCCGCTGTCGGACGAGGATTTTGACGTGGTACTGACGCTGAACGCCGAAGCCAAGGATGGCGAGCGTGTTCTCTTCCATACCGAGCTGGTCTATGGCGGCGTCTTCCGCGTCACCGGCTTCCCGCAGGAGCACATGCTGCCGCTGCTCTTCATCGAATGCCCGCGCCTGCTGTTCCCCTTCGCACGCCAGATAATCGCCGATGTCACGCGCAATGGCGGCTTCCCGCCGCTGATGATCGACCCGATCGATTTCGCGCAGATGTTCACGCAGCGCATGGCCGAAGAACAGGCCCGCGCCCAGGTTTCGGCCGTTCCGAACTAAGCCTGAACTTTCCTGTTCTGGAAAAGAAAATGCCCGGATTACAGGTCCGGGCATTTTCTTTTGGTGTTTTGGAAAGTGCTTTTACTCGGAAGCGCTATATTTCGACCAGATTCCCTTCGCGCCGAGTTTGGCGACCAGCGCCGCATGAGCCGCGAGTTCCTCCTCGGTCAGCCGGCCCGGCAGCGGAGCGGGCCGCGCGAAGATGTCGACGACGACTTCTTCCACGAGATCGTTCTGGCGTGAGCGCATCGACGAACCGGTGGCGCTGCCAAGCCCGAGTGCCGTCTGCCGGCCACCGATCATCTCGATATAGACTTCGGCCAGCAGTTCGGAGTCGAGCAGGGCTCCGTGTTTCGTGCGGTGCGAGTTGTCGATGCCGTATCGACGGCAGAGCGCATCGAGCGAATTCGGACCCATCGGATGCTTGCGCCGGGCCATGGCCAGCGTATCGATCACCATGTCAGGCAGGATCGGCGGACGGCCGAGTCTTGCAAATTCCGCGTTGACGAAACCCATATCGAAGGTGGCGTTGTGTGCGATCCACTTGGCATCGCCGAAAAATTCGAGGATCTGATCCACGACGGTTTCGAAGGGTGGCTTGTCCGCCAAGAACTCATCGGTAATGCCATGCACGGCCAGAGCATCGGGGTGTACTTTGCGGTCACCCGGATTGATATAGATGTGCAGCGTCTTTCCGGTCGGGAAATGGTTGAAGAGCTCGATGCCGCCGATTTCGATGATCCGGTCTGCCCTGTTGTCGAGGCCGGTGGTTTCCGTATCGAAAATGATTTCGCGCATGTCGGAGTTCCGCTTTCCTATTTCTCAATCTGCTGTTTGCGCCGCAGATCCGCGATGATCTCTCTTACCTGCTTGCGGGCCTCATCGATACTGCCGCCGGTATCGATGACATAATCGGCGCGCGCCCGCTTTTGCGCATCCGGCGTCTGCCGGGAGAGAATCATGTTGAATTTTTCCTCCGTCATGCCCGGCCGGGCAAGCACTCTCTCTCTCTGAATCTGTGGATCACAGCTGACGACGACGATCTTATCGACCCTCTTGTCCGCGCCGGTTTCGAACAGAAGCGGGATATCCAGCACCAACATGTCGGCGCCGGCCTGCCGCTGGCGTTCCAGGAACTCGCGCTCGCGCTCGCGAACAAGCGGATGGATAATGGCTTCGAGACGCTTGAAACCGGAGGGATCGTCTGCAAGCTTCCGGCTAAGTTCCTGCCGGTCGACCTTGCCGCCACTAGTCGCACCGGGAAATGCAGCCTCGACCAGAGGAACCGCTTCGCCGCTATAGAGATCATGAACGACCGCATCGGAATCGTTCACCGGGATTCCGGCTTCGGCAAAGAGCTTCGCCGAGGTGGATTTTCCCATGCCGATCGATCCCGTCAGCCCGATCCTGATCATCAGTGTTTTTCCATATCCGCGATGATCAACGCCCTCAAACTATCGTCAACCGCCGGACGCTTTCCGAACCATTTTTCGAAACCTGGCACCGCCTGGTGCAACAGCATGCCAAGACCATCGACGATGGCAAAGCCCTGCTCCTCGGCCTGCGCCAGAAGCGGCGTCTTCAAGGGTACATAGACAATGTCGGTGACGGCAGCCCCTTGTGCAAGAGGCGAGAAATCGATCCGAGGTGCTGCTTCGCCGTCCATGCCAAGGGATGTCGTATTGATAAAGAGGCCGGCACCCTGCATGACCTCACCGAGCGCGGCCATCGGATGAGCATGGACCCGTTCGCCAAAGCGATCCGCCAATTCCTGCGCCCGCTCGACCGTGCGGTTGACGACGTGGATTTCCTTGAAGCCGCGGTCGCGCACGGCCTGAATCACGGCCCGGCTGGCACCGCCTGCCCCAAGAATGACGGCGCTATCGGTGCGATCCCAGCCGGGATGGCGCTCGTCGAGGTTCGCCGTGAAACCGCGGCCATCGGTATTCGTCGCATGCAGCAGCCCGTCCTCGAGCCACAAAGTGTTGGACGCGCCAAGTTCTTCCGAAAGCTCATCAGGCCGATCGGCGAGCTTGAACGCCGCTTCCTTGTGAGGGATCGTGACGTTGCCGCCGACGAAGCCGCTGGTGCCAGCTTTCAAAGACGCGACGAAGGCAGAGAAATCCTCTATAGAGACTTCATGGGCACGATAGGTCCCAGCCAAACCAAGCTGCTTCAGCCAATAACCGTGGATCAGCGGCGAGCGCGAATGCTTGACCGGATAACCCGTTACGAAAGCGTTTACGGGCGATGTTTCACGTGAATCATCCATCGATCGTCCCCAACTCACGCAGTTTTTCCAGCAGCGGCAGCATCGGCAATCCAACGATCGTGAAGTAATCGCCGTCGATTTTCGAGAAGAGCTGGATGCCCTCTCCCTCGAGCTGATAGGCGCCGACGCTTGACAATGCCTTCTCTCCGACGCGCCCGAGATGCCGGTGGATGAAGTCAGCCGCGAGGTCCCGCATGGTCAGATCGGCGTGAGACACGTGCTCCCAGATGATATCGCCATTGCGCGCCAGCGCCATGGCGCTGTTCAGGCGATGCGTCTTGCCCGACAGGGTTCGCAGATGATTTTCCGCATCCGCCATTGTTTTCGGCTTGTGAAAGACCTGGACACCAAGCGACATGGTCTGGTCCGAACCGATGATGAGGGAACCGGGGAAGCGATCGCTGACCTCCTTCGCCTTCGCCTTTGCCAGCACGAGCGCGACGGTATCCGGACTGGCGCCATCCCGTTCGAGCGGGGCTTCGATCGCGCGTTCATCGATATCGGCGGCGATGGCCTGGAAATGCAATCCGGCATTTTCCATCAGCATTCGTCGGAACGGGCTGGATGATGCAAGAATAAGGGGCGCGGTCATGAAGGCTGCCTCCGAGATAATAATGTGCAGCGCTTAACGCAGCTTGGGGCGCAGGGCAACAATGGCGGCGGCGGTCTCTTCGATCGAGCGCCGCGTGACATCGATGATCGGCCAATTGTGCCGCGCGCAGAGTGAGCGGGCATATTTCAACTCTTCGGAGATGGCGGCGCGATCCGTGTAGTCGCCACGATCGAAGCCGGGTGTCGTGCCGAGAATACGGTTTTCGCGTACCTGCGAGATCCGGTCGGTCGTTGCCACCAGTCCGACGATCAACGGCTTCGTCGCCCTGCTCAAGCTCTCCGGCAACGGCACGCCGTGGACAATCGGGATATTGGCGGTCTTGATGCCGCGATTGGCCAGGTAGATGCTCGTCGGCGTTTTCGAGGTGCGGCTGATGCCGATGATGACGACATCGGCTTCATCATAATCATCGGGCATCTGGCCATCGTCATGATCCATGGTGAAGTTCAGCGCTTCGATGCGAGCGAAATAATCGGCATTCATCACATGCTGCGCACCGACTCGGCGGCGCGATGCCGTGCCGAGATAGGTCTGGAAGACATTCATGACCGGTTCGAGAACGTTGACCGATGGTACGCCCATTTCCTTGCACCGCTCGGCAATGAAATCGGCGAGTTCACGATCGACGATCGTATAAAGGACGATGCCGGGGCTGTTATCGATCGCCTCCAGAACCGGCAGCAACTGCTTGCGGTTTCTGATCAGCGGATAGACATGCTCGATCGGCTGGCTGGCATGGAATTGCACCGAGGCGGCACGGCCGGCGGAGATGAGAGTCTCACCCGTTGAGTCAGAAATCAGGTGCAGATGAAAGAAGCTTGTTCGGTTTTCCACGCTACTTTCCATCACCTGTTGATATCTCGGGAGAAAAGACAGGTACGAGAAGGGGCCCGTCCTCGGCAAGTGGAAAACGGCCAAGTTTTCCACATTTGGAATTTTCGCGAGACGGCTTCCGCCGCGGCTGTGGGCAATGTGGACAAGATCGGTAGCGCCACTTCCATCCTCGATTTATCCACAGAACGGCGGGAGACAGATCTCTTTGCAAGCTCTTCAAAAGATTGAAGGATCATCTTTTCTTTCCACATATCGACAGCTCGCGTCAGAATCTTTGCAGATTCATGCCGAAGGCGCGACAAATTGGACAGGCGCTGGATGAACTTTAATCCTTGCTAGTCACCGACTCTAAGAAATAGAAACCTTTCAATATATGTTTGGTTTTATATAGGACGACGTCTGTGAGCGATGAACGCCGGAAGATCATGCGAGTGCTGAGCGGTGAAACGCTCACCCCTCCCCCTCTCTGGCTGATGCGGCAGGCGGGCCGTTATCTTCCCGAATATCGAGAGACTCGCGCAAAGGCAGGGAGCTTCCTTGATCTCTGTTATACGCCCGATCACGCCGTCGAGGTAACACTGCAGCCGATAAGACGTTATGGTTTCGATGCCGCCATTCTCTTTTCCGACATCCTGGTCATCCCCGACGCATTGAAGCGGAATGTCCGCTTCACCGAAGGGCATGGGCCGGAGATGGATCCGATCGATGAGACCGGCATCCTTGCATTGAAGCCGGAGGGCATCATGGCGCATCTGGCGCCGGTCATGGAGACGGTACGGCGGCTGCGTCAGGAGTTGCCGGTGGAGACGACGCTCCTCGGCTTCTGTGGCGCACCCTGGACCGTTGCGACCTATATGATCGCCGGCCATGGTACGCCCGATCAGGCCCCTGCCCGGCTGTTTGCCTATCGCTATCCCAAAGCGTTCGAACATCTGCTGATGCTGCTTGCCGATATCTCGGCCGATTATCTCGTAGCGCAGATCGACGCCGGCGCCGATGCCGTGCAGATTTTCGATTCTTGGGCCGGCGTGCTCGGCGAGAAGGAATTCGAGGCTTTTGCGGTCAAGCCGGTTGCGAAAATGATCGCATCGGTGAAGGCACGGCGGCCAAAGGCGCGGGTGATCGCTTTTGCCAAAGGGGCTGGATACCTGCTGAAAACCTATCGGCAGAAGACGGGAGCCGATGCGATCGGTCTCGACTGGTCGGTGCCGTTGGCCTTTGCTCGGGAACTGCAGAAGGACGGGCCGGTGCAGGGCAATCTCGATCCGATGCGCGTGGTTGCCGGCGGCAAGGCTTTGGACGTCGGGATCGACGATATCCTGCAGCAGCTCGGGAATGGCCCGCTGATCTTCAATCTCGGACATGGCATTACCCCGCAGGCGGATCCCGATAATGTTGCCAGGCTTGTTGAGCGTGTGCGGGGATGGAGGAACTGATGACGGTGGAAAAGCAGACGGACGCCGCTCCGGGTCAGAGGGCTGGACGACGCGCCTATGTCATGATCCTCATTTTTGCGGTTCTGGCGATCGGACTTTTCGCCTGGCATCCGGCCGATCTCTATCTCTGGATCAAGGCGCTGCACATCATCGCCGTCATCTCCTGGATGGCCGGCATGTTTTATCTGCCGCGGCTGTTCGTCTATCACACCGACGCCGAACCCGGTTCGCAGCAATCCGAGACGTTCAAGGTCATGGAACAGCGACTGCTGCGCTACATCATCAACCCGGCAATGATTTTGACCTGGATTTTCGGGCTTTATCTTGCCTGGTCCGTCTATGATTTCCAAGGCGGATGGCTGCACGCCAAGATCGGGCTTGTCTTGATTCTCTCGGGCGTTCACGGCCATTTCAGCGCTGCGGTGCGCGCCTTTGCCCGCGATCAGAACAAGCATTCTGCCCGATACTGGCGGGTCATGAACGAGGCGCCGACGCTTCTGATGATCGCGATCGTCATTCTCGTGGTCGTCAAGCCCTTTGCGTGAGGCGGGGCTATATTAGACACGACGTAAAATTTCTTTCATTTTGCGTGCCCCCCTTGCGGTTCAGAAAGTGAGTCGCTATTTTCCCGCCATCTTCTCTTCGTGGCATGTATCCATTCTGTCTCCCGCGAGCGCCCCTATCGCGGTTCTGAATACGAGCAACATTGCCTTCCCCTCCTAAAAAATGAGTAACTCCCTTCATGGCTGAAATGAAGCTTCAGGAACTGAAAAATAAATCCCCGACCGATCTCCTGGCCTTTGCCGAATCGCTCGAAGTGGAAAACGCCAGCACGATGCGCAAGCAGGAATTGATGTTTGCAATCCTGAAGGTGCTGGCAAGCCAAGACGTAGAAATCATCGGCGAGGGCGTCGTCGAAGTTCTGCAAGATGGTTTCGGTTTCTTGCGTTCCGCGAACGCTAACTATCTTCCCGGTCCGGACGATATCTATATTTCCCCCTCCCAGATCCGCCGCTTCTCCTTGAAGACGGGCGACACGGTCGAGGGACCGATCCGCGGACCGAAGGAAGGCGAACGCTACTTCGCGCTGCTGAAGGTCAACACGATCAATTTCGATGATCCGGAAAAGATCCGTCACAAGGTTCACTTCGATAACCTAACGCCGCTTTATCCGAACGAGCGTTTTCGTATGGAACTCGACGTTCCCACGTCGAAGGATCTTTCGCCCCGCGTGATCGATCTCGTAGCACCGCTCGGCAAGGGCCAGCGCGGCCTGATCGTCGCACCACCGCGTACCGGTAAGACCGTTCTCCTTCAAAACATCGCCCATTCCATCACCGCCAATCATCCGGACTGCTACCTGATCGTTCTCTTGATCGACGAACGTCCGGAAGAAGTGACGGATATGCAGCGCTCCGTGCGCGGCGAAGTCATCTCGTCGACTTTCGACGAGCCGGCCGTGCGCCACGTCCAGGTTGCTGAAATGGTCATCGAGAAGGCCAAGCGCCTGGTTGAGCATGGCCGCGACGTCGTCATCCTGCTCGATTCGATTACCCGCCTCGGCCGCGCCTATAACACCGTGGTCCCCTCCTCTGGTAAGGTTCTGACCGGCGGTGTCGACGCCAACGCCCTGCAGCGCCCGAAGCGTTTCTTCGGTGCTGCGCGTAACATCGAAGAAGGCGGCTCGCTGACCATCATTGCGACGGCCCTGATCGATACCGGCAGCCGCATGGACGAAGTTATCTTTGAAGAATTCAAGGGTACCGGTAACTCGGAAATCGTGCTCGACCGCAAGGTGGCCGACAAGCGCATCTTCCCGGCAATGGATATTCTCAAGTCCGGTACGCGTAAGGAAGACCTGCTGGTGCCGCGCCAGGATCTGCAGAAGATCTTCGTCCTGCGCCGCATTCTGGCGCCGATGGGTACAACCGACGCGATTGAGTTCCTGATCGACAAGCTCAAGCAGACGAAGAACAATCCGGATTTCTTCGATTCGATGAATACGTAATCCTTAGCCGGATTCCGTAAGCGTATCGCTTTAGAGATACGGTGCACATGCTATGATCGGGGTCGCCTTCTAGCGGCCCCGATTTCGTTTTATTGAGCAGAATTTCTTAGGCGAAGTATCAACGAAAATCGATTCGGATACGGATCAGTTCAATGACGGCAGACCAAACCATCTATGCACTCTCCAGCGGCGGCTTGCCAGCCGGCGTCGCCGTTATCCGTATCAGCGGTCGTTCCGCTTTTTCCGTCGCTGGGTCCCTTGCCGGAACGCTGCCAGCTCCTCGGCAAGCCGCGCTGAAAACGATTCGGGCTCGTAACGGTTTAACTATCGACCATGGTCTTGTTTTAATTTTTCCGGGGCCAGCCTCTTTTACCGGAGAGGATTGCGTCGAGGTTCATGTTCACGGCGGCAAGGCCGTTGTGAATGCGCTTCTGGCAGAGCTTGCCACTTTTGATGGGTGCCGTCTTGCGGAGCATGGAGAATTCTCGCGCCGTGCCCTTGAGAACGGCAAAATGGATCTTGTCGAGGTGGAGGGCCTGGCGGATCTCATTGGTGCCGAGACGGAAATGCAGCGCCGGCTCGCGTTGGAACACGCTGCTGGCGGATTATCGGAGCTCTATAATGGCTGGGCTGACCGGCTGACCCACGCGCGGGCGCTGATCGAAGCCGAGCTGGATTTCGCAGACGAGGATGACGTTCCCGGCTCCGTATCGGATATGGTATGGGCAGACATGCAGCGTCTGCATTCTGAGTTGTCCGACCATCTCAAGGGCGCCGATCTTGGCGAGATTATCCGCGATGGTCTGAAAGTGGTGATTGCCGGGCCGCCGAATGCCGGCAAGTCCAGCCTCATGAATGCGTTGGCGAAGCGGGAGGTGGCGATCGTCACCGACATCGCCGGAACGACGCGAGACGTTCTGCATATCGATCTGAATATAGAGGGATATGCTGTCAAGCTTTATGATACGGCAGGCTTGCGGGAAACCGATGAGATTGTCGAGCGCGAGGGGATACGTCGCGCCCTTAACACCGTCGCTGATGCCGATCTTGTCCTATCGTTAGCGGAAATCGGCCATGGTCCGCAGCTCGATTTCCCCGGTTTCTCCGGCAAGATCGTCACGCTCGGGACGAAATCAGACTTACACCCTGGTCAGGGCGACGGCGAGTATGATGTGCTTATCTCCTCGGAGACGGGGGCGGGCTTGCCGGCGCTACATCAATTTCTCCGGCAAGATCTGCAGGATCGCTCGGAATCTCTGTCGTTGGCATTGCCGAGCCGCTTGCGGCATCGGATGCTGCTGGGTGAGAGTTTAGCTGCCGTCGCTGCGGCACTCGCCTCCGAGGACAGAGGTCTCGATATCAGGGCGGAGTATTTGCGACGGGCCGCTGCGAGCCTTGGGCGGATCACAGGACGCGTCGATGTCGAAGATCTGTTGGATGTGATTTTCTCGGAGTTCTGCATCGGCAAATGATTCACGTGAAACATGCCGATCGGATATCGAAGTGGATTCGAACCGACGTTTCACGTGAAACCTTCTTGACTCCTGAAATTGGTGTGCCAAACAGGCGGCACGACCGAGGACTTGATGATGTTCGATGAATCATATGATGTGATCGTTGTAGGTGGCGGCCATGCCGGCAGCGAGGCCGCGGCCGCGGCCGCACGCCTGGGCGCGCGCACCGCGTTGGTGACACATAGACGAGACACGATCGGCGTCATGTCCTGTAACCCCGCGATCGGCGGTCTTGGCAAAGGCCATCTCGTGCGGGAAATCGATGCACTCGACGGCCTGATGGGGCGGGTTGCCGATGCGGCCGGTATTCAATTCCGCATGCTCAATCGCAAGAAGGGCCCCGCTGTCCGTGGGCCGCGCACACAGGCCGATCGTAAGCTTTATCGTCTGGCCATGCAGGCCGAAATTGGCGCGATCGACAATCTTGATGTCATAGAAGGGGATGCGTTTGATCTCGTTCTTGAGTACGGGCGCGTTTCTGCAGTCACGTTGAAGGATGGCAGGATCATCCGGTGTGGCGCTGTCGTTTTGACAACAGGAACCTTTCTTCGCGGCCTTATTCATATTGGCGACAAGAAAATTCCAGCTGGGCGCGTTGGCGAAGAGCCTTCAGTAGGCCTTTCAGGCACGTTGTTGCGGCATGGGCTCGCCCTCGGCCGTTTGAAGACGGGAACCCCGGCTCGCCTCGATGGCACGACGATCGACTGGGCCTCAGTCGGAAGACAAGGCGCGGATGAAGATCCCACGCCCTTTTCCTTCATGACTGATTCCATCGTGAATCCACAGATCGAATGCGGCGTGACGCGAACGACTCCGGATACGCATAGGATCATCGCCGAGAATCTCAAACGTTCGGCGATGTATTCAGGGCAGATCGAAGGCGTTGGACCACGCTATTGTCCCTCTATCGAGGACAAGATCGTGAAGTTCGGTGAGCGCGATGGCCATCAGATATTCCTGGAGCCGGAAGGCCTCGATGACACGACCGTCTATCCGAACGGCATATCCACCTCCCTTCCGGAGGATGTCCAGGAGGACTTCATCAAAACCATTCCGGGCCTGGAACGAGTTACAATTCTCCAGCACGCCTATGCCATTGAATATGATCATGTGGATCCGCGCGAACTGAAACTCTCCCTGGAAGTGGAGAAGATTCCCGGTCTCTTTCTGGCCGGACAGATCAACGGCACGACGGGATATGAAGAGGCAGGCGCACAGGGCCTTGTCGCCGGCTTAAATGCGGCGCGTCTTGCCTCCGGTGGCAAAGCGATCGAATTCAGCCGAACGGACTCCTATATTGGCGTGATGATCGACGACTTGACGTCGCGCGGCGTCGCGGAGCCTTATCGCATGTTCACTTCCCGCGCGGAGTATCGTCTTTCGCTGCGAGCCGACAATGCGGATGTGCGCCTGACGCCGGCTGGCCTGTCCATCGGTTGCGTCGGTGCTGATCGTGCATCGCGTTTCGACCGGTATGTGAGGAAGCTTGAACAAGCACGCATTCGTCTGAAAGATTTGAGGATCACTCCGAACGAAGCCGAAAAAGCCGGCATGCACCTGAACAAGGATGGTCAGTGGCGTTCGGCGTATGAACTCCTCTCGCATCCGGGTCAGTCGATCGAAGCGCTGTCGCGCCTTTGGCCGGAGCTGCAATCCATGGAACGGAGCGTCGCCGAAGCGGTCGAGATCGAAGCGGTCTATGCGGTCTATATGGATCGGCAGACTGCGGATATAACGCAGGCTCGGAAAGAAGAAGAGCGCGCCATCCCTTCTGGCTTCGACTTCGCCGTTCTCTCTGGTCTGTCCAACGAGTTGAAGCAGAAACTGGCCACAGCGAATCCGAAGAACATTGCTCAAGCGTCGCGGATCGACGGAATGACGCCAGCGGCCATTTCTCTGTTGCTGGCCCATCTTAGAAAGATGAGCACTCAGGATGCGCAAAAGCTCGTATCTTGATACTACAAGGTTAGAGAGTCCAAAGCATGGAATTGAACGGTGTACGTGTTTCACGTGAAACACAGGAGCGACTGCAGCATTTCGCTGAGCTCTTCCAGAAGTGGGCGAAGACGATAAACCTTGTTGCGCCCTCGACCATTGATGATTTCTGGCGCCGTCATATTGCCGATAGCGCTCAAATTTTTCAGCTTCATCCCGCGCCGAGCCATTGGGTCGATCTCGGGAGCGGCGGTGGCTTTCCTGGGGTGATAACGGCGATTCTCCTGGCCGAAACGGGCTTCGGCCATGTCGATTTAATCGAAAGCAACCAGAAGAAGGCCGCCTTCCTGCGGGTTTGCCTGCGGGAATGCGAAGCCCGGGGCGCAGTTCACGCGGTTCGCATCGAGGAGGCGCCGGGCATTGTCAGACATTGCGACTTGATCTCGGCGCGGGCTCTTGCGGAGCTGGACTTGCTGCTGGACTACGCAGCTCCTTGGGTGGAGCGCAATGAAAATCTGCGCCTTTTCCTGCATAAAGGCCGGGATTACGAGCGTGAGCTTGAGAAAGCCCGTGGCCGTTGGGAATTCGATCTGGTAAAACATCGAAGTGTCGTCGAGCGAGATTCCGTTATTTTGGAGCTTAATCGCCTGCGACGCCTGAATTAACCATCATTGGATATGCGGCAGATGATCGGCGAGCGAAACCGGATTATTACCATCGCAAATCAAAAGGGCGGCGTCGGCAAGACCACGACCGCCATCAACTTGGCGACTGCGCTGGCCGCGATCGGCGAGCGCGTTCTGATCGTTGATCTCGATCCGCAGGGCAATGCCAGCACGGGTCTCGGTATCGAGCGGCGGGATCGGAAGCTCTCTTCCTACGATCTCCTAGTTGGCACTCATTCGGTCATGGATACCGTTCAGGAAACCGCTGTTCCTAATCTTTTCATTGTGCCATCGACAATGGATTTGCTTGGTATCGAGATGGAGATCGCGCAGCAGTCGGATCGCGTCTTTAAGCTACGTCGGGCGTTGAATGCCTCGGAGGCCCTCGCCTTCTCCTATATTCTCGTCGATTGCCCGCCTTCTTTCAATTTGCTGACGATGAATGCCATGGCGGCGGCTCATTCGGTGCTCGTGCCGCTGCAGTGCGAATTTTTCGCACTGGAAGGCCTCAGCCAGCTCCTGGAAACCGTCGATCAGGTGCGCCGTACAGTCAATCCGTCTCTGGATATTCAGGGGATCGTTTTGACGATGTTCGATTCCCGCAACAATCTGGCGCAGCAGGTGGTCAGCGATGTCCGCACTCACCTGGGAGAAAAAGTCTACCATACGTTGATCCCGCGCAACGTACGCGTGTCCGAGGCACCTTCTTACGGTAAGCCAGCCATTCTCTACGACCTGAAGTGTGCGGGCAGCCAAGCCTATCTGCAACTGGCCTCGGAAGTGATCCAGAGAGAACGGCAGCGCAAGGCTGCCGCATGAATTAGTATTGTTCCAGAGTGAGTATTGGTGATGAATGATGATCTTTCGAAGCGGCGTCTCGGGCGCGGACTGGCGGCTCTCATCGGTGAGATGGACCAGCCGACGCCGGTGGATGCGGGCAAGCCGGCTGTCAATCCGGATCGCCTTGTACCGATCGAATTCATCAGCCGTAATCCGAGAAACCCGCGTCGCTATTTCGATGAGACCGAGCTGCATGATCTGGCCAGCTCTATCCGCCAACACGGCATCGTCCAGCCGGTTGTCGTACGCACGGTTTCGGCGGACCGCTATGAAATCATAGCCGGCGAAAGGCGATGGCGGGCCGCGCAGCTCGCCGGCCTGATCGAAATTCCGGTCATTGTCCGGGATGTCGACGACAAGACCGCCCTTGAAATTGCGATCGTTGAAAACGTCCAGCGCGCCGATCTCAACCCGCTGGAAGAGGCATTGGGTTATGAGCAACTGATTGCCGAGCACGGCTATACGCAAAACGACCTTGGCGAAATCATCGGTAAAAGCCGCAGCCATGTCGCCAATTCACTACGGCTGCTGAAGCTGCCCGATACGGTGCGCGATATGCTTGCCAGCGGCAGTCTTTCTGCCGGCCATGCGCGTGCCCTGGTGTCGACCTCCGATCCGGCCTCGCTGGCCCGCACCATTGTCTCCAAAGGCATGTCGGTGCGTGATGCTGAGCGGTTGGCGCAGAATGACATCAAGGCGCAGAACGATCCCCGTCCCGCAGGTGCCCGCAAGGACGAAAAGGATTCTGACACGCTGGCGCTGGAGCGCACGCTCTCCGACACGCTCGGTCTGGACGTTTCGATCAACCATCGCGGCAATGGCGGCCAGGTGAAGATCAGCTATAAGACGCTGGAGCAGCTCGAGGAGATTTGCCGGCTGCTGGAGCGGCGCTAAAGGCAAACGGTAGCCCTGGCGATTACAGTCAGCATACCGAGGCAAAACCGGGTCCATCAGGAATGGGCCCTATAACTTTTCCTGTCATTTCTGGTGAAGCATCAACCTTTTCGAGCCGATTGCAAGGTAGTCGACAATAGGGTCTGAGTGGCAATAGTATCTTCCAGGCTAGCCCGCTGGCGTGTCTGGAGAATCGCTGTCTGCAATCTATTCATTTCCCGGGCAATGGCCGGCGCGGTCCAGCTTCTCAGCGCCTGTTCGATGATGGGCTTGCGGCGGAAATGCAGATGACGGCCATGTGTCTGCATGACCTGGGCGGGAGCGATCCGCTTTTCATCCATCTCTGCTCGCATCGTATCAAGCATCTGAAATTGCCTCAAACAGCCCTGAAGCACGAGGAACATCGGAGTTTTGGATGAAGCAATTCTCTGCATCGCGCGCAGGAAAGCCTCCGAATCACCCTTCAGGATGGCGTCGACCGCGTCATCTGCGGAAACCGCGCTGGCGTCGCCGATAATTTCGATGACGTGCTGCTCCTCGATCATCTCCTGACCGCGGCAATAAAGGGCTAGCTTGCGAACTTCATTGCGTGAGGCGATGCGATCGCCGCCAAGAAGCTCCAGCAGTGTCTGGCGAGCCGCCTGCGTGATGCGCAGCCCTTCGTTTGCCAGCTCAGTATCGATCAGGCTGTTGAGAGCCCTAATGTCATCAGCATAGCAAGGGATCGTGGCGATGCTGCGAGCCGGCTCCGCGACCTTGCGTAGCCCCGATCCTTTCTTGAGATCACCGGCTTCGATAATGACGAAGCTCGCATCTGGAGGATTGTCAGCAAGGATCTGCAGCGATTCGATGAGCGCCTTTTCGTTGGCGGCACCGCGAATCCAGACGAGCTTCTCGCCGCCGAACAAACCGATGGCGTTTACTTCATCGAGCAGGCGGCCGGCATCATTCTGCAGATCCGCGACGTCGAGCTTGATGAGAGAGAAGGCGTCGTTCAGGTCTACGCCGGTCTTGCCGGCGATTTGGGCGGCACGTTCGGATACCAAGCCACGATCCGGCCCATAAATAGCAAAGATGCGGTAGTTTCGCGCGGCATTTTGGAGAAATCCGTCGAATTCGTGAGACTTGATTTCCGCCATGCCGCGCTCTTTGTCAGTGGCTGAGTGCAGCTGCTATGTCGGCAGCCACCATCTCGGCAACTTCGCGGGCGGCCCGATCTTCCGAATCCCGGATCGCGCGCTGCTTGGCGAATTCCTGTGTCGGGAAGTCGACAAGCGACGTCACCGAGCGGCTACCGGATTTAAGGACCTTACCGGTGACTGCTTCCTTCAACGTAAAGGACGCCGTCACCGTGGTGCGGCCGGCGGCCGACGTACTGGACGACGGCAGATAGATAACGCCTCCCGTACCGGAGGTGACACTGAGGTCAACGGTATATTTCGGCGTCTTCGTTTCGCCGGCGCCCCGGCCCGCAATGAAGATCAGCTGATTGCGGACCTGCAGTCCGACGCGCGAACCGACGTCGGAGAAAGCGACTTCGGAGAGCTTCTGCGTCACACCGGTGCTGACGGCATACAGCGGCCGAACTTGGCAGGAGGACAGAAGGCCGGCAACAGCCACAAGGGAAGCGACGCCAGCGATGCGGGCGAACTTGAAAAGACTATCAGACGACAATGTTTACGATCCTCTGTGGAACGACGATGATCTTCTTTGGCGCCTGACCATTCAATGCGCTCGTAACGGCATCCAGGGCGAGCACGGCTTGCTGCACGGCATTCTGATCTGCATCGCGCGCGATTGTCAATTCGGCGCGCTTCTTGCCGTTGATCTGAACGGGATAGACGATTTCGTTTTCGATGACGAGCGCCTCGTCATAGACCGGCCATGCACTGGTCGCGACCATATGCGTGTTGCCGAGGGCGGCCGAGCATTCTTCGGCCAGATGCGGCGTGATTGGCGCAACCAGCGAAATCAGGATTTCGACGGCCTCGCGGACAGCGGAGCGATAGGCGCCATCCGCCTGACCGGCCGCCACCTTGCCGAGTGGTGCGGCCAGCGCATTGACGAATTCGTAGATGCGCGCCACGGCCTTGTTGAAGGCGAGCTTATCGTAATCACCTTGAACGGCCTTCAACGTACGATGGGCGACCTGCGAAATCGCCAGCCCCTCGCCTTCCTTAGCCGGAGTCGATTCAACTGTCTTCAGAGCATCGGCGGCTTCCGACACCAGCCGCCACATGCGCTGCGTGAAACGATGCGCGCCTTCGACGCCGGCTTCCGACCAGATGACGTCGCGATCGGGCGGCGAATCGGAGAGCACGAAGAAGCGAGCCGTATCGGCGCCGTAGGAGGCGATGATGTCATCCGGATCGACGACGTTCTTCTTCGACTTCGACATTTTTTCGATCGAGCCGATGGCGATGTCCTCGCCGGTCGACAGCAGCGTGGCGCGCCGCTGGCCGTCCACTTCCTCGATCTTGATATCCGCCGGCGAAACCCATTCGCGCGTCAGGCCATTGCCGCGGCTATAGGTCTCGTGCACGACCATCCCTTGCGTGAACAGGCCCTTGAAAGGCTCCTTCACGTCAAGATGGCCGGTTTCGCGCATCGCGCGCGTGAAGAAGCGCGAATAGAGCAGGTGCAGGATCGCGTGCTCGATGCCGCCGATATACTGATCGACCGGCAGCCAGTGGTTAGCCGCCTTTTGATCCGTCGGCTGGTTTTCCCAGGGAGCAGTGAAGCGGGCGAAATACCAGCTCGAATCGACGAAGGTGTCCATCGTATCGGTTTCCCGCCGCGCATCCTTGCCGCACTGCGGACAAGCGACATGCCGCCAGGTGGCGTGCCGGTCGAGCGGGTTGCCTGGCTGGTCGAAGGTGACGTCGTCGGGCAACCGGACCGGCAGATCCTGCTTCGGCACCGGCAGCACGCCGCAATCGTCGCAATGGATGACCGGGATCGGGCAGCCCCAATAGCGCTGCCGGGAAATGCCCCAGTCGCGCAGACGGAAATTCACCTTGCGCTCGGCCTGCGGCGCGTTGCCAAGACTCGTTTCCGAAAGCTTCGTTGCCACCGTCTCGAAGGCTTCCTCGGTGCTCATGCCGTCGAGGAAGCGCGAGTTGATCATGACGCCATCACCATCATAGGCAGTGTCGCCGACGGTAAAGCTCGCAGCATCGCCATCAGCGGGCATGACGACGGGAACGACGGGCAGGCCGTACTTGCGGGCGAAGTCCAGGTCGCGCTGGTCGCCGGACGGGCAGCCGAAGATGGCGCCCGTACCATAGTCCATCAGCACGAAATTGGCGATGTAGACTGGCAGTTCCCAGGACGGATCGAAGGGGTGACGGACGCGGATACCGGTGTCCATGCCTTTCTTTTCCGCGGTTTCCAGCGCGGCCAGCGAGGTGCCGGCACGACGGCATTCCTCGCAGAAAGCCTCGATCGCCGGATCCTTGGCAGCCGCTTCCTTGGCCAGCGGATGGTCGGCAGAGATCGCCAGGAAGGAGGCGCCGAACAACGTATCGGGGCGGGTCGTGTAGACTGTGATCTCGCGATCGCTATTGGGAGCGGTTTCGGCCACGATTTCCCAGCGGACGGTCAGGCCTTCCGACCGGCCGATCCAGTTCTTCTGCATCAGCCGCACTTTTTCCGGCCAATGATCGAGTGTGTCCAGGGCATCCAGCAGATCCTGGCTGAACTCGGTGATCTTGAAGAACCACTGCGTCAGCTCGCGCTGTTCCACAAGCGCGCCGGAACGCCAGCCGCGGCCGTCGATGACCTGCTCGTTGGCGAGAACGGTGTTATCGACCGGATCCCAGTTGACCTTCGATTTCTTGCGGTAGACCAGACCTTTCTCCATCATGTCGATGAAGAGCATCTGCTGGCGATGATAATAGTCCACATCGCAGGTCGCGAATTCGCGGCTCCAGTCCAGCGACAGGCCCATGGCCTTCAGCTGGGTGCGCATCGAGGCGATGTTCTGGTAGGTCCATTCCTTGGGATGCACCTTGTTGTCGCGCGCTGCGTTTTCTGCCGGCATGCCGAAGGCGTCCCAACCCATCGGATGCAGCACGTTGTAGCCGCGGGCGCGCTTGTAGCGGGCAACGACATCGCCCATGGCGTAGTTGCGCACATGGCCCATGTGGATGCGGCCCGACGGATAGGGAAACATCTCTAGAACGTAGTATTTCTCACGCGGATCGGCATTGTCTGTCACGAAGACCTTTTCTTCGTTCCATTTTTCCTGCCAGCGGGGCTCGGCATCGCGCGGATTATAACGTTCGGTCGTCATCTGATCTTGTATTCCGGAAAATCATGGGGAGTTAGGGGGTGACCTTCACCACGAAACTACCCAAGCGTCAAGTTTAGCGGTTGCGGCAAGTGCCTTATCTTGCAAAGCAAAGCCGGATTCGGCCGTATTCGCCCTTGGCAAAGCCTGCCCGCCTCATTACTGCAAGGGTTGAAAAAGCAAGCGAACATATCGAGGCGAAAAGATGGAACTTCAAGAGCGCCTGAACGAAGTCCGTTCCCATATCGCTGCGGCCGAGCGTCAGGCCGGCCGGCCGGCGGGTTCCGTGCAGCTCGTTGCCGTTTCGAAGACTTTCGATGCCGACCAGATCCGCCCGGCGATTTCGGCCGGCCAGCGTGTGTTCGGCGAAAACCGTGTGCAGGAAAGCCAGGCAAAATGGCCGGAGCTGAAGGCCGAAACGCCCGGGATCGAGCTGCACCTGATCGGCCCGCTGCAATCGAACAAGGCGGCCGATGCCGTGGCGCTGTTCGACGTCATCGAGACGATCGACCGGGAAAAGATCGCCCGCGCCATCGCCGATGAAATGAAGGTGCAGGGCAAGATTTTGCGGCTTTATGTGCAGGTCAATACCGGGCTGGAGCCGCAAAAGGCCGGGATCGCCCCTGATGACACAGTCGCTTTCGTCGATTTCTGCCGCAAAGAACTCGGACTTCCGGTCGAAGGCCTGATGTGCATTCCGCCCGCGGAGGAAAATCCGGGGCCGCATTTTGCCCTCCTGGCAAAGCTCGCCAAGCGGGCCGGCGTCGAAAAGCTCTCCATGGGCATGTCTAGCGACTACGAAATTGCCGTCGCCTTCGGCGCGACAAGCGTCCGGGTCGGTTCTGCGATCTTCGGGGCGCGATAAATTCGGTCGAAAATAAAAGCCACGGCTACCGCCTCGTGGTTCGAGGCTCCGGCCTCACGGCCTACGCACCTCACCACGAGGGCTAGTTTCCTGCGCAAGACGGTACGTTAAACTGTGCCTCAGCTACAGGAGCTGGGCCTTACACCGCAGAGCGCTTCCATCCTCACCCTGAGCCCGTCAAAGGACGAGTTGGCCGTGTCTCCCGACAAAAAACCCCGGCTGTGAAAACCGGGGCTTCGTAAATCTGCGATGAAACCGGATCTTAGAACTGGTCGTCGTCCTCGTCGTCGCGGCTGGTCGACTTCAGCGACTTCAGCTTGGCGAAAACGGCGTCGGCGTCGATTTCCTTTTCCTTCTCGTCATCGCGATCATAGCTGAAGCCGAGCTTTTCGGTTTCCTGAGCCGGCTGCAGGGTCGCGCCGAGTTCGGCGGCGGTCGGCAGCGGACGGCCCTTGGAGGCCTTTTCGACTTCCATGTCAAGGTCTATCTGGCTGCAGAGGCCGAGCGTGACCGGATCCATCGGCGTCAGGTTGGCTGCGTTCCAGTGCGTGCGGTCGCGGATCTGTTCGATGGTCGACTTGGTGGTGCCGACGAGGCGGGAAATCTGCGCATCCTTCAGTTCCGGATGGTTGCGCACCAGCCACAGGATGGCGTTCGGGCGATCCTGCCGCTTGGAGACTGGCGTGTAACGCGGGCCGCGGCGCTTGGATTCCGGCACGCGGACCTTCGGCTCGGAAAGTTTCAGCTTGTGGTTCGGATTGGCTTCGGCGCGGGCGATTTCGTCACGCGTCAGCTGGCCGGTCGAGATCGGGTCGAGGCCCTTGATGCCCTGTGCGGCTTCACCGTCGGCAATGGCCTTCACTTCGAGCGGGTGCAGCCTGCAGAACTGCGCGATCTGGTCGAATGACAAGGCCGTATTGTCGACAAGCCAGATGGCGGTTGCCTTCGGCATGAGCAATTGTTGAGCCATGGATATAGTCCTTCTGTCAGTCCGCGCCGGTGTCGCGGTCCGGGGTGTAACACCACATTGTCCGGGAAATACGGCCCTATATAGCGACAGTGTCGCGGAATTGCAATTCTTTGCGGATGAAATGCACTTTGTCCAATTGCTGTCGTAGTTTGACCTGCTATTTATTGCGCGGAAAGAGTGCTCGCGGTTACAAATCGGAGTGCTAGGGATTTGAGGAGGAAACAATGTCGGAGAAGATCCATCCCGTGACGAAACCGGTTAAGGCACGCGCCCTGATCGACAAGGCGAAGTACCAGAAATGGTATGAGCAGAGCGTCGAGGATCCCGACAAGTTCTGGGGCAAGCACGGCAAGCGCATCGACTGGTTCAAGCTCTACACGAAGGTCAAGAACACGTCCTTTACCGGCAAGGTGTCGATCAAGTGGTTCGAGGATGGCGTCACCAACGTCTCCTACAATTGCATCGACCGGCATCTGAAGAAACATGGCGATCGCGTCGCCTTCATCTGGGAAGGCGACAATCCCTATATCGACAAGAAGATCACTTATAGTGAGCTCTATGAGCAGGTCTGCCGGCTCGCGAATGTGCTGAAGAAGCACGGCGTCAAGAAGGGCGACCGCGTCACCATCTACATGCCGATGATCCCGGAAGCCGCCTATGCGATGCTGGCCTGCGCCCGCATCGGCGCGGTGCATTCGGTCGTCTTCGGCGGCTTCTCGCCGGAAGCGCTTGCCGGCCGCATCGTCGATTGCGCCTCGACCGTCGTCATCACCTGCGATGAAGGTGTCCGCGGCGGCAAGTCCATTCCGCTGAAGGAAAATACCGATACGGCGATCCAGATCGCCGCCAAGCAGAAGGTCGCGGTCAAGACCGTGATCGCCGTGCGCCGCACCGGCGGCAAGGTTGCCTGGGAGCCCGGCCGTGATGTCTGGTATCACGAGGAAACCGCCAAGGTGAAGGCGGATTGCCCGCCGGCGAAGATGAAGGCGGAAGACCCGCTCTTCATCCTCTATACCTCCGGTTCCACGGGCAAGCCGAAGGGCGTGCTGCACACGACGGCCGGTTATCTCGTCTATGCGGCGATGACGCATGAATATACGTTCGACTATCACCCCGGCGATATCTATTGGTGCACGGCCGATGTCGGCTGGGTCACCGGCCATTCCTATATCGTCTACGGGCCGCTCGCGAATGCCGCGACCTCGCTGATGTTCGAAGGCGTGCCGAACTACCCGGATCAGGGCCGTTTCTGGGATGTGATCGACAAGCACAAGGTCAATATCTTCTATACTGCGCCGACGGCGATCCGTTCGCTGATGGGCGCCGGCGATCAGTTCGTCAAGCGCGCTTCGCGCTCCAGCCTGCGCATTCTCGGCACGGTCGGCGAGCCGATCAATCCGGAAGCCTGGGAATGGTATTACAAGGTGGTCGGCGACAGCCGCTGCCCGATCGTCGATACCTGGTGGCAGACAGAAACCGGCGGTCACATGATCACGCCGCTTCCGGGCGCGACCGATCTCAAGGCCGGTTCGGCCACCCTGCCCTTCTTCGGCGTGCAGCCGCAGCTGGTCGACAATGAAGGCAATGTGCTGGAAGGGGCGGCCGACGGCAATCTCGTCATCACCGACAGCTGGCCCGGCCAGATGCGCACTGTCTATGGCGACCATGAGCGCTTCATCCAGACCTACTTTTCCACCTACAAGGGCAAGTACTTCACCGGCGACGGCTGCCGCCGCGATGAGGACGGCTACTACTGGATCACCGGCCGCGTCGACGACGTACTCAACGTCTCGGGCCATCGTCTCGGTACGGCGGAGGTGGAATCGGCGCTCGTCTCCCACAAGCACGTCTCGGAAGCCGCCGTCGTCGGCTATCCGCATTCGATCAAGGGCCAGGGCATCTATTGCTACGTGACGCTGATGGTCGGGATGGAAGGCACCGAAGCGCTACGGCAGGAATTGGTAAAGCATGTCCGCGCCGAAATCGGCCCGATCGCCTCGCCCGACAAGATCCAGTTCACACCCGGCCTGCCGAAAACCCGCTCGGGCAAGATCATGCGCCGTATCCTGCGCAAGATCGCCGAGGACGATTTCGGCGCTCTCGGCGATACCTCGACGCTCGCTGATCCTGCTGTTGTCGATGATCTGATCGCCAATAGGCAGAACAAGGCGGATGCGGCTTGATGCAAGTGGGAGCGCCGCTCCCACTCATATCGTAAAATCAGGAAATTTGCGTTGGCGAGGGCTTGTCTCTCGCCAATTTTTTTTCACGTGAAACCTTCACTGATTTCGAGAGCTCATTGCAAAAGCCAGATTGGCAAGTCTGGATATTCCACGGATCGCCCTCAGCAATGAGCTTTCCTTCGTCAATAAGGGCCATTAATCGCGCATGCAGCATTATGTCGCCAACTTGGTAGTAGGGTTCGGAAATTGAACCCATTGTCTCTCCAATAATGCGCGCCTGGTTCCGATAGGGGAAGTACAGTTCATATCAACGTAGCGAATGCACTCGAACTTCGTCGAGAATCAAAAATCAATCGCGCGGCCGTTGATTTCCCAGTCGCCGAAGCGCGCGGGGTCGGCACCGCCGCGGCCGCCGATTTCGGGGGGAAGTTCGGCCTGCGCTTGAGCTTCCTGCGCCTTACGGCGCTCCTCGGCTTCGGCAAGCGCGCGCTTGGCGGCGGGCGAGAGTGGCTTGCGGGTGATATCGCCGGCTTCGGTGTCGAGTTTATTGTCGTTATCTGCGGTTTGCATGGTCTCGCGCGACCTCCGAAATATTGAAATGGAGGGAGGAATAGCCAAATCATAGTGCGTCCGGCCGCAAAGAGAAAGGTTTGGACGACAGATGTGTTGGAGACCTCTCGATGAATCTCATGCGTACTGCCATGCTGCTTGCCTTCATGACCGCTTTGTTCATGGGCGTCGGCTATCTGATCGGCGGTCAATCGGGCATGCTGATCGCATTGGTCGCCGCCGCGGGCATGAATTTCTTTTCCTACTGGAATTCCGACCGCATGGTGCTGTCAACCTATGGTGCTCAGGAGGTGGATGAGCGTAGCGCGCCGGAATTCTACCGCATCGTCCGCGATCTCGCCCGCAACGCCGGCCTGCCGATGCCTAAGGTTTATCTCTATGACAGCCCGCAGCCGAACGCCTTTGCAACGGGCCGCAATCCGGAAAACGCCGCTGTTGCAGCCTCCACCGGCCTGCTGCACGCGCTGACGCCGGAGGAAGTAGCCGGCGTGATGGCACACGAGCTTGCGCACGTGCAGAACCGCGACACGCTGACCATGACGATCACGGCGACGCTTGCCGGTGCCATCTCCATGCTCGGCAATTTCGCTTTTTTCTTCGGCGGCCGCCGCGACAACAACAATCCGCTCGGCATGGTCGGCGTTCTCGTGGCGATGATCGTCGCCCCCCTGGCTGCCATGCTGGTGCAGATGGCGATCAGCCGGACGCGCGAATATTCTGCCGACCGCCGTGGCGCGGAAATCTGCGGCAATCCGCTTTGGCTCGCCTCCGCGCTCGGCAAGATCGCTCGCGGTGCAGCGCATATTCCGAACGAAGAGGCCGAAGGCCATCCGGCGACCGCGCATATGTTCATCATCAATCCGCTCTCCGGCGAACGCATGGACAATCTGTTTTCCACCCATCCGAATACGGAAAACCGCATCGCCGCGCTGCATGACATGGCTCGTTTCGGTGGCGGCGGCGGCTCGCCTATGACATCCTCTTCTGCCCCATCTTCCGGCTTTGGCTCGACGGGGCCGTCCTTCACTGATAATCCGGGGCGCAAATCGCGTTCCGTGCCGAATACGGGTCGCGGTGGTTCGCAACCGCCGAAGGGTCCCTGGTCTTGAGTTCTGACACGAAAACCAAAGCTTCCAATAGAGACGGAAAACGATCGGGCAAGCGGCCGCAGCAATCGCGGCCGCTTGATTCGTCTCCGCCCAAGCCCGGGCTTGAGGCCCGCGCGGCGGCGTCAAAGATTCTGGGAGCCGTGCTCGACCGCAAGACGCCGCTCGACGGCATGCTCGATGCCGAAGGTGGCAGTGCCGCCTATACCACGCTCAGCGACAGCGACCGGGCACTGGTACGGGCCATCCTGAACAGCGCGTTGCGGCACCTGCCGCGCATCGAGGCGGCGATATCGTCGTTGCTGGATTCGCCGCTGCCGGAAGGCGCCCATGCCCTGCATCATGTGCTCGTCGTTGGTGCTACGCAGATCCTCTATCTTGACGTGCCGGATCATTCCGCCGTCGATCTTGCTGTCGAGCAAGCCAATCGCGATCCGCGCAATCGCCGTTTCGCTAAGCTGGTCAACGCCATTCTCCGCCGCATCGGCCGCGAAAAGCAGGAAATCCTCGAGCGGGTTGCGAACGTGCCGGCCATGCCGGCCTGGTTCCTGTCCCGCCTGGAAGCGGCCTATGGCGCCCCCGCCGCGCTAAAGATTTCTGACACGCAGCTCGAGCCTGCCGCGATCGACCTCACGGTCAAATCCGATCCCGAAGGCTGGGCGAAGCGGTTGAACGGCGTAGTGCTGCCGACCGGCGGCGTGCGGCTTGCCGCTTTCGAAGGGTCCATTCCCTCGCTGGAAGGCTTCAATGAGGGTGAGTGGTGGGTTCAGGATGCCGCCGCCAGCATTCCCGCAAAGCTTTTCGGCTCGCTGACCGGCAAGCGGGTGGTGGATCTCTGCGCAGCACCTGGCGGCAAGACGGCGCAACTCATTCTCGCCGGCGCTAAGGTCACGGCCCTCGATCAATCCGCCAATCGGCTGAAGCGGCTGTCCGGTAATCTGGCACGCCTGAGCTTCGAGGCAGAAACCGTCGTTGCCGATATGAGCAAATATCGCCCTGACGAACTCTTCGACGCGGCTCTTCTCGATGCCCCCTGCTCCTCGACTGGAACGACACGCCGCCATCCGGACGTGCTGTGGACCAAGGGACCGGAGGATATCGCCAAGCTGGCCGCCCTGCAGGAGCGCCTGCTGCGCCATGCCCTGACATTGGTCAAGCCGGGCGGTGTGGTGGTCTTCTCCAATTGCTCGCTCGATCCCGAGGAGGGCGAAGATCTGGTCGCGCGCCTCCTCTCCGATACCGACAATGTCGAGCGCATACCGATCGCTGCGAGCAATTGGCCAGGTCTCGAAACGGCGATCTCGCCGCTTGGAGCGTTCCGCACCACGCCGGACATGCTGCCGCTTGCCGATGGCTTTGCTTCCGGTCTCGACGGCTTCTTTGCCGTCGTGCTTCGCCGCACGCGTTAGTTCCCCAGCTCAGATCGCTTTTACCGGATGGTTAAAAAACCGGTGAACATGTCTTTAATTGGTATATTTGTAACCTCTTTTTAACCACGGGTAGTGAGAGTAAGCAGAAGCAAATATGCAGATCTGCGGCAGGGTTTTGTGAGTTCATACATGCGGGAAGCATGGCGGCGGATGTCGCGCCGCGCGGCGTTGACGCGATTGCGTCTCACCCGCCACACGATGCGTGTGCCGGAGCGCTTGATCGTGGCACCGACCGACCTGCGTAGCATCGATCCCTTTTTCGTCGAAGAGCTTTTGAACGGCCGCATTCTGCTCGCCGGGCGCGTCCTGGAAACGCAGGGCGCATCGCCCTTTTCGCTGGAGCTGCCATCGCTGGCCTTTGCCGCCCGGCTGCATAATTTTCGCTGGCTGCGGCATTTACGGGCGGAAAAGAGTGATCAGGCCTCAGCCGCGGCGCGGTTGATCCTCACCGACTGGATTGCCGTCCACGGCCGCCGGCTGCATGGCCTTGCCTGGTCGCCCGATATAGCGGCGCAGCGGCTGATCGCGCTTCTATCGCATTCGCCCGTACTCCTGCAGGGCACGGATAGTGCTTTCTACCGCCGCTTCATGCGCATGCTCGTCTTCCATGTGCGCTTTCTGCGGCGGATCGTTGCGTCATCGCCTGATGGGATCACAAGGTTCCGCGTGCGTATCGCGCTTGCCATGGCCTCGGTCGCCATGCCGAGCAGTTCCCTTACACTGAAGCGAGCGGGGCAGGCACTCGACCGGGAGATCGACCGGCAAATCCTGCAGGATGGCGGCCATATCTCGCGCAATCCGCGGGCATCGCTCGAGCTCCTGCTCGATCTGCTGCCGCTCCGCCAGACCTATGTCAATCTCGGCCATGACGTGCCGATCCGGCTCATTCCCGGCATCGACCGCATGTATCCGGCACTGCGCTTCTTCCGCCATCAGGATGGCGATCTGGCGCTGTTCAACGGTGCGACCTCGACGCTCGCCAACGAGCTGATGTCGGTGCTGCGCTATGACGAAACAGCAGGGCAGGCCTTCAAGGCGCTGCCGCATACCAAATATCATCGGTTAGCGGCCGGTCCGGCCGTCGTCATCGTCGACGTGGGAACCGCGGCTTCGGCCGATCTCAGCCGCACGGCCCATGCCGGCTGTCTTTCCTTCGAAATGTCGTCGGGCAAGACGCGCTTCATCATTAATTCCGGTTCGCCGGAGTTTGCGGGCGATCGCTTTGCGCAAACCGCGCGGGCGACCGCGGCGCATTCGACCGTCACGCTCAACGACACCTCGTCCTGTCAGTTCTCCAAATCGAAATCGCTTGGGCCGATCATGGTCAGCGGCGTCAAGAAGGTCATCGTCGAGCGCGCCGAGACGGAAGACGGGCGAGACTATGTCCGCGCCGCGCATGACGGCTATCTCTCCGCCTTCGGCTATGTTCATGAGCGCGAGATCAGTCTGAATGCCAGCGGCACGATCGTCGCCGGCCGCGACCGGTTCTTCGCGCCGGAAGGCAAGAAGCATCAGCCGAAGGGTGAGGGCATCGCTTCGGCCCGCTTTCACATTCACCCCTCCATCAGCCTGCTGCAGACCGAGACGGATGCCGCGCTGCTGATCGCGCCGGATGGCGAGACCTGGGTCTTCTCCTCGCCCGGCAATGAAGTGCTTGTGGCGGAGGATATCTTCTTTGCCGATCCCTCGGGCATACGTTCCTCCGATCAGCTCGAGATCGTCTTCCGGATCACGGAAAAGCCGGAAATCCGCTGGTTTTTATCGCATCGGCCATAGGCTAAGCGCGTGAGCTATGCTAACGGGGCGGCATTATCCGTCCCGCGCCTTCCCGCCGGACGCGTCATCTCCCTATGCTAGACCGGAGAAAGCCAATGGCCGTCATTTCCAAGAAAATTCCCGCTCCCGACAAGGTGAAGGTGAAAACCGCGCTTCTGTCCGTCTTCGACAAGACCGGCATCGTCGAGCTGGCGCGTGCGCTTAGCGAACAGGGCGTGCGCCTGCTGTCGACCGGTGGCACGCACAAGGCGATTGCTGCAGCAGGGCTTGCGGTGACCGACGTGTCGGAAGTGACGAATTTTCCGGAGATCATGGACGGCCGTGTCAAGACGCTGCATCCGAAGGTGCATGGCGGCCTGCTGGCCATCCGTGATGATGCCGAGCATCAGGCTGCGATGAAGGAGCACGGCATCGAAGGCATCGATCTTGCCGTTATCAACCTCTATCCCTTCGAGGACGTGCGCAAGGCCGGTGGCGACTATCCGACGACGGTGGAGAATATCGACATCGGCGGCCCGGCGATGATCCGCGCTTCGGCCAAGAACCATGCATATGTAACGACGCTGACCGATCCCGCCGATTACGCCGAACTGCTGGCGCAGCTTTCCGCCGACGCCGGCCAGACGACCTATGATTTCCGCAAGCGCATGGCCGCCAAGGCCTTTGCCCGCACCGCTGCTTACGACGCGATGATCTCCAACTGGTTTGCCGAAGCGCTCGATATCGCCACGCCGCGCCACCGTGTCATCGGCGGCGTTCTTCGCGAGGAGATGCGCTACGGCGAGAACCCGCACCAGAAGGCGGCTTTCTACCTGACCGGCGAAAACCGGCCCGGCGTCTCGACGGCGACGCTCATCCAGGGCAAGCAGCTGTCCTACAACAACATCAACGACACCGACGCGGCCTATGAGCTCGTTGCCGAATTCCTGCCGGAAAAGGGGCCAGCCTGCGCGATCATTAAGCACGCCAATCCCTGCGGCGTTGCCACCGGCCCAAGCCTGGCGGAAGCCTATAAGCGGGCGCTTGCGTGCGATTCCACCTCCGCCTTCGGCGGCATCATCGCGCTGAACAGCCTGCTTGACGCAGAAACGGCCGAAGAGATCGTCAAGCTCTTCACCGAGGTCATCATCGCGCCTGAAGTGAGCGAGGAAGCCAAGGCGATCATTGCCCGCAAGCCTAATCTCCGCCTGCTCGCGGTCGGCGCCCTACCCGACCCGCGTGCAGCTGGCCTGACCGCAAAGACCGTCTCCGGCGGGCTGCTGGTTCAGAACCGCGACAATGCTTTGGTCGAGGATATGGAGCTCAAGGTCGTGACCAAGCGCGCGCCGACGGCGCAGGAGCTGGAAGACATGAAGTTCGCCTTCCGCGTCGCGAAGCATGTGAAGTCGAACGCTGTCGTTTACGCCAAGGATGGCCAGACGGCCGGCATCGGCGCCGGACAGATGAGCCGCGTCGATTCTGCCCGGATCGCCGCTATAAAGGCCGAGGAAGCCGCCAAGGCCATGGGGCTTGCCGAGCCGCTGACGCGCGGTTCCGCTGTTGCTTCCGAAGCCTTCCTGCCGTTTGCCGACGGGTTGCTCTCGGCGATTGCCGCGGGCGCCACGGCCGTCATCCAGCCCGGCGGTTCGATGCGCGACCAGGAAGTGATCGACGCGGCCAACGAGCATAACGTCGCAATGGTCTTCACGGGCGTTCGCCACTTCCGCCACTGAGCGGCGGATATACCGGATTTGTAAAGCGTATATCCCGGTTGGTTTGCCAGCCGGGATTTTCTTTGCCTACTTCGCCTTGTCGGCTGGATAGGGTGTCGGCAACAGAAGCAGCAGGCCACCGGCGAGAAAGATGACGAGCGTCGCCATGCCGAAGCGGGCAGAGCCGCTCCAATAGGTCACCAGCGAGAAGAACAGGGTCGCCATGAAGCTGGTGGCGCGGCCCGAGAGCGCATAGATGCCGAAGTAACGGCCGGCCTCCGAGAGACTGACGCTGCGAGCAAGATAGGAGCGCGAGGAGGCCTGGACGGGACCGAAAGCGATGCCAATCAGCAGTCCATAGCCGATATAAGCTTTTTCCGCTGCCGTGCCGAACAGGCCGCCGGCATCGAGGGTCGAAAGCGGCACGAGGCCGAAGAGCGTAAAGCCCGGTCCGGTCGATATGATGCCGAAGGTGGCCACGAGCAGCAAAGTCAGGCTGATGACGACTGTTGTCTTCGATCCCAGCCAGCGATCGACATAGCCGGCGGCAAAGCAGCCGAAGATGGCGATGACGTTGAGAATGATGCCGTAGATGCCGATTTCGATCGTCGCCCAGCCAAACATGCCGGCCGCGAAGGTGCCCCCAAGGATCAAGAGCCCGTTGACGCCATCCTGATAGATCATGCGGGCGACAAGAAAGAGGCTGATGCCGCGCCGGCGCCTGAGCTCGACCAGGGTCGTGGAGAGTTCCTGTAGGCCGGAGCGGACTGCGGCGCGAAGCGGCAGGCCGCGTGCGGCATCCGGCGTGAAGAGGAACATCGGCAGAATGAAGATGAAATACCACACGGCCGAGATCGGCCCGGTGATACGCGCATCCTCGCCCAGCGTGGCGTCGAGGCCGAAGAGCGGGCTGAAGCCGAGAACGGTCTTGCCGGTCTGCGGATTGCCGGCAAGCAGGGTCACGACAGTGATCAGCACGATCATGCCGCCGAGATAGCCAAGCCCCCAGGCGGCGTTCGACAGCCTGCCGACATCGTCCTTACCGACCAGCCGCGGCATCATGGAATCGTTGAAGACGATCGAGAATTCGGCCGAGATCGAAGCCAGGATCATAAAGATCACCGGATAGATGACGGGCGATCCGGGGGCTGCGCCCCAGAGGCAGAAAAGGCTTGCAATCTTGATGACGGCGAAGAAAGCGATCCATGGTTTGCGGGCGCCGGATTGATCGGCGATCGAGCCAAGGACCGGGGAGAGAATGGCAATGATCACCGAGGAGATCGTCGCCATATTGCTCCATGTCGTCTGGGCGGAGACGGGATCGGCCGTCAGCCGCGCGACAAAATAGGGGCCGAAGATGAAAGTGGTGACGACGGTGAAGAAGGGTTGGGCCGCCCAGTCGAAGAACATCCAGCCCCAGATGCCGCGTGCCGGCACCTTTGCCGGCACGTCATCGTCAACAATTTCGGTCGCCACCAGATTCTGCCCTCATTCCCTCACCCCGCATGACGGGGTCGGGCGGACTGTGTCATCTTGCCCGGCCGTTCGCAAGATCGGTGAGCAGACCGGCGGCAACGGTGATGCGGGCAAGATTAGGATCGCCGCTTTCGCTGAGGCCGCCGAGCTCTTCGGCGATGCGATTGATGCGGATACGGTCTTCCGCATGCCATGCCTGAACCGGCTGCTTGTCCTTCGGATGGTTGGACAATGCGGAAATGACGATATCGCGGCGGGCGCCGGCGATCTGGTCGAGGCTGCGCGCCAAAGCGAGGCTCTCATAATGATCGCCTGTCACGATCCGGCTGCCGGCGAGCAACAAGCGGCCGACGCGGAAGGTCTGCGAGACGGTGAAGTAGCTTTCTGCGGCCCGGTTCAGCGTATCGCCGGTGCGCTCGGCGATCTGCATGATCTCAGGCACGAGGACGAGCGCGTAGATCGTGGCGATCTCCGAAGCGAGCTTCTGCGGCAGGCCGGCGGCCTGGTATTCCGCTTCGCGAGCGGCGATTTCGGCTGCAAAATCCGCTGGGATATGAGTCAGGAAGACTGGCCGCAGCTTCTTCAGGGCAGCACCAAGCCGGCTAACGGTTTCGTCGATATCGCCCTTGGTCGCTCCGGTCTTCAGGAGGAGGCGCGTCAGCGCGGTGTAGACCTCGGTGATCTCGCCATAGACTCGGTTCTGCATCTGGCCGCCGACCTTACCGTCAAGTGCGTCGGTCTCGTTCCAGAGCCGGTCGAGATCGAAACCGTCGCGCGCGATGACGGCCGCCTTGACGACTTCGGCAGCCGATACGGCCGTCGCGTCCATCATACTGACGACAAAGCCCGGGCCACCACGGTTGATCGCTTCGTTGGCAAGCGCCGTGCCGATGATCTCGCGGCGCAGACGATGGTTTTCGATATCCGTGGCATTCGAGCGCTGCATCTTGGCCGGGAAATAGCGGCTGAGGGTGGCGGCGAAATAGGGATCGTCGGGCAGGTCGCTGGCAACGATCGCATCGAATAGAACGATCTTGGCGTAGGAGAGCAGCACACCGATTTCAGGGCGGGTCAACGGGCGTCCGTTGGCATAGCGTTCGGCGAAGGTCTGATCGTCAGGCAGGGTCTCCACCTTGCGGTTGAGCTGCTTGGCCGCTTCCAGCACGCTCATGAAGCGGCTGAGTTCGAGAGCGTTGCCTGTGCCCTTGCGCTCTGACAGCGAGATTGCCAAGGATTGCAGATAATTGTTGCGCAGAACGAGCGCTGCGACCTCGTCGGTCATGGAGGCGAGCAGCGTGTCGCGCTTGGCGCGTGTCAGCCGGCCGTCATGCATGGCACTCGCAAGCGCGATTTTGATGTTGACCTCGACGTCGGAGGTGTTGACCCCGGCGGAGTTATCGATGGCGTCGGAGTTGCAGCGCCCGCCCTTCAGGCCATAGGCGATGCGGCCTTTCTGAGTGACGCCGAGGTTGGCGCCCTCGCCGATCACCCTGGCGCGAACCTCGTCGGCCGTGATGCGGATTGGATCGTTGGCGCGATCACCGACGTCCGAGTCCGTTTCAGCGGTTGCCTTGACGTAAGTGCCGATGCCGCCGAACCATAGCAGGTCCACCGGCGCCTTGAGGATCGCCGTCATGATCTCGAAGGGGGTTGCGACCGACTTCTCGATGCCGATGGCAGCGACCGCTTCCGGCGTCAGCGTGACCGATTTGGCCGAGCGCGAGATGATCATGGCGCCCTTCGACAGGACCGACTTGTCGAAGTCCTGCCAGCTCGAACGCGGCAGGTTGAAGAGGCGTTGCCGTTCGGCGAGCGTCTTGTCCATGTCCGGATCGGGATCGATGAAGATGTCGCGATGGTCGAAGGCGGCAAGCAGGCGGATTTTCGGCGACAGCAGCATGCCGTTGCCGAAGACGTCGCCGGACATGTCGCCGACGCCGACGACGCTGAAGGGCGTCGTCTGGATGTCGATGTCCATTTCGCGGAAATGCCGCTTCACCGTTTCCCACGCACCGCGGGCGGTGATGCCCATCTTCTTGTGATCGTAACCGGCCGAGCCGCCCGAGGCAAAGGCATCGTCCAGCCAGAAGCCGGCTTCCTGCGCCAGCGCATTGGCGGTGTCGGAGAAGGTGGCGGTGCCCTTGTCGGCGGCGACGACGAAATAGGGGTCGTCGCCGTCAAGCCGCACGGTGTCGGCCGGTGGAATGATATCGGCGCCGGAGATGTTGTCGGTGATCGACAGCAGCGTGCGGATATAGGTCTTATAGGCCTCGCGGCCGGCGTTGAAGATTTCGTCGCGGCTGCCGCCGACCGGAAGCTTCTTCGGATAGAAGCCACCCTTGGCGCCGACGGGCACGATAACAGCGTTCTTGACCTGCTGCGCCTTTACGAGGCCCAGCACTTCGGTGCGATAGTCTTCCGCACGATCCGACCAGCGCAGGCCGCCGCGCGCAACCTTGCCGAAGCGCAGGTGGACGCCCTCCACTTCGACGCCGTAGACGAAGATTTCGCGGAAGGGGCGCGGTTCGGGCAGGCCATCCAGCAGTTTCGGATCGAGCTTGAAGGCAAGCATGGCCTTTGGCGTGCCGTCGGTGTTCTTCTGGAAATAGTTGGTGCGCAGCGTCGCATCGATGGCGTTGACGTAGCGGCGCAGGATGCGGTCGTCGTCGAGGCTTGGAACGTCGGCAAGCTGGGCTTCGATGCCCGCGTGCAGGTCGACAAGCTTTTTCGTGCGGTTCTTCTCGCTGAGCTTCGGATCAAGCGTGTCATGGAAGAGGCGGAAAAGCGAGGCAGCGATGCGCGGGTATTTGTCCAGGGTCGCGGCGATGTAATCCTGCGAATAGGCGATGCCTGCCTGGCGTAGATAGCGGGAATAGGCGCGGAGCACATTGGTCTCGCGAGCGGAAAGGTCGGCGGAGACGATCAGCCGGTTGAAGGCATCATTGTCGATCGTGCCGTCGAAGGCGGCGAGGAAAGCTTCCTCCAGTGCCGCGCCATGGCGGGCGAGATCGATCGTCGCGCCGCTGCGAGCTTCGAGCTCCATATCGTGAAGGACGACATGGCCGGTCGAGCCGTCCCTGGCAGTGACATAAATATCGAAGGTGCGCTCGCTCATGACGTTGAAGCCGAGATTTTCGAGGAGTGGCACGCGGCGCGACAGCGCCAGGTTGCCCTGGCCGTGAAAAATCTTCAGCGAGAAAATGTCGCCGGCCTCATCCTTGCGGATATAGAAGGCGATGCGGATCGGTTCGGCGCCGGCGGTTGCCGTGATATCAGGCAGATCGGCAACAGCGTCTTCCGGCGAGAAGGCTTCCTGAAAGGCCTGGCTGACGGAGATGCTCGGCGCCTTCGGGCCTGCCAGCATGACGAAGCGTTCGTCCCAGCGGGCGGTGATGGCGCGGATCGCCTCTTCGAGTTTCGCTTGCGGAATATGCGGCGTCTTGCCGGTGCTGCGGCCGATGATGAAATGCACGCGCGCCACGCCGCCTTCCGGGAAGGCCGGATAATAGGCGGAGACGCGACCGTCATAGACTGACTTCAGGTAGTTGCCGATCTTTTCGCGGACGACGGAATCATATTCCTCGCGCGGAACATAGACGATCACCGAGACGAAACGGTCGAAATGGTCGATGCGCGGCAGCGCCCGCACCCGCGGCCGGTCTGTCAGGTCGTTGATCTGTTCGGCGAAGCTTGCGAGCAGCGTGGTGTCGATCTGGAAGAGATCGTCGCGCGGATAGGATTCCAGCGTGTTTTCAAGCATGCGGCCGGAATGGCTCGTGGGATCGAAGCCGAAATGATCTTTGACCTTCTGTACTTTCGAGCGCAGCAGCGGCACTTCGGTTGCCGTACTGGTATAGGCTGTGGAGGTGAAAAGGCCGACGATGCGCAGCTCGCCCGTGACATTGCCGTCCGCATCGAAGCGCTTGACGCCGACATAATCCATATAGGCACGGCGGTGGACGATCGATTTGACGTTGGCTTTGGTGACGATCAGGAAATCCGGCCCGTCGAGGAAAGCGAGAATTTCCGGCGTCGTGGTGACGGCGTCCTTGCCTTGCCGGAGAACGCGCACATCCGGATTGGAAAGAATGCCGAGGCCGGTGCCCCGATCGCGCTCCACCTTGGCATTGGCGCCCTTGCCGGAATAGACATATTCGCGCATGCCGAGGAAGGTGAAATTACCATCCCGTAGCCAGGCAAGGAAGGCGAGCGCCTCGTCGCGATCGTTCTTGCGGCGGCCAGCTGCCTCATAGGTGGAAAGTTCGGAAATGACGGTATCGAGGCGCGACAGCATCGGCTTCCAGTCGGAAACGGTGAGATGCGTCTGATCGAGCACGGTCTGGACCCGCTTGGTCAGATCGGTCGCCTGCGCTGTCGTCAAGGGCGAGAGATGAAGCTGGATATGGCTGACGCGATGGGCTGGGTCGCTTGGCTGATCGGCGGAATAGAGGCTCGGCTGCTTGCCCTTCTCGATGACCAGGATAGGGTGCACCGCCATATAGAGATCGCGGTAGCTGCTGGTCACCTCGCCCATGATCGATTCGTAAAGGAAGGGCATGTTGTGGTCGGTGATGGAGAGGATCGACACGGCGGTGCCATCGGGCTCGATATTGGCGACCTGCTCGATGCTGACGCGCGGAGAGGTACCGCTCCAGGCTGCCAGTTCCCTGGCCGCGTGCCTCGCGGCAAGAGCTAGCATTTCCGGAGTGTACCGCTCCATATCGTCATTGCTGGCGCGACCGAACAGGATTTCGGGATCAAGATGCGCCTTGCCCGATGCCGCGGCTATTTTGCGTGCCGCGTCGATCTGTTTTTCCCGTTTCGGATTGGTTCTGGGCGCCATGAAATTCCTCCCGATTTTCGAATTCTGACCACAGTAGCAGAAGGTTTAGCGAAAAAACTGGCAAAAAGAATGCGGATTTGGTTGCTTTTGGACCGATTTCGCTCCGTTTTTTTAAAAATCTTGCTGGAATATGCGATCTGGATGCAAAGCAGATGAACATTGGCATGAAATTGGCGAAACACGGACGTCAACAGAGGTTTTCATGACTCTGTGAAGCGCGGTTGACAGAGTGGCGCCAAAGGGATCATCAACGGCGCCATGCAGTGCGAAGCCCTGAACTGAAAGCAAGATCATGTCGCAAATGTCGGCCGGCGCCGTTATCGTCATTTCCAGTCATGTCGTCAGAGGCTCCGTCGGCAATCGTGCGGCCGTTTTCGCGCTGGAAACGCTCGGCCACCCTGTCTGGGCGCTGCCGACCATCGTTCTGCCCTGGCATCCGGGCCATGGCCGCTCCACGCGGCTGACCTTCAACGAGGCGGATTTCGACCACGCCATCGACGATCTCATAGCGGCACCCTGGCTTTCCGAGGTGAAGGCGGTTCTCTCGGGCTATTTCGGCAATGCCGCACAGGCGCGCTCCGTCGCCAGGCTGGTGACTGCCCTGCGGGAAAAGAATCCCGATCTTTTCTATGCCTGCGATCCTGTGATCGGCGACGCCGGCGGTCTTTACGTGCCCGAGGCAACGGCCGAAGCCATCCGCGATCTCCTGATCCCGCTAGCCTCCTTGGCCACGCCGAACCGTTACGAGCTTGCGTGGCTGGCCGGTGCGCCACTCGAGGATAACAACGCCATCATGGAGGCGGCCCTTGCGCTGGGACCTTCGCGCATGCTGGTAACCTCGGCTGTGCCGATGATGGCCGGCGGCATCGGTAATCTCTATCTCAGCGGCCGAAACGCGCTGCTTGCCGAGCATCGCAGCATCGAGGGGGCGCCGAACGGCCTTGGCGATCTCCTGTCCGCCGTGTTCCTGTCGCGCCTGCTCTCCGGCGTGGACGAGGAAAGGGCACTGCAGCTGACGACGGCCAGCGTCTACGAAGTGCTGGCGCGCGCCGTCAAACGCGGCAGCAACGAGCTGACGCTTGCCGTCGATTCAGCGAGCCTGTCGACGCCGATGGCGATGGTGCAGCTGCGGCACCTGGTCCATCCGGCGCAGCGGCGAAAAAAATAGCGGCTTACGACGGTTAACGCTTTTTACAGCGCAACAGTTGCCATCGGCCAAACTGCGCTGTAATTCAATGTCATGCAAAGCTTTCCCGACACCCTTCTGAACGGTTATCGTAACTTCATGAGCGGGCGTTACGTCGATGAGCGCGAACGCTATCGCAATCTGGCCGAGCTCGGCCAGAACCCATCGACCCTTGTGATTGCCTGTTGTGACTCCCGCTCGGCCCCGGAGATCATCTTCGATGCCGGCCCGGGAGAGCTCTTCGTCATCCGCAACGTCGCCAACATGGTGCCGCCCTATGAGCCGGATGGCAATTTCCATGCAACGTCGTCGGCACTCGAATTCGCTGTCCTGTCGCTTAAGGTCTCCGATATCGTCGTGATGGGCCACGGCCGTTGCGGCGGTATCCGCGCCGCGCTCGACCCCGATGCCGAGCCGCTGTCTCCTGGCGATTTCATCGGCCGATGGATGGGCTTGCTGAAGCCGGCCGCCGAACAGATCCAGAGCAACGATATCATGACAGCGGCCGAGCGCCAGACGGCGCTTGAGCGCATTTCGATCCGCAATTCGCTGGAGAATCTGCGCAGTTTCCCGGAGATCAAGGCGCGGGAAGAAGAGGGCAAGTTGCACCTGCATGGTGCATGGTTCGACATTTCGACGGGCGAGCTATGGATCATGGACCCAAGCACCCGCGATTTCATCCGCCCTGACGTTTAACGGCCGGACGTTTATTGGGGCGAGCGGCAGATCAAATGAAAAGGCGCTGCGCACCATCCGGTCGCAGCGCCTTTTTAATTCATGGTATCAGGCTTACCTGCCGTCGATCTGCTGACCGATATAGGCGATCGCCTGCTGATAGACCCTTGCGTCATTCCAGCCGGCAATAGCGGAGAAATTCGGCTCGCCGGGCTGATAGCCGGCGCCGGGCTGCCAGCCATGGCCGCGCAGGAAGTTGGCCGTCGAAGCGAGTGCATCCGCGCGCGAGCCGACGAGGTCGACCCTGCCGTCGCCATCTTCGTCGACGCCGAAGGCAACGACGTTCTTGGGCATGAATTGCGTTTGGCCGATTTCGCCATGCGCCGCGCCGCGCGCCGACGGGCTGAGGTAGCCTTCGCCGACAAGCTTCAGGGCGGAGTAGAGCTGCTCGGTGAAGAAGGCCGAACGACGGCAATCATAGGCAAGGGTCGAAACGGCGGAGAGCGTATGCTGGTCACCCATATAGCTGCCGAAGCCGGTTTCCATGCCCCAGATCGCGATGATCGGGCCTGGGGGGACGCCGAAACGCTTCTCGATCTTGGCAAACAGTGCCGCGTTGGCCTGTTTCATGCTCCTGCCACGATTGATGATGGTCTGGCCGCCGCGCTTCTTCATGAATTCCTCGAAGGAAAGCTTGAAGCTCTTCTGGCCGCGATCGGCGCGGATGGTGGGCTGGTTGTAATGAACGTTGGCGAAGGCCCTATCGAGGACCGAGGGGCTGACGCCTTGTCCTTGCGCTTCGCGTTTGAATTCCTGCACCCAATTCTCGAAACCGGCGGAAGTGTTGCCACAGGATGCCGCATTTGCGGCAATCGGCGTCGCCAGCAACAACCCGCCCGCCACGAGAGTTGCCATTCCAGACTTTGTGATGCGCATTCAGTGTCCCCGAATTCTCACCGCGCCGCGGGCGCGGTAACCGTTTTGAAAGGCGCATAAACCCTCCAGTTTCCAGGCTTATGCGCTGTCTAGTTGCCACTGGACCATGCCAGCATCCAACCGTTCTGTCATTATCTCATTTTAGCGATCAATGTTTCGCTTCACGTGAAACACGACCCCCAAACCCATTTGCAAAAGCCCCGCCTTTCATCCGAAATGGCGAGGCTTTCATTCGATCCTGCTTAGCCGGCAAGGATTTATAAACCGTAAATTGGTTTACGGATCCTTACGCAGCCTGCTTGCGCGGCTTGATCAGGCCGCGGTTGACGAGCAGTTCGGCAATCTGGATGGCATTGAGCGCGGCGCCCTTGCGCAGGTTGTCGGAGACGACCCAGATGTTGAGGCCGTTTTCGACCGTTGCGTCCTCACGGATGCGCGAAATGTAAGTCGCGTCCTCGCCGGCGGATTCGTACGGCGTGATGTAGCCGCCGTTTTCCTGCTTGTCGATGACGAGGCAGCCGGGAGCTTCGCGCAGGATATCGCGGGCTTGGTCGGCGGTGATCTCGTTTTCGAACTCGATGTTGACGGATTCGGAATGGCCGATGAAGACGGGGACGCGCACAGCCGTGCAGGTGACCTTGATCTTCGGATCGAGCATCTTTTTGGTTTCGGCCAGCACCTTCCACTCTTCCTTGGTGTAACCGTCTTCCATGAAGACATCGATGTGCGGAATGACGTTGAAGGCGATGCGCTTGGTGAACTTCTTCGCTTCGATCGGGTCGGCGACGAAGACGGCGCGGGTCTGGTTGAACAGCTCGTCCATGCCGTCCTTGCCGGCGCCGGAAACCGACTGGTAGGTCGAAACGACGACGCGCTTGATCTTGGCGAAGTCATGCAGCGGCTTCAGCGCAACGACGAGCTGCGCGGTCGAGCAATTCGGGTTGGCGATGATGTTGCGCTTGGTGAACTGCGTGACGGCATCCGGGTTCACTTCCGGAACGATCAGCGGCACATCGGCGTCGTAGCGCCATGCGGAGGAGTTATCGATGACGACGCAGCCCTGGGCGCCGATCTTCGGCGAGAACTTCTTCGAAACGTCGCCGCCGGCCGACATCAGGCAGATGTCGGTGTCGGAGAAATCGTAGTTCTCCAGGTTGGAAACCTTCAGGGTCCGGTCGCCGAAGGATACTTCGGTTCCCTGCGAACGGGCCGATGCGAGTGCCACGACCTCATCGGCCGGGAAGCCGCGTTCGGCCAGGATATTGAGCATTTCGCGGCCGACATTCCCGGTCGCGCCCGCTACTGCAACTTTGAAACCCATTTCTCAAGCTCTCTTTCTCTTCTCTCCTCTTTGGCGAGGGGGGAACCGCGGTCATAACGACCGGTTCCTGTCCCCGGCCGAGCCGGGGAGAGAGCGGCAGGCCAGAGACGTCAGACGGTTTTCGTCGTCGTTTTGGCCTTGGTTTTGGAAGAAACCGGAAAATGGACATCCCGCCCGGCACATTGCGCCAGGTGACTGAAGCTATCGAGCTGTTCGAAGCGAACCATGGAAGTCTTCCTTTTCCGTCGCCGGTTCTAAGATGTTTTCCACAGGAGTCAAGGATTTCCTCGCTTCCATCGGTGCGGAAGCGAGGAAATCGAGCGTGCCGAAACGGGCCTTCACCATGTTCGAAGGCGCGCCGTTTCAGTATCAGCGGTTGGACTTGCGTGTGGTTTCAAACAGGAACCAGGTACGGCGCTCGGTCTCGTCGATCCAGTTTTCCAGAAGGCTGGCTGTAGCGACATCGCCGTACTCGTCGCAGACGTCGTGGACGGCGCGCATTTCGGCAGAGAGCTTCAGATTATCGTCCGCCAGTTCTGCGAGCATGTCCTGCGGATCGACATATTCGGCGTCATTGTCCGGAATGCGCTGCAGCTTGGCGATTTGACCGATCGACCGCAGGGTCGTTCCGCCGATCTTCCTGGCGCGTTCGGCCATGGGGTCGGTCATATCGAAAATCTGCTCGCCCTGTTCGTCGAGAAGCAGATGATAGTCGCGGAAATGCGGCCCGCTCATGTGCCAGTGAAAATTCTTGGTTTTGAGATAAAGGGCAAAGACATCCGCCAGCAGGGCGCTCAAGGCTGCGGAAATATCGCGCGTTGCCTCCTCGCTGAGATTGGTGCGCGTACCCAATTTCGATTTGGTATTGGCGGTATTCATAAAGACGTCCTCCGTTGTTGTTCACGACAGCGATCGCCGGCGGATCTTAGGGGAGTTCGATGGCATTCGCTGCCGCGTAGGATCGCATTGAAGATAGAATCGTTTTGAAATCTCACGGCCTGATATTGCCGCTTTGCGGCCTGGCGGCTGTGATGCTTGGTCGGAAAACCCGAACGGATCTACTAAATAGGAAAATGAGGTGGTTTGGCAATTGTTTGCTAAAGTATCGACCGGGCGCGCGGTTGTGTCGCGCCCGGCAAACCGCCCTCCTCTCGGAGGGAAATATCGCGAACAGCGACTACTTCAGACCACCACCGACATAGAGGGTTTCGCCGGTTACCCAAGCGGCATCCTGCGAAGCGAGGAAGACGGCGACCGGAGCGATATCGGTCGGCTGGCCGAGACGGCCGAGAGGGGTCTGGGAGACGAGATGCTTTTCAAAATCGCTGCCGATAATACCTGCGGCGACGACGCCTTCGGTCTCGACGCCGCCCGGTGCCAAATTGTTGACGCGGATATTGCGTGAACCGAGTTCCTTGGCGAGGATCTTGGTGATGGAATCCACAGCGGCCTTGGTTGCCGTATAGACGGAGGCAGTCGGCAAGTTCATGCTGACGGCGTTGGAGCCGATGTTAATCACACTGCCGCCTTCGGAGCCGAAATGCTTTACGGCTTCCTGCGTAGTCAGCAATGTGCCCAACACATTGATATTGAACTGGCGATGAAATTCCTGCTCGGCGAATTCCTCGATCGAGGCGAATTGGTAGACGCCGGCATTGTTAACGAGGATATCGACGCGTCCGAAGGCCTGTTTAGCTTCGGCAAAGAGTTGCTTGACGTCGTCGGCCTTGGAAACATCGCCATGAACGGCGAGCGCCTTACCGCCCTTTGCCGTGATTTCCGCCACCACCTTATCGGCACCTTCGCGGCTCGAGGCATAATTGACGATGACGGCTGCACCCGCCTCGCCCATCGCCTTGGCGATGCCCGCGCCGATTCCCTTGGATGCTCCGGTCACGATCGCGACCTTGCCTGCCAGTTTGCTCATGTCATCTTCCTTCGGAAATTGTAAGACAGTTTTATAATCATCAAATCATTCGGCGCATGCGACCCGAAAACCGATCCGCATCGTCACTTTGATATTTAGATAATCATCTAATTGATACAAGGGCAGCGACAGCAAATGCTGGCGAGATCGTCGGAATCGTCAGATCTTGGAAAGTTCCGCCATATAGGCGTTCAATGTATCGCGACGCAGGACAAGGTTTGCGAATTTGCCGTCCCGCTGGATCTCGATGAGTCCGGCATTCTCAAGTTCCTTGATATGATGGGACATCGTCGCGGCGCTGACGGCATGGCACTCGTTGAGCGTGCTGCAGGGCATGGGTTCGCTGCGCGTGCCGATTTCCTTGAGGATCTGCACACGTCGCGGCTCGGCAAGCGCCCGGGAGATCAATCCCATCTGCCTTTCGCTCAAACGTATCGGCCCGGCATCCATGATTTTCATCGCAAATGAACGAAATCGGGTTGACCACCTTCGGTGACCCGCCCGTCAGATATATGAATGTACGGCGGGCTTGGCAACCTTTGCGGCGCGGTTGCTATTGAAAGCTGCTTTTACCGCGCTGGTGGAAGCTTTGCCTTGGTTCATCGAGAGTGCTGTCGGTTCGATGCTGCGGATGCCGATAATGCGGATCGGATCAAGCGTTGGCTTGACCTGACTTGCTGCCCTTGAATAGCTGCCATTTCGGCGTCGGCCAGCCGGCGGCGTTGATGCGGAAAAGCAGGCCATAGCGGGAATAGACGATTGCCGTCATGAAGGAAAACCAGCCGCCGAGCGCTAGGCCGGCGATGACGTCGCTTGGATAGTGCGCACCGACCATGACACGCGTGATCGCCAGCCACAGAGCGCAGGCAGCAAAGATGTAGCGGTAGCGAGGGAACACGAAAGCAAGCGCCACGAAGAGGGCGCCGATGGTGGTCGCATGGCCTGATGGGAAGCTCTCGAAGCTGGCCCGGCCGTTGAAGGGCGAGAAGCCGAACGGCCCCCAATCGGCAAAATGGGTCGGACGGGCGCGGCCGATGGCGCGCTTGAGCAGATTGGCGAGAAGGCCGGAAAGCACGACTGTCGTCAGCAGGTAGCCGCCGATCTGGCAGACACGCAACGCCTTGCAGCGACAGCGCTGCGAATGCAGCAGACGGCTACCGGCCCAGCCTTCGAAGAGCAGAAAGGCGCTGATGATGATGATCCACTCGGAATCCCCGAAATTCGTCAGCATCTTGCCGAAGAAGTGAAGGGGTGGCGAAAGGTTCTTGATGGTGGCTCCGACAGGCCAGTCGAACAGAAGCGCCGAGAGCAGCACAATATTGGCTGTCAGGAAAAGGCAGATTTTCCAGTGAGACGGTGCCAGTGCCGCATCGCTTCGCCGCCAACGCCTGTCGAGAGACGTCAAGATCGCCTGCATAACCATTGCCCGTTTGATTTCCAATCAGCCGGATGACTAGCAGGTTCCTGTAACAGTATTTTTAAGAGCTCCGAGATCGGTCCGCCGATGCGAGGAAAAGCGGAAACGCTCTAATGAAAACCCCGCGCTGCGCTGCAGAGCGGGGTCTCGTGTTTCACGTGAAATATATCAGGCGATCTGTCTGGCTTAGGCCGAAAGCGCCTTGAATTCGGCGAGGATGGCGTCACCCATTTCTGTCGTGCCGACCTGACGGCTGCCAGCCGACATGATGTCGGCAGTGCGGATGCCGCTGTCGAGCACGTTGGCGATCGCCTTTTCCAGCGCATCGGCTTCAGAAACCATGCCGAAGGAATAGCGCAGGCACATCGCGAAGGAGGCGATCATGGCGATCGGGTTGGCGATGCCCTTGCCGGCGATATCGGGGGCCGAGCCATGCACGGGTTCATAGAGCGCCTTGCGCTTGCCGGTCTTGGCGTCCGGTGCGCCGAGCGAAGCGGACGGCAGCATGCCGAGCGAGCCAGTCAGCATGGCGGCGACGTCGGAGAGCATGTCGCCGAACAGGTTGTCCGTCACGATGACGTCGAACTGCTTCGGCTGGCGAACGAGCTGCATGCCGCCGGCATCGGCGAGCATATGCTCGAGCTGCACATCGGCATATTTTTCCTTATGCGTCGCGGTGACGACCTGGTTCCAGAGCACGCCCGACTTCATGACGTTGCGCTTTTCCATCGAGCAGACGCGGTTGCTGCGGGTGCGCGCCAGTTCGAAGGCGACGCCGGCAATACGCTCGATCTCGTAGGTATCGTAGACCTGTGTGTCGATGCCGCGCTTCTGGCCGTTGCCGAGATCGATGATTTCCTTCGGCTCGCCGAAATAGACGCCGCCGGTGAGTTCGCGGATGATGAGAATATCGAGGCCGTCGACCAGCTCCGGCTTCAGCGATGAGGCCGATGCCAGCGCCGGGTAGCAGATAGCCGGGCGTAGGTTTGCGAACAGCTGCAGATCCTTGCGCAGGCGCAGCAGGCCCGCTTCCGGACGCACTTCATAGGGTACAGCATCCCATTTCGGGCCGCCGACGGCGCCGAAGAGGACGGCGTCAGCCGCAAGCGCCTTGCCCATGTCTTCTTCGGAGATGGCGGAGCCATGCGCATCATAGGCGCAGCCGCCGACAAGGCCTTCATCCGTGACAAAGCCGGCATTCTTTGCCTCGTTCATATAGGCGATGATCTTGCGAACTTCGCCCATGGCTTCGGGACCGATGCCATCACCCGGCAGGAGGAAAAGATTGCGCACTGTCATGGGAAAGCCTCCGCGAAAGAAAAAGTTGCGGGGTTTTTAGACCTGCAAATACGGCTTTTCAAGCGAGGAAAGGGCCGAAACGGTACGGTTTTCGGGCGTATTGAACCGAAAGCTTACCCACGTTCCATCGGGGAGAGGGCGCGCGGAACGCGCGGGGTGAGGAGGCGTTACCGGAGATTTTAGGTAAATCTGGTAGCGGCAGCTTCGTGCCGCCCCTCATCCGCGCCCTCCGGGCACCTTTCCCCAAGGGTAGAAGGGATATCCAAACCTTACTCCGCCAGTCCGAGCGAAGCGAGGTAGGCGGCCGATGCCGGAATCTTTGACTTATCCTTGATCTCGATGATCAGGCGCGGATTGCTGTTAAGCTTGGCAAGGGCGGCAAAGACGGCGCGCCAATGGATGCTGCCTTCACCGAGGCTCCAGTGACGGTCGGCATAGCCGTCGGCGTCCTGCAGGTGGACATGCTGCAGGCGGTTGCCGGCGGCGTGGACGTAGTAGTCGACCGGCGGAGCGCCCGTGTAGCCGTGGGCGTAATGGGCATGGCCGGTGTCGATCGAAACCGCGACGGCGGGCGAATTGAAGCTGTCGGCGAGGCCGACGCGGATATGGGGATCCTTGTCCTCGATATTCTCGATGACCATGGTCAGCCCGATATCTTCGGCACGCTTCACGGCTTCTTTCAGCGTCAGATGCGTGTATTCGATGATCTTTTCGCGCTCGCCCTTGTTGTTGTCGAGGTTGTTGTAGGACCACGACGTAAAGGGGCTATGGATGACCATCTGCGTGGCGCCGATATTGGCGCAGACGTCGAGGGCCTGCAACAGGCGCCTGGAGACGACGGCGCGGATATCCGGATCCTGAGAAGCGATGACGAAGCCCCAGAACGGGCCGTGGATGCCAAGGCGGCCCTGATGGCCGTCGAGCAGCTTGCGGGCGCGTTCGGCCAGCGGAGCCCAGTCGCCGTTGAGGATTTCGGCTTCGACGAAGCTCTGCAGTTCCAGGTCGCGCGGCTTTTCGAGCAGCCAGTTACGATGAATTTCGACGTCGTCAAGCGTCATCGCGGCGCCGACAATGGGAAGGGAGGTCATGAGGGGCTCCAATGCGTGGAGAAATTTAAGGGTGGGAGAGATGCCCGAAGGTTCTCGGCACGCCTGTATGGACCTCCTTCTTGTCGATCATATTACAGCGGATGAGAAAGGTGATGTCTCAGCTGTTTTCGCGGGATTTGCGTTTCCCTCTCCTGAGGTGCTGCAACTGCGGGATAGTCCCTTCTCCCGCTCGCCCAGAGCAATCGCATATAGACAGATCAACCCCTCTTCAGTCCTCTCACAGTTCGTTTCGCTCAACTGTTCGAGTTCACCTTCTCCCGCCCCTTCGACAAGCTCAGGGCGGGGCGAAGGGTTTTGACGGAATCGCCCCTCTCCCCGTCAAAAGGGGAGCTTTTTATTTTATATGCAATGGCCCTTCCACAGGCGGGACAGGGAGTCCGTTTCGGCATGAAAAAGCCGGGCGCAAGGCCCGGCTTCGAAACGCGAAATAATGATAAAACCGATCAGGCTGCCCAGGGGCGCGATGCGGCGTTCGTCTTTTCGAAATTGTTGATCGCGGAGGATTTTTCCAGCGTCAGGCCGATATCGTCGAGGCCGTTCAGCAGGCAGTGACGCTTGAATTCGTCGAGTTCGAACTTCAGCGAGCCGCCGTCCGGACCGGTGATTTCGAGGTTTTCTAGATCGACCGTCAGGATGGCGTTGGAGCCGCGCGAGGCGTCGTCCATCAGCTTGTCGAGGTCTTCCTGGCTGACCTTGATCGGCAGGATGCCGTTCTTGAAGCAGTTGTTGTAGAAGATGTCGGCGAAGCTGGTCGAGATGACGCAGCGGATACCGAAGTCGAGAAGTGCCCAGGGAGCATGCTCTCGCGAAGAGCCGCAGCCGAAATTGTCGCCGGCGACGAGGATCTTGGCGTTCTGATAGGCCGGCTTGTTCAGCACGAAATCCGGGTTCGGAGAACCGTCTTCATTGTAGCGGGCTTCAGCGAAGAGGCCTTTGCCGAGACCCGTGCGCTTGATGGTCTTCAGATAATCCTTCGGGATGATCATGTCGGTATCGACATTGACGACCGGGAGAGGTGCTGCGACACCGGTCAACTTCACGAACTTGTCCATGGGGTCCTGCCTTCATTCTCGTCTAAGCACGAATTATCTTGCCAATAGAGCAAATCCGGCCCGAAATGAAGGAGAATCTTGGAAATGCTCTAAAAGGCGGCGTTTGGGTCGCATTCCATCCTTCGAGCACGTGTCCGAGCTTGGGTGAATGCGTTCGGCAGCCCGCAAGAGGCTACCCTCACCTGTTTCGACCTCAGAGGTCGATGATCGTGCCGCGACCGTCGTTCCAGATGCGCATTTCGCGCTGGCCGTTCGTCTTTGCCTTGGCGTGCACCGGCGCCGGCTTCATGCGCAGCGAAATCGCGCGGGCTGCCATGAGCACGGTCAGGATGCCGCCGACGGCAAGCGTGACCGAAACGGTAAACAGCGCCATGGCTGCAAACACGGTAATACCGGCGAGCGCGATGAACAGGGAACGGATATTCTGCATGGTCGAGACCTCTCTACTCCGAGCAATGTGGTCCTCATCTCTGTCATCTGCAAGAGGAGCGTGGCTTTTTGTTGACTTGCCTGATGATCAAAAGCGCGGCAAAACAGCACAATGAGCCATTCCGCGAGCCAAGATTCCCCTTCCCGCCCCGCCCGCCTGCGCCGCTCGGTCTTAAGCGTTCCCGCCAGCAATCGGCGCGCGCTGGACAAGCTTTCGAGCCTCGATTGCGACGCCGTCATCTTCGATCTCGAGGATTCGGTCTCGCCGGAAAAGAAGGCCGAGGCGCGGGAGAATTTGCGGACCTTCTTTTTAGCCTCGCCGCTTCCGGGCAAGGAGCGGATCATCCGCATCAATGCGCTTTCCTCCAATTTCGGGGCCGACGACCTGGCGCTGGTCACGGAGCTGGAGCCGGATGCGGTCCTCTTGCCCAAAGTGGACGAACCGCAGAATGTGACCGGCGTCAGCGACAGGCTCGCGGAAGCCGATGCGCCGGAAAGCTTGCGTATATGGGCGATGATCGAGACGCCGCGCGGTATCCTGAACGCCGCTTCGATCGCCGAGGCCGGACGCACGGCGGGCAGCCGGCTCGATTGCTTCGTCGTCGGCCTCAACGATCTCAGAAAGGAAACCGGTGTCCTGCCGCAGCCTGGTCGCGCCTATCTCGTGCCTTGGCTGATGCAGGTGGTGCTTGCTGTCAGCGCCTATGGGCTCGAGGCCATCGACAGCGTCCTCAACGATTTCAAGGATGACGCGGCATTCGAGGCCGAATGCGGCCAAGGCCGCATCATGGGCTTTGCCGGCAAGATGCTGATCCATCCGAACCAGATCGAAGCGGCCAACCGGCATTTCGGCCCCGATGAAGCTGCCATCGCCGAGGCTGAAGCCATCATATCAGCCTTTGCCGAACCGGGCGCTGACGCTCTCAATGTCGTGAACCTTGGTGGGCGGATGGTGGAGCGGCTGCACCTTGTCCAGGCGGAGAGACTCGTCCATAAAGCTCGCCTGATCGAGCAGCGCTCTTCGGGCGCTGCCGGAACGCCCCGTAGCGACGTCTGATTGCTAAATACAAGAAAGATGCTTTGATGAAACTCTACCGCTTCCTCACCGGTCCCGATGACGCTTCCTTTTGCCACAAGGTAAGTGCGGCGCTGAACAAGGGCTGGGAGCTGTACGGTTCGCCGACCTATGGCTTCAATGCCGCGAGCGGCCGGATGGAGTGCGGCCAGGCCGTCATCAAGGACGTGGCCGGCAAGGATTACGATCCGGATATGAAGCTTTCCGAACAGTAAGCCATAACTGAAGTTCTTCCCCCGGCCGTCTTGCGGTCGGGGTGGTATCAGCGATCCGTCGCTTCTTCAGCGCTTGCCTCGATGCGCTCCATGTCCTCGTCGCTCAGGCCGAAATGGTGGCCGATCTCATGGATCAGGACATGGGTGATGATGTCGCCGAGGGTTTCGTCGTTTTCAGCCCAATAGTCGATGATCGGTCGGCGATAAAGGCGGATCTTGTTGGGCATATCCCCGGTCTGGGCGGTGAAGCGCTCCGAAATGCCGCGGCCTTCGAAGAGACCGAGCAGGTCGAAAGGTGTTTCCAGCGCCATGTCCTCGAATACCTCGTCATCCGGGAAATCTTCGATGAGGATGATGAGATCACCGGTGAGTGAGCGGAATTCATCCGGCAGATGGCTGTAAGCCTCCATTGCCAGAGATTCGAATGTGCTGATGGAGGGCGAGTGGCGATCCCGCCAATCTTCGCTCTGGTCGACGCGAGCCATGAATATTCCTTCCTTGGCTGGTCATATAGAGGCTTTGCGCCGCTTTTACGAGTGTAGATTGCGGCAGAGGAATATTTTCTCATGAAATGGTGTTGACTCTTTTCGCAAGCTCTGGAATCCATAAGAACATAACAGGAACATTATCGATCTGGAGTGAACGTCATGGCCGAGGCCGCCGTGGCGCGGGAAACGCTTTTTGCCCTGCGTGAAACCATTGCCAGACTGGAAGGCAGGCCGATTCCGGCACTGGCAGCGGCGGCGCATGAGATGCTGGCGGCCAAGCCGGCCATGGAATCGGCAGGTATTGCGAAACCTCTACCTGTCCAGCCAGGGTCTGCTCAGCCTAAGCCGGCTCAGCCGTTTCTTGCGACCGGCGTCGACGATCTCGATGTTGGCCTGCAAGGCGGCCTGCCGCTCGATGCGCTAACGGAAATCCGTTCGCTCGGCCTGCGCGATGCGGGGGCGGCGAGCGGCTTTACCCTTGCGCTTGCCGCGCGGCTTCACGCGCAAACGTCGGATACGGCCGTGGCCAAGTCTCCAATCCTGTGGATCGGCGATACGGTCGCCACGATGGAGGCGGGCCTGCCCTATGTCATCGGCATCCGGGATTTCGGCTTGGAACCCGAGGCTTTCCTGCAGGCGTCGCCGCGCAAGCTGGATGATGCGCTCTGGGTGGCGGAAGCAGCCCTTGGCAGTGCGGCCTTTGCCGTCGTCATTCTGGAAGTGCGCGGCAATCCCGCCCGTTTCGGCCTAACCGAAAGCCGGCGGCTGGCGCTGAGGGCCAAGGCGGCGGGGCGGCCCTTATTTCTGTTGCGACAGGGAGGCGAGGAGGAGGCAAGTAGCGCCCTCTTCCGCTTTTCGGTCGAACCCGCGCCGGCGCTGGCGCGACCCCTGCCGGACGGATCGGTGCTTGGCGGCAGCATCGGTCATCCGGCCTTTCGTCTGACCTTGGAAAAGAGCCGAAATCCGGCGCCCCTTTCCATAACCCTGGAGTGGAATGCCCATGACCGCCGCTTTGCCCCTATCCTCGACACTCAACGCCCTGCCTTTCCCGGCGAACACGCAGCGCATTCTGGCGCTGACCTTTCCGCATCTGCCGACCGACCGCATCGCGCGCAAGCGATGGGGTCTCTCCTGGCGTTCGACAGGCAGGCTTGAAGTGCCGCCGCTCGCCTGCGCCGGCAAGCTCAACAATGCCATGCGGCTGACCGCCCTCAACGAGCGCGCGGAGATGATCGGCCTGAAGCAGGGTCAGGGTGTGGCCGAGGCAAAGGCGATCTGTCCCGATCTCGATGTCATCGAGGAGGACCTCGCCGCGGATCGCAAGCTTTTGGAAGCGATTGCCGACTGGTGCGACCGCTATACGCCGCTGGTGGCGATCGATGGCAAGGATGGCCTTTTTCTCGATATTACCGGCTGCGCCCATCTTTTTGGAGGCGAAGAGGCACTCCTCGAGGACATCCTGATCCGGATTTCCCGGCTCGGTCTCGATGTGCGCGGCGCCATTTCCTCCGCGCCCGGCCTATCCTGGGCGGTTGCTCGTTTCGACGATAGCCGTGTCGTTCCTTCGGAAGCCATGGAGGAAGCCTTGGCGCCACTGCCTGTGGCGTCTCTGAGGCTCGGTGAAGAGACCATTGCCGCGTTGCAGAAGCTGGGATTGAAGCAGGTGGGCGACCTTCTGGCCGCGCCGCGGGCGCCGCTTGCCCGCCGGTTCGGCGCGCAGCTGCTGCTGCGGCTCGATCAGGCCGTCGGCCTCGTCGAGGAGCCGATCTCGCCGCGCCGTCCGGTCGCGCAATTATCGGCCGAGCGGCGGCTGGCCGAGCCGGTGCAGGCGGAAGCCGATATTCTCCAGCTTGCCCGCCAGCTTGCCGAAAGCCTGAAGTCGGGGCTGGAAGCCCGCGGCATTGGCGGTCGTTCCTTCGAGCTCCTGCTCTTCCGTGTGGATGGTGCGGTCTTCCGCATCGCGGCCGGCGCGTCGCAGCCGCTGCGGGAACCGAGCAGGATCGCCAGCCTGTTCACGGAGCGCTTTGGCGCCATTCATGACGATCTCGATGTCGGCTATGGTTTCGAAATCATCCGCCTCAATGTGCTGCAGCATGCGCCCTTCGATGCCATGCAAGGTGATTTCGTCGGAGAAGGCCGCCAGGAAGGGTCGCTTGCCGCCTTTGTCGATCGCGTGGCCGCCCGGCTCGGACCGGACTGCCTGCAAGGATTCGAGCTGCGGCAGAGCCATATCCCCGAACGAGCCGTGCGGCCACTGCCGGCCATGACTATCCTCGCATCGAGGCGGCGCGCAGGTCAGGAGGATGCCGGCCACGGCTTCTTCCGCGGCGAGCGGCCGCTGCGGCTGCTTCGCATGCCGGAACTGGTCGAAACCATTGCTGCCGAAGTGCCTGACGGCCCTCCCCGGCAGTTCCGCTGGCGGCGGGTCATGCATCGGGTCAGCCGGGCCGAAGGGCCGGAGCGGCTTTCGGCGGAATGGTGGCTTGAGGAAAAGGAAGAACCTGTCCGCGATTACTTCCAGATCGAAGATGAAGAAGGTCATCGTTTCTGGCTGTTCCGCAAGGGGCTCTATGGCCGAGGCAGCACGACGCCGGACTGGTATATGCATGGGGTCTTCGCATGAATGCGCGCCCGAGCTTTCACGAACCCATGCCCTTCTTCGAGATCGGGGTGAGAACGAATTTCTCCTTTCTCGAAGGTGCCTCGCATCCGGAGGAAATGGTGGTGCAGGCCGCCATCCTGAAACTGTCGGGGTTTGGGATTGCCGACCGCAATTCGGTTGCCGGCGTCGTCAAGGCGCATGCGCATACCAAGGTTCTCTGGGAAAAATATAAGGAAGGCATTGAGAAAAATCTGACGCTTCGAGCCAAGGGCGAGCCAGAAAAGCCGCTTCTGAAGCCGGTCCCTTTCCAGCCGGGCGCCCGCCTCGTGTTTTCAGACGGCACCCCGGACATTCTTGCCTATCCGGAAAATCGCAAGGGCTGGGCGCATCTCTGCCGATTGCTGAGCGCCGGTAATCTGCGCGGCGAAAAAGGCATATGCATCCTTAATGAAAGCGACCTCGTAGAATGGGGTGACGAGATGATGCTGGCGCTCGTTCCCGATGCTGAAAGTGTCGAGGCGCCGGAGGAGCAGGCAAGGCTGGAACAATGTCTGCAGCGGCTCTGGATGCGCTTCGGCCGGAAGTTCCACATGGTCCTGTCGCCAGCCTATGACGGGCGGGACCGCATGGTCTTCGCGACGCTTTCCATCCTGGCGCAGCGCAATGGCGTGCGGCTGATCGCCAGCAACCAGCCACTCTATCATGCGACCGAACGCAAGCCGCTTGCCGATATCGTCGTTTCGATCCGTGAGCATGTACCGATCGCCGAGGCCGGCTTCAGGCTGGCGGCGAACGCCGAACGCTACATGAAGGACGCTGCCGAGATGGCGCGACTCTTCAGAGATTATCCGAAGGCTATCGCCAATACGCAGAAGTTTTTTAGCCGGCTGTCTTTCTCATTGGATGAGCTGAAGCATAACTATCCCGACGAAAGCACCAAGGGCGAAACCGTTGCGGAGACGCTGAAGCGACTGACCTGGGAGGGCGCCAGATGGCGCTTTCCTGGAGGGATTCCTCCGAAGGTTTCGACGCAGATCGAACATGAACTCAAACTCATCCGGGAGCGGCAATATGAGCCTTATTTCCTGACGGTGCATCGCATCATGGAGTTTGCCCGCAGTGCGAATATCCTGTGTCAGGGGCGCGGATCGGCGGCCAATTCGACGGTCTGCTATTGCCTCCGGATTACCGAGGTCAATCCGGAAATAACAAGCTTGCTTTTTGAGCGCTTCATCTCGACGGAGCGCGAGGAGCCGCCCGATATCGATGTCGATTTCGAGCACGAGAAGCGGGAAGAGGTGATCCAGTTCATCTACAGGCATTACAAAAAGGAGCATGCCGGGCTGACGGCGGCGGTCACCAGCTATCGGGCGCGCTCGGCCGGCCGTGAAGTGGCGAAAGCCTTCGGTCTGTCGGAGGATGTGCAGTCCGCCCTTGCCAGCGGTGTCTGGGGCTGGTCGACGGAAGAACTGTCCGAGCGTGAGGCGAAGATTGCCGGCCTCGATCTTACAAACAAGACGACGCAGAACGTCCTTTCCTATGCCTCGACGCTAATGGGATTTCCGCGGCATCTGACCCAGCATGTCGGCGGCTTCGTCATCACCCGGGATCGGCTGGATGAGGTCGTGCCGATCATGCATACGGCGATGGACGATCGCTATATGATCGAGTGGAACAAGGACGATCTCGACAATCTCAACATCTTGAAGATCGACGTGCTCGCGCTTGGTATGCTGACCTGCCTTGCCAAGGCCTTCGACCTGCTGCTGCTGCATTACGACGTGAAGAAGCAGCTCTCCGACCTTGGCAGCGGTGAATACCCCGACCGGTTCCCGGTCTATGACATGATCTGTCGTGCCGATACGATCGGCGTCTTTCAGATCGAAAGCCGGGCACAGATGAGCATGTTGCCGCGTCTTCGGCCCCGCAAGTTCTATGATCTGGTCATCGAGGTAGCGATCGTCCGTCCCGGCCCCATTCAAGGAGACATGGTTCATCCTTACCTCAAGCGGCGGGATGACGATCTTCACAAGCGGCCGATCGAATATCATCGTCCGGAGTTGAAGGCTGTTCTGGAGCGAACTTTGGGGGTTCCGCTGTTTCAGGAACAGGCGATGCAGATCGCCATCACCGCAGCCGGATTTTCGCCCGCCAAGGCCGATCGGCTGCGCCGATCCATGGCGACGTTCAAGCGAACGGGGAGGGTCGATGAATTCAAGAAGGATCTGGTTTCGGGCATGGTCGCGAATGGCTATCCTCAGGACTTTGCCGAACGCTGTTTCAGCCAGATCGAAGGTTTCGGCGAGTATGGCTTTCCCGAAAGCCATGCGGCCTCCTTCGCTCTGCTCGTCTACGCCTCCTCCTGGCTCAAGGCCTATTATCCCGATGTCTTCTGTGCGGCGATCCTCAATGCCCAGCCGATGGGCTTCTATGCCCCGGCGCAGTTGGTGCGTGACGCACGCGAGCATGGCGTCGAGGTGCGGCCGGTGGATATCAATCGTTCCAGCTGGGATTGCCTGCTCGAGCGGGGACGCTTCGATCAGGATGCGGTCGAGCCGCGCCATGCGTCGATGCGCGGGATTATCAAGACGCAATGTGCCGTCCGCCTCGGCTTCCGGCAGGTCAAAGGCCTATCCGAGGAGGAGATGCAGCAGCTCGTCGAGCGTCGTGGTGATGGCTATCGGTCCGTGCGCGATCTCTGGCTGCGCTCCGGTCTTGCAAAGGCGCAGATCGAGCGTCTGGCGGATGCGGATGCGTTCGGCTCGATCGGCTTGAGCCGACGGGAGGCGCTATGGGCCGTGCGGGCCCTCGATGCCGGAAGTGCCGCCGAAAAGCTTCCCCTCTTCGATCTCAGCGATCATGCGGAGCTGCAGGTCGAGCCGGCGGTTGCGCTGCCGGAAATGCTGCCCGGCGAGCAGGTCATCGAAGATTATCGCTATCTGTCGCTGTCGCTGAAAGCACATCCGGTTTCATTCCTGCGCGCCGATTTCGCGCGGCAGGGCATCGTGCAAAGCCGGGATCTGCCAAAGGTGGCGAATGGGCAGATGGTGACGATCGCGGGCCTGGTGCTGGTGCGCCAGCGGCCGGGTTCGGCCAAGGGGGTGATCTTCATGACCTTGGAGGATGAGACCGGTGTCGCCAATGCGATCGTCTGGCGGAAAAAATTCGAGAAATACCGCGCCATCGTCATGGGCGCGCGGCTGGTGAAGATCCGTGGCCGGCTGCAGAGCGAGAGCGGCGTCATCCACGTGGTGGTCGATCATATCGAGGATATGACGCCGGCGCTCGGCATTCTTCAGCGCGAGGCACGGCGTTTCGGCGTCAGCGATCGGGCGGATGAGGCGCTGCGGCCGACTATGGACCACCGACGAAAGGAGAAGTCCCCTATGCTGCCAGGTGGAACCGCTGCCGGGACAGCGGCGGACGACCGCAGCAACGGTGCCGAAACGGCCAGAGTCATGCCGCGAGGTCGTAATTTCCATTGAGATTCCGGCCTTCGCATCCCAGGCGAAAGGTCAATGGCCTCATCGACGGATGAATTCGAATCGTTTCTTTCTTGACAAAGGGCGTCTTCTTTAGCAGATAACAAGACAGCGGATGTCATGTTTGACGGGCTGAACGAAGAATGCTGGTTTGCAGTTGTAATTACATCACCGACAAGGAAATCAGGGACGTCATCACTGAACTCCTCGATCAGGACTGTTGGCAGCTCATCGTTCCCGCCAAGGTTTATCACGCTATGGAAAAGCGCGGCCGTTGCTGCGGCTGTTTCCCGAATGTCGTTGATATCATTATACAGACAACCGAGGATTATCATGCCCGTCGCCACTCGACGGAAGCGGAAATATTTGATTTCATGTCCCGCCTGAAAAAATTCCATGAAGACAACAGGAGAGCGGACATTGAAAGGCGACAAAAAAGTCATCGAGCGGCTTAACGAGGCGCTGTTTCTCGAGCTTGGTGCAGTCAATCAATATTGGGTTCATTATCGACTCCTCGAAGACTGGGGCTACACCAAACTCGCCAAAAAGGAGCGCGCAGAATCCATAGAGGAAATGCAGCACGCCGATCGCCTCGTTGCCCGCATCATCTTCCTCGAAGGTCATCCCAACCTGCAGACGCTGGCGCCGCTGCGCATCGGCCAGAATGTCAAGGAAGTGCTGGAAGCCGATCTCGCTGGCGAATACGACGCCCGCACGGCCTACAAGAAATCCCGCGACATCTGTCACGATGCCGGCGACTATGTTTCGATGAAGCTGTTCGAAGAGCTCTTGGCGGACGAGGAAGGCCATATCGATTTCCTGGAAACCCAGCTCGAACTCCTCGGGAAGATCGGCGAAGCCAAGTATGGCCAGCTCAACGCCGACTCCGCCGATTCCGCAGAATAGCTGACGCTTTGCAGAACCGGCCGCTTTCGCGGCCGGTTCTCTTGTAATCAGTCCTCGGCTTTCAGGCCCGCGAGATGGCTGAATTCCGAGACGACCCGCTCATAGACCGATCGCTTGAAGGCGACGATGAGTTCGGGTAGCGCCTCCATTGGCTTCCACTCCCATGCATCGAATTCCGGCTCATGGCCGCCCGGCGGCGGGTTGATGGCGATCTCGCTTTCGTCGCCATCGAATCGGAAAGCAAACCAGCGCTGCGTCTGGCCGCGGTATTTTCCCCTGAGGCCGATGCCGATCAGCTGCGGCGGCAGATCGTAGTTGATCCAGTCTTTCGCCTCCGCCAGCAGGGTCACGGTTTTCATACCCGTTTCCTCGTAGAGCTCGCGATAGGCGGCTTTCAATGGATCTTCGCCCTCGTCTATTCCCCCCTGCGGCATCTGCCAAAGCTGCGGCGAGCCGTCGTATTCGGAATTGCCGTCGGGAATGCGGCGCCCGGCCCAGACCAGACCATCCCGGTTCAGGATCATGACGCCGACACAGGGGCGGTAGGGCAGGTCTTCAGCTCTCACGGGCGCGTGGGGCGTGCTCATCTTTCTCTCCAGCGATCAGGGATGTTTCGGGTCTTCGGCAAGCGCCGAGACAGCAACGATTTCTATGCCGCGCATGGCGGCTTCCTCACTCCATTTGCCGATGGCGTCGACGCTTTCATCGAAGGCGGAGGCAACGCCGATCGCCGAACCGTTGCGGCGGGCAATGCGCTCCAGCTCATCGAGCTTCTTCAGGATAGCATCCTGCTGCAGCTCTCCATCGAGCTGGATATCGGCAAAGGCATGCGGCACTTCCAGCGTTTTCGACAGCATTCCGGATTTCGATTGTGCCGATGAGCCATCATCGAGGAACAGCAGGCCGCGTTTGCCGACGTCGCGCAGCACCGGTTCCAGCGCATTGGGATTGGCAAGGAAGCGGCCGCCGAGATAGTTCATGACGCCGGTATAATTGGTGATCTTGCCCATTGCCTTATGCAGGTTGTCGATATTCTTCGCCGACGACAGCGAGGTCAGCAGCGTATCCGGGCCGGGATTGTTGCTGGGATAATCAAAGGGCTCGAAGGGCACCTGGATAAGGATCTCGTGGCCGCTGCGCCTTGCTTCCTGCATCCAGCGCTGCAGGCTGTTGCCGCTGGCGGCAAAGGCGAGCGTGATTTCCTCCGGCAGCTTTTCGATGGCGCGCTGGGTGCCCGTCTGGCTGAGGCCGAGGCCGCTGACGACGATGGCTATGCGCGTGCCGCGGGTACCGGACCAGGGTCGCGCATATTGATCCATCGGTCTAAGCCCGCTCGGCGCGGTGATCGGCAGCTTGCCGAAGGGCGAATCCTCCAGCAGGCTTTCGTTCGGCGTCGCCGCCATGCGCGGATCCTGGCCCACCTGATTGGCGTTGATCAAGACCGGGCCGCTGCCGTCGCGATTGCCGGGGCTGAACATGGTGACGACCGAACCGTCGTCGGTGACGACGCGCGTCGTATTGGCGCCGGATTGCGGATCGACCTGGGTCAGGGTCGATTGGCCGTTCGGCGTCGCCTTGGTCTCGGCTTGCGGCGCTGGCTCTTCCTTCTTTGCGGCCTCGATCGGCCGGGTTTTCTGAAGCTCGTCGCGCTGCAGCGCGGAATAGAGGGAGAAACAGGCAATCGCGATCAGACAGAAGCTGCCGAGAATGCGCCCAAAGGGTGGAAGACGCCGCTGGCGGCCGGGGCGGCGATTCTGTCCCAACGGTGCATGCAGATCCGTTCCCAAAGTTCCTATCCACCTCAAGCGGAAAACTGTATCGGCGCGAGCACTCTCTCCCCCGCAGCCGAGCGGCAAGATGCCCGCAACACTCAAAGTTCCAAAACATGAACAAAGCTGTTTTGAACAAGGCCGATGTCATCCGGCCAAGGGGAGCGGGCCAACGCAAATGCCGCTCCCTCCTTCATGAAAGCGCCGGGTCTGTTTCCAGCCCGGCGCGATCTCCTTACTTGGAGGAAACTGCCTTTTCCGGGTTCGGCGGGAAGGCCGGATCGGTCTTGGCGCCGCGCAGAAGGTCGAGCGCATAGTTGAGCTGGAGATCGTCCTTCGGGTCCGGCGGCACATAGGCCGAAGAGCCGGAGCCCTTGTCGGTTTCGCTCTGGCCCTTGATGTGGCCCGGCAGGCTGGATTCGCCTTCCGTCGTCAGCTTGCCCTTGAGGTCATCCGGCAGCGGCTGGTCGACCTTGATGTCAGGTGTGATGCCGGTGCCCTGGATCGAACGGCCCGAGGGCGTATAGTAGAGTGCCGTCGTCAGGCGCAGCGCGCCGTTGCCGTCGCCGAGCGGAATGATCGTCTGGACAGAGCCCTTGCCGAAGGACTGCGTGCCGAGGACGGTGGCGCGACGCAGATCCTGCAAGGCGCCTGCGACGATTTCCGAAGCGGAAGCCGAACCGCCGTTGGTGAGCACGATGATCGGCTTACCGTCGGTCAGATCGCCGGGAGTGGCGTTGAAGCGGCGGGTTTCGTCCGGATTGCGGCCGCGCGTGGAAACGATCTCGCCACGCTCGAGCACGTCGTCAGCGACATTGATCGCCTGGTCGAGCAAGCCGCCCGGGTTGAGACGCAGGTCGAGCACATAGCCCTTTAGCTTGTCGGCCGGAATATCCTTCTTGATCTTCGCGATCGCGGCTTCGAGATCCGGCGTTGTCTTTTCCGTAAATGAGATGATGCGGATATAGCCCACATCGCCGCCTTCCTCGCGCGACTTGACGGCGGCGACGGCGATGACGTCACGAACAACGGTAAGTTCGATCGGCTTGTCGACGCCCTTGCGCATCAAGGTGAGCTTAATCGGCGTCTTGACCGGGCCGCGCATTTTCTCGACGGCGTCTTCCAGCTTCAGGCCGCGAACGGACTGGCCATCGATCGCGGTGATGTAGTCGCCGGCAAGAACGCCGGCCTTGGCGGCGGGCGTGTCGTCGATCGGGGTGATGACCTTGACGAGGTCGTTGTCCATCGTCACTTCGATGCCGAGACCGCCGAATTCACCCTTGGTCTGGGTGCGCATGTCTTCGGCATCCTTAGCATTCATATAGCTCGAATGCGGGTCCAGAGAGGTCAGCATGCCGTTGATGGCGGCTTCGATGAGCTTGTCTTCCTGCGGCGGCGTCACATACTGCGCGCGCACGCGCTCAAAGACGTCGCCGAAAATCGACAACTCCTTATAGGTGGAAGTGCCAGCGGCTTCCGCCGGCGCTACCGCCGAGTAGATAACGCCCATCGCGGTCGCACCCATCAATGCGCCGACGAGAACAAGAGAAGCCCTACGTATCATTGCGTGCCTTTCCAGTGTCTTTGGAGGTCCACCAGGGCCGGGAATCGACTGGTTTTCCATCTTTTCGGAATTCAATGTAAAGCGTTGGCCGATCCGTTTCCAGCGCCAATGCGGTCGCGCTCGCGACTCTTTTTTGGCCCATCGTGGCGAGCGGCTCGCCGGCGAAGACAAATCTGCCTGGGCGCGTCTTGATCGCGTCCATTCCCGACAGCACCATGTGGTAACCGTCACCCGTATCCAGGATGATCATCTGACCGTAGCTGCGAAACGCGCCGGCATAGACAACCGTGCCATCGGCAGGAGCCGTGACGAGTGCTTCCGGACCTGTCGCAATGGTCAACCCCATCGCCGTATGACCGGTACCGTCGTCGTCGCCGAACTGGCGGAGGGTATCGCCCGCCACGGGCAGCTCCAACTTCTGTTTAAGGTCCGAGAAGGGATATGCGGGCGTAATGCGGTTTTTATCGGGCACACCGTTCTCGGCCAGGGCTTTCGCCTGCTCGCGCTGCTGTTCCGTCATTTGCGCCCGGCGCGCCTCTTCCGCACGCGCGGCAGCCGCAGCGTCGCGTACCGAGCCGATCTGGCTTTCCAGCGAGGCGACGAGTCCTTCCAGGCTGGTTGCCTGGCTCGCCAGTTCCTCGGCGCGCTTGCGCTCGGCGCCGAGCTGGGCGGCATTCTCCTTGCTGTGCTTGTCGTTTTCGGCAATCAGCAGATCCATGCGCCGCTCCTCCTCCAGACTGTTGGTCATGGTGGCGGTGAAGCTCGCCTTTTCGGCGGCCGTGTCGGCATGCAGCTTGCTGAGATCCGTGAGATCGGCGATGAGCTTGTCCGTCTCCTTGCGCATACCGGGCACGACGGCGCCGAGGAGAATGGCGCTGCGCACCGAGGCGAGCGCATCGTCCGGCGTCACCAGCAACGCTGGCGGCGGGTTGCGGCCCATGCGCTCGAGAGCGCCCAGCACTTCGGCCAGCAGGGCGCGGCGGTCATGCAGGGAAGCGCGGATCTTGCCTTCCTTGACGGCAAGGCCCGTCAGCGTCTTCTCGGTCTGCTGGATCTTGCGGTCGAGTTCCTTGCGGCGGGCGGCGCTGTCGATCAGCGCCTGGCGCAGGCTGTCGGTACTCTTGTCGAGAGAGGCGATGCTGTCTTCCAGCTCTTTCGTCTTGCCGGAGGAGAGATTGATCGTCTTCGACAGTTCGTCCAGCTGAGCGCGGGTTTCGTCGCGCTTGCGAGCGAGATCCGCTGCCGGGTCGGGCGCTTCTTGCGCTGGCGGCACCGATGCGGTCGTCGTGGCGCGATCATCTGGCGCCTGGGGTGCAGTGCTATCGGCCTCCTGGGCCACGGCCGCGCTCAGCAAAGGGAAAGGGGCGGTCATATAGGCGCCCACACCGAGACATGCCGCCAGGGGTGGCAGCAGAAGACGGGAAAGCATGGGCTGGGCTTTTCTCATCCAGTCGGTTCGGGCCTGGTCCCTTCGGATCGCGTGAAAATAGGCTGATTTGCCGCGATCAGCTAGGAAGCATCGTCATTTTCAGGGCGAGAATCAAAACACGCCTCTGTGAGCGTTTCGTTAACGCAAAAAGCCCGAAAGCCAAACTGTTTTCGAAACGGGATGGGACGGTTACACCCTGTGGTAGGGATGGCCGGAGAGGATGGTGACGGCGCGGTAGAGCTGCTCGGCGATCAGGATGCGGACCAGCTGGTGCGGCCATGTCAGCTTGCCGAGGCAAATGGTCAGATCGGCCTTGTCGTAAAGGGACGGGTCGAGGCCGTCGGCGCCGCCGATGGCGATCGTCAGGTCGCGCTTGCCCTGATCTCGGTATGTCCCGAGCATAGCGGCGAAGGCTTCGCTGTCGAGCGCCTTGCCGCGTTCGTCGAGGAGAATGAGGACGCCGCCTTCCGGATGAGCCTTTTGCAAGAGACCCGCCTCTTCGCGCTTGCGGGTCTCGCTATTGGAAGCGCGGCTTTCGGCAACCTCGGTCATGCGCGCCAATTCCAGGCCGATCGCCGGTCCGGCCTTGGCGAAACGGTCGAGATAGCGAGCCGCAAGATCCTTTTCCGGGCCGGCTTTCAGCCGTCCCACCGCAAAAAGACCTATCCGCATTCCCGCTCCCAAGCCTATCCGCCGTCATGGCGGCACAAAACGAAACTCCTGCCGGAAGCTCATGTCCGGCGATGTAAAGCTGCCAACCGGGGCCGGGAAAGCGTTCCGGGGTCGGTTAGTGCAGCGTGCCTTCGTCGAGATCGGGTGCTGCCCACATCTTTTCGATGTTGTAGAACTCACGGATCTCGGGTCGGAAGACATGAACGATGATGTCGCCGGTGTCGATCAACACCCAGTCGCCGCCATCAAGACCCTCGACGCGGGCAGTGCCGAAGCCCTCGTCCTTGAGATCGGTCATGAGATGGTCGGCAATCGCCAGGACATGGCGGTTCGATCGGCCGGAGACGACGACCATGTAGTCTCCAAGCGCGGATTTGCCAGCAATGTCGATGGTGACGATATTTTCGGCCTTGGAATCCTCGAGGCTTGCGAGGACGGCTTGCAGGGCGCGGGCAGCGGCATCGGCGCCACGTTCCGAGCTCTTCGGGATAACGACAGGCGTTCTTCCCTTGGCGTGTACTGTTGTCAGTGCTCTTCCTTCCTTGAGTAACAGAACATGCACGGAGGTGATCTGAGTCGATCACCTCGTAAAGATAGGCATCAAAGCATTAAGGTTTCAAGACGCCAAAGGCCATCTTAGGGCGTTCAGGACAAGGATTTGTGTCCGACTAGGGCTCTTTCGCACCAGATATGGGTAAATATTCGCGCCGCGGGCCAAAATCAAGCTTCCGGGCTCACGCCGTCGACAAGAAGGAGATTGCGGGTGAGGGCCCTGTCGCGGATGTCGAGCGCAGTTGCGTATTCCGGCGAGCGATACCAGGCTTTGGCCTGCTCGATGTCGGGAAACTCCACGATGACGAGGGCTCGCGGCGACCAGTTGCCCTCCAGTTGTTCGATCGGACCGCCGCGGACCAGATAGCGGCCGCCATAATGGGCTATGGAGGCGGCAGCGCGGGTCCGGTAGGCCTCGAAAGCTTCGGCATCCCTCGCCGTGACGTCGGAGATGATATAAGCCGGCATAGTGTCTCCCTTCCACGCGAAGCCGAATTCCCGCGCAATCCCGCTTGGGCCTCGGTTTGCATGCGGACGCATCTTTTATATCGGAGATCAGATAGGCCGGTGTCGCCGCTCGTCCATTTTCGCCGGCAGATACAGGCAGGCGACCGCCGCTGCGCGTTTCAGCTCGAATTGACCTGAAATCTGAATCCGCGCTAGCATCAAATAGATAGAGCATGATGTCATCCGAAAATCGCTTACAGTTTTCGGCATCGTGTTCCCGGTAAACCAAACCGTTACAGATGCCATGACAAATGCTCCGCAACCGCCCTTGAAGCCTATTCTCCGGATCAGTTTTTCGGGGCAGGATCGGCTCGGGCGCGGCAAGATGGAGCTTCTCGAACATATACAGGAGACCGGCTCGATCTCGGCCGCCGGCCGCGCCATGGACATGTCCTACCGCCGGGCCTGGCTGCTCATCAGCGAATTGAACCATATGTTCCGCGAGCCTGTGGTGGAGTCGCAGCGCGGTGGGCAGAAGGGCGGCGGCGCGGCCCTGACGCCGTTCGGCGAGGAGTTGCTGCAGCGTTTCCGTGGCATGGAAACGACGCTGCGGGTGGCAATAGCCGACGATCTCAACTGGCTCGAGGCCAATCGCAACCCCGCTAAGGCTTCCCAGGAAAAATCCTGATCAATGTTCGAGCGCCACGGTCTTGATAACAGCATGGATCGGTAGGCCGATGCGTAATCCCAGCCGCTCGGCGGAGAATTGCGTGATGCGTGCAAGCACCGCGTCGCCGCCGCAATCGATCCTGATCTCCGCCGTTCCGTCCGCGGCCGCACCGATCCCCAGCACTTCGCCGTCGAGGATATTGAGGGCGCTGAGACCTTCTGGCCGCGTTGTCGCCAGCATGACGTCGCGGGCGGGGATATGGACGCGCACGGTCTTGCCGATAGCGACGGCCTGACCCGGCACCACCAGTTTCGCCGTCTTCAGGGCAATAACGGTCAGATGATGCTGGTCGTCCACCGACTCCACGCGGCCTTCCAGCAGTACACCGGCTTCGCGGCGATCGGCCGCCAGCGGGCCGGACAGCTGGCTGAAAATATCGACGGCGGCGCCGATTGTCTCGACCTTGCCGTCACGCATGACGACGACGCGGCTGGCGAGGCGTGCCACCTCGGCCATCGAGTGACTGACATAGATGATCGGGATCTTCGTCTCGTCGCGCAGCCGCTCGAGATAGGGCAGGATTTCCGCCTTGCGGGCTTCGTCGAGGGCGGCAAGCGGCTCGTCCATCAATAGGAGGCGCGGCGAGGAAAGCAGGGCGCGGCCGATCGCGACGCGCTGCTTCTCGCCGCCGGAAAGTTTTGCTGGCCGGCGATCGAGAAGAGCACTGATGCCAAGGAGATCGACGACGCCGTCAAAGCTTTCACCGCGCTCGCTTTTGGGCGCAAACCAACGGCCGTAATTGAGGTTCTGTCGTACCGAAAGATGCGGAAACAGGCGTGCTTCCTGAAAGACATAGCCGAAGCGGCGGTGGTGACGCGGCACGAAGACCTGCCTGCTGGTGTCGGCAAGTACGGTATCGTCGAGGCTGACATGGCCGTGATCAGGGCGCGTGAGGCCGGCAATGATGCGGACGATCGACGTCTTGCCGGAGCCGGAGCGGCCAAAAAGGGCCGTCACGCCGCCATCGGACGTGAAGGCAGCCTCCAGCGAAAAGGCGCCGAGGCGGTGGCGGATATCGACCGAAAGCGTCATTCGAAATCCACCCTCCGTCCGGCGAGATAGGCAAGGAATTCAGAAGCGAGCAGCGCTGCCATGGAAATGACGATGGCGACGATGGTGAGCCGCATGGCGCCGGCATCGCCGCCCGGAACCTGGGTGAAGGTATAAATGGCAGACGATAGCGTCTGCGTCTCGCCGGGAATATTGGAGACGAAGGTGATGGTGGCGCCGAACTCGCCCATGGCCTTGGCGAAGGAGAGAATCATGCCGGCGATGATCCCGGGCAGGATCAAGGGCAGGGTGACCGTCAGAAAGGTCCATATGGGGCTGGCGCCCAATGTGCCGGCGGCTTCCTCCAGCTTGCGGTCGACGGCTTCGATCGACAGGCGGATGCTTCGGACCATCAGCGGGAAGCCCATGACGCCGCAGGCAAGTGCGGCACCCGTCCAGCGGAAGGAGAAAACGATACCGAGATATTGATCAAGCAAAGATCCGATCGGCCCCTTGCGGCCGAAGAGGATGAGGAGGATGAAGCCAGTAACGACGGGCGGCAGGATCAGCGGCAGATGGATGATGCCATTGAGGACCGATTTGCCCCAGAACCGACCGCGTGCGAGCAGGAGTGCGGCGACAATGCCGAAGGGCAGGCTGACCAGCATGGCGACGATGGAAACCCGCAAGCTCAGCTCTATCGCCGTCCATTCGTCGCTGCTCAGACCCAACGCTTCCAAATACCCGCCCCCTTAAACATCTCAGGCTCGCCACGAGCCTGCGAGCCTGATGGCTTGAACTTTTCATGCCTGACTTGCGGTGATGACGCTCACTGCTTCAGGATCGTGAAGCCCTCGTGCTCGAAGAATGGAACAGCCTTAGCCGATTTCAGAAAGTCGAAATAGGCTTGTACATCCGCGTTCTTGCTGCTGCTGGTGATGGCGATCGGATAGACGATCGGCGGGTGGCTGTCGGCCGGGAAGGTGCCGACGACGGCAACGCCCGGATCGGCCGAGACATCGGTCTGATAGACGATGCCGTAAGGCGCTTCGCCGCGCGAAACCAGCGCGAGGGCGGCGCGCACGCTTTCGGCGCCGGCGATCTTCTTTTCGACGGAAGCCCAGATGCCAAGTTTTTCCAGCGCCGTCTTACCGTATTTGCCAGCCGGAACCGATTCCGGCTGGCCGATCGCTAGGCGGCCGTCGCCGAGCAGGCCGGCCAGGTCCAAGCCCTGCTTGATTTCGACGGGCTTCGCCTTGTCCTTGGCGGCAACGAGAACGAGCTTGTTGCCTAACAGGTTGACGCGGCTATCGTCCTTGATCAGCTTCTTGCTGGCAACATAATCCATCCAGTTTGTGTCGGCGGAGATGAAGACATCGGCTGGTGCGCCGTTTTCAAGCTGTTTGGCGAGCGGGCCACTTGCCGCATAGGAGACGGCGACTTCCTTGTGGGTTTCCTTGGTGAAGGCGGCATCGGCATCATCAAGTGCGTTTTTCATGCTAGCGGCGGCAAAAACCACGATCTTGTCGGCGGCGAATGCCGGCACAGGCGCGCTCGAGAGGCCCAGCCACGCGGCGGAAAGGGCGGCGGTTGCAAGCTTGATCCATCGGCGTCGGCTGGTGGCCATTTTATTCTCTCCAAAGATATCGACATATTTCGAGAGATATAACGACGCGCGAGGCTTGACTAGGGATGTATTTACAAAAATACATCGCGATGTGATCGTGTAACCTTACGAATTCTATGGATTTTCCGTGGCGCAGCGCATATGAACGATCTTGGGCATTGCAAAAATGCATGACTGGATTTGCCCAGTGGATTGGCGAACGCTCACGAAGCAAGACTTAACGTTACGAAACGTGGGGTCCCGTGCCATTCTTTCGCCGAATTAAGTTCGACACTGAAAATCAAATCCTGAGAAATTGGAAAAGAAGCGTTTTTTGGGCAGAAAATTTTCAGAGACATGCGTCTGTTGCATTGCTGCATTGCGCAATCGGCCATTTATCTGTCGGTAAAATCTGCTAAAACATAATCATCGAAACGGCAATCTCCTCCTCCCAATGCCGTTCGATATGGATTAGCAACTCTCCTCCTCCCAGTTGCTGATCAGGTTCAAAAGCCCGACGCACCTCCTCCCGCGTCGGGCTTTTATTTTTAAACTCTTCCTAAAAATTTTGGCCAGGAATTTGGATCGATTATTGTGCGTCGCGCAGGGCTGTCGAGCTGAGCGCCGAGCGCGGTCCGTGAATGAAGGTCCAGGCCGGCGCCCGCTTCTTCCAGAGCACGCGGGCGTCATCCTCGTCGACGCGGGCGTAATGGAAGGTCTTGGCCATCTTGGCCGAAAGATAGGATAGCGTCGATCCCGGCCGGTCAATGACGGCAATCGGGAAGGTGCGGGCGATTTCCTGCCATTTCTGCCAGCGGTGAAACGTATTCAGGCTGTCGGCACCCATGATCCAGATGAAGTGGACATGACTGTTGCGTGCCTTCACATGCGCCAACGTGTTGGCCGTGTAGCTCATGCCCAGCGTCTGCTCGAAGGCGGTCACCTTGATGCGCGGGTCGTGGAGAAGTCGTTCGCTGAGCGTGATACGTTCGGCGAGCGGCGCCAGATGATTGCGGCTCTTTAGCGGGTTGCCCGGCGTCACCATCCACCAGAGCTGATCGAGGCCCAGCCTTCGGATGGCGATCTCGGCCACGAGTGCGTGGCCTTCATGCGGCGGATTGAAGGATCCCCCGAAAAGACCAACCACCATGCCGCGCTCGGCATGGGGCATGCGCAGATGGCGTTGATCGACCTCTTCCTTCAGCACGTCAGGGCCGTATCTGTCCGGTGCCGCGAACGCGATATTTGAAAGAGGTGAGCTGCTCGACGCCAACAGGCCCGCGCGCGTGCATCTTGCCGGTGGCGATGCCGATTTCAGCACCCATGCCGAATTCGCCGCCATCGGCAAATTGCGTCGAGGCATTGTGCAGCAGGATCGCCGAATCGATCTCGGTGAAGAAGCGTTCGACAACACGAGGATCTTCGGCAATCACGGCTTCGGTATGGTTCGACGAATATTTGCCGATATGGTCGATTGCTCCGGAAATGCCATCGACCAGCGCGACGGAGATGATCGCGGCGAGATACTCCGTCGTCCAATCCTCTTCCGTTGCCGCTTTGAGGCCGGGAACGATCTGGAGGACATCGGCGGAGCCGCGGATTTCGCAGCCTGCCGCGGCAAGGCCGTCGAGCAGCGGCTTCAGATGGGTGGAGGCAACCTTCTTGTCGACCAGCAACGTTTCGGCGGCACCGCAAATACCGGTGCGGCGCATCTTGGCGTTGACGACGATGGATTTCGCCATGTCGAGATCAGCCGACGCATCGATGTAGATGTGGCAAAGGCCCTCAAGATGGGCAAAGACCGGCACGCGCGCCTCGGTCTGCACGCGTCCGACCAAGCTCTTGCCGCCGCGCGGCACAATGACGTCGATATTGCCGTCGAGGCCGCGCAACATGGCGCCGACGGCGGCGCGATCGCTGACGGGCACGAGTTGGATAGCATGTTCCGGCAAGCCGGCAGCCTTCAATCCTTCGACCAGGCACTCATGGATCGCCTGCGAGGAGCGGCGCGAGTCGCTGCCGCAACGCAGGATCACGGCATTGCCGGCCTTCAGGCACAGTGCGCCGGCGTCGGCGGTCACGTTCGGTCGGCTTTCGAAGATGACGCCGATGACGCCAAGCGGCGTGCGGACGCGCTCGATCTTCAGGCCGTTGGGGCGGTCCCAGGCGGCGATGACTTCGCCGACAGGATCGGCGAGGGCAGCAATGGCGCGGATGCCTTCGGCCATTTCGGCGACGCGCTTGTCGTTCAGAGTCAGGCGATCGACGAAGGAGGCGAGCATATCGGTGCCTTCGACGTCTTTCAGGTCCTTGGCGTTCTCAGAGAGGATATGATCCTTTCGGGCCAGAATGGCATCCGCCATGGCATTCAGGGCCTTGTTCTTGCTTTCAGTCGACGCGAAGGCCAACGGTCGCGACGCAGCCCGGGCCTTGCGGCCGATATCATTCATCAGCGCATCGATGTCGGGGCTTTGTGCGACAGTATCAAGCATGAGCTTCATCCTTCTTCGATTTCTCGGCCTTCGTCTTGACGGAAGCGGTCATGACGAGGTCGTCGCGATGCACCATGGCGGCGCGGCCGGCATAGCCGAGGATCGCCTCGATCTCAGCCGATTTGCGGCCGGTAATCTGGCGGGCCTCTTCGGCGTCGTAGCCGACAAGGCCGCGGGCGATCTCGCGGCCGGAGGGCCCGATGACGGCAACGGTATCACCGCGGCCGAAATGGCCGACGACGCGGCGCACACCGGCGGGCAGCAGGCTCTTGCCGGCGCCAAGCGCGGTCACCGCGCCATCGTCGACATGCAATTCACCGGCTGGCTGCAGCTGACCGGCGATCCAGGTCTTGCGAGCGGTGACGGGTGTGCCTGACGGCGCGAACCAGGAGGAGCGGGCGCCGCTTTCGATCGCGTTCAGCGGCCGGTCGGTCTTGCCCGATGCGATGATCATGGCGCATCCGGCACCGGTTGCGATCTTGCCCGCGTCGATTTTCGTGCGCATGCCGCCGCGCGAAAGTTCCGAGGCGGCACCGCCGGCCATGGCCTCGATCTCGGGTGTGATCTCGGCGATCGTATCGAGGAATTTCGCCTGGGGATCGAGATGCGGTGGGGCGGTGTAGAGGCCGTCAATATCCGACAGCAGCACCAAAAGGTCGGCGCCGGTCATGGTGGCGACGCGAGCGGCGAGGCGATCATTGTCGCCATAGCGGATTTCGCTGGTCGCGACCGTATCGTTCTCGTTGATGATCGGCACCGCGCCGATCTTCAGGAGCTGGTTGATGGTGGCGCGGGCGTTGAGATAACGGCGACGCTCTTCAGTGTCGCCGAGCGTCAGCAGGATCTGGCCGGCGACGATATTGTCATGTGACAGGCTTTCCGACCACGCGCGGGCCAGCGAAATCTGCCCAACCGCCGCCGCTGCCTGGCTCTCCTCCAGCTTCAGCGCTCCGGAGGGCAGGTCGAGCACGGAACGGCCGAGCGCGATCGCGCCCGAGGAAACCACCAGCACATCGATGCCCTTGGCTTTCAGTGCGGCGATATCCGCACACATGCCGTCGAGCCAGGATTTCTTCAAGCCGGTCTTGCGATCGACGAGAAGGGCAGAGCCGATCTTGATGACGATGCGGCGGTAGCGATCAAGCGGCTTGCGGGCAGTCATCCCTGATGATCCCCGTCGTCACTACGGCGATCATCCTCGCCCGCATCGTCGGAAAGCTGCATGTCTCGGTGCCGCAGCTTCGGCGTTTTCGCGGGCTTATCCGCTTCGCCGGCATTGGCTTCGACAATCACGTCGCGCAGCGCGCGCAACACTTCCGTCATGCCGCGTCCGGTGGCGGCGGAAATCTGGAAGGGCGTCTTGCCGCAGGCCCGCGCCAGCTCGCGCGTCTTCTTCTTCAGCGTTTCCTCGTCCAGCACGTCGATCTGCGAGAGGGCGACGATTTCCGGCTTGTCCGTGATCTCGTTGCCATAGGCTTCCAGCTCGTGCTTCACGGTCTTGTAGGCCTTGCCGACCTTTTCTTCCTGGGCGGAGACAAGATGCAGCAGCACGCGGGTGCGCTCGACATGGCCGAGGAAGCGGTCGCCGATGCCGACGCCCTCATGGGCGCCTTCGATCAGGCCGGGAATATCCGCTAGAATGAATTCCTGGCCGTCGATGGTGGCAACGCCGAGATTAGGGTGCAGCGTCGTGAAGGGATAGTTGGCGATCTTCGGCCGCGCGCGGCTGACGGCTGCAAGGAAGGTCGATTTACCGGCATTCGGCAGACCGACGAGGCCGGCATCGGCGATCAGCTTCAGCCGCAGCCAAAGGGTCTTTTCTTCGCCCGGGAGGCCTGGATTGGCCCAGTCCGGCGCCTGATTGACCGAGGATTTGAAATAGGCATTGCCGAAGCCGCCATTGCCGCCGGCGGCCAGGCGGAAGCGTTGGCCCTCTTCCGTCAGATCGCAGATCAGCGTTTCCTGGTCTTCTTCGAAAATCTGCGTTCCCACCGGCACTTTCAGCGTCACGTCGTCGCCCTTGGCGCCGGCGCGGTTCTTGCCCATGCCGTGCATGCCGACCTTCGCTTTGAAGTGCTGCTGGTAGCGGAAATCGATCAACGTATTCAAGCCGTTGACGGCCTCGACCCAGACATCGCCGCCGCGGCCGCCATCGCCGCCATCCGGGCCGCCGAACTCGATGAATTTCTCGCGGCGGAAGGAGACGCTGCCCGCGCCGCCATCGCCTGAGCGAATATAGACTTTTGCTTCATCGAGAAATTTCATCGTACGTCCGTCACCCGGTGTCGGCGCATATCCCTTCGGATCGAATGGGATTCACAAAAGCCTATGCGCTCTTTTCAATATCTGCCGCTCCTTCTGCATCCAAAAGACACATCGGGCGGCCGTTTGCCCGTTATGTCGCCTTCGATATAGGCGCTTCGGGCTGAGGTCAAAGAATATCGTGCGGTTCCAGTGCCATAAAGAGGCGGAACTGCATGATTGGTATGACAGCCATCGCCGGACGAGCCGGCGATGACCTGTTCTCAGGGCCTTAGGCCGCCTGCGAGAGCCGCAGCGCGCCCGGCTTCAGCATGGTTTCGATATGCGGAACCATGGTATTGCGGGCAAAGCTGTAGATCTCCGAGCAACCGGTGATCTCGAAGCCGAGCTTCTGCTGCAGCTTGAGCGATGCCGGATTGTCGGCGAAGACGCCGGAATGAACGGCGACTTCGGGCATGCGGCGGGCAAAACGTTCGAGCGAAGCCTTGACTGCTTCGGTCATGATACCTTGCCGCCAGTAGAAGCGGTTCAGCCAGTAACCGAGGTGCCAGCGGCCGTGGCGAAGCTCGATGCCGACACAGCCGATATGGGCATCATCCCGCTCGGAGATGGCGAGCTGCCAATCGACACCGAGGCCGGAGGTGTGCTCGATCAGCCAGTCGAGCGCATCCTGCCGGTCATAGGGCGCGGGAACGCGGGCCAGCATGCGGGTGACGGCGAAATCCGAAAGCGATTCCGCAATCATATCGGCATCGCTGAGCCGGTGCGGGCGCAGCGTCAGTCGGCCGGTCTGGATGACCGGCGTCGGCCCGGGCATCAGGGTCCGGGCATCGCGGCGGGTGAGGGCGAGAGCGTTCATCTCATGCCTCCCCAGCTGCGCAGCGAGATCCAGGTCTTGCGGTCGAGCCGGTACCATTCGACCGGCACGGTGCTGCCGAGCGCCAGCGATGCGGCAAGGCCGGATCCCTGGAACTGGAAGCCGCACTTCTGCACGACGCGCCTGGAGGCGACGTTCGTCACCCGGCAACGGGCATCGATCTGCGCGACGTTCTCACGCGTGCGGAAGACCATGTCGATGAGGGCATGGGCCGCTTCCGTGGTGTAGCCCTGGTTCCAGTAGGGCTCGCCCAACCAGTAACCGATCTCGACCGTGTTCGGATCGCCAGTGGGCTCGACCCCGCAGCAACCGAGAAAGGCGCCGTTGTCGGCTTTGGTAATGGCATAGACGCACTTGCCAATCTCGCCAAGCTTCGTGCGTCGCACGAAATCGGCGGCATCGGCGTTCGTATACGGGTGCGGCATACGCGATACCATTGTGGCGACATTGGCGTTGTTGGCGAGATGGGCAAGGGCGTCGATGTCTTCTTCGTGGGGCGCGCGCAGAACGAGCCTTTCCGACAGTAAGACAGGGCAATCGGTCCTTAACCTATCCGGCCTCAGCCGTTCTTCGGGAGACCTCGATTGGCCTTCCCTTAACAATTCGCCTTGCATGGTTCAGTCCTCCTTGGTTGAGGGTAAAGAAAAAGGGGAGATGGCGCCCCATCTCCCCTGTTTTCTGGACTGAACCTGATGCGGTCAGCCGGGTCGATGAGACGCCGGCTGTTTTAGAGCGCTACCGGCTTATTCCGCTGCTTCCGCTTTCGGCATTACAGACACGTACACGCGGCCATTGGCCTTCGTACGGTAATTCACGTTACCCGCCGTAAGCGCAAAAATCGTGTGATCCTTGCCGAGGCCGACATTGGCGCCCGGATGCCACTGCGTACCGCGCTGACGCACGATAATGTTACCTGCGATGACGGCTTCGCCGCCGAACTTCTTCACGCCAAGGCGCTTGGATTCGGAATCGCGACCGTTGCGCGAGGAACCGCCAGCTTTTTTGTGTGCCATTGGAGTTCTCCTTTAAACCTTGATCCCGTTACTTACTTGGCAGCCACGATGTCCGTGATGCGGACAACCGTGTGATGCTGGCGATGGCCGCGCGAACGCTTCGAGTTCTGACGACGGCGCTTCTTGAAGGCGATAACCTTCTTGCCGCGGTTGTGCTCGACCACTTCGGCCTTGACGGAAGCGCCCTTGACGAAGGGAGCACCAATCGCAGCGTCGGCGCCTTCGCCGATAACGAGGACTTCGGTGAATTCTACGGTGTCGCCGGCCGTGACTTCGAGCTTCTCGATGGTCAGCACGTCGTTGGCTGCCACACGGTACTGCTTACCGCCGGTCTTGATGACTGCGAACATTTTTTATCCTTTCATGTTCGTTCCGGCTCTCTCGACCAGAGGACGAGCGGCCGTCTTTTTATCAGTCGAAACTTAGCAGGGATTCCAAAGGCTTGAGCCCTCAAAAAATTCTGCCGGTGAAACCCTGCGCGAAGCAGGGTGGGCAAGGTGCGGACTTATCCACACCTATTGCGTCGCACGGGATATATAAGCGCCCCTGATCTGTCAAGGCGAAAGGATGAAAAGCTTTCATATTCGCCCTTGCCATCCTCCTCTTCTGTCGCTATGAGACAGCCCGCGCTGAAAAACGCGCCGACCAGCATAACCGGAGAGGTGGCAGAGTGGTCGAATGCACCGCACTCGAAATGCGGCATACCTGCAAGGGTATCGTGGGTTCAAATCCCACCCTCTCCGCCACGTTTTTCCTTTAGGATCAAGCTATTGTGGCATGACTACTAGCTTGGTTCAGGCGACTTTTGAGCGAAGTGTCGGCATTTTTCATCAGAGAGCCACGACCCCGGCACTAAACGGGTCTGCGCCGTAGTATTCAACGGCTCCGGTCGCCGAGACAAGCGCTATGGCAATACCCGCCTGATTCGCTCGTGGTGCCATCTTGCTTGCGAGATTGCGCGTTGTAGTCGTGTATGGGACCACCGCGATGTTAATCTCACCTTCTCCTGCCCTCGCAAGGAGTTGTCCGGCTGCCTCGTGCAGTCCCTTCCGCAGACGAGACACCTGCCCGGCGTGACGTGAGTTTATGATGCCGCCCTTGCATTCTGCAATAACTGGGCAGCCTCCGATCGTCGCGACGACGTCACCCTTTCCAGGACTTACATGAACCTCAAGAGTTAGGTCGCCGTTCATATACCGACCAGCATGGCTCGTCGTTCCCCAGCCCTTGTGCCAGGTGAAGCCGTGCATCATCAACCAAGCTTGAATCTCGAACCGCTTGCCGTGCTCACCGTCTGGACGAACGTATACGTTCTTAGCGCCGCGAGAGAATAGAGCATTGCAAAGGCGAGCATGACCGCCGCTTCGCTCATATGTCGCTCTGTGCTGCCGTCGGCTTTAGACAGTCTCTTCTCTGGAGACTCCTTTTTGAGGATGAGATGCTGCAGCTCTACAAAAGCCATCGATGCTCTTCCAAAGTTAAACTTTCAGACCTTTGTGTTCTTCTAAAAATTCGAGGACTTCATTCAATGCGTGAATAATCTGAGGCGATTGGCGCCGAATGCGTAGTAGCCAGATGATAGAATTTGCGGTGAAACGTCCGTTGTAGCCGGATAGCTTCTCTTACGGCGTAAACTCATAAAATTGCTTGTCGTTTATGGTCGGCTCTGATTCAAGGCCTCCAACTACGGAGGCCTTTGATGACGCGTCGCCGCTACGAACTTACCGAGCATGAATGGTCGATCATATCGCCGTTGTTGCCCAACAAGCCCCGCGGTGTTCCCCGCGTGGATGACCGGCGGGTGCTGAACGGTATCCTTTGGCGGTTCCGGACAGGTTCGCCCTGGGCGGAAGTCCCGGAGCGCTATGGCCCGCCGACCACCTGCTACAACCGCTTCATGCGCTGGCGCAAAGCCGGAGTATGGGATCGGCTTCTCGAAGCAGTCTCGGCCGCCTACGATGGTGACATCGTCATGATCGACTCGACCTGTGTCCGCGTTCATCAGCATGCGGCCACGGGAAAAAAGGGGATGGAGATGATGGCGGCATGGGACGTTCCCGCGGCGGACTTACGAGCAAAATCCACGCGCTCGTCGATGCCGAAGGTCGCCCCGTCAACCTTCGTCTGACCGGTGGGCAGGTCGCCGACTGTACCCAGGCCGACGCGTTGACGGACGAACTGGGTGAAGGAGATATCCTGCTGGCCGACAAGGGATATGACAGCAATG
>NZ_JAQJCI010000014.1:0-148857 GCF_030182495.1 Rhizobium aureum | reverse complement strand
GGTCGCCCCGTCAACCTTCGTCTGACCGGTGGGCAGGTCGCCGACTGTACCCAGGCCGACGCGTTGACGGACGAACTGGGTGAAGGAGATATCCTGCTGGCCGACAAGGGATATGACAGCAATGCCATCCGGGCTAAGGCCGCCGAGCGAAAGGCCTGGGCCAATATTCCGCCGAAGACAAACCGGAAAGGCTCCTTCGTGTTCTCCCGCTGGGTCTATCGACAACGCAATCTCGTGGAACGGTTCTTCAACAGGATCAAACAGTTTCGAGGCATCGCAACCCGGTATGACAAGCGTCTGGAAAACTACTTCGCCGCTGTAAAGCTCGTCGCTGCAAGAATATGGTGCCAGAGTTTATGAGTCGACGCCGTAGAAGACTACTTGCCCGATGGCTACAAAGCAAAAGATTTGGAATCGCTGATCGCTTTTGTCGCCGCTGACGATTTCTGGGAGCGGCTGCCTTTTGAACCCAAAGCGGAATTTGATAGACTTGCCAAGGTCATTCTCGGTATCGAGGACAAAGGAAAAGTGGCGGCTGTTGAGTCCGAAGAAGAGGAGCGTGAACAGCGTCTGACCCAAACGCCACATTAGTTTGCGTCTAACTTCTCGGCTCTATCAGTATATAAGATTGGGCAAAGCCCATTAGCTTATTGTGCGACAAGGCGATGCACGTGCCATCGCTTTATTGAAAGAGGCCACTGACGCAAAAGTAAGCGATCCGTCGATTGTCATAGTTTTTGGCGAAATAACAAGAAGCTGGTGCTGCTAGAGAGATTTGAACTCTCGGCCTCTCCCTTACCAAGGGAGTGCTCTACCCCTGAGCTATAGCAGCATTCCGTGGCGCGATTTAAGTGCGCCGTATTGGGCGAGGCGGCTATTGCCATAGGTCGGGGCGGAGTGCAAGCCGCAAATTGCAAGTTCTTTGAAAGATCGCTGGAAAAAATGTGTCGGTCTTTTGACGCCTAAGGTTTTCCGCTATGAGGAAGCCATGGCTGCGGACAAGACGAAAATCGATGGTGGGCAGGCTTTGCAGGGCGGTTCGGCGCCCGGTGGGACCAGTGGTGGGGTCGGCGGCGAGGCGGGCGAGCCCGTGGGCGGCAAGCAGGTCACGGAAGCGGATCGGCGGCGCGAGCGTGCCGCGCAGAAGCTGCGGGAGAATCTGTCCCGCCGCAAGCAGCAGGTGCGGGCGCGGCGCGCCGGCCAGGCCGACGAGACGGATGGTTTGCCGGCGGCAAAGCCTGTGGATAGCGCTGAAGCCGCCGCAAAAAGGGACGAATCGCAATGATTGATGTTGCCCATCATCAAACGAATTGATGCGTTAATCTATTTCGTCTAAAGAGCGCCTTTTACCAAGGTGCACGAAACCTGGCGCCGGCACTCAAGGCGCCCGGGACTATCAGGAAAGGCGGGCCTCGCCCGTATTGCTTATATGGATCGTATCAGGATTGTCGGCGGCAATGAGCTCAACGGTATCATTCCGATCTCCGGCGCCAAGAATGCCGCCCTGCCGCTGATGATCGCCTCGCTTCTGACAAGCGATACCCTGACGCTGGAAAACGTGCCGCATCTGGCCGATGTCGAGCTCCTGATGCGAATCCTCGGCAATCACGGCGTCGATGTCGCCGTCAACGGCCGGCGCGAGCGCCAGGAAGACGGCTATTCCCGCACGATCCATTTCACCTGCCGCACCATCGTCGATACGACCGCGCCCTACGAACTCGTCGCCAAGATGCGCGCGAGCTTCTGGGTCATCGGGCCGCTGCTCGCCCGCGAGGGTCAGGCGCGCGTGTCGCTGCCCGGCGGCTGCGCCATCGGCACGCGCCCGGTCGATCTCTTCATCGAGGGTCTCGAGGCGCTCGGCGCCACCATGGAAATCGACGCCGGCTATATCAATGCCACCGCGCCGAAGGGCGGCCTCATCGGCGCGCGCTATGTCTTCCCCAAGGTTTCCGTCGGCGCGACGCATGTGATGATGATGGCGGCCACGCTTGCCCGCGGCACCACCGTCATCGGCAATGCGGCCCGCGAGCCCGAAATCGTCGATCTCGCCAATTGCCTCATCGCCATGGGCGCCAAGATTTCCGGCGCCGGCACCAGCACGATCACCATCGAGGGCGTCACCTCGCTCTCCGGCGCGCGCCACCGCGTCCTGCCCGACCGTATCGAGACCGGCACCTATGCCATGGCCGTTGCCATGGCCGGCGGCGATGTCACGCTCGAAAACACCGATGTGGCGCTGCTCGACACGGCGCTCGAAAGCCTGCGCCGCGCCGGTGCTACGATCTCGCCGACCAATAACGGCATCCGTGTCATGCGCAATGGCGGCGGCATCAAGCCGGTCGATGTGGTCACCGATCCATTCCCGGGCTTCCCGACCGACCTGCAGGCGCAGTTCATGGCGCTGATGACCCGCTCCTCCGGCATTTCGCACATCACCGAGACCATCTTCGAAAACCGCTTCATGCATGTGCAGGAGCTGGCCCGCCTCGGCGCGAAGATCTCTCTGTCAGGCCAGACGGCCCGCATCGAGGGCGTCGAGAAGCTGAAGGGCGCGCCCGTGATGGCGACCGACCTTCGCGCTTCGGTCTCGCTCGTCATTGCCGGCCTTGCCGCCGAAGGCGAGACGGTGGTGTCGCGCATCTATCACCTCGATCGCGGCTTCGAGCGGCTGGAAGACAAGCTGACGCGCTGCGGCGCCATCGTCGAACGCATCAGCGACTAAGCCCTATCGCGGTCTTTGCGGAATAGTTTTCGGCTTTCGTGCCCGCCGCTGTCGCAAAACCGCGACACGGATTTGCGCGGCATGCCTTAATTCCATCCGATGGCGCGAAGAGAGCGGGCAAGCCCGTTTTCTTCGGTTGCGTCTTTTGCGCTCGCATCTTATGTCCACAGAAGGGAAACGCTGGAAACGGCGTTTCGCCGGGCGTTTTTCTGGTGGCGCGATCGGGGATAAAGGACGAATGAGCGATCTCAAGCTAATGGCACTCGACACGGAGGACCTGGATGTCATCTCTGCCTATATGCAGGATAGCGTCTTCAAGGTCGGCGATATGTCCTATGCGCCGAAGCAGGAGCAGTTTTCGCTCGCGGCCAACCGCTTCGGCTGGGAGCAATCGGATCAGCGCAGCAAGCCTTACGAACGCCATCGTTCCGCGCTGGTGTTCAAGCGCGTGCAGGCGGTGCGCTCCAGCGGCATCGATCGGCGCAACCGCGACGAGGTGCTGTCACTGCTTGCGATCCGCTTCGAACAGAAAGGCGAGGGGCCTGACGGCACGATCGAACTCACCCTTGCCGGCAAGGCCACGATCGCGCTCGATGTCGAATGCATCGAGGCCCAGCTCGCAGATATCGGCGGCGCGTGGGAAACGGCGCATAAGCCCCGGCATCCCGACGCGGGAGTATAGGCTTGTAACGGTTGGATACGGCCGCTGAAGTCGGTCTTGATGGAAGGGAATATCAGCATTGGCTATCTGGCTGGATCAGGCGTCGGAAGGGTTCGAGCAGCAGTTTGCCGCGTTCCTGACGACGAAGCGGGAAGTCTCCGAGGATGTGAATGCCGTCGTGCGCGGCATTATCGATGATGTGCGGGCGCGTGGCGATGCAGCCCTTGCTCATTATTCCAGGAAATTCGAGGGCATCGATTTCGCCACGACACCGATGCGCGTCAGCGAAGCGGAGATCGATGCCGCCATTGCCGCCGTTCCGGCCGAGGTTCTCGGCGCATTGAAGGTCGCCGCCACCCGCATCGAATCGCATCACCGCCGGCAGCTGCCGAAGGACGACATCTACGAGGACGATCTCGGCGTCGGCCTGGGATCGCGCTGGACGGCGATCGAAGCCGTCGGCCTCTATGTGCCCGGCGGCACGGCGAGCTATCCGAGCTCAGTGCTGATGAATGCCGTGCCGGCCAAGGTCGCCGGTGTGGACCGCGTCGTCATCGCCGTGCCGACCAAGGATGGTGCCGTCAATCCGGCCGTGCTTGCCGCCGCCCGCATGGCAGGCGTCGAGGAGATCTACCGCATCGGCGGCGCGCAGGCGATCGCGGCCCTTGCCTATGGCACGGAGACGATCAAGCCGGTCTATAAGATCACTGGCCCGGGCAACGCCTATGTGGCGGCCGCCAAGCGCCAGGTGTTCGGCACCGTCGGCATCGACATGATCGCCGGCCCTTCGGAGGTGCTCGTCATCGCCGACAAGAACAACGATCCGGATTGGATCGCCGCCGACCTTCTGGCACAGGCGGAGCATGACGAAAGCGCGCAATCGATCCTGATCACCGACGATGCCGAATTCGGCAAGGCGGTAGAAGCGGCGGTCGAGCGGCAGTTGAAGCGGCTCAGCCGCTCGCAGACGGCGGCAGCCAGCTGGCGGGATTTCGGGGCCGTTATCCTGGTCTCCGATCTGAAGCAGGCCATTCCGCTTGCCAACAGAATCGCGGCCGAGCATCTGGAACTCGCTGTCGACGATCCCGAGCCATTGCTTGCCGGTGTGCGCAATGCCGGCGCGATCTTCGTCGGCCGCCATACGCCCGAGGTGATCGGCGATTATGTCGGCGGCTCGAACCATGTGCTGCCGACGGCCCGCTCAGCGCGCTTCTCCTCTGGGCTCTCGGTGCTGGATTTCGTCAAGCGCACCTCGATCCTCAGACTTGGGCCGGAGCAGCTTCGCGCACTCGGGCCGGCGGCGATCGCGCTTGCCAATTCCGAGGGGCTGGATGCACATGCGCGATCGGTCGCGATCCGCCTCAATCTCGAGGGGTAAGGCATGGCCAAGGGCGTCTTCCGGCTGAGCGATGTGGTCCTGGACGACACGATCGGCCGCTCGACACCCGATGTCGAGCATGAGCGCGCCGTCGCCATTTTCGACCTGATCGAGGAAAACAGCTTCGAGCCGATCGGGCATCAGGGCGGGCCCTATCTGCTGAACCTGTCGCTGGTCGACCAGAAGCTGGTTTTCGACATCCGCATGGAAGACGGCGCCGTTGTCGCCACCCATATCCTGTCGCTGACGCCGTTTCGCCGGATCGTGAAGGATTATTTCATGATCTGCGAGAGCTATTACGAGGCGATCCGCTCCGCCACGCCAAGCCGCATCGAAGCGATCGACATGGGCCGGCGCGGCATCCACAACGAAGGCTCGCAGACGCTGATGGACCGGCTGAACGGCAAGATCACCGTGGATTTCGACACGGCGCGGCGGCTGTTCACGCTCGTCTGCGTGCTCTATTGGCGCGGGTGACCGATATGGAAGAGCCGCAGGCGATCGAGCATATCGGCAAATCCCCCGGCGCCATCCTCTTCATGTGCGGCCTGAATACCATTCGTTCGCCCATGGCCGAAGCGATCGCCCGGCAGATGCTGCCGCAAGGCACCTATATCGCGTCTGCCGGCGTGCGTGCCGGCGAGCGCAATCCCTTCGTCGATGTCGTGCTTTCCGAGATGGGGCTTTCACTCGGCCGGCGGCAGCCGCAGACCATGGAGGAGCTGGAGGATGATTTCTTCGATGTCATCATCACGCTCTCTCCCGAGGCGCATCACGCCGCGCTGGAACTGACACGGGCCAATGCGATCGACGTCATCTATTGGCCGACGATGGACCCCTCGGCGACGGACGGAACGCGCGAGCAGGTTCTGGATGCCTATCGCGGGGTGAGGGACTATCTTCTCGGCCTCATAGAGAGCAGGCTTGTGGAACATCGCGGCTCGCTTTAGAGCCGCAGATGAAACAAATGCAGAAACCCTTATCAACGTGGTTCACAAAACCGCGGCGATTGTGTAGTTTCCGCGCAAATTTCCGGCGACCCCGCCTTTTTAACAGGGGTGCCGGCCTCAACCGACAGGAAAAGAAGCTTTAATGCCGAAAGAAGAAGTCCTCGAATTTCCCGGTGTCGTCACCGAACTCCTGCCGAACGCGACCTTTCGCGTGAAGCTGGAAAACGAGCACGAGATCATCGCCCACACCGCGGGCCGCATGCGCAAGAACCGCATCCGCGTTCTGGCCGGCGACAAGGTGCTGGTGGAAATGACCCCTTACGACCTGACCAAGGGCCGCATCACCTACCGTTTCAAGTAGTCCGCCGCTCGCTGGAGCCGGATGCCGCCGACATTTTCGGCATCATGCTCCGGAGCCGGCTCTCATTCCCGCATGACAGGTCGAGATCTGATGGCGTTGAAACACAAGCTGATACTGGCCTCCGGATCGCCGCGTCGCGTCGAGCTCCTGCATCAGTCAGGCATCGAGCCCGCGCGTCTCATGCCCATGGACATCGACGAGACGCCGAAGAAGTCGGAACATCCGCGCTCGCTGGCGCGCCGGCTTTCGGCGGAGAAGGGCGATGCGGCGTATGCCGCAATCAAAAGCGACGCCGCCTGGCAGGGCAGCTATATTCTCTCGGCCGATACGGTTGTCGCTGTCGGACGGCGCATCCTGCCCAAGGCGGAATTCGTCGATGAAGCGTCCGCGGCGCTGCATCTGCTCTCCGGGCGCGGCCATGTCGTCTATACCGGCATCTGCCTGATCACGCCGGACCGCAAGCTGCGCCAGAAGGTTATCGAGACCAAGGTGCGCTTCAAGCGGCTCTCGGGCCGCGACATCGAAATGTATCTCGCCTCCGGGCAATGGCGGGGGAAGGCCGGAGCCTACGGCATACAGGGGCTTGCCGGCTCCTTCGTGCAGAAACTTGTCGGTTCCTACACCAATGTCGTCGGATTGCCGCTTTATGAGACCATGCTCCTGCTCGCAGGCGAGGGATTCGATGTCCACGCCGGATGGCAGGAAGGATAGAGCTGATGACGAAGGCTGAAGAGATCAAGGTCGGTTCCAAGGTCGAGCCGCTGCGCAAGACGCGACCCTGCCCGGAATGCGGCCGTCCATCGATGCGCGAACACTATCCTTTCTGCTCGGATCGATGCCGCTCCGTCGATCTATCGCGATGGCTCAATGGCGCCTATGCCATCCCAGTGACTGAAGACGAGACGAAGGCCGACGGCTCCGACCAGGAATGAATGTGGCTTTCCAACGCCGCTTTCATTCACGAACCCCTTCATTTTGTTCGCGAATTGCCAAAATTCGATTTCCTGTCAAAAAAGAGTCATTTGCTGCTGGACATGGCCGAACAAGATGCTATAACCCCGCTCGCTTCCGGGGCGAACCAACCGCCCGGCGCCCCTCAAGGCTCCTTCTCAGGCGTGAAGCACGGATGCCCAGATAGCTCAGTTGGTAGAGCAGCGGATTGAAAATCCGCGTGTCGCTGGTTCGATTCCGGCTCTGGGCACCATCTTTTCTCCCCAATCATGCGGACAATGAAGCGCGACGCTGGCTTCGAGCAACTTCTCGTTCAGATCGGGTTTTCGAATGGATGCCCGAGGGGCGTGCCTGATTGTGAGAAGAGAAACTTCTTGCGTGTAGTGTTTTGGTCGCAACAATCCTGCGGTTGTGTTTCATTAATTCGGTGCATGATCCCTTCAAGATATTGATGACATTCGGAATCAAGCGTACGAATTATTGACAGATCACCTATTGATTCGAAGCGAGTCATACCGCACCTTAGATACAGCGGGATAAAGTGATCTCGTAAAGGCCGGCGTTTATTGCAATAGCAAGCTATCGAGGCGCCATGTTAAACAATGATGTGCTATTTAACACGTTCGCCCGTTCTTTCGAAGCACGGCGCGAAGTCGAGATGTCATTCTCAGAATACCTGGAAGCGTGCCGGGATGATCCGCTCATGTACGCAAATGCGGCAGAGCGGCTGCTGGCAGCCATGGGCGAACCACTGCTGATCGATACGGCCAAGGATACAAGGCTTGGGCGTATCTTCATGAACCGGACCATCCGGACCTATCCGGCTTTCTCCGGGTTTTTCGGCATGGAAGAGACGATCGAACGCATCGTCGCCTTCTTCCGCCATGCGGCTCAAGGCCTGGAGGAGCGCAAGCAGATCCTCTATCTGCTCGGGCCGGTCGGCGGCGGCAAGTCCTCGCTCGCCGAGCGGCTGAAGTCGCTGATGGAGGTGCATCCCATCTATGTGCTGAAGGCCGGCAACGAACTCAGTCCGGTCTTTGAAAGCCCGCTCAGCCTGTTCGATCCCGTCACCATGGGGCCGATGATCGAGGAACGCTACGGCATTCCGCGGCGGCGCCTGACCGGGCTCATGAGTCCCTGGTGCCTCAAGCGGCTCGAGGAGTTCGAGGGTGACATTTCCCGCTTCAAAGTGGTTCGGATCCAGCCTTCGCGGCTGCGGCAAATTGCCGTCGCCAAGACGGAGCCGGGCGACGAGAACAACCAGGATATCTCATCGCTGGTCGGGAAGGTGGATATCCGCAAGCTCGAAAGCCTCGCGCAGAACGATCCGGATGCCTACAGCTACTCCGGTGCATTGAACCGTGCCAACCAGGGCATTCTCGAATTCGTCGAAATGTTCAAGGCACCGATCAAGATGCTGCACCCGCTGCTGACGGCGACGCAGGAAGGCAACTACATCGGTACGGAAAATATCGGTGCGATACCCTTCTCCGGCATCATCCTGGCGCACTCAAACGAATCGGAATGGCAGACCTTCAAGTCCAACAAGAACAACGAGGCCTTCATCGACCGCATCTGCGTCGTGAAAGTACCTTATTGCCTGAGGGTCACCGAAGAGCAGAAAATCTACGAAAAGCTGATCGAGGAATCCGAGCTCAGCGAGGCGCCGTGTGCGCCGTCGACATTGGAGACGCTTGCCCGCTTCACGGTTCTGACGCGGCTTTCCAAGCATGAAAACTCGACGGCCTTCTCCAAGCTTCGGGTCTATGACGGCGAGAGCCTGAAGGAAACCGATCCGAGGGCGCGCAGCGTGCAGGAATATCGTGACTCGGCCGGTGTCGACGAAGGCATGGATGGAGCCTCCACCCGCTTCGCCTTCAAGGTGCTGGCGGCGACCTTCAACTACGATACGACGGAGGTCGGCGCCGATCCGGTGCATCTGATGTACATGCTCGAGCAGGCAATCCGCCGGGAACAGCTGCCGCTTGAAACCGAGAAGCTCTATATCGAGTTTATCAAGAGCGAACTCGGACCACGCTATGCGGAGTTCATCGGCAACGAGATCCAGAAGGCCTATCTGGAATCCTATTCGGATTACGGCCAGAACCTTTTCGATCGCTATGTCGACTACGCCGACGCCTGGATCGAGGATGTCGACTTCAAGGATCCGGATACGGGCCAGCTTCTCGACCGCGAACTCCTGAACCAGGAGCTCACCAAGATCGAAAAGCCGGCAGGCATCGCCAATCCGAAGGACTTCCGCAACGAGGTAGTCAAGTTCTGCCTGCGGGCACGAGCGAGCCATGGCGGCAAGAACCCGTCCTGGACCAGCTACGAGAAAATCCGCGAGGTCATCGAAAAGCGGATGTTCTCGCAGGTCGAGGACCTTCTGCCGGTCATTTCGTTCGGGTCGAAGAAGGACGGCGAGACGGAGAAGAAACATGGCGAATTCGTCGAGCGGATGGTGGCGCGGGGATACACCGAGCGTCAGGTCCGGCGGCTTGTGGAATGGTACATGCGTGTGAAACAGGCGGGATGAGCCACCAAGGAAGAAGGAATGCACATTGTTGACAGACGCCTGAACCCAGGCGGTAAAAGTCTGGAGAATCGTCAACGATTTTTGCGTAGAGCAAAAGCGCTGGTGCAGAGAGCGGTCTATGAATCCTCTCAAAATCGCGACATTCAGGACATTCTGAAGGGTGGCGAGATCAGCATTCCCCTGGATGGAACCGAGGAGCCTCGGTTCCATCGCGGCCCGGAGGGCCTCAAGGAGCATATTCTTCCCGGTAACAAGGACTTCATCGAAGGCGATATCCTGCCGCGGCCGGAAGGTGGCGACGGCAGGCCGCGCGCCGGCGGTGACGGCAGCGGCGAGGATGCCTTCCGCTTCATCCTGACGCGGGATGAATTTCTCGATCTCTTTCTTGACGATCTTGAACTGCCCGACCTCGCCAAGCGGCGGCTGATGTCGGCGGACCAGATCAACCCGGTGCGGGCAGGTTACTCGGTGACGGGATCGCCCGCCAATCTTGCGATCAACCGCACAATGCGGCTGGCGATGATGCGTCGTGTGGCGCTGCATCGTCCGAAGCCGGAAACAGTCGAAAAGCTCATCGAGGAGGCGGAGGAGTGCACGGACGAGAAGCGCCGCGCACAGCTCGAAGCCGAAATCAAGAGGCTGGAATCGAAGGTCCGGCGCATTCCCTATATCGATCCGATCGACATTCGCTATCGCCGTTTCGAGAACGAGCCGAAGCCGGTGGCGCAGGCCGTCATGTTCTGCCTGATGGACGTATCCGGCTCGATGACCGAGCACATGAAGGACCTTGCCAAGCGTTTCTACATGCTGCTCTACATCTTCCTGACCCGACAGTATCGCCGTGTCGAGATCGTCTTCATCCGCCATACCGACGTCGCCGAGGAGGTGGACGAGGAGACCTTCTTCCGCAGCCCGGCGACGGGCGGCACGCAGGTTTCGAGCGCTCTCGAAGCCATGCGGCGGATCGTGCGGGACCGCTTCCCGGCGTCCGACTGGAACATCTATGCGGCACAAGCGTCGGACGGCGACAATGCCTATTCCGACAATGCGACGACGGCGGCGCTGATGACGAGCGAGATTCTGCCCGTCTGCCAGTATTTTGCTTATCTCGAAGTGGGTGAATCGCGCAGTGTCGCGATCTCCTCAGGCTCGGCGATCTGGTCGCTCTACGAGCGGATGCAGGCGGGGTGGCCGGTGCTTTCCATGCGGCGTGTTAGCGATCGCAGCCAGATCTATCCGGTCTTCCACGATCTCTTCCAGCGCCGGACGGCGGAAACAAGGAGCGGATGATGGCCAAGGCATCGATGGAACGGCTTTTCGAGGGTGCGGACTGGGATTTCGCCACCATTCAGCGGATCCACAATGCCTGCGAAAAGATCGCCGTCAACGAGCTTGGTCTCGATGTCTATCCCAATCAGATTGAGATCATCACCGCCGAGCAGATGCTCGACGTCTATTCCTCGATCGGCATGCCGCTGTTCTACAAGCACTGGTCCTTCGGCAAGCACTTCGCCCATCACGAGGCCTTCTATCGCAAGGGGCTGCGCGGGCTCGCCTATGAGATCGTCATCAACAGTTCGCCCTGCATCTCCTATCTGATGGAAGAGAACACCGCGACGATGCAGGCGCTTGTCATCGCGCATGCCGCCTTCGGCCATAACCACTTCTTCAAGAACAACTATCTCTTTAAGCTCTGGACCGATGCCGAAGGCATTCTCGATTACCTTAATTTTGCCAAGAGCTATGTCGCACGCTGCGAGGAGCGCTACGGCCACGCCGCCGTCGAGCGCACGCTGGATGCCGCCCATGCGCTGATGTCGCACGGCGTGCACCGCTATGCCGGCAAGAAGACGCCAGATCTGCGCGACGAGGAGAAGCGCGAGCGCGAGCGGCGCGAATATGACGAGAAGATCTTCAACGATCTCTGGCGCACCGTTCCGGCCGGATCTGGCAAGAAGACCCATGATCTCGATCTGGAGCGGCGGCGTTCGCTGGCGGGCCTGCCGCAGGAGAATATCCTCTATTTCCTGGAAAAGATGGCGCCGCGCCTGAAGCCCTGGCAGCGCGAGATCATCCGCATCGTGAGGCATGTGGCGCAGTATTTCTATCCGCAGAGCCAGACCAAGGTCATGAACGAGGGCACGGCGACCTATGTGCACTATCGCATCATGACGCGGCTGCACGAGCTTGGCGGCATCAGCGACGGCGATTTTCTGGAGTTTCTGAAATCGCATACCAATGTGGTCTTCCAGCCGACCTTCAACGATCCCCGCTATTCCGGTCTCAACCCCTACGCGATCGGTTTTGCCATGATGCAGGATATCGAGCGCATCGTGACGAAGCCGGAAGCGGAGGATCGCCAGTGGTTCCCGGAAATCGCCGGCACCGGCGATGCCATGGCGGTGCTGCGCGATCTTTGGGCGAATTATCGCGACGAGAGTTTCGTGGCGCAGTTCCTAAGCCCGCACCTGATGCGTCAGATGCGCATGTTCCAGCTGACCGACGATCCGGAAGAGGAAGAGGGTTTGAGGGTTGCCGCCATTCATGACGAGCGGGGCTATCGCCGCATCCGGCGGGAACTGTCACGGCAATATGATGTCGGCTGGATCGATCCGCATATCGAGATCGTCGATGTCGATCTTGCCGGCGACAGACGGCTTCTGGTCAGGCATACGGTGCTGAACGGTGCGCTGCTTGACGATATGGATGCCAAGCGCGTGCTGCAGCACCTGGCCGATCTGTGGAGTTACGACGTACTGATGCAGGAAGTCGACCGCTCAGGCGCGGTGCTTCGCGATCATCTCGTCCATCCCCGCGCCTCGGCGCTAGCGGCGTAAAATCCCACTCGCCTATGACCGGCTTTTGGGCCGGCGCTGATGGTCGCTCACCTGCGCATCGTCTTCCTGACGGCTGAGGATCAATGCATCGTACCACGGGACTACGCAACTACTTGGAGGGAGAGGGAAGGGTCCAGCGAGCCTTGTCGAAGACAAGGGCGGTTCGGATCTGTTCGGGTGTCGTTCTGCGCAATTCGAGTTGAAGGTTGAAGTTGTTGTTGCTCTGGAATTCCTTGAAAAAGGCGAGCTTGGCGCCGAAGGCCTGCAGCGTCACATCCTGAAGCGTGCCGATCGCATTCAGCGCCGCCTGGAAATCCAGCCAATGGGTCTCATTCAGCAGCAGGACGACAGTGTCGATGAAGGTGCCGGCGATGGACTTGCCATCGTCGTTGTCGGGCATGATCACCTTGATGCGGATCGTCTCGAGTTCGCCGGTCGGCTTGCCGCGTGCGATGATGAAGAAAGACGCCGCGTTCGCATTGCCGTAGGCGCCCTTCTGGACGGCGTAGCTGCATTCCGATGTGCCGCCGCCCAATTCGCTTTGCCGCCACTCGCCCACGGGCAGGCCGAATTTTTCGAGATCGGCGCAAAGCGCTTGGCCTGATATCCGCCAGCTGCGCACGAAGGCGCTCAGCAGGGCGTCGACGGGGGCATCCAGCAGATGGGATCTCCTTGCCGAAGATTTATCGCTCGCCGGTTTTATGCGGCCATGCCTCGGCGCTTCGGCTGCCGTCGGCGGATGTTCGGCTGGAGTGCTTGCCGTGGCGACATGTGCCGGCTGCTGCGCCTGGGCAGGCTTCGGCGGTAAGGGTGCCGGCTGTTGTTCCGGCTGGGGAAACAGGTTGAGATGATAGCGGCTGTCCAGCACCCTGAGGTTACGCATATCATTGGCAAGGAGCGCGGTCGCCAGGATGATCGAGCCGATGACGATCGTCGCAATCCAGAAGACAGCCCTGCTTTTCTTGCGAGGTGGCGCCACCGACATGGTTCAGATCTCAGCTACTCCCGAGGAAACCTGTTGGCCGCGATAACTGTATGTTGCGCAGCCAATACCTGGCTACAGCATATGCGTTTATGAACGATTGATCATTCTAATGTTTCTTTGTCAATTCATGACCTTGCCCAGAGCGCGTCGCGGTTCCTTCCAGCTCATATCTCGCGTTTCGGGCCTGGCTTTTCGCAGCTTCGTCGCTTCAGGCAAAATAGGTCTTGAGCGCCTTGACGGTCGCGGCATCCGTGCGGCGCCCGGACGGCGCCGAGAAGCCGAGGGCGACGACGCGCTCGTCCGGCTCGGCAAAGGCCGCGGAACAGGAGGCATGGATCTCGCTGATCTGCAATCGCGGCCATAGCCGGCCGACGTTTGCAAGCGTGACGCCGGAGCCGGGCATGATGGAGATGCGGCCGGCGGCTGCGGCAATCGCTTGTTCGAGCATGTCAACGCCCTCCGCCGCGGTCTTGGCGCCGCCCGACGTCAGGATGCGCTCGAAACCGAGCTTGACGGCCATTTCCACGGCCTCGGCGATATCAGGGACAAGATCGAAGGCGCGATGCAGCGTCGTGCCGAGACCTTCCGCATGGGCGGTGAGGATGGCAAGCGCATCGAAATCCAAGTGCCCGTCCGGTAGGGAGGCGCCAAGCACGACGCCCCGCAGTCCGGCATTGCGGGCTGCGTCGATGTCGCGCTTCATGACGTCGAGTTCATCAGCCGAATAGACGAAGTTGCCAGCGCGCGGGCGGATGATGGCGTAGGCGGGGATGGGCATCTTGGCAGCCTCTGCCATCAGCCCGGCGCTTGGCGTCAAGCCGCCGACGGCGAGCGCGCTGCAAAGCTCGATACGGTCGCCGCCGCCCGCGACAGCGGCTTTCAGTCCGGCAATATCCTCGACGCAGACCTCAAGCAGCATGGCCGCGCTCCCCGGCATATTGCAGGCCCAGGAGGGCGGCGCCGATGAGGCCCGGTTCCAGCTTGCATTCACTGGGCACGACGAGCGGCCGACCGAACTTGCGCAGGATGCGGCTCCGCACCGCGTCATCCAAGCGCGCAAGCAGCGGTTCGACATTGGAAAGACCGCCGCCGACCGGAACGATGGTTGCGCCTGTTATGTTGACCGTCAAAGCGAGCGGCGAGGCGACCAGATCGACCATGACATCGATCGTGCGTTCCGTACGCTCATCGCCCTTCCGCCATTGGTCGATGATTTCTTCGCTGGAAAGGTCCTGGCCATGAAGCGTCTTGTGCAGGCGTTCGATGCCGCGCGCGCCGCCGACCGTATCGACGCAGCCCTTCTGGCCGCAGCCGCAGGGATAAGCGGGAATGGCGACCGGCGGATTGCCGGCAAAGGATGCGATGATGGGACCATGGCCCCATTCCCCGGCAAAGCCGCCGGCCGCGTTGACGAGCCGGCCGTCGGCCACCAGGCCGCCGCCGACGCCGGTGCCGAGAATGGCGCCGAAGACGATGCGATGGCCGCGGCCGGCACCGGACATGGCCTCGGCCATGGCGAAGCAATCGGCATCATTGGCGATCAGCACGGGATAGCCGAGTTCCGCTTCCAGATCGGCGGCGAGGTGCCGGGTGTGGATGCAAGGGATATTGGCGCAGGTCAGCGCCTGCGTATCGGGATCGACCACGCCGGCAATGGAAAAGGAGAGGCAATCCGGTTTTTCGCCTGCTTCCGCGATGACATCGCGCAGGACTGCGACGAATTCGGCAAAATCATGCCTGGGCGTAGGCCGCCGCGCCAGCGGCACGATATCCGTCATCGAGTGGGCGATGCCGCCCTTGATGGCGCTGCCGCCTATGTCGAAGGAAACGATCATGAATATCGACCCGCTGGGAACATGCGGCCTTGCTCGCACCCTTTGCCGGTCTTTGCAAGATCAATCCTTGCCGGCTGCGCCATCGTCAATCGGCCGGCAGCGTGATCCTGGCTTCGAAGCCATCGGTCTTGCCTGTCGCGGGTGACAGCAGGTCGAGATGTCCGCCGATCTGCTCGACGATACGCTCGACGATCGAGAGGCCGAGGCCGGAGCCTGCCGCTTTCGTCTTGCCGCGCCGAAAACGCTTCTTCAGGCCAGCAAGTTCATTGGCGGAAAGCACGGTGCCACCATTGATGACGCGAATGGCGCGATCATCGACCTGGACCGTCACGTCGTCATCGTCCGAACCATGGATCAAAGCATTTTCGATAAGATTGCGCACGACGATGGCAAAGGCGTCGATATCGACATTGCGGATCAGTTTCGCCTTTGCTTCATTTTCCAGCTGGACGCGGCCGGCCGTGCCGGTGTCCCGGTCATAATCGCCAATGACGGTTTCGATGATGGCCACCAGATCGGCCGGTTTATCGCCCGTACCGATGCCGGCTTGAGCGCGGGAGAGCTGCAGCAGCTTTTCCGCCAGTCGCCCCAGATTGGAAAGCGATGTCTCGATGCGGCCGGCGCGGTCGGTCAGAGGGCCCTCAGGCAGTTCGGCGATCAGGCGCTGCGTCTGGGCGAGCGCGCCCGCGATCGGGGTGCGCAGCTCATGGGCGCTGTTGGCGGTGAATTCCCGTTCGGCTTCGAGCGCCAGGCGCAGGCGGTCGAGCAGGAGATTGACGGAGCGCGCGATCGGCTGCAGCTCACGCGGCAGCGTCTCGCTGTCCAATGGCGCCATGTTGCCGCTGTCCTTTGTGGCAATCTGCGATCGCAGGCGGTCGATGGGCCGCAGCGACCGACCGACGACGAAACCGATGGCGACGATGCTCGCGGGAATGAGGGCAAGCAGCGGCCAAAGCAATGCGACGCCGCTTTCGCGGGATGCTTCGCGGCGATTCTTGAAGGCATCCGCGACATGCAGGAAGATCGTGCCGTCGGCCGATGATTCCGTATAGATCCGGTATCGCGGCGTATTGTGGAAGCCGATTTTCAGCGGTACGTCATAGGCGGTTGCCGGGGCATCGTGGGAATGAAGGATGACCTTGCCGTTCGCATCCAGCACCTGATAGGTCAGATATTCGCGGTTCAGCCCCTTGTTGAGCTCTTCCAGGCTTTGCGGGTCGCCCGAATGGTCGCGATTGGCGAGATCGTCCAGCACCAGGGGCATCAGCCGTTCGGCGGTTTCCTGCAGCGCGCCGTCGAAGGTCTCGGAAAGCTCCTTGTTGACCACGTAGACGCCGATACCGACTGCAATCAGCCAGAAGACGACGACGGTCCCGGTGAGTGCCGCGATCAGGCGACGGGTGATGCTGGCGCGGCTTGGGCCTTTCTGCTGTGTCATCGCTCACCCAGGCAATAGCCGACGCCGCGTGCCGTCCGGATCCGGTCCCTGCCGATCTTCTTGCGCAGACGGCTGATATAGACTTCCACCGTATTGCTTTCTATCTCGGAGCCGAAGGCATAGAGTGCTTCCTCTATCTTGTCTTTCGAGACGATGGCGCCGGGCCTTGCAACCAGCAGATCGAGCACGGCCCATTCGCGCCCTGTCAGCACCACATCCTTGCCCTCCAGCCGGACGCGCCGTTGCGGCTGGTCGATTTCAAGATCGGCAAAGCGGATGGTCGGCTGCGGGCTGCCGGTATAGCGGCGGGCTACCGCCAGGATGCGGGCCGTGAGCTCGCCGAGATTGAACGGCTTGACGAGATAGTCGTCGGCGCCGCTGTTCAATCCCTCGATGCGATCGGAAATCTGGTCGCGCGCCGTGAGGATGATGACGGGCGTTTCGTCTGGCCTGCGGCGCAGCCGCTTCAGAAAATCGATGCCGCTGCCATCGGGAAGCTGCAGATCCAAAAGGACAAGGCCATACTGCACGGCGCTGGTAACCTCATCGGCATCGGTGAGATTCCTGACCCAGTCCACAGCGTGCGGGCCTGCCGCGATATGGTCGCGAACCGCGCTGCCGATCGTGTCATCGTCCTCTACCAGAAGAATGCGCACTTGCACCTCGCAACCATTGAACGCGCTTCAGTTAATGCCGACGAAGCTATCGGGTCAATAACGGCCGAAATAAGCCAAGCCTGGATGCACAGTTCTTCGGGTATCCATCCGCCGAAAACGGTCCCGGTGCCTATGGACAGACAGGAACGTGATGGTTACTTGTTTGCGCGGAGAACGAAGCGGCCGCAGGATGGCTGCACAGGTCATTGGAGGATGCTCGGTCATGCTGAAGGGAATTTCGCCGCTGTTGAATGCGGATGTGCTCTATGCGCTGAAATCGATGGGACATGGCGACATGCTCGTCGTGGTCGATACGAATTTCCCCGCCGAAGCCATCGCAAGCCAGACGGTTCTGGGCGAGCTGCTGCGCATCGACAACGTGCCGGCCGCCGACGCGGTTGCCGCGATATTGTCATTGATGCCGCTCGACACGTTCATCGACGATGCCGCAACGCGCATGGAAGTGGTCGGTGCGCCCGACGAGGTGCCGCAGGTGCAGCGCGAGGTGCAGGCTGCGATCGACAAGGCCGAGGGCAAGCATTGGCCGCTGACGCCGGTCGAACGCTACGCCTTCTATGAGCGCGCCAAGGATGCCTATTGCGTCATTCAGACCGGCGAACGCCGTTTCTACGGTTGTTTCACCTTGACCAAGGGCGTCATTCCGCCGGAAGCTGAGTGATCCGGCACGGTCGGTCCGGATCACCTGGCCCGGATCGCGAGCATAAGTGCCGAGGATCGGGCGCTGTTTCGATAAAGGAATGCGATGGCGAGAAAGCTGGATTCCCAGGGGCGGCTTGACGATGCGGCACGAGCCGGATGGCTCTATTACGTTGCCGGCCGGACTCAGGACGAGATTGCGGTCGCAATGGGAATCTCTCGCCAATCGGCGCAGCGTCTGGTATCGCTCGCCGTTGCTGAACGGTTGATCAAGGTGCGGCTGGATCACCCGATCGCCGCCTGCCTGGAATATGCTGCGGCGCTGAAAGCAAAATTCGGTCTTCGTCATGTCGATGTCGTGCCGAGCGATCCGGATAGCACATCGTCTACCATCGGCATCGCCGAAGCCGGGGCAGCCGAAATCGAGCGCTGGCTGCGGCGTAGCGATCCGATCGTATTGGCGATCGGCACGGGGCGCACGCTGAAGGCCGCGGTCGACCAACTGCCGGCCATCGAATGTCTGCAGCACCGGGTGGTGTCGTTGACCGGCAATATCGGCCCGGATGGTTCAGCCGCCTATTACAACGTCATTTTCAGCATGGCCGACGTCGTCAAGGCGCGACATTTTCCGATGCCGCTGCCGGTGCTGGTATCGTCGGCCGAAGAACGCGAACTCTTGCATGCGCAGGCGCTGGTACGCTCGACGCTGGATATCAGCGCCCAGGCCGATGTGACCTTCGTCGGTATCGGTGAGATGGGCATCGAAGCGCCGCTCTGTCTCGATGGCTTCCTCGAGAGAGAGGAGATGCTGGCGCTCATGAACCGCGGCGCTGCCGGCGAGATCTGCGGCTGGCTTTTCGATGGCGATGGCAAGCTCATGCCTGATGATGTCAACGATCGCGTCGCCAGCGCGCCGATCCCGTCCCGGGACACCTGTTCCGTCATTGGAATCGCCAAGGGAAGACGCAAGTTCGAGGCGATCAAGGCTGCGGTTATTGGCCGGCAAATCAACGGGTTGATCACCGACGAGGCAGTTGCTGAATTTTTGCTCAGGGATTGAGCAAAAAATTTTTCTATAAAAACAAAGAGATGGGTTTCTTGCTCGGCAATGCAGCAACGAATCTGCATTGACATTTTGTCGCAATGAGCGAGTAATTGCCCACGAGCAAAGCGAATGCTCATTTTTAGTCTTCTGGGAGGAAGATATGAAATTGAAAACTTTATTGCTGAGCGCCTGCTCGGCGCTGATGTTTGCCGGCCTGGCGTCCGCAGAAACCCTCACCATTGCGACGGTCAATAACGGCGACATGGTTCGTATGCAGAAGCTTACGGACGATTTCAAAGCCAAGAACCCCGGCATCGACCTGCAATGGGTCACGCTCGAAGAAAACGTATTGCGCCAGAAGGTTACGACCGACATCGCTACCAAGGCCGGCCAGTACGACGTGCTGACCATCGGCACCTACGAAGTGCCGATCTGGAGCAAGCTCGGCTGGCTCGCGGCGCTCGACAAGCTTTCCGCCGACAAGGACTATGCGGTGGATGACCTTCTCCCGGCCATTCGCAGTGGTCTGACCACCGACGGCAAGCTCTATGCAGCACCGTTCTATGGCGAAAGCTCGATGGTGATGTATCGCAAGGACCTGTTCGAGAAGGCCGGCCTCAAGATGCCGGACGCCCCGACCTGGGACTTCGTCGCCGATGCAGCCCGCAAGATCACCGACAAGGACCATGAAGTCTACGGCATCTGCCTTCGTGGCAAGGCAGGCTGGGGCGAGAACATGGCGTTCCTGACGGCCATGTCGAATTCGTTCGGCGCCCGCTGGTTCGACGAGAAGTGGAAGGCACAGTTCGACCAGCCGGAATGGAAGGACACGCTGAGCTTCTACGTCAAGCTCATGAAGGATGCCGGCCCTCCGGGCGCTTCTTCCAACGGCTTCAACGAAAACCTGGCCCTGTTCCAGTCCGGCAAATGCGGCATGTGGATCGACGCGACGGTTGCAGCCTCCTTCGTTTCCGATCCGAAGGAATCGAAGGTCGCCGACAAGGTCGGCTTCGCTCTGGCTCCGGATAAGGGCCTCGGCAAGCGCGGCAATTGGCTCTGGGCATGGAACCTCGCCATTCCGGCTTCCTCGAAGAAGACCGAAGCGGCGGAGAAGTTCATTTCCTGGGCCACCAGCAAGGAATACACCAACCTTGTGGCACAGAAGGAAGGCTGGCTGAACGCACCTCCCGGCACCCGCACGTCGCTCTACGCGAATGCGGACTACCAGAAGGCCGCGCCTTTCGCGAAGATGACGCTCGACTCGATCAACTCGGCTGATCCGACGCATCCGACCGTCAAGCCGGTTCCCTATGTCGGCGTCCAGTTCGTCGCCATTCCTGAATTCCAGGGCATCGGCACGGCTGTCGGCCAGCAGTTCTCGGCTGCTCTCGCCGGCCAGATCTCCGTCGATCAGGCGCTGAAGGCTGCCCAGCAGCTGACGGAACGCGAAATGAAGAAGGCCGGCTATCCGAAGTAAGGGCCTTCGAAGCTAAGGAAAGCAGCGCCCCCTCTCGAGCGCTGTTTTCCCCTAGGCCGCCGAGCGCCGAACTGCCCTTGGCGGCCCCTTTTGTTTCAGCCGGTCCGCGGCCATCCCCTCCTTAAAAAGATAGGTCGGTACTTGCCATGGCAACGTTGCACACCCGTTCCACCGCCCGCGTCATGATGGCGCCTTCGGTTCTGCTTCTCTTCGCTTGGATGATCGTCCCGCTCGTGATGACGATCTATTTCTCGACGCTGAACTACAATCTGCTGAACCCCGGCACGCATGATTTCATCGGCTGGCTCAACTACGAATATTTCATCAGCGACCCGGCCTTTGTGAGCTCTCTGATCGTGACGCTGCTGCTTGTCGGCGGCGCGCTGCTCATTACCGTCATCGGCGGCATTGCGCTGGCGCTCCTTCTCGATCAGCCGATCTTCGGCCAGGGCATCGTGCGCATGCTGGTGCTCGCACCCTTCTTCGTGATGCCGACCGTCGCCGCCCTCATCTGGAAGCACATGTTCATGAACCCGGTGAACGGGCTCCTGGCGCATCTCTTCAAATTTTTCGGGCTCGATCCGCTGACCTGGCTGGAGACGGTTCCGCTGCTGTCGATCATTATCATCATCGCCTGGCAATGGCTGCCTTTCGCGACGCTTATCCTGCTGACGGCCCTGCAGTCGCTGGATGAGGAGCAGAAGGAAGCCGCCGAGATGGATGGCGCCGGGCCGGTTTCGAAGTTCATCTACATCATCCTGCCGCATCTGGCCCGCGCCATCACCGTCGTGATCCTGATCGAGACGATCTTCATGCTGTCGGCCTTCGCCGAGATCCTCGTCACCACCAATGGCGGGCCGGGCACGGCGACGACGAACCTCACTTATCTCGTCTATTCGCAGATCGTTCTGTCGCAGGACGTCGGCGGCGCATCGGCGGGCGGCATCATCGCCGTCATACTCGCCAATATCGTCGCGATCTTCCTGATGCGTGCGGTCGGCAAGAATCTGGAGGCTTGAGATGGCACGCAAGATCACCACGCAACGCAAGATCGTCGTATCGCTCGCCGCCTGGGTCGTGGCGCTCCTCATCTTCTTTCCGATCCTGTGGACGATCCTGACGAGCTTCAAGACGGAGGGCGATGCGATTGCCTCGCCGCCGCAATTCCTCTTCTTCCACTGGACGCTGGAGAATTATTTCGAGGTGCAGTCGCGCTCGGATTACTTCCTCCACTTCGGCAATTCGGTCATCATCGCCTTCGGTTCGACCATTCTCGGCCTGCTCGTCGCGGTACCTGCCGCCTGGGCCATGGCATTCTCGCCGACCAAGCGGACCAAGGATGTCCTGATGTGGATGCTGTCGACGAAGATGATGCCGCCGGTCGGCGCCTTCATCCCGATCTATCTGCTGTTCCAGAGCTTCGGTCTCCTGAACAACCAGTTCGCCAGCCGGCTGGGCATGGTGATCGTCCTGATGCTCATCAACCTGCCGATCATCGTCTGGATGCTCTATACCTACTTCAAGGAAATCCCCGGCGAGATCCTCGAAGCCGCCCGCATGGACGGTGCCACGCTGGCAAAGGAAATCATCTACGTCCTGACGCCGATGGCGATCCCCGGCCTTGCCTCGACGATGTTGCTCAACATCATCCTCGCCTGGAACGAAGCCTTCTGGACGCTCAATCTCTCCGCGGTCGACGCCGCACCGCTAAGCACCTTCATCGCCTCCTACTCCAGTCCGGAGGGCCTGTTCTATGCCAAGCTTTCGGCGGCATCGACCATGGCGATCGCTCCGATCCTGATCCTCGGCTGGTTCAGCCAGAAACAACTCGTTCGCGGCCTCACCTTCGGCGCGGTTAAGTAAGGAAGACAAGCATGGGTAGCATTGTTCTCAAGCAAGTTTCCAAGGTCTTCGGCGAAGCCAAGGTCATCCCTTCCATCGACCTCGAGATCGACAATGGCGAGTTCGTCGTGTTCGTCGGCCCGTCGGGCTGCGGCAAGTCCACGCTGCTGCGCCTGATTGCCGGCCTCGAAGACGTCTCCGGCGGCCAGATCATGATCGACGGCAAGGACGGCACCAATCTGAAGCCATCCGACCGAGGCCTTGCCATGGTGTTCCAGTCCTACGCGCTCTATCCGCATATGAGCGTGCGCAAGAACATCGCCTTTCCGCTGAAGATGGCGGGCATGCCGCAGGCGGAGATCGACAAGAAGGTGGCGGATGCCGCGCGTGTCCTCAACCTGACCGATTATCTGGAGCGCAAGCCGCGCCAGCTTTCCGGCGGCCAGCGCCAGCGCGTCGCCATCGGCCGCGCCATCGTGCGCCAGCCGGCGGCCTTCCTCTTCGACGAGCCTTTGTCGAACCTGGACGCAGCGCTGCGCGTCAACATGCGCCTCGAGATCAGCGAGCTGCACCAGCAGCTGAAGACGACGATGGTCTACGTGACGCACGATCAGGTGGAAGCCATGACCATGGCCGACAAGATCGTCGTGCTCAACCGCGGCAATATCGAGCAGGTGGGCTCGCCGCTGGAGCTCTATCGCAGCCCGCGCAACCTCTTCGTCGCCGGCTTCATCGGCTCGCCGAAGATGAATTTCGTCAAAGGCGCCTATGCCCAGAGCCTTGGCGGCGACACGATCGGCGTTCGTCCGGAGCATGTCGTGCTGTCGACCAGCTCTGGCGACTGGCAGGGCAAGGTACTTGTGGCGGAACATCTCGGCTCCGACACCTTCCTGCACATCGACGTCGACGGGATCGGCACGGTGACGGCACGCGGTTCGGGCGATTTTCCGGCTCGGGCTGGCGATACCGTCTACCTAACGCCGGACAAGGCGCATATCCACCGGTTCAATGCCGAGGGGCTTTCGATCTGAACCCGAGTCAGGGCCGTGTGCGCTTTTGCGAGCATGGCCGATTGCATTTCTCCCGGGCCGCATCCTGCGATCTCCGCGGACGGGCAAGCCTATAGCCGGTGCGGCTTTCCCAAGTCGTCCGGAGCCAGAGACCTTCAAAAGGACCAGAGACATGACGTGCAAATTATCGCTCGCAACTCTTCAGCAGGCGGCTGCAAAGGCGGCCATTCCTGCTTACGATCCGAAATCGCTTTCGGCGGGCATCGTGCATTTCGGTGTCGGTAATTTCCATCGCGCCCATCAGGCTGTTTATCTCGACGATCTTTTCAATGCCGGAGAAGCCCATGACTGGGCGATCATCGGTGCGGGTGTGCTGCCGTCCGATGCGGCCATGCGGGAAAAGCTCGCAGCCCAGGATTTTCTGACGACCGTCGTCGAGCAGGACAATAATCGCACGGCCGCGCGCGTGACCGCGCCGATGATCGACATCCTGCCGGTCGGCGATGCCAAGGCCATCATCGCCAAGCTTGCCGATCCGACGATCCGCATTGTTTCGATGACGATCACCGAAGGCGGCTACTTCATCGACGCCTCGGGCAAGTTCAATCCCGCCCATCCGGCGATCGTGGCCGACGGGCAGAACCCGGATGCGCCGAAGACGGTGTTCGGCCTGATCGTCGCAGGTCTCAAGGCGCGCCACGCGGTCGGCCTGCAGCCTTTCACCGTCATGTCCTGCGACAACATCCCCCACAATGGCGGCGTCACCAAAGCCGCCGTGGTCGGTACGGCGCGGCTTTCCGATCCGGCCTTTGCCGACTGGATCGCCGCGAACGTCGCCTTCCCGAACGGCATGGTCGACCGCATCACGCCGGCGACCGGCGCGCGTGAAGTCGACCTGCTGAAAGAAGCCTTCGATATCGAGGACAACTGGCCGGTGTATTGCGAAGAGTTCAAGCAATGGGTGCTGGAAGACAACTTCCCGGCAGGACGTCCGGCGCTGGAAAACGTCGGCGTGACCTTCGTTCCCGACGTGACGCCCTATGAGCACATGAAGATCCGCATTCTCAACGGCGGCCATGCGGCGATTGCTTATCCGGCGGCGCTGATGGATATCCATTTCGTGCATGAAGCCATGGAAGAGCCGCTGATCCGCGCCTTCCTCGCAAAGCTCGAAAACGACGAGATCATCCCCGTCATCCCGCCGGTACCGAATACGGTGCTTGCGGATTACTTCAAGCTGATCGAGCGGCGCTTCTCCAATCCGAAGATCGCCGATACCATCCCGCGTCTGGCGCAGGACGGCTCCAACCGCCAGCCGAAATTCATTCTGCCATCGACAGCCGACCGTCTCCGTCGCGGCGAGGATATCGTCGGTCTCGCACTCGTTTCCGCTCTCTGGTGCCGCTATTTCGCCGGCAAGAGCGACAGCGGCAAGGAGATCGTCTTCAACGATGCCAGCGCGGATCGGCTGCATGCAGCAGCCCTCAAGGCAAAAGACGATCCGAATGCCTTCCTGGTCTTCAATGATATTTTCGGCGATGTCGCCAAATCCGATCTCTTCCGCAAGCGCTTCGCGCATGCACTGAAAACGCTGTGGGAAAAGGGTACCCGCGTCACCCTGCAGCTATACTTGGACAACAAACTCGCGGAATGATTTTCAAGCGGCCGGACTTCTCCTGTTCCGGCCGTTTTCCATTGCCGTGCCGGGTTTCCAGCCGGCGGGACAGCAACAGAATTCAGGTTGGATCTGTGATGGCGGATGCGGGAACAGGGCTCCTAATCTTCGACTGCGATGGTGTGCTTGTCGACAGCGAGCCGCTGTCGGTCAGTGTGCTCATCCAGGCGATGCATGATGTCGGCATCGAGATGAGCGAGGAAGATGTCTACAGCCGCTTCCTCGGCAAGAGCCTGGCGACGCTCGTCGACACGATGCAGACGGAGTTCGACGTCTTCATCGACCAGGCATTTCTCGATCGCATCCGCAACGATCTTTACGAGCGCTTCAAGCACGAGCTGAAGCCGATCGACGGCATTGCAGCGACACTGGATGTGCTCAAGCTTCCGCGCTGCGTCGCCTCATCGAGCCAGCTGGAGCGCATCCGTCTCTCGCTCGGCGTGACCGGCCTTCTCGACAGATTGGAGCCGAATATTTTCAGCGCCAGCATGGTCAAGCGCGGCAAGCCCGCGCCGGATCTCTTTCTCTATGCGGCGGAAAAAATGGGCGTGCCGCCGAAGGATTGCATCGTCGTGGAGGACAGCCCGGCGGGGATCACGGCAGCCCGCGCGGCCGGCATGACGGTCTTTGCCTTCACTGGTGGTTCGCATGCTCATTCGCCGAGTTACCGGGCGGAACTGGAGCAGCTCTCGCCCGAGGTCGTGTTTGACGCGATGCCGGAATTGATACAACTTGTCCGCAACAAGACATAAGTGGGCGGGACCTCTTTTGCATGCGTGATCACGTGGTTGCGGTCGATATCGGCACAGGCAGCGCACGCGCTGGTGTCTTCACCGCGGGCGGTTCACTGCTGGGTAAAAGCGAACATCCGATCCTGATGAATCGCCCGCGTGAAAACCACGCCGAGCATGATTCCGAAAATATTTGGGCCGCCGTCTGCACCGCGGTTCGCGGAGCCGTGAAAGCATCCGGCGTTGCCGCATCCGCCATCGGAGCGATCGGCTTCGATGCGACCTGTTCGCTGGTCGTGCGCGATCGCGATGGCGGGCAACTCACCGTTTCCACCTGTGGCGAGAAGAGATTCGATACCATCGTCTGGCTCGATCACCGCGCGCTTGCCGAGGCGGATTATTGCACGGCGACGAAGCACGAGGTTCTCGATTATTCCGGCGAGTTCATGTCGCCCGAAATGGAAATGCCCAAACTGATGTGGCTGAAGGAGAACCTGCCGGAAAGCTGGGCCGAGGCCGGTTATTTCTTCGACCTTGCGGATTTCATGACATGGAAGGCAACCGGCTCGCTTGCCCGGTCGCGCTCCACCCTGGTGGCGAAATGGAACTATCTCGCCCATCGCGAGCCGAGCTGGCAGGCCGATTTTCTCAACGTGATCGGCCTTGGCGACCTGTGCGAGCGCGGTAGCCTGCCTGAAGAGAGTGTCGCAGTGGGCGGAAGCATCGGCACATTGACGGCCGACGCGGCTGAAGCGCTGGGGCTCGATCGCGCCTGTCATGTCGGCGCGGGCCTGATCGATGCCTATGCCGGCGCGCTGGGTGCGCTTGCCGCCCATGCCGGCGATGCCCGCATGTTGGAACATCAGCTGGCGCTGATTGCCGGAACCTCGAGCTGCGTCGTTTCCTTTGCACGCGAGCGCAAGCGCAGCACGGGCATGTGGGGTCCTTATTACGAGGCGGTCTTCCCAGGCATGTGGCTTGCCGAGGCCGGACAGTCGGCAACGGGTGCGCTGCTCGATCATATCGTCAGCATGCATGCGGCCGGCGGACCGCCAACGGCGGCGCTGCATGACCGCATCGTCCGGCGGATCGCCGAACTGCGGCTGGAGGAGGGCGATTCGCTCGGCGGACGCATCCATGTGCTGCCCGATTTTCACGGCAATCGGTCACCGCTTGCCGATCCGCATGCATTGGGCGTCATCAGCGGCATGACGCTGGACGCTTCCTTTGATGGTCTCTGCCGGCTCTACTGGCGTACCAGCGTCGGCATTGCGCTCGGCATTCGTCACATCCTGGAGCGGATGCGGGACTACGGCTATGTGCCCGACACGCTGCACGTGGCCGGCGGCCACGTGAAGAATTCGCTGCTCATGGAACTCTATTCCGACGTGACGGGCTGCAAGGTCGTGATCCCGAAAATGAACGAGACCGTGCTTTTGGGCACGGCGATCGCCGCTTCCGTCTCCTGCGGCCTCTATGAAAGCCTGGGGGCTGCGGGCGCTGCGATGTATCCGGGCGGTCACGAACGGCTTCCAAACGCGGGAAAGAAGGCATTCTACGACCGCGATTACCGGCGCTTCCTTGCCATGTACCGCCACCGTGCGGAACTGGACGCCATGGAATAGAATGGCTTACCGGAGCGGCGCATGGGCAAACATGCCTTGTAGCTCTTCTATGCGGCGAGTTCTGGTTTCCGCGGTCTCGCCAGCTGCCTGAATGACGGCGACGGCCAGATATTCGAGCAGCGACATCATGGCCGTGAGATTTTCGCGGCTGTTAGCCCGCTGCGGTGGCAGGGACAGGGTGACGTTTGCGAATTCATGTGCCCATTCGGTAAACTGGCCTGTCACCAGCAGTACCTTGCATCCGGACCGGCGCGCGGAGCGGGCGAGCAGGCGGGACGAAACAAAGCGCGGTGAATCGATGATGACGAGCAATCCGTCTTTGGATCGCTCGCCGAACAGTTCGATATAGCTGCCATTGGCCCCGTCGAGAAACAGGACCTGATCCCGGGCAAAGGCCAGGCGGTCGGAGAAATGACGCCCAATTCCCGCAAGGCTGGGATGGGCGGCGACGAAGACATTGTCGGAGGACAGGATGGTCGTGGTCGCCTCCTGCCACTGCGGCTGGCCGGCGAGGTTGTAGATATGCTGCAGCATTTCGACCTGCTCGGCGATCTGGGCCGCAAGCGGACGGCCTTCGCTGGCGTCCCTCTGAAGCTGTTCGAGAATGTTAGGCAATTGTGACGTAAGCGTTGGCGCATTTTCCTTGAGATGCACCTTGATCCCATCCAGGCCGTGATAACCAAGGGACCGCAGGAACCGCCCTACCGTCATTGGGCTGAGCTCCAGCCTGTCGGCGACCGAAGAGGCCGTTTCGAACGGTAGTTCATTTAGATGCTCTGAGAAATACTTAGCAATTCTTCGTTCGGCAGGAGTGCCGATCTTGATATATTGTCTAAGTTTCTGGCTAAGGTCTTCCAATTTTTCACGCCTCGTCGATGGTCTTTCCGATGTTCGGTTGCGCCAATTCCTGGTTCAATCGCTCATTCAAATCTAATCGAGCGGCTGGTCTTGTTTCGATTGTTGTTCTTAATGTGGCGAACAGGATATATTACTGTAAAATATATTACAATAATTCAAATTTTTAATTGAACGTATTTCGTACACCGACGCGAGATATTGATATTGATGCAACCACTTCCTAGGTGTCCACTTGCCATCAAAAGAGGTCGACCGAATGATTGTTCTTGCTGCGCGTCTTTCCCTTGCCAATCTCTTTGCGCCGGAGACGCGCAAGGTTTTCTGGAAGGTCCTGGGCCTGACTTTGCTGGCGCTGGTCGCGCTGTGGTTTGCGCTGCGGGGCGCGTTCAATTCCTTCATCCTGCCCTGGCTGCAGGGCTTCATGCCATCGACGGCCGACTGGACGGGCTGGCTTACGCTCTTCCTTGCCATTTTCGCGGGGATTGCATTGGCTCTGGCGATGGCGCTGCTGATTTCGCCGGTGACGGCACTGATCGCCGGCCTGTTTCTTGATGATGTCGCCGAAGTTGTGGAAAAGCGCGACTATCCCGGCGATGCGCTCGGAACGGCGATGCCGCTCGTTGCGGCGATGAAGAGTTCCGTGCGTTTTCTCGGCGTCGTCATCGTCGGCAACATCGTGGCGCTGTTTCTGCTGTTCATTCCGGGCGTCAACCTCGTCGCCTTCTTCCTAGTGAACGGCTATTTGCTTGGCCGCGAGTTTTTCGAATTCGCCGCCATGCGCTTCCGCTCGCCGGACGAGGCGCGGGAATTCCGGGTCAAGCACGCTTTGACGGTCTTCCTTGCCGGCCTGGTGATTGCCGCCTTTCTGGCGATCCCGTTTCTCAACCTGCTGACGCCGCTGTTTGCAGCGGGCATGATGGTGCACCTGCACAAGCTGATCTCACACAGGGAGACAGGCCTGCGGTCAAGACAGGCTTAGCCTGCCGCTTCCGCTCCGATGACCTGGGGCGGAAGTTCGATCAGAGGAGCGGGAATGTCGCAGGTCTTTTCCGGCGAGCGACAGAGGTCGGCAATGACGCAGCGTTCGCATTCCGGTTTGCGCGCCTTGCAGACATAGCGGCCATGCAGGATCAGCCAATGGTGGGCATGGTAGAGATATTGATCAGGAATGATCTTCATCAGCCGCTGTTCGACTTCATCGGGGGTCTTGCCGGGCGCCAGTAGCAGCCGGTTGGCGATGCGGAAAATATGCGTATCGACGGCCATCGTCGCCTGGCCGAAAGCCATGGAGAGCACGACATTTGCGGTCTTTCGGCCAACGCCGGGCAGGGTTATCAGCTCTTCGCGCGTTCGTGGCACTTCGCCGCCGAAATCTGTGATCAGCTTTTCGGACAGGGCGACGACGTTCTTGGCCTTGTTACGGTAGAGGCCGATCGTCTTGATGTATTCGCGGATGCGCTCCTCGCCGAGGTCGAGCATCTTCTGCGGCGTATCAGCGATGGCGAAGAGGGCGCGCGTCGCCTTGTTGACGCCGGCATCGGTTGCCTGTGCCGATAGCGCCACGGCGACGACGAGCGTGAAAGGGTTGACATGCTCCAGCTCGCCCTTCGGCTCCGGCCGCTGGACGGAGAAGCGGCGGAAGATCTCTTCAAGGTCTGCCTTGGAATAGAGGCTCTTTCCGGTCGGCTTGCGGCCTGCGGTCGCATTTGACTTTTTCGCGGTTTGGGCGCTGGATTTGATCTTGGGATTTGCCATGAACGACCTATACTCAACTCCTATGACGGAACGCAACGCCGATAGGGCGGCAGAGGGCAACAGGCCGGTCTTCGCTGCCGAATTGTTCCCTCATCGCTCGCTGGGGCGAAAGGGGTTCAGGGTCATGCTGGCCTTGGCGGGCGGCTTCTGTCTCGTCTACAGCGTCCTGTTCATCCTTCGCGGCGCCTGGCCGATCGGCATCTTCTTCGGCGCCGATCTCTTCCTGCTCTATGGCGCCTTCTGGCTGAATTACCGTTCGGGTCGCGTGCGCGAAGAGGTGACGGTATCGCGCACCAATGTTTCCATCCGCAAGTTCTCGCCGACGGGCCGCATGGTGGAGCACGATTTCAATCCGTTCTGGACGCGCTTCCTCGTTCGCCGCCACCGCGAGATCGGGGTCGTATCGATGCATGTCCGCGACAGGAGCCACGATACCGATGTCGGCTCCTTCCTCAATCCGGAGGATCGTGAGAGTTTTGCCAAAGCCTTCAAGCGTGCCTTGGCGACCGTGACACAACGGATATGAGCGGCCTACCCAAACCGGCGATATCGCATTTTTGCAGAGAGACCACTTAGGCAAGAAACGGGTGGTTTTAGCCCTCTTGCCGTGGTTTTCTCCTTTCCAAGGAGAAAGATCATGAATGCGATTGCACAGCTGAAGAAAGACATCACCCCGGAAGGTCACGATTACGACACCGTGCGGGAGGTTATCGAGCTCATCACCGAGGAATATCGCGACCAGCCGTCGCTGGAGATGCTCGCCGAAAGGCTCGGCCAGTCGCCGACTCAGCTGCAGAAGACGTTTACGCGCTGGGCTGGGCTGTCGCCCAAGGCGTTTCTCCAGGCCGTTACGCTCGATCATGCCAAGCGGCTCCTGCGCAAGGAGGATCTGCCGCTGCTCGAAACGTCCTTCGAGGTCGGCTTGTCCGGCCCCAGCCGACTGCACGATCTTTTCGTCACGCATGAGGCGATGTCCCCGGGCGAATGGAAGGCGAGGGGCAGCGGCCTGGTGATGCGCTATGCGTTCCACATCTCGCCCTTCGGTCTCGCCTTGATCATGGTCACGGATCGCGGCCTTGCCGGTCTCGCCTTCAGCGATTCCGGCAATGAGAAGGCTTGCCTCGCCGACATGACCTGCCGCTGGCCGAATGCCGAGTTCATCGAGGATCCGAACGCAACGGCACCTTATGCGGCCCGCATCTTCGAGCGCTCGAACTGGTCAAGCGACCAGCCGTTGCGTGTCGTATTGATTGGCTCGGATTTCCAGCTTCGGGTCTGGGAAAGCCTGTTGAAGATCCCGATGGGCCGCGCGGTGACCTATTCCGACATCGCCAAGGATATTGGCCAGCCGACGGCGATGCGGGCCGTGGGCGCAGCTGTCGGCCGCAATCCGATCTCTTTCGTCGTGCCCTGCCACCGTGCGCTCGGAAAGAACGGTCAACTCACGGGATATCACTGGGGGCTGACGCGCAAGCGGGCGATGCTGGGATGGGAGGCGGGGGATGCTTGAGGGGGTGTGCCTTCGGAAGCCCTGAGTTTACCATGCCTGCGCTACCCCCCTCTGTCGCTATCGCGACATCTCCCCCACAAGGGGCGAGATTGGTAATTCGCGGCGGCCTCTCGCTTCAAAGCAAATATTGCGCCTGCGGAAATTGCAATTGCTGAACATTCGGTAGCGCGAGCCACAAACTCCCAACGATCTCCCCCTGTGGGGGAGATGTCCCGACAGCGACAGAGGGGGGTATGCACCCTCCGCGAACTCAAATGCCATGGCTCACGCCGCCTTCGCTATCGCCATCTGCAGCAGCGCCTTGGCAGCGCTCTCATCCGTAATCAGCGTATTGCAGCCGATGCGCTTGATGGTGGCGCTGATCGCCTGGGCGCGGTGGGCGCCGCCGGAGGAGATCACGATGTGCTTTGCCTTTTTCAGCGTATCGAGATCGACCGACATGACACGCTTGTTGATCGGGTGATCGACGGAATTGCCCTCGGCGTCGAGGAAGTTGAACATGGTGTCGCAGACGCAGCCCATGTCGATCAGCTCTTCCAGTTCCCGCTTCGAAATGAAGCCTTCCGACAAGGAGGTCGATTGCGGGCCGATATCGCCGCAGCTGACGATGGCGAGATCGAGGTTTTCCGCCAGCCGGTAAATCGCTTCGAGGCCGCATTTCTCGATGAGATTGCGCTTGGTCTCGACGGAGTCGACGAGAAGCGGCGCCAGGAACATATAGCATTCGGCACCCAGCTGGCTTGCCAGGCGCCACGTATAGTCGATCGGGTTTGTCTGGTGGACGGCGACGATGCCGCCAAGCAGGGAAACCACCTTGCAATTGTCGCGGCGGGTCGGGCGGAAGCTTGCGAGCGAAGCCGTCATCGTCCGGCCCCAGCCGACGCCGATCGTATAATTGTCGGGGATGGCCTCCGTCAGGAACTGGCCGAGTGCCAGGCCGACGCTCTTCGCCTGCGCGTTCACGTTGCCGCCAGCAGGCTCTGGAACGACGATCGCCTCGTCGAGTCCATAGGTGCGCTCGAGCTTGATTGCCAGTTCGACGCAATCATCGATGCCTTCGGTGATCCAGATCTGCACCTCGGCACGGCGCATGGCCTCGTCGAGCAGGCGGATGACGGTGGTACGGCTGATGCCCAGCTGTTCGGCAACGTCCTTCTGCGTCAGGCCCTGATTGTAATAGAGCCAAGCGGCGCGAAGCCTCAGGGACGAGGTTTCCGAATAGGCGGTATGGGTTCCGCGTCTCAGTTTGGCCACGGGTCCTCCGGCAGGATTGTCGCATGCGCCGTTTAACGTCATGATCCGCCCAGAATGCGAAATATTGTTATGGCGGACGACAGGAGCAGGCGAGATCGGCTCTTCTGCTGCCGATATTCTATGACGTGAAACTTATGTCAATCGAATTGCACAAATGTCCTTGACTTTTCCGTGCGGGATTGCTGATAGTCGGTGGTGAGGAATTCGGTCTTGTCCAATCGAGGAGGACAATGTGCAGATGCTGCTCCGAGCAAGCGCCAGGCCGGACAGGGAGCCATATAGGGCGCCCGGTGCCGGCGAAAAGCCTGTTTTCGGAAGGTTGTCTCCTCATCGCTCAGCCGTTCACCGGAAATGGAACTTTCGCGCTTTTTATCCCGTTACCGAAACATAGGAGAAGGAAGGCTGCATCCCTGACGCCTTCAAGTCCGTCCGACGAAAAGATCGGATCTGCTGCCCGACATCTCCCATCCAAATGGGCCTCATTCAACAAGGATACCTGTTATGACTTCCAAGCTTGATCAACTCCGCGCCATGACGACGGTCGTGGCCGATACCGGCGATATCGAGGCAGTCGCTCGCCTGAAGCCGGTGGATTGCACCACCAACCCGACCATCGTGCTGAAGGCGCTTGGCACGCCGATGTTCGCCGACGCGATCAAGGAAGCCGTTTCCTGGGGCAAGAAGCAGGGCGGCGCCTCCGAAGCCGTCGTTGCCGCAGTTGCCGACCGTCTGGCGATCTCAGTCGGCGCAGCGCTCTCCGGCCTCGTTCCCGGTCGCGTCTCCACCGAAGTCGATGCCGACCTCTCCTTCAACACGGAAGCATCGCTTGCCAAGGCCCGCGCCATCATCGCCGCCTACAAGGAGCGCGGCATCGAGCGTGACCGCATCCTGATCAAGCTCGCCTCCACCTGGGAAGGCATTCGCGCCGCCGAAGTGCTGCAGAAGGAAGGCATCGACTGCAATCTGACGCTGCTCTTCAGCAAGGCCCAGGCGATTGCCTGCGCCGACGCCAAGGCGTTCCTGATCTCGCCCTTCGTCGGCCGCATCCTCGACTGGTACAAGAAGTCGACGGGCAAGGACTACACGGCCGAGGAAGATCCGGGCGTCATCTCGGTGCGCGACATCTACCATTACTACAAGGCCAACGACATCAAGACGATCGTCATGGGCGCCTCCTTCCGCAACACCGGCGAAATCGAAGCGCTGGCCGGCTGCGACCGTCTGACGATCAGCCCGAACCTGCTCGACGAGCTCTCCAAGGACGAAGGCAAGCTGGAGCGCAAGCTCTCGCCGGAGCCCAAGGGGTCGGTCGAAAAGATCGCCGTCGACGAGAAGACCTTCCGTTGGATGATGAACGAAGACGCAATGGCGACCGAGAAGCTCTCCGAAGGCATCCGCGCCTTCGCCAAGGACCTGGTCGCGCTGCGCACCATGGTCAGCAAGGAGCTGCAGCTCGCTGCCGCTTGAGGCGACTTGGCTTCCCCTCTTATGAGATGCGTTGTTAGAGAAGGGGTGCCGCAGGGATGCGGTGCCCTTTTTTGTTTTGGAAGATATGTCAGGGACTTCGCGCTTGCGGCACAGGTGCCGCGCACACAAATGCGCGATGGCCTACCGAAGAAACTCCGCCCTGACCTTCTCCGACTGCCCGCCGATCGTCGGCGCCGCTAGCCCATTTTTGGCTCGAACACCATTCACGCGGATGGGGCTAGCCGTCGTGCGCAGGGAAGTGCCGTCATCACGGGTTACCGTCTGCAGTATATCGAGCTGGCGGAAGGCGGCACTTTGCAGCAATTTCGGCCAATCCAGCACCTCCGCCGCCCAGATATCGGCCGGTTCCAGAATGGCGAGCCATTGCTGAACCGTCTTTTCGCGCAGGCGGCTGGCGATCATGCTCTTGATCTCGTCCCGATGCTGGAAGGCATCATCCGGCGCGTAACCGGCAAGCGCGGGCAGATCGAGCAGCGGCGCGAGTTTCGCGAGTGGCATCATCGCGATCGCCAGCCAGCCGTCGGCGCAGCGATAGACGCCATACGGCGCCGCGAGATAGGCGTGCGCATTGCGCACGGCGGATTTCTTCGGCAAGCGGCCTCCGTCGTTCAGGTGCGTGGTCAGCACTTCGAACTGAAAGTCGACCAGCGCCTCCAGCAAGCTCGTCTCTACATGTACGCCGCGGCCGGTGACGCCGCGCCGTACAAGGCCGGCGAGGATGGCCTGGACCAGGAGATTGCCGGCCAACATGTCGGCGATCGCAAGGCCGAACGGCACAGGCCCGTCATCCGCCTCGCCATTCAGCCACATGACGCCGGAGCGGGCCTGGGCCAGGAGATCCTGTCCGGGGAAATGTCGCCATTCATTGTCGGGGCCGTATCCGGTGATGCTGCCATAGACGACACGGGGATTGATCGCGGCAACGGCGGCATAGTCGAGGCCAAGCCTTTCGATGACGCCGGGGCGGAAGTTCTGGATGACGACGTCAGCCTTGGCGATCAGCGCGCGCAGTTCCTGCAGATCGCCCTCATCCTTCATATTGACCGCAAAGCTCTCCTTGCCGCGATTGATGGCGTGAAAGAGCGTGGAGTCGCCGCCGATCTCGGTGTCGCTCAGATAAAGCCGGCGGCAGAGATCGCCGCCATCGGGTCGCTCGATCTTGATGACGCGCGCGCCGAGATCGCCGAGCCGGAGCGCCGCCATCGGGCCGGCAAGAAACTGGCTCATATCCAGTACGATGATGCCGGAGAGCAGGCCCTCTTCGTGCTCGTTATTCATGTCGGACTTTCAGCGGCGGCGCGTCCGCCGGCCGACCGTTCCTGTAACGCACGGTCTGGATGTGCTCGCAATAGAGTACCAGCTCGCCTTCGCCCTTGAAAACTTCGTAAGAAGAGCGGATCAGGCCGAGCTCGGCATAATTCGGCTGCTTATCCAGATTGGTGCGGATGGTGTATATCGTCTCACCGATGAAGGTGGGCTTGATGAAGCGCAGCTTGTCGTAGCCATAGGAAAAGGCGTTGACGCAATTGGTGGCGACAAGCCCGAGGCCGGCGGAAAAGACGAAGGCACCGGCAACGAGCCGCTTGCCGAACAGGCCTTCGGTTTCGGCGAAGATCTGATCGCTGACGTAAGGATGCATATCAAGGACGAGCGCGTTGAACTGCTGTGACTCGCCTTCGGAGATCGTGCGGCGCAGCGAGCGTATCCTGTGGCCTATCTCGAAATCCTCATAGAACCAGTTCTCCGCGTTCCAAACGGGGATTTCGGCGTGATCGGCCGGCATGGTTTTCGGATGGGTGCTGGAGACGCCGACGGTGGCGGTCATGACATCGTCTTTCGGAAGAAACGCGCCTGGTCTCAGAGAGACCAGAGGCGCTTGGCATTCAGATGATAGAGCCGATTGCGTTCGTCGTTACTTACGCCTTGCATCAGAGTGTGGGTGGCGGCGACCCAGGTGGAGAGATTGCCGCCGAGCGTGCAGACCGGCCAGTCGCTGCCCCAGATGACGCGATCCCAGCCGAAGCTTGCGATGCAATGTTCGACGAAGGGACGCAGCGTTTCCGGCGTCCAGCTGTCCGGATCGGCATAGGCGACGACGCCGGAAATCTTGACGATGACATTCGGGCGCTTTGCCGCTTCTGTGATCCCCGCTGCCCAGCTTTCGCTGAAGCCATCCTTCACCGCCGGTACGCCGCAATGGTCGAGGACGAAGCGGATGTTGGGATTGAGGTCGATGAGTACGAGCGCCTTGGACATCTGATGCGGTAGGACACAGAGATCGAAGGTGAGCGGCGTGCCACCGAGCTGTTTCAGGTTCTCGCGGAAGAGGGCGCCCTCGGAGACGTCATCTGGCACGACATGCAGTACACGACGGAAACCTTTGACGAAGGGATCGGCGAGTACGCGTTCGAGATAGGCGGGAAAGTTCGTGCTTTCAGGGCGGCAGGCGGCGATGGCACCCCTGAGGAGGCTGCCGGGCTCACGGCTGAGGTCTTTGACGTAATCGGTTTCCCGCTCGATATCATCCTCGGCGACGTCGACCTCCATGTGAAGCGTATCGGTGATCCCGAGGCGCTTGGCCTCGCGCGCATAGTCTTCATAGAGGCTGTCGCGATTGAGCGTGCCGGCGCCGGCCAGCCAGGGATAGGCGAGACGGTTCCGGTCGACGATGTGCAAATGGCTGTCGAAGAGCATGGTGATCCTCCCATACCTGCTTGCTCAACATATACTCACAGAAGAATAGTTTATTCAAATAAAAATTACAGCTCGGCCTTATCGACCGTGCCGGCCACGGTTTCGGAGATCTCTTTTGCCGCTTCGCGGACATATTCGACCACCTGCTCGCGCGTAGGCGCCTTCGGGTTCACTGGCTCGATATAGGGGCAGGTGAGGGCGGCAAGCGCGTTGCCGTCCATCGCCAGCACGGGCGCGGAAATATTGTGTACGCCGCTCGTCTGCAGGCTGCTCATGGTTTCGAAGCCCTTTTCACGGATTGCCGCGAGCTTTTCCTCGAGATCTGCGGGCGGCTCCTCCGGATCCTGTTCCTGGCGTCTCTGCTCGTTGATCATCATCTGGCGCTGCTTTGCATCCCGGAATGCCAGAAGAATATGGCCGGAGCCGGTATTGTAGAGATTGATCTGCGCGCCGACGCGGATGGAGATGCCCCAATAGGTGGGAGAATCCTGCTGGGCAATGACGATCACCGAGCCGCGGTCGTAGATCGCCAGATGGCAGGCCTGCTCGGCACGGTTGGAGAACTCACGCATCAGCGGGGTCGCGAAGGAGACGAGGCGGCGCACCGGTGCATGATAATGCGCGAGCCCGAAGAGCTTCAGCGTCAGATAGAAGCGATCGCCATCCTGACGCTGTACGTAGCCGCGCCGCACAAGGCGATCGAGCATGCGATAGAATTCGTTGGGGCTCTTGTTGAGCGCCTTGGCGATTTCCGCCTGCGTCAGGCCACCATCGATCCTTGCCAGCAGCTCCAGAATGTCGAGCCCCTTGTCCAGCGCCGGCGCGCGGTAGCGGTCACTGTCGTCTTCTACGCTCATCAACAAGCCCCTATGCGAAGAAACATGAATCATCATTCATATATGAATGAAGACATTTTACAAGCGCGCGATCGCAGCTTGACGGCCAATGAATAAGATGTTTACTTATAAATCATCGATCCATATTTGGGTCGGGAGGACAATCGGACAAGGGTCCGGTCTCAGGGGAGGAACTTCGATGAGGAATTGGAAGGCCGGTCTTGCTGCCGGCATGATGGCATTGCTGGCGGGTACTTCGGTCTTCGCCGCCGATCTGCCGGGCAAATTTAAGGGTGTGACGATCGACGCCAAGCTCATCGGCGGCCAGCAATATGAGCCGCTTTATGCGCGCATCGCCGAGTGGGAGAAGGAGACGGGTGCCAAGGTCAACATTCTCTCCAAGAAGAACCACTTCGAACTCGACAAGGAAATCAAATCCGATATGGCATCGGGCAGCATCTCCTGGTGTGTCGGCTCGAACCATTCGTCCTTCGCGCCGCAGTATCCCGACCTCTACACCGACCTCGGCAAGCTGCTGCCGAAGGAAGAAATCAGCCAGTTCGTCGATTCGACCATCCAGGCCTCGACCATCGACGGCCGCCTGATCATGCTGCCGCGTGCGCAGTTTGACGTTTCGGCGCTCTACTATCAGAAGAGCCTCTACAAGGACGATGCCAAGAAGACGGCGTTCAAGGCGAAGTACGGCTACGATCTGGCGCCCCCGAAGACCTGGAAGGAAGTCTCAGATCAGGCGATCTTCTTCTCCAACCCGCCGAACTTCTTCGGCACGCAATTCCCCGGCAAGGAAGAGGCGATCAACGGCCGCTTCTATGAAATGCTGGTCGCCGAAGGCGGCGAATATCTCGACAAGGACGGCAAGCCTGCCTTCAATTCCGAAGCCGGCGTGCGCGCGCTCGACTGGTTCGTCAACATGTACAAGGCCAAGGCCGTTCCGGCCGGCACGACCAACTATCTGTGGGACGACCTCGGCGCCGGCTTCGCCTCCGGTTCGATCGCCCTCGATCTCGACTGGCCGGGCTGGGCAACCTATTTCAATGACCCGAAGTCTTCGAAGATCGCCGGCAATGTCGGTGTCGTCGTGCAGCCCGCCGGTTCCTCCGGCAAGCACACCGGCTGGTCCGGCCATCACGGCTTCTCGGTCACCGAAGCCTGCGCCCACAAGGATGCTGCCGCCTCGCTCGTCTGGTTCCTGACGAACGACGATTCGCAAAAGCTCGAAGCCGCCAACGGCACGCTGCCGACCCGCAAGGCGGTCTGGGATTGGGATATCCAGCAGGCGGCTTCCGATCCTTACAAGAAGGAAGTGCTGAGCACCTTCCAGGAAGCCATGAAATATGCCTTCCCGGTTCCGCGCACGCCACAATGGATCGAGATTTCCAACGTCGTTTATCCTGAGCTTCAGGCCGCGATCCTCGGCGACAAGAGCTCGAAGGAAGCGCTCGATGCCGCTGCTCAGAAGGCAACCGATGTCCTGAAGGACGCCGGCGCGCTCTAAGCGGTGCAATTGAAGCCCCGCGCCTTCAAGAGCGCGGGGCTTCCGCAATCTGACTTCGAGAATCGCTTTCGATCGGCACCGCTAGGCGCCATCCGCGTTGCCGGTTTTCTGCCGGGTCTCGTCCCAAGCAATTCATTCCACGCAGTCCGGGCCACGCTGCCGAGGAATGCCGACAGGTGCAAACCATGCTCAAAAGAATATCTCCACCGGTCCTGCTTCTTCTTCCGGCGATCATCGTCCTGGCGGCGGTGGTTCTGTTTCCGCTGCTGCTCTCCTTCTATTCCAGCTTCACGCCGTTTCGCCTGACGCGGCCGGCCACACTCTTCACCTTCATCGGTCTGCGCAACTACATGCGCATCCTTTCGGATCCGGTGTTCCTCGCCGCCTTCGTGCGCACCGTGGTGCTTTTGACGATCGCGCTCAATCTGGAAATGCTGCTTGGCCTCGGATTGGCTTTGCTGGTCAACAAGGCGACCTACGGCAAGCGCGTGCTGCGCACGCTGATGATGTTCCCGATGATGTTTTCGCCCGTTCTCGTCGGCTTTCAGTTCAAATTCATGTTCAACGACAATGTCGGCATTATCAACAATGCCCTGCAATCCCTGGGCATTACCGAGACGGCCATTCCCTGGCTGATCGATGGCAATCTGGCATTGTTTTCCATCGTCATTGCCGAAGTCTGGTCGTCGACGTCGGTCTTCGCGATCCTGATCCTAGCCGGTCTGCTTGCCATGCCGCAGGAGCCTGTCGAGGCCGCCAAGGTCGATGGCTGCACCAGCTGGCAGACCTTCCGCTACGTCACCTGGCCATTCCTGATGCCGTTTGCCTTCATCGCCATGACGATCCGCTCGCTCGACGTCGCCCGCGCCTATGACATCGTCAAGATCATGACCGATGGCGGGCCAGCGCGGCGCACGGAGCTGATCTGGACGCTGGTCGGGCGCACCGCTTATGCCGATGCGCAGATGGGGCTCGCCAATGCCATGGCCTATGTCTCGATCATCCTGTCGATCGTCTTCACCGTCTATTTCTTCCGTAAGCTGGCGCTTGCCCGCACCCAGATCGGAGCGGAGTGGTAATCATGGATCGCAACGCTCAACAACGCCTGCAGCGCCGCCTCTGGAAGGTCGCCTATCTCATCGGCCTCTTCCTCGCGATGCTTATCATCTGCCTGCCCGGTTTCTGGATCGTCATCAGCTCGCTACGGCCGACCGTGGAAATCATGGCGAAACCGCCGGTCTGGATCCCGCAGGAGCTGTCGCTGGAAGCCTATCGCGCCATGTTCAGCGGCGTCGGGCAGGGCGGCATTCCCGTCTGGGATTATTTCCGCAATTCGCTCATCATCTCCGTCACCTCGACCGCCATTGCGCTCGTCATCGGCATGTCCGGCGGCTATGCCTTCGCTCGCTTTCGTTTCGCAGGCAAGTCGGCCGTATTCCTCGGGCTGATGCTGACGCGTTCCGTGCCCGGCGTGGCGCTATCGCTGCCGCTCTTCATGGTCTATGCGCGGCTCGGCATCATCGACACGCATTTCGGCCTGATCCTCACCTATGTCGCACTGAACGTGCCCTTCACCATCTGGCTGATCGACGGCTTCTTCCGGCAGGTGCCGAAAGATCTCGCCGAGGCCGCGCAGATCGACGGCTGCACCCGCTGGCAGGCTTTCTGGCAGGTGGAATTTCCACTTGCCGGCCCGGGTATCGCATCGGCCGGCATCTTCGCCTTCCTTACCTGCTGGAATGAATATGCTCTCGCCTCGCAGCTGACGCGTTCCGTCGATTCCAAGACGCTGCCTGTGGGCCTGCTCGACTACACGGCCGAGTTCACCATCGACTGGCGCGGCATGTGCGCACTGGCGGTCGTGATGATCATTCCGGCGCTCGCTCTCACTTTCATCATTCAGAAGCATCTGGTGTCGGGTCTGACATTCGGTGCGGTCAAAGGTTGATCTCCATGGCTCAGGTTTCCCTCAAAAAACTCGTCAAGCGCTACGGCGCGCTGGAAATCGTCCACGGGATCGATCTCGACATCGCGGACAAGGAGTTCATCGCGCTCGTCGGCCCGTCCGGCTGTGGCAAGTCGACGACGCTGCGCATGATCGCCGGCCTGGAGAATGTCTCCGACGGCACGATCGAGATCGGCGATACGGTCGTCAACGACCTGCCGCCGCGCGACCGCAACATCTCCATGGTGTTCCAGTCCTACGCGCTCTATCCACATATGACGGTGCGCGAGAACATGGGCTTCTCGCTGAAGATCGCCAAACAGCCGCAGGCCGAGATCGACCGGCGCGTCAACGAGGCCGCTGCTATTTTGAGCCTCGAAGCGCTGATGGATCGCCGCCCGGCGCAGCTTTCCGGCGGCCAGCGTCAGCGCGTTGCCATGGGCCGCGCCATCGTGCGCCAGCCAGAGGTCTTCCTCTTCGACGAGCCGCTATCGAACCTCGATGCCAAGCTGCGCACGCAGATGCGCACCGAGATCAAGAAACTGCATGCGAAGGTGCAGTCGACGGTGGTCTACGTGACGCACGATCAGGTCGAGGCCATGACGCTGGCGGACCGCATCGTCATCATGCGCGATGGCCACATCGAACAAGTCGGCACGCCGGACGAAGTGTTCAAGCGGCCCGCCACCCGCTTCGTCGCCGGTTTCATCGGCTCGCCACCGATGAATATCGAAGAGGCGACGCTGAAGGCAGGCGAACTCACCTTCAAGAACGGTGATCGTCTGCCGCTGCCGAACCAGTTTGCCGGAAGGGTCAGGGAAGGAGAAAAGGTCGCCTTCGGTCTCAGGCCCGACGATATCTTCCCGACCGGCCACGGCCTGCATTCCGGCGTGGAATCGGCTGTCTACGAGCTGACCTTGCCGGTTGCCATCACCGAACCGCTCGGCAATGAAACGCTCGTCTTTGTCGAATTCGCCGGGCGCGAATGGGTGACGCGCATGCTCAATCCGCGCGCGCTGAAGAGCGGCGAACGGCTGAAGATGAGCTTCGATCTTAGCCAGGCACATCTCTTCTCCGCCGATACCGGCAAGAGCCTGGCAAACTGAGGAATAGCTCCCATGGCACGTATCGAGAAAATTGAACTGCGCATGGTCGACCTGCCGCCGAAAGTGAAGCGGACGGATGCGATCCAGAGCTTCGTCAGCCAAGAGACGCCGATCGTCACCATCACCGACAGCGATGGGGCAGTCGGCACCGGCTACAGCTATACGATCGGCACCGGTGGCTCGTCCGTCATGCGGCTGCTTTCCGACCATCTGGTGCCGCTGCTGATCGGCGAGGATGCCGATTGCATCGAGGCGATTTGGCACAGACTGGAATTCGCCACGCATGCTACGACGATCGGTCCCATTACGGCACTGGCGCTTGCGGCTGTCGATACCGCGCTTTGGGACCTGCGGGCCAAGAAGCAAGGTCTGCCGCTCTGGAAGCTTGCCGGCGGCGCTAGGGATCGTTGCCCGCTCTATACCACGGAAGGCGGCTGGCTGCACATCGAGAAGGAAGCCCTGGCCGAAGACGCCCTGCAGGCGAAGGCCAAGGGCTTTTCCGGCTCGAAGGTGAAGATCGGCAAGCCGCATGGCTCCGAGGATTACGACCGGCTGGCCGCGATGCGTCTGGCACTCGGCTCCGGCTTCGAGATCATGACCGACTGCAATCAGGGCTTCACCGTCGATGAGGCGATCCGGCGGGCGGCACGCTTGAAGGAACTGGACCTTGCCTGGATCGAGGAGCCGCTGCCGGCCGACGATCTCGATGGCCATATCCGGCTGACCCGATCGACGCCGACGCCGATCGCGGTGGGCGAATCCATGTATTCGATCCGGCATTTCCGCGAATACATGCAGAAGGGCGCCTGCTCGATCGTGCAGGTGGATGTCGCCCGCATCGGCGGCGTCACGCCCTGGCTGAAGGTGGCGCATGCGGCCGAAGCCTTCGACATTCCCGTCTGCCCGCATTTCCTGATGGAGCTGCATGTCAGCCTCACCTGCGCCGTGCCGAACGGCAAATATGTCGAATACATCCCGCAGCTCGACGACTTGACGACGAAGGGCATGGACATCGTCGATGGCAAGGCGGTGGCCCCATCAGAGCCCGGCATCGGCATTGCCTGGGATTGGGAAGCGGTGAAGGCGCGCTCGATCGGCGAATTCACCCGGGAAATTCACGGCTGAGGAGGAGCTTGCCATGCAGCGGATGGGAATGGTGATCGGCCTGGAGCCGGCCAAGGTGGCGGAATACAAGGCACTGCATGTGGCCGTCTGGCCCGAGATCCTGGCGCTGATCTCAGACTGCAACATCACCAACTATTCGATCTTCCTGAAGGAGCCGGAAAACCTGCTCTTCGGCTATTGGGAATATGTCGGCACGGATTTCGAGGCCGATATGGCCAAGATGGCTGCCAACCCGAAGAACCAGGAGTGGTGGTCCTTCTGCATACCCTGCCAGAAGCCCTTCGAGACCCGCAAAGAGGGCGAGTGGTGGGCCATGATGGAGGAGGTGTTTCATCATGATTAGGGATTGGAGTGGAACGGACCGCGAAGCGGTCACCTCCCCCTTGAGGGGGGAGGTCGCGCGGAACGCGCGGGTGGGGGTGATGCTCCGGGCGCATAGCGCTGCCGTTTTCGCACGAGGAGGGATCACCCCACCCCGGACCTTCGGTCCGACCCTCCCCCTCAAGGGGAGGGTGTCGTGACCTTCGATCCCAAATCCTTGCGCCAATGGTGGCCGATGCCGTCGCATCCTCGCTCCATCGTGATCTTCGGTGCCGGCAGCATCGTCGGCGACGCGCATCTTCCGGCTCATAAGCAAGCCGGCTTTCCGGTCGCGGGTCTTTACGATCCGAACGCCGAGAAGGCGGCGGCGCTGGCTGCTCGATGGGGCATTCGAGTTTTCGCCTCCGAAGCGGAGGCCCTTGCTGTCAAGGGCGCGATCTTCGATCTGGCGACGCCGCCGGCAGCGCATGCGACGATCCTTTCGAAATTGCCGCGCGGTTCCTTCGCGCTGATCCAGAAGCCGATGGGCAGTGATCTTGCCGGCGCCTCCGAAATCCTGCGGATCTGCCGCGAGCGGGATATCAAGGCGGCCGTCAACTTCCAGCTTCGCTTCGCGCCGATGATGCTGGCGCTCTACGATGCGGTGAACAAGGGCTATCTCGGCGAGGTCGTCGATTTCGACGCATGGCTGGCGCTTGCAACACCCTGGGGACTCTGGCCGTTCCTGAAAGGCCTGCCGCGGATCGAGATCGCCATGCACTCGATCCACTATCTCGATTTCATTCGCGGCTTGCTCGGCAATCCGCGAGGCGTTCATGCCAAGACCATCGGCCATCCCAATCACGATGTCGCGCAGACGCGGACGGCGGCGATCTTCGATTATGGTGACAAGGTTCGCTGCGTGCTCTCGGTCAATCATGACCATGATTTCGGCCGCAAGTTCCAGGCCTGCGAGTTTCGCATTTCCGGCACCAAGGGCGCTGCCTACGTCAAGCTCGGCGTCAATCTCGACTATCCCAGTGGCGAGCCGGACGAGCTGTGGATCCGCCCTGCCGGCGGCAGCGATTGGGTCGAGGTCAAGCTGGAGGGCGCCTGGTTCCCGGATGCCTTCGTCAATCGCATGGCCAACCTGCAGCGCTTCGCATCCGGTGAGGATCAGGAGCTGATCGGCTCGGTCGAGGATGCCTGGCAGACCATGGCGCTCGTCGAGGCCGCCTATCAGTCTAGCACCTTGCCGGCGACACCGATCGCGGAACTCCCAAAGGTTTGAGCAATGGCAGAGCAAACCATCTATTTAGAAGACTATGAACTCGGCCATGTCAGGGTGACCACCGGACGGACGATCACCGAAACCGATTTCGTTGTCCATGCCGGCCATACCGGCGATTTCTTCCCGCATCACATGGATGCGGAATTCGCCAAGACGTTGCCCGGCGGCCAGCGCATCGCGCATGGGACGATGATCTTTGCGATCGGCGTCGGACTGACGGCCTCGCTCATCAATCCCGTCGCCTTTTCCTATGGCTACGACCGGCTCCGCTTCGTCCGCCCGGTACATATCGGCGATACGATCCGCACCCGCGTCACCATTTCAGCGAAGGAGGATGATCCGAAGCGTCCGGCGTCCGGTCGTGTGGTCGAGCGTTGTGAAGTGCTGAACCAGCGCGACGAAGTCGTGCTTGCCGCCGATCACATCCTCGTCGTTGAACGCAAACCGGCAGCGGAGCAGGCATGATGGCGACGCTGAAGGGAATGACCTGGTCGCATCCGCGCGGCTACGATCCGATGATCGCCTGCTCGAAGGTGTGGCGGGAAAAGACCGGCGTCGAGATCGGCTGGGAAAAGCGGTCGCTGCAGGATTTCGAGACCTATCCGGTGGAAGAACTTGCCGCCCGATACGACCTCATCGTCATCGATCACCCGCATGTTGGCCAGATCACCCGCGAGAACTGCCTGCTGCCGCTCGACGACGTTGAACATGCGGATGAAATCGCGGCGATCGCGGCCGGCACCGTTGGGCGCTCCTATCAAAGCTACAACTGGCAAGGCCGGCAATGGGCCTTTCCGCTCGATGCAGCAACACAGGTGCAGGCCTATCGGCCTAGCCGACTGAGCGCGCCGGTCAAGGATCTCGCCGAATTCGTGACGCTCGCCAAGGAAGGCAAAGCGATCCTGCCGATGCGGCCGCCGCATTCGCTGATGACTTTCATCACGCTGGCTGCCCATCTCGGCACGCCCTGCAACATCGAAGGGCCGGATTTCATTGCCAAGGCTGATGGCGAAGCGGTGCTCGACTGGATCGCGCAGCTCGTTTCGGGCATGGATGCCAGCTGCTACGAAATGGATCCGATCGCCGTGCTCGACCTGATGGGCCAGCCTGACAGCCCCTATGTGGCGTCGCCTTTCATCTATGGCTACGTGAACTATTCCTTTGCTGGATTCAGGCCGGCGCGGATCGCTTTTTCAGATATGCCCGTGACCGATGGACGCGCGCCGAATGGCTCGGCACTCGGCGGCACCGGCATCGCCGTGTCGGCACGCACGCAAGCGCCTGAAGAGGCGAAGGCCTTTGCGCGCTGGATTGCGAGCGGGCCGGTGCAGGCGGGTGTTTATGCGAGTGGAAACGGTCAATCCGGCCATGCCGACGGCTGGGTCAGCGATGCGGTCAATGCGCCGGCGCTCGATTTTTATCGCAACACGCGTGCGACGCTGGAAGGCGCCTATGTGCGGCCGCGGCACGACGGCTACATGGCATTTCAAAGCGACGCATCCGCAGTGATTAGCGATGGACTGCGAACCGGAGAGCGGCATACAGTCCTCATCGACAAGCTGAACCGCCGTTTCGCGCAGTCCTTCGAAGCTTAGTGTGAGGCTGCGCCAACTGATTGTTATTGCATGATCTTATCCGAAATGCCGGCTACAGAGCCGGCGAAGTGGATGAGGTCATGATCCCGGAGGAAAGGATCAGGATTATGGGTCACGGGTTGGAAGGCAAGAAGGTCGTCATCACGGCGGCGGGGCAGGGGATCGGCCGGGCTTCGGCCGAGCGCTTCATCTCGCTTGGCGCGCATGTCTACGCCACCGACATCAACGAGCAGACGCTCTCGACGTTGGAAGGCGCCAGCAAGCATGTGCTGAATGTGCTTGACGGCACCGCCGTCAAGGCTTTCTCGCAAGAGGTCGGCCCTATCGACGTGCTCTTCAACTGTGCCGGCTTTGTCCATGCCGGCACGATCCTTGATTGCGAGGAGAAGGATTGGGATTTCTCCTTCAACCTCAATGCCAAGGCGATGTACACGACCTGCCGGGCCTTCTTGCCGGGCATGCTGGAGAAGGGCAAGGGCTCGATCGTCAACATGGCTTCGGTCGCTTCCAGCGTGAAAGGTGTGCCCAACCGCTTCGCCTATTGTGCCTCGAAGGCTGCCGTTATCGGGCTCACCAAGTCGATCGCTGCCGATTTCGTTGCGAAGGGCATCCGCGCCAATGCGATATGCCCCGGCACGGTCGACAGCCCCTCGCTGCATGAGCGGCTCAGGGCAACCGGCGACTATGACAAGGCAATGAAGGATTTCATCGCCCGCCAGCCGATGGGCCGCATCGCGACCGCCGAAGAGATCGCCGCTCTGGTGACCTATCTGGCCGGTGATGAGGCGGGCTTCACGACGGGTCAGATCCACGTCATCGACGGCGGCTGGACGGGCTGAGGCTTCCTTGTCGCAATCGGAGACCTCGTGTTGCGAGGCCTCCTTTTATTTGCCACTCTCGTTTGCGAATCGGTTTGTAACGGCGATTTGCGATCAGGAGAGCGGCATGGATGCGAACGGATTTTTGCATCGTTCCAGAGGTCTCGTGCTGTGGCGCAAGCACCATGTGATCGTGATCTCCGTGCTTGCCGGTATCGCCGTCTTCCTGTTTCTGACATCACGTGATCTCAATGCCAGCAACCTGTTGATCGCCTGGGACACGACCGCCGTCGTCTTTATCGTCTATAGCCTCTATCGGATGCTGACGGCCAATGCGCTTAGCATCCGCAAGCGCTCGGCCGACCTCGATTTTTCGGATGGATTCCTGCTTTTCCTGTCGATCGCGGCGGCAATCGCCAGCATTGGTGGCATTGCGCTGGATCTGCTTGGCGTCAAGGACGCCTCACCCGAAGTCGCTTTCTACCGCGTGATGATGGCGATCGTGACGATCCTGATTTCATGGACCTTCCTGCACACCCTGTTCACCATCCACTATGCGCATCGGTTCTATAGCATTCCGGGCAAGGGGCAGGGATTGAAATTCGCCGAGCCGGTGGAGGAACCGATCTATTGGGATTTCCTCTATTTCTCCTTCACCATCGGCGTTGCTGCACAGACGGCCGATATCGGCGTTTCCACCGTTTCGATGCGTAAGCTCGTGCTTCTGCACGCCATCCTCTCGTTCCTGTTCAACACGACGATCCTGGCGCTTGCGATAAATGTCGGGGCGAGCCTGATCTAGGCCCGCCCCGATGCATCGATGATCCCTGTCGTCAAACGACGGCGTTACCGGCCATCACGGCCAGGATCAGGAACACCAGGAATATGATCAGGAAGATGGCGAAGAGAACGCGCGCAATGGTTGCGGTTGCCGCCGATACCCCTGAAAAACCGAAAAAGCCGCTGATCAGCGAAATCACAAAGAAAATGAGAGCCCATTTCAGCATTTAGCAATCTCCTCTGCGTTGTACTTGTTGAAGACGCGGGAGGAGGGTGATTTGTTCCGAGGGCGGTTGGGTTTTGACGACGGCTCTGGAATTGTGGGGAGTGTGGCACCCCCCTCTGTCACTTCGTGACATCTTCCCACAAGGGGGGAGATTGTAACTTGCAGCGCTGCCATTGCAAAACAATGAGCATCGTATCGGCTGGGCTATTATGCTTTATCTTACGGACTGAATGATGCGCTCCAACGATCTCCCCCCTTGTGGGGGAGATGTCCCGAAAGGGACAGAGGGGGGTACAGCGGGGCCCCAAACTCAGGAAGGCTGGTTTGCGTCAAACCTCCCGTCACCCATGATTGATCATCACATGCCGGACGGCTGTATAGTCTTCGATAGCGTAGACTGACATATCCTTGCCGTAGCCGGATTGCTTGAGCCCGCCATGCGGCATTTCGTTGACCAGCATGAAGTGGGTGTTGATCCAGGTGCAGCCATATTGCAGGCGGGCAGCCGTCTGCATGCCGCGGCTGATGTCCTTGGTCCAGACCGAGGAAGCCAGGCCGTAGTCGCTGTCGTTAGCCCAGGCGACGGCATCCTCGGCATTGGTGAAGCGCGTCACCGAGACCACAGGGCCGAAAACTTCGCGGCGGACGATCTCGTCATCCTGCGTAGCGCCGGCGACGACGGTCGGGGCATAGAAGAAGCCGCGCTCGCCGGAAATCTTGCCGCCGGTGGTGATCTCCATGTGCTTGTGTTCGGCGGCGCGGGTGACGAAGCTTTCGACGCGGTCGCGCTGGCGCTTGGAGATCAGCGGGCCGATCTCGTTCTCGGTGTCGTCAGCGAGGTTGAACTTGATGCTTGACACGGCTGACGTCAGATCCGCGACGAAGTTGTCATAGACTTTTGCGTCGGCATAGATGCGGCAGGCAGCGGTGCAGTCCTGGCCGGCATTGTAGTAACCGAAGGTGCGGATGCCGGCGACCACGGCGTCGATATCGGCATCGTCGAAGACGATGACGGGAGCCTTGCCGCCGAGCTCGAGATGCGTGCGCTTGACCGTCTTGGCCGCAGCCTGCAGGACCTTCTTGCCGGTAGCGACATCGCCGGTGATGGAAACCATGCTGATCTTCGGATGGTTGATCAGCGCATTGCCGACGCTCTCGCCGCGGCCGAGGATGACGTTGACGACGCCCTCGGGAAGGATATCCGCCAGCAGCTTCGCCATCTTCAGCGCCGTCAGAGGCGTCTGTTCGGAAGGCTTGAAGACGACGGTGTTGCCACCGGCAATGGCTGGCGCCAGCTTCCAGGCCATCATCATCAGCGGATAGTTCCAAGGCGCGATGGAGCCCACGATGCCGATCGGATCGCGGCGGATCATCGAGGTATGGCCGGGCAGATATTCGCCGGCGACCGGGCCGTGCAGGTTGCGCACCGCGCCGGCAAAGAAGCGGTAGCAGTCGACAATCGCCGGGATCTCATCATTGAGCACGGCGTTGATCGGCTTGCCGCAGTTCAGCGCCTCCAGGGCTGCGAAACCTTCGGCATCGCGCTCGATGGCATCGGCGATCTTGAGGAGATAGGCCGAACGCTGGCTTGGCGTCGTCTGCGACCAGCTCGTGAACGCCTTTTCGGCGGCATCGACGGCGGCATCGATCTGCCCGAGCGACGCCTCGGGCAAGTTGAGCACCGTCTCGCCTGTCTTCGGGTTGAGGACGCGTTCTTCCGTTTCCGTGCCGGCTTCGAAGCGGGAGCCGATCAGCATTTGGGTATCCATTATTCTCTCCCTTTCATTTGCCGCCGCCGGCGATCTGATCGCCGTCGCGGGTGAGATAGTAGGCTGCCAGGATCGGCAGGAAAGTGACGAGCACGACGACCATGGCGACGACGTTGGTCACCGGTCGCTGGCGCGGACGGATGAGTTCCTCCAGCATCCAGATCGGCAGGGTCATCTGCTGGCCACCGGTGAAGGTGGTGACGATGACTTCATCGAAGGACAGCGCGAAGGCGAGCATGCCGCCCGCAAGCAGCGCCGTGCCGATATTCGGCAGGACGACATGGCGGAAGGTCTGGAAGCCATCGGCGCCGAGATCCATCGAGGCCTCGATCAGCGAGCCGGAGGTGCGGCGGAAGCGGGCGACGGCGTTGTTATAAACCACGACGACGCAGAAGGTGGCATGGCCGAGAATGATCGTCCAGACCGAGAAGGGGATGTCGAACAGGCTGAAGGCGGAGCGCAGCGCAATGCCGGTGATGATGCCGGGCAGCGCGATGGGCAGGATGACCAAGAGCGAGATCGCCTCGCGGCCGAAGAATTTCGTCTGGCTGACGGCGGCGGCGCAGAGCGTGCCGAGGATCAATGCGATGATGGTGGCGATGGTCGCGACCTGCACCGACAGCGCCAGCGCCGACCAGACATCCGGCCTGTTCCAGGCGATGCCGAACCATTGCAGGGTCAGCCCCGGCGGCGGCCACTGATAGCTCTTTTCTTCTATCGTGAAGGCATAGACGAAGATCAGCAGGATCGGCAGATGCAGGAAGAGGAGGCCGCCAGCGGCTGCGATCTTCAAAGGCAAGGAGGCGCGTTGGCCACGATCAGAGCGCATCGAAAGCTCCCTGCTTTTTGGCGATCCAGAGATAGATGGCCATGATGACGATCGGCACGACCGAGAAGGCGGCGGCCAGCGGTACGTTGCCGGCAGTTCCCTGCTGCGTATAGACGGCCTGGCCGATGAAGAGGCGCGAGGAGCCGATGATCTGCGGGATGATGTAATCGCCTAATGTCAGCGAGAAGGTGAAGATGGAGCCGGCGACGACGCCCGGCAAAGCGAGCGGCAGCAGAACCGTGCGGAAGGTCTGGTTCGGCGTCGCGCCGAGATCCGAGGAGGCTTCCAGCAGGTTCGCCGGCACGCGCTCAAGTGCTGCCTGCGTCGGCAGAATCATATAGGGCAGCCAGATATAGACGAAAACGAGAAAGGTGCCGATGTAGCTCACGGAGAGCGAGTTGCCGCCGATGATCGGCAAGGCAAGCACGCCGTCGAGCAGCCAGCCGAGATGCAGTTTGTCGAAGATCCAGGTGAGGATGCCTTCCTTGGCGAGGATCAGCTTCCAGGCATAGACCTTGACGAGATAGCTCGACCAGAGCGGCAGCATGACGCCAAGATAGAACAGCGCCTTCCATTTTCCCTGGGCATAGCGCGCGGCGTAATAGGCGATAGGGAAGGCGACGAAGGCGGATGCGACGGTCACGAGGGCGGCCATCACGACCGTGCGCAGGATGATATCGAAATTCGCCGAGTTCAGCAGCTGGGCATAGGTCGAGAGGGTGAATTCGTAGTTCACCATTCCCGAGAAGTCGTCGATCGAGAAGAAGCTCTGCAGCAAGAGCGCGATCAGCGAGCCGATATAGATGATGCCGAGCCAGAGCAGCGGCGGCGTCAGCATCAGGAAGAGGAATAGTTTCGGGCGGCGCCAGAAGAGATCCGAGAGGCGGCCGAAGACGCCGCCGCGGCGCGGCAGGATCGAGGCCGGCGCCCGGCTCGACGAGGCGGGGAAGGCGGCGGCGTTCATGCGGCGTCGTCCATATAATGAACATCCGCCGGCAACCAGGCGAGGCGGATGGCGGCGCCGGTATCCGGAGCCGGCTGGCCAGCGGGTACGGTCACATGCAGGCGGGCGCCATTCGTCTCGACCGAGAGGCGGGTAGCGGCACCGAGAAAGCTCGTTGCTTTCACGGTGGCCACCACGCCGCTCCCCTCAGTCAACCGGATGGCCTCGGGGCGCAGGCTTGCCCAGCGCCGCTCGCCGCCGAGCGACGACATGGTTTCGGGGGCGATGACATTGGAGGAGCCGACGAAATCGGCGACGAAGCGGGTCTTTGGTCGCTGATAGATGTCGTGCGGCGTGCCCTGCTGCACGATGCGGCCGTCGTTGAAGACAGCGACGCGGTCGGCCATGGACAGGGCCTCGCCCTGATCGTGGGTGACGAAGACGAAGGTGATGCCGAGCGCCCGCTGCAGGCTCTTCAGTTCCTCCTGCATCTGCTCGCGCAGTTTCAGGTCGAGCGCGCCAAGCGGCTCATCGAGCAGCAGTACCTTCGGCTTGTTGACGAGCGCGCGGGCGAGCGCCACACGCTGGCGCTGACCGCCGGAGAGCTGGCCGGGGCGACGCGCGCCATAACCCGGAAGCTTCACCAGTTCCAGCGCCTGCTCGGCTGCCTTCAGCCGTTCGGCCTTGCCGACACCCTTGACCATCAGCCCATAGGCGACGTTGTCGAGGATATTGAGGTGCGGAAAGAGCGCATAATCCTGGAAGACCGTGTTGACGTTGCGCCTATAGGGCGGCACGCCTTCGGCGGTTTCGCCGAAGATTTCGATATGGCCACCCGTGGGCTGCTCGAAGCCGGCAATCAGTCTGAGGCAGGTAGTCTTGCCGGAGCCGGAAGGGCCGAGCATGGCGAAGAATTCGCCGGGCGCGATCTCCAGATCGACGCGGTCCACAGCGCGGACCTGGCCGAAATGGCGCGACACCTGCTGAAAACGAACGGCGGTCATGGGGTGCTCCAGGGGTACTTGTTTTCCTTCTCCCCAGTGGGGAGAAGGTGCCCGATAGGGCGGATGAGGGGCTGAAGAGCGGAGTGAAGCGGAGGGTGAGCGGCAAGCGAAACGCAGCTTTTGCTATGCTGCGCCACCCCCTCATCCGACCCTTCGGGCCACCTTCTCCCCGAGGGGAGAAGGTAAGTTCCTACCGCCCGCCGATCACGCCGATATAGTCGGAGACCCAGCGGTGATAGGGCACGCATTCGCCCTGCGTGCTGCATTTCGCGACGGGCGTCTTCCAGAACTTGATCTTGTCGAAGTGATCATAACCGTTGGTGGCGCAGCCGCTGTCGGTCAGGAGTTCGTTGCCCTTGCAAGCTGCCGGAACCGAGGGTACGGCGCCGAACCAGGCGGCGGCATCGCCCTGAACCTTGGCCTGCAGGGAGTGCTCCATCCACATATAGGCGCAGTTCGGATGCTCGCTGTCGGCATGCAGCATGGTGGTGTCGGCCCAGCCCGTAGTCCCCTCATCCGGGAAGGTGGAGGCGATCTTCTGCTTGTCGGCTTGCAGCAGGTTCACCTGGAACGGCCAGGAGCCGGAGGCGACGACGCCTTCGTTCTTGAAGTCGTCGGTCTGGATCATCGCATCATGCCAATAGCGGCTGACGATCTTGCGCTGGCCACGCAGCAGCTCGAGGGCGGCCTTGTACTGATCTTCGTTGAGCTCGTAGGGGTCCTTGATGCCCAACTCCGGCTTGTGGGCCATGAGATAGAGGGCTGCATCGGCAATATAGATCGGCCCGTCATAGGCCTGCACGCGGCCCTTGTTTGACTTACCATCAGGCAGCGTTGTTTCTTCGAAAACGATATTCCAGCTCTTCGGCGCCTGACCCTTGAAGGCGTCCGTGTTGTACATCAGCACGTTCGGCCCCCAGAGATAGGGCACGCCATAGTGAACGCCGTTGACCGTGTGCCAGGGGGCATTCTTCAGGCGTTCGTCGAGGTTCTTCCAGCTCGGGATCAGATCGGTGTTGATCGGCTGGACGCGCTTGCCGGCAACGAGTCTCAGCGACGCATCACCGGAAGCGGTCACGAGGTCGAAGCCGCCTTCGTTCATCAGCGCGACCATTTCGTCTGAGGTCGCGGCGGTCTTGACGCTGACCTTGCAGCCGGTCTCCTTTTCGAAACCGGTAACCCAATCGTAATTCTTGTCGCTTTCACCGCGCTCGATATAGCCGGCCCACGCGACGATGCTCACCGCACCTTCGCCCTTGCCGAGCGTCTTCAACGGTTCGGCGGCAATGACCTGCGTGGCGAAACTTAAGCATGCGAGTGCGGCCGTGCATGATTTCAGCAGATGCTTCATCGGACTCTCCCGGTTTTTAAGCCTTGATGGCGTGGAGCCAGTGGCTGGCTTCCTGTTCCCGGAAGAAAAGGTGACGCTATTTCACCGCATTCGCAAATTCATTTATCAGAAAGGCGATATCGGAAATTCCGATTCCCGGCGCGTACGCGTGAGCTAGGAATAAGCTCGTGCTACCGCTGCCGGCCCGAGCGCATGCTTTCTGCGACGCCGACGAAGTCGCGGGCGGCCTGCGGCAGGCTCGAGCCCTTGCGCCAGACCATGCCGACCTGCACCACAGGCAGCGAGCCGGAGACGTCGCGGCTTTCGATGCGGTCGCCTTCCAGCGACCAGGGGCGATAGACGAGATCCGGAAGGAGAGCGACGCCCGCGCCTGTCGCAACCAGGCTGCGCACTGCTTCGACAGAACGGGTTCGGAAGGCAACATGGGGGCGGGCGCCGAGCGCCGTCAGCAGCTTGCCGGTATTTTCCTCGATCTCGTCGATGGTCAGCATGATCAGTGGCTCGCGGCTGATGTCGGCGACACTGATGATGTCGGCCGAGACCAGGGGATGACCCATTGGCAGCCAAAGACGATAAGGCGAAGTCTCAAGGATCTCCGCCTGCAGGGCCATGCGATCGCGAAGGTTGGAGATGACCATGACGGCAACGTCTAGTTCACCGCCCACCAGAAGATGTTCCAGATAGCCGCCGTTGTCCTCGATGGCGCTGACCTCGACACCGGGGCAGGCGCGGCGATAGCGCGCCAGAAGATCGGACAGAACATAGCCGGCGACAAGCGATGTCACGCCGATATTCAGCGTACCGCCGGCCTCGTTCCGCTTGCCGGAAAAGCTGGTGCGGGCATCGGAAACGGTCGCGAGGATCTTCGTCGCATGGCGCAGGAACTGGTGACCGTTATGGGTGATGGAGAGACCGCGCGGATGGCGCTCGAACAGCTCGACGCCCAGATCGCTTTCGAGCTCCTTGAGGGCTTCCGTGACGGATGATTGCGAGATGGACAGGTTCTGTGCAGCGCGCGTCACGGAGCCTTGTTCCGCTACGGCGACGAAGTATTGCAGCTGTCTCAGGGTGAAAGCCATGCTCCGGTTAGAGCATGTTCGCGGCGTGAAAGGCAAGCATCCGCCAATCCTGTGAAAGTTCGGACCTTTTTTGGTAGCAATGCCGCCAGAGTTGCAAGTTTCACGTCCGTTTTAAGTATTCCGAAACGCCCTCTGCCTAACGTGAGGGTTGATCATCTTTGTCGGCTTGGAGTGGTCTATGCTGGAGCAGTTGGCGTGAGCGCCTTACTGCATATTTTCCGGGCACACCGGAAGTTTGTCGTCATGATCGGCGGAGTGGCCCTGCTCGTGGGCTCCTCCGGCGTTTTGGCGCTTTCTATCGGCAAGGACAAATTGCTCGATTTAGCGTCGGCTTCCCCCAACGGGCTTCAATGCCTGGATGTCAATCTCGTCACCATCCGCAAGGAAAACCGCTTCTGGGTGCGTAAATATATCCGCACGGAACCGACCGATGGCCTGACACGGGTCAGGACCGCGCTCAGGGTCGCCAAGGCTGTGTATCAGGAGCAGAAGCCGGATCTCGTTCAGGTTGTGGTTCTCGACAAGAACGGACCGACGCTGCGCTCCGACATACGTGGCCGGGCGCTGGGCGCCGACGTGGTCTACGTGCCGCACCCGGACAAGCTCGTCGACGGCAGCTCCGAGGTGCCGGTGACGGCGCGCTACTATGATGGCGGCGCCAGCAATGCCGGCCTGTTCTACGGTGAGCAGGTCACCATGCTGCCGCAGGATATCGATGCCGCGCTTGCCGAATTGAAGGACTATAGCGATTGCGACAACGCGCTGACGAGCGACAATGGTGCCGCGACCGCGAAGAAGGACAAGATGAAAGCGGCGATCGCTGCGGAAGAAAAGGCAGCGGCAAAAGAAGAACAGCATGATGCCAAGCCGTCGCTGCCGGAGCCGAAATCGACCGGCAATGTGCGGCCCGGTTATGACGACAACGGCGAATTCATCGGCGCCGATGCCCGCGACAAGGAAAAGACTCCGTCACCGCGACTGGACCCGACCATGACGGGTGCCGCGGACCGCCGATCGCCCATCACGAATTGACGCCATCGTCCCTGTTGCAGATTGGGCGGTTCCGCGAAACGCTGAAACGCCCAATCTGTTTGTTCTTGCGCAATTCCGGACGAAAAAGCGCCACGCGCTTTCCTTGAATTGTTCTGGCGTCTGAAATCGCCGGATCAATCGGCCTTGTTGCGACGGGCCGGGAAGAGGATGATGTCGCGGATCGACGGCGAGTTGGTCAGAAGCATGATGAGGCGGTCCACGCCGATGCCGAGGCCGCCTGCGGGCGGCATGCCCTGGTCGATGGCATCAAGGAATTCCTCGTCGAGTTCCTTCTGCTTTTCACCGCGCGCATGCGCCTGCTCGAGCTGCTCGACCATGCGGGCGCGCTGCTCTTCCGGATCGTTGAGTTCCGAGAAGGCATTGCCGAGTTCCCAGGCGTTGCAATAGGTCTCGAAGCGCTCGACGAGGCGCGGTTCGCCCGGTACTTCCTTGGCGAAGGGCGAGATGTCCTTCGGGAAATGCGTGACGTGCGCCGGCTGGATCAGCGTGCCCTCGACTTTCTCTTCGAAGATGAAGGCAAGGCATTCGCCCCAGGTTGCATCCTTCTCGACGGTAAAGCCGGCAGCCTTGGCGGCGTCGCGGGCTTCTTCGTCGGTCTTGATCGCCAGGAAATCGATACCGGTCGCTTCCTTGACGGCATCGGGCATCGGCACGCGGCGGAACGGGCCCTTGAAGGAAATCTGCTTGTCTCCGAAGGCGAATTCCGTGCTGCCGTGGATCGACATGGCGAGCGTCGAGAACAGCCGCTCGACGAGATCCATCATGTCCTCGTAGTCGGCATAGGCCCAATAGCACTCCATCATGGTGAATTCTGGATTGTGCCGGGTGGAGACGCCTTCGTTACGGAAATTGCGGTTGATTTCGAAGACTTTGTCCGCGAGGGCCGAAACCAGGGTGCGCTTCAGGAACAACTCCGGAGCGATGCGCAGGTACATGTCAAGCTTCAGCGTGTTGTGATGCGTCTTGAACGGCTCGGCGGTGGCACCGCCATAGACCGAATGCAGCATCGGCGTCTCGACTTCCATGAAGCCGTCATCTTCCATGAAACGGCGGATGCCAGAGACGATCCGGCTGCGCTGCTGGAAGCGGAGCTTCGATTCCTCGTTGGTCATGATGTCGAGATGGCGCTTGCGATAGCGCAGCTCGATATCGGAAAGGCCGTGCCACTTTTCCGGCATCGGCAGCAGCGACTTGGTCAGCATGGTGATCTGCTGGGCGTTGATCGTGAGCTCACCGCGCTTGGTGCGGCGCACTATGCCGGTGACGCCGATGATGTCGCCGATATCGATCATCGGCAGCAGGGAGCGGGCCTCTTCCGAGGTCACGTCCTTGTGGCTGAAGATCTGGATCTTGCCGGAGGCGTCGTGGATATCCATGAACATGCCGGAGTTGCGCGAGGAATAGACGCGGCCGGCAACGGTGACGACATCGCCGGTTTCCGTATCCGGCTCCAGGCCCTCGTATTTCGCAGCGAGCTCGGCATTGGTCATGGTCCGGTGGAAATGCGCCGGATAGACGTCGCCGATCTGTTCGCGCAGCAGCTTCAGCTTCTGGCGGCGAACTTCCGTTGCGTCGGAGGAGAGGGCGGATGCTTCGGTCTTGTCGTTCATGGTTTTAAAGTCCGGTTCAGTTCTTTGGGCCGACGAGGGTCGCAACGGTCTGCGCGGCCAGTTTCAGCCGCTGGCGTACGACGGAGCGGCCGAGGATCGCCATGCTATCGAAAAGCGGCAGGGAGCGCGAGGAGCCCGATACGGCGACGAAAAGCGGCGCGACGATGACCTTCAGCTTCTTGCCCATGCGGTCGGCGATGGCGCGCAGCTCGGCTTCGATCGTCTCGACGTTCCATTCGAGGATCTTTTCCAGATCTGGCTGCACCGTGTTCAGGATTTCCAAGAGTTCCTCTGGCGTCGACTTGATCTTCGCGAAAGCGGAGGGGTCGAGGTTGAGATCGGACTTGAACAGGAAGCCGGTGAGATCGGGCAGTTCGCCGAGCTTGGTGATGCGTGACTGCGAGAGCTTCAGGCCTTCCTTCAAGCGATCGTTTTCCATCGCCCAGATCAGGACGCGATGCTGGAATTCCTCTTCCGAGAGCTTTTCGCGGATCCAGCGGCCGTTCAGCCAGTCGAGCTTCTGGATATCGAAGATCGCACCGGCCTTGGAGAGGTTTTCCGGGTCGAACTTTGCGGCAAGCTCATCCATGCTCAAGAGCTCTTCGCCTTCGGCGATCTGGATGAAGAACAGGCCGAGGAAGTTCATCAGCGCTTCGGGGATATAGCCGAGGGCCGTGTAATAAGAGATCGAGGTCGGGTTCTTGCGCTTCGACAATTTCGACTTGTCGGCATTGCGCATCAGCGACAGGTGCATGAACACCGGCGGCTCCCAGCCGAGATACTGATAGATCAGAATGTGCTTCGGCACCGAGGCGAGCCATTCCTCGCCGCGCGCGACATGAGTGATCTTCATAAGGTGGTCGTCGACGACGTTGGCCATGTGATAGGTCGGCATGCCGTCGGCCTTCAGGAGAACCTGCATGTCGACGGCATCCCACGGGATTTCTACATCTCCGTAAACGCCGTCATGGAACTTGCAGGAGCCTTCCGTCGGGATCTTCATGCGCACGACATGCGGCTCGCCGGCCGCGACGCGTGAGGTCACTTCTTCGGCCGAGAGGTTCAGACAGTGGCCGTCATATTTCGGCGGCAGGCCGGCGGCGCGCTGCGCCTCGCGCATCTTTTCCAGGCGCTCCGGCGTGCAGAAGCAGCGGAAGCCGTGGCCGTTTGTAACGATCTGCTCGACATACGGCTTGTAGAGGTCCTTGCGGTCGCTCTGGCGATAGGGGCCGTAAGGGCCGCCGATATCGGGACCTTCGGACCATTTCAGGCCGCACCATTTCAGCGCGTCGAGCACCTTGGTCTCGAATTCCGGAGTGGAGCGGGTCGCGTCGGTATCCTCGATGCGCAGGATGAACTCGCCGCCGTGTTTCTTGGCGAAGAGATAGTTGAACAGCGCGATATAAGCGGTGCCGACATGCGGCTCGCCGGTGGGGGAGGGTGCGATGCGGACGCGAACGCCTGATGTGGTCATTTTGTTTGCCCGTCATAAAAGGCCGGGCCGCGCTTGGGACAAGCGCCGTCCAGCCGAAAATGTGTATCTGGATCAGGAAACCGGCCGGAAAAGGGCGTTCTTAACGCTTCAGTTCCGCGTTTCCGTATGGCTGGCCTTAGGCCATATTCAACGGGAGACGTCAAGGGAAACTGCGCTGCGAGGCCGCTTGCACCCGGTTGCGCCGCATCGATTTGAGCCGGTCTCTCAATTTCACGAGACGTCTTTACTCTTCATAAGGCTACGGAGACAAAAGCGGGCTGCCCGTCGAATTTGATTTGCAATTTTCGCGGCAGTGACGAAATAGGTCTTCAATCGTCCACCGCGAGGAAACAATGAAGAAACTGATTTTGAGCTTTTTATTGGCGGTCGCCGCGTTCGATGCAGCCGCGGCGCAATCGACCATCACGCGGGACAGTTCTGCCCGGCTGATCGAGTCCTACCGCGCCTATATCGGCAATGACGACCTTTACAATTCCAAGGGCGAGCGCCTGACGGCGCCCTGGCAGATCATCCGCCAGGACCGTGCCAACTATCACGCCTATCGCCGCCGTGACCGTGGCGACGAGGGCGACAGTTTCTTCTCACTGCCCTCCAATCGCCAGAAGCTGGAAGCCATGCTGGCAAACGGCAATATCGCCGACGATGCCGGGAATTATATCGTTCGCGGCAACGTCTGGATCAAGGTCGACATTTATGGCCGCGGCGATATCGGCGAATGGGTCGACGTGCACGTGCAGGATTGATCGCTCTAATGGGACTGCACCCGCTGGCGGGCGCAGTTCTTTCGATCAATGGCCGCCAGATGCGTTTTTCCGCCGGTTGCGTGCCACCATGTTCAGCACTTCAACCAGAGCGGAGAAGGCCATGGCGGCGTAGATGTAGCCCTTGGGAACATGTACGCCCATGCCTTCGGCGATCAGCGTCGTGCCGATCATCAGCAGGAAGGCGAGCGCCAGCATGACGATGCTCGGGTTCTTCTCGATGAAGTTGGCGAGCGGGTTTGCGGCGACCAGCATGACCGTGACGGCGGCGATGACGGCGACGAACATGATCGCCAGGTGCGGCGTCATGCCGACGGCGGTGATGATGCTGTCGATCGAGAAGACCAGATCGAGCAGCAGGATCTGGCCGATCGCCGAGGCGAAGGTCGTGGTTGATTTAGCGATGAAATCCTCGCCCTGCTCCTGCGGATCGACATTGTGATGGATTTCCTTCGTCGCTTTCCAGACGAGGAAGAGGCCGCCGCCGATGAGGATCATGTCCTTCCAGGAGAAGCCCTGGCCGAAGATTTCGAAGACGGGCTGGGTCAGCTGGACGATCCAGGCGACTGTTCCGAGCAGCGCGAGGCGCATGATAAGGGCGAGGCCGATGCCGATCTTGCGGGCTCTGTCACGATGCTCCGGCGGCAGCTTGTTGGTGAGGATCGAGATGAAGATCAGGTTGTCGATGCCGAGGACCACCTCCATGACGACAAGCGTGATGAGCGCCACCCACGCCCCCGGGTCCTGTATCAGCCCGATAATATCCATTGACGATGCCCCCTTTGATCAGCATTCGCCGGTGCTGACCCCCAGCCCGGCCTTTCCAGAATGGCCGTAATGTAAGGAGCGCAGTCGTCCGTACAAGCGCCACCGCCAATTTCGTGGCGGCGGCCTTATCTCCGGGTCTTGTTCCCACGCTGGGTTTCTAGGCCTTCAGGGGGACCCATATCTCCGTCACGCCCGCGCCCGTGCGTGGGTCGAAGCGCTCGTCGTAGCGTTCCATCATGTCGGGGGTGCCGCCATGCTGCTGGCCCGATTGCGGCAGCCATTCGCCGAAGATCTGCTGCACGGTGGCGGAAATGCCGGAGATATGGCCGCGATGCGTGAAGATCGCATAGCGCTGCTGCGGCAGCTTCATTGTCACGAAGCCTTCGGGCAGGCCGTCGGCGGCTGAAACTTCGGCTGCCGACATATAGCGGAAGCTTTCGCTGCCTTCTTCCGCCTGGGTGCAGACGCCATAGGCGACATTGCCGACCTGGCCTGGAATATGACCGAAATGCTGATTGAACTTCTGCCAAAGCGAGGGGATCGCCTGCGTTGCCTCGTGGGCATAGGTTTCCGCAAGGCCGGCGAGCAGCATTGCGGGGTGGGTTTCGAAGCGCGGGGCATCGAGCTTGGGAAGGCGGGTGTCGTCCATTCTGATCGGCTCCTGTAGAGCGAGGTTGCGAATGTGCCCCTGCTTGCGCAGACTTTCCGGCGTCATGCCGAACTGCTCGCGGAAGGCGCGGGTGAAGGCCTCGTGCGAGCCGTAGCCGGCATCGAGGGCAACCTGGAGAATGGAAGAGGAACCGTCGATCAGCGCGAGGGCTGCCTCGCTGAGGCGGCGGCTCCGGATATAGCTGCTGATCGAATGGCCTGTCGTCATGCCGAAGACGCGCGACAGATGATAGCGAGACAGCCCGGCCGTCTCGGCAATCTCGTCCAGCGAGATATCGGACGCAAAATGGCTTTCGATAAACCATATCGCTCTTCCGATCGCGCTCATCTTCAACTCCCCTGGTTGCCGGGCCAGTCATAGGCCTCCGGCGGTGGCGATGCTTGATCGCCGTTGCGGAGTTGGATCACTACCTGCTCGCCGGCAACAAGGGGAGAGTTGTTCGTGCTAATCCTTGCGGTCGGGGCCGTAGCCGGCCAGGAAGACGCGCACGGCACCGCGCACGACATAGTCGATCTCTTCCTTCGACGGAGGCTCCTCCATGTCGCCGAACAGCCGTAGCTTGAAATAGCCGCCACTGGCCATTTCAAGGAAATGACGCGCGGCCATGTCGAAATCATCGATTTTGAGATGGCCAGCTGCAGCCTGGCGCTCGAGGAAGCCGCGCAGCACCGTGCGCAGATTTTCGGGACCGGTGAAGAAGCGTTGACAGAGCGAGGGCATGCGTTCGCGCACGCCGATGACCGTGCGCATGGCGCTGATGGTCTTATCCGAGGTGACGTGCGTGACGAAGACGATACCGAAATCATAAAGCGAGGTCGTGACATCCGCTTCGTCTGAAAGAGCATTGCGCACAAGGTTGACGAAATGGGCGCGCTCGCTCTCCATCATGGCGGCGAACAGATCTTCCTTGTTGGCGAAATAGACGTAGAGAGTGCCCTTGGAAACGCCCGCCTCGCGGGTGACATCGTTCATGCTCGCCGCATCGAAACCCATTTTCATAAAGACACGCTTGGCGCCTTCGAGAATCTGATGACGCTTGGCAGGGTCTTCGCCGGCTGCCCAGCGCCCACCGGAGCCCGGCGCAGGCGCGTTCAACACAGCGGCATTTTGGGATTCGTGTTTCATCGGCTCTTTCACCGTCTCCTTTACGCGATAGGCGATCACTTTTTCCAAATCTTAAACAGATTCGCCAAATAAATCGAACCGCTCAGTTCGATATCTCTTGATATGGAGTGAAAAAGGCTCTATGTCAATTGAACCGAACCGTTCGGTTCGATTATTTTGCCAGATTTCGGTGGTAGGGAAATGTCGTCAAGTCATGGAAACAATGTAGCACGCATCGTGGACGAGCCAGCAGATGCTGAGGCGGAAGCCCGCGAAGGCGGCGTGTCTGCTGAAGCTCCGGCGGCTGAAACACGTCGCAACCCTGCCCCCGCCCAGGCTGCGCCTGCTGCTCCGGTCCCTGCGGCCCCACCGCCGCCGGAGAAAAAGCGGCGCAGCCTGGTTTTTCCGATTATCCTCGTCGCCGCTCTCGCGGCCGGCGGCTGGTACGGCTATGACTGGTGGACGAACGGCCGCTTCATGGTCTCGACAGACGACGCCTATATCGGCGGCGACATCGCGACCATCCAGCCGAAGGTTACCGGCTACGTTTCCAAGGTGAACGTCGTTGCCAACCAGCAGGTCAAGGCCGGCGACGTGCTCGCCACGCTCGATGACGGCGACTATAAGCTGGCGCTGGAACAGGCCCAGGCCTCGCTCGATACCGAGCAGCTTTCACTCCATACCATCGATGCACAGATCGCAGCCGGCCAGGCCGCTCTTGCGCAGTCGCAGGCACAGAAGGTTGCCCTGCAAGCCACTGTCCGTGGCGCGCAGATCACCCAGACGCGCGCTGCCGAACTGCAGTCGAAGTCGGTCGGCACCACGGCCGCCTTGGATAGCGCCAACATCGCGCTCGACCAAGCCAAGGCGAACCTGGTCGGCGGCGATGCCGCGATTGCCTCGGCGCAGGCGAACATCAATCTGCTGCAGGCTCAGCGCAGGCAGGCCGAGAGCACGATCAAGGGACTGGAGGCCGCTCGCGACAAGGCTTCCCGCGACCTGTCGTTCACCGTGCTGAAGGCGCCGTATGACGGCATTGTCGGTAATCGCTCTGTCCAGGAAGGTGACCTTGTTTCTCCCGGCCAGAAGCTGATGGCGATCGTGCCGATCCGCCAGCTCTATATCGACGCGAATTTCAAGGAAACGCAGATCCAGCATCTGGTTCCCGGTTCCAAGGTCAATATTCACGTCGATGCCTATAGCGATCATCCCATCGTCGGCACCGTCGAGTCGATCTCGCCGGCTTCCGGTTCGGTCTTCTCGCTGCTGCCGCCGGAAAACGCGACGGGTAACTTCACCAAGATCATTCAGCGCGTGCCTGTCCGCATCGCATTGCCGCAGGACGCGCTCAACACCGGCCGTCTGCGCGCAGGCCTCAGCGTCGTCGTCGACGTCGATACCCGCACGGCGCCGGATAAGTAAGCGATCAAGCTCGGGAGAGACGCAGCATGTCGTCCGCCAGCACTACAGCCGGGTCGCCTCCGCGCGCGGCCGGCCCCGCCGCGTCAGCGGCGGATCACATCGACACGAAAAAACTCATCGCCTTTCTGGCGATGGTGCTCGGCATGTTCATGTCAATCCTCGACATTCAGATCGTCTCCGCCTCGCTCAGCGAAATCCAGGCAGGCCTCAGCGCCGGTTCGGATGAGATCGGCTGGGTGCAGACGGCCTACCTGATCGCCGAAGTCATCATGATCCCGTTGTCGGGAACGCTGGCGCGCATCATTTCGACGCGCTATCTGTTCGCAATCTCGGCCGCCGGCTTCACTGCAGCGAGCGCGCTTGCCGCGACCGCCACCAACATCGACCAGATGATCGTCTACCGCGCCCTGCAGGGCTTCATCGGCGGCGGCATGATCCCTTCCGTGTTCGCGGCGGCATTCACGATCTTCCCGCCATCCAAGCGCAACGTCGTCTCGCCGATCATCGGCCTGATCGCGACGCTTGCGCCGACCATCGGCCCGACCGTGGGCGGCTATCTTTCCAATGCCTTTTCCTGGCACTGGCTGTTCCTGGTCAACATCCCCCCGGGTATCATCGTTACAATCGTGACCTGGAACTTCATCGATTTCGATAAGCCCGAACTGTCGCTGATGAAGAAATTCGACTGGTGGGGGCTTCTTTCCATGGGCGTTTTTCTGGGCGCGCTGGAATATGTTCTCGAAGAGGGCAATACCAACGACTGGTTTAACGACAATTATATCGTTGCGGGCGCTATCGCTTCCGCGATCGGTGCGGTGATCTTCTTCTATCGTGCCTTCACGGTCGAATTTCCCGTGGTCGATCTCAGAGCCTTCACGAACAAGAATTTCGCTTTCGGCTCGATGTTCTCTTTCGTGATGGGTATCGGTCTCTATGGCTTGACCTATATCTATCCGCTTTTCCTCGGGCGTATCCGCGGCTACGACTCTCTGCAGATCGGCGAGACGATGTTCGTGTCCGGCCTTGCCATGTTCTTTACGGCACCGCTGGCCGGTTTCCTTGCGGGCAGAATCGATCTCCGCATCCTGATGATCATCGGCTTCACCAGTTTCTCGGCCGGTACTTACATCATGATGCACCTGACGACGGACTGGGATTTCTGGGAATTGATGATTCCTCAGATCCTGCGCGGCTTCGGTCTGATGCTCTGCATGGTGCCGATCAACAATATCGCGCTGGGAACCATGCCGCCCGCCCGCATGCGCGGCGCATCCGGCTTGTTCAACCTGACGCGTAACCTTGGCGGTGCCGTCGGTCTCGCGATCATCAACACGCTGCTGACGAACCGGCAGGACCAGCATTATTTCAGCCTGCGTGACCATATTCATTGGGGCAGCCATGCCGCCGTAACCCAATTGAACAACATGGCCGCCAATTTCAACGCAGCCGGCCTCGACGGTGAGCAGGCCGCGTTGAAGCAGATGGTCAACATGGCGACGCGGCAGGCGGTGGTCATGTCCTTCGGGGATATCTTCCTGATGCTGACCGTATTGTTCCTGGCGATGATCCTCGGCGTCCTCATGTTGAGCAAGCCCAGTCCGACAGGCGGCGGTGGCGGCGGAGGCCACTGATCCAACGCTTAAGAATGCTCCCAAGGCATGGCCCCTCCTCGTGAGGGGCCTTTTTTTGTTTATGGTCCTGTGAGGAAAATCGAGCGGCCGGAAATTTTTGATTTACGTACATCAGAAATGGCGGTAAAGGATTTCGGCAAGGAGGAGCCGATGAGACCGACCGTGCATGATATAGCCGCCGCCGCGGGCGTCAGCCTCGCCACCGTCGATCGTGTCTTGAACCAGCGGCCGGGCGTGCGGCTGGTGACGCGGGAGAAGGTGGAGGCCGCTATTCGGGAGATCGGCTATATCCGCGACGTCGCCGCCGCCAATCTGGCCAAGGGCCGCGTCTATCCTCTCGTCTTCATCGTGCCGACAGGCGACAACTCGTTCATGCATGGGCTGCGCTCAGAGGTGCATCATGCGACGTTGCGGGCGAGCATAGAGCGCACGGATATCCGTATCGTCGAGGTGCCACCTTTCGATGTGCCGGCGCTGGTGTCGGCGCTCGATGCGGTGCAGGGGCAGGACATCGCCGGCGTCGCGCTGGTGGCGACCGATGCGCCCGAGGTTCGGGCTGCGGTCGGCCGGCTCGTCTCCCAGCGTGTCCCCGTCGTCACGCTTGTCTCCGATCTGACCGATTCCGCCCGGCATCATTATGCCGGCATCGACAACATCGCCGCCGGCCGCACAGCCGCCCGGCTGCTCGGGCGCTTCCTTGGCGGCCGCCAGGGCGAGATTACCGTTCTCGCCGGTTCCATGCTGGTGCGCGACCATCGCGAGCGCCTGCAGGGCTTCTCTGACGTCATGGCCGAGGAGTTTCCCAGGCTGCACCCGCGACCCGTATTGGAAGGGCGCGACGATCCGGACCTAGCCCGATCGCTCGTTTCCAAGGCATTGTCCGAAAGCAGGGACATTATCGGCATTTACAATCTCGGTGCCGGCAACCGGGGCCTGATCGCTGCCTTGAAGGCCGTCAGGCCCGAGCGCGAACTGACCGTCGTCGTTCATGAGCTGACGCAGCATACGCGTGCAGCGCTGGTGGAGGGCACGATCGACGCCGTTCTCAACCAGGATGCCGGTCACGAGGTGCGCAGCGCCATCCGCGTCATGAAGGCGACCGCCGACGGCCAGGCCGTCATCGCCGATCAGGAGCGCATACGTCTCGACATTTTCTTGAAGGATAATCTGCCCTGAGCATTCGAACACGGCAGAGCACAGGGAGTAACATCTGATGTATTTGGGTCTCGATCTCGGAACGTCCGGCGTCAAAGCGATGCTGATCGACGGCAATCAGAAGATCATCGGCTCGGCCAATGGCGAGCTTGACGTCTCGCGCCCGCATCCCGGCTGGTCCGAGCAGGATCCGGCCCACTGGATCCGCGCGACCGAAGAGGCCGTTGCCGGGCTGAAGGCGGCACATCCGAAGGAGTTGGCGGCCGTGCGCGGCATTGGCCTTTCCGGCCAGATGCATGGCGCGACGCTGCTTGATGCCGATGACAAGGTGCTGCGTCCCTGCATTCTCTGGAACGATACACGCAGCTATCATGAGGCTGCAGCGCTCGACGCCGATCCGCGATTTCGCGCGCTGACCGGCAATATCGTCTTCCCCGGCTTTACCGCGCCGAAGCTCGCGTGGGTCGCCAAGCATGAGCCGGAGATTTTCGCGAGGGTGCGTTGGGTGCTTTTGCCGAAGGACTATCTGCGCCTTTGGCTGACCGGCGAGCACATGTCGGAAATGTCCGATTCGGCCGGCACCTCCTGGCTCGATACCGGCAAGCGCAAATGGTCGTCCGAGCTGCTGGCCGCGACCAATCTCGATGAAAAGCAGATGCCGGCTCTGGTGGAAGGCACCGACGTTGCCGGCAAGCTCCGCAGCGAGTTGGCCTCGAAATGGGGTATCGGCGGCGATGTCGTCGTTGCCGGCGGGGCAGGGGACAATGCGGCCTCGGCCTGCGGCATGGGCACTGTGAGCCATGGTGCGGCCTTCGTTTCGCTCGGAACGTCTGGCGTGCTCTTTGCTGCCAACGGCTCCTATCTGCCGAAGCCGGAAAGTGCTGTTCACGCCTTCTGCCACGCGCTGCCCAACACCTGGCACCAGATGGGCGTCATCCTCTCGGCAACCGATGCGCTCAATTGGCATTCGCATGTGACAGGCAAGTCTGCTGCTGAACTCACCAGCGAGCTTGGTGAGACGCTGAAGGCGCCGAGCAGCGTCACCTTCCTGCCCTATCTCTCCGGCGAACGCACGCCACACAACGACGCGACGATCCGCGGCGCCTTCATCGGTCTCGGCCATGAAAGCGGCCGCGCCGTGCTGACGCAAGCGGTGCTCGAAGGCGTGTCCTTCGCCATCCGCGACAATCTGGAAGCGCTGCGCTCGGCCGGCACGGATATCGCACGTGTGACCGCCATCGGCGGCGGCTCGCGCTCCCGCTACTGGCTGGCCTCGATCGCGACTGCGCTCGGCGTACCGGTCGATCTGCCGGCGGACGGCGATTTCGGCGCCGCCTTCGGTGCTGCGCGTCTCGGCCTGATTGCCGCCACCGGCGCCGACCCCGTCGCGGTCTGCACCCCGCCGCAGACGGCCGGCACGATCGATCCGGTTGCGTCGCTGACGGATGCTTATGCGGATGCCTACAAGCGCTACCGAGCGGTTTATCCGGCGATCAAGCCGTTGAGCATGGTTTGAGGTCAACCCCCTCACCCTAGCCCTCTCCCCGAGGGGAGAGGGGACGACGGAGCTTACTGCAGTCACCCATACCTTCTCCCCTCGAGGAGAAGGTGGCCCGAAGGGTCGGATGAGGGGGGCATCAAAGTGACAAAACACTACCGAAACACCAACCCAAGGAGATGAGACATGAGCACCGGATTTTTTGGTGACATCAGCAAGGTAAAATACGAAGGTCCGGAGAGCACCAATCCGCTGGCCTTCCGCTATTACAACAAGGACGAAGTCGTTGCCGGCAAGCGCATGGAAGACCATCTGCGTTTCGCCGTCGCCTACTGGCACACCTTCACCTGGCCGGGCGGCGATCCCTTCGGCGGCCAGACCTTCCTTCGCCCCTGGTTCCACGAGACGATGGAAGCCGCCAAGCTGAAGGCTGACGTCGCCTTCGAATTCTTCACCTTGCTCGGCGCTCCCTATTACTGCTTCCACGATGCCGACGTACGTCCGGAAGGCAAGAATTTCGCCGAGAACACCAAGAACCTGAATGAGATCGTCGACTACTTCGCCCAGAAGCAGGCCGAAACCGGCGTCAAGCTGCTCTGGGGCACGGCGAACCTCTTCTCCAACCGCCGCTTCATGTCGGGCGCTGCGACCAATCCGGACCCGGACGTCTTCGCCTTCTCGGCTGCGACCGTGAAGACCTGCATGGACGCCACCCATAAGCTCGGCGGCGAAAACTACGTTCTCTGGGGCGGCCGCGAAGGTTACGAGACGCTGCTCAACACCGACCTGAAGCGGGAAATGGACCAGATGGGCCGCTTCCTCAATCTCGTCGTCGAGTACAAGCACAAGATCGGCTACAAGGGCACGATCCTGATCGAGCCGAAGCCGCAGGAGCCGACCAAGCATCAGTATGACTACGACGTCGCAACGGTCTACGGCTTCCTCAAGAAGTACGGCCTGGAAAACGAAGTGAAGCTCAATATCGAGCAGGGCCATGCGATCCTTGCCGGCCATTCCTTCGAGCACGAGCTGGCGCTCGCCAACGCGCTCGGCGTCTTCGGTTCCATCGACATGAACCGCAACGACTACCAGTCCGGCTGGGATACCGACCAGTTCCCTAACAACGTTCCGGAAATGACGCTGGCCTATTACCAGGTTCTGGCAGGCGGCGGCTTCAAGACCGGCGGCACGAACTTCGACGCCAAGCTGCGCCGTCAGTCGCTCGATCCGGAAGATCTGCTCATCGGCCACATCGGCGGCATGGATTGCTGCGCCCGCGGTCTGAAGGCGGCCGCCAAGATGATCGAGGACAAGGCGCTCTCCAAGCCGCTCGCCGACCGTTACGCCGGCTGGGATTCGGCCGAGGGCCAGAAGCTGCTGCGAGGCGAATATTCGCTCGATCAGATCGCTCAGTGGGTCGAGACCAAGGACGTCAACCCGCAGCCGAAATCCGGCAAGCAGGAACTGCTGGAAAACATCGTCAACCGTTACGTTTGATCGACAGCTTCGGGAGGCGGTGATTCATCGCCTCCCGATTTCAGCCTGAAGGCGCGGCTGGAAATGGCTATGGGATTCCCTGAGGGGTCCTTGGCATTGGCGAAAGCATAGCCGTCGGCCTGATGAAAGGGGCCGAACTCCAGCCCCTCTTCGGCACACCTAGCGCGGAAAGCTTCGACATGCTCGACGTCGAAGACCAGCTTGACCAGCACCTGGCCCATTTTCTGCGCCTTGCCCGCAGGATGGATCATCAGATTGGCACCGCCATCCTGCGCGAGCAGCTCAATGATCCGATCGCCCTCCAGACGGAGTGGCTTGAACCCGAAATGCTTCTCGTAAAAGCTGATCGTCGCTTCGACATCGCGGACATAGAGGGTGATTCTGCCGAGCGGCATCGTTGCGTCTGCCTAGCGTCGACTGCGCGGCGGAGCTCCGACCGAGTTCCGCACGATCAGATCCGGCCGCAGCAGGATCTCCGTCTCGGCCGGCTCGCCATCCGAAAGCAGTTCCAGCAGAAGCGCCATCGCGTGCTTGCCGATGGCGGTGCGCGGCTGCCGGATTGTCGTCAGCGACGGCGTCATGAAGACGGCTTGCGGTACGTCGTCGAAGCCGGTCACCGAAAAATCCTCGGGGATATCGTAGCCGCGCGCCTTTAGCCCGATCATCACGCCGATCGCCGTCTGGTCGTTGACGCACATGAAGGCTGTCGGCAGGGTGTCGCGCATGAAGAGCTGCTCGACGGCGAGCCTCCCGCTTTCGATGGTGCCGTCGCCTTCCAGCACGATGCGCAGGTCCTGCCCGATGCCGGCCGCATCCAGCCCGGCTTCATAACCCATGCGCCGGCGGCTGTAGGCGAGGCGTGTGCGGGAATCGCCGACGAATGCAATCCTGCGATGACCCTCGGTAATCAGGAGGTCGATGGCCTTGCGCGCGCCTGCGATATCGTCGACGCCGACATAGGGAATGCCGCCGTTGAAGACCGGCTCGAAAACGCCGACACTCGGCGGCAGCCGCGCCGTCATCGTCTGATGTCCGAAGGGCAGGATGCCGGTAAAAAGGATCAATCCGGCCGCCTGGTTGGAGTTCAGAAACTTCAGATATTCGAGCCCGCGCTGCGCGTCGTTCTGCGTGTGGCCGATGAGGATACCGTAGCCGTGCGAACGTGCCTCATTCTCCAGGCCGATGAGAATATTGGAGAAATTGGGATCGCCGATATCGGGTGCGACCACGAGAATCATGTTCGATCGGCCAAGCCGGAGGCTGCGTGCCATGGCATTGGTGGTATAGCCGGTGATGGCGATCGCCTGATTGACTTTCAGCCGCGTCGAATTGGCGACTTTCTCCGGCATATGGATTGCCCGCGAAACCGTTGCTATCGAAACATTGGCAATTCGGGCGACGTCTTCGATAGTTGCGGGCGTGGAATTCGACACTGCGCTCTGCCTTGGGTCTCGTCTGGGGCTGGAGACTACACAGACTTCGGTGGAGGTCAAAGGTGACCGCGAAAATTTATGCGATATCCAATGATGTAAACCTTTACACAGGTTATGTAAAGGTTTACACAGCATGGAAAGCGGGTGGGACCGCAGGGAGGATTCAATGAGTTCGGAAGCCGTCGACGGTACGGTCGTGCTGTCTGCGAGAGGGATATCGAAATCCTTCAACGGCGTGCAGGTGCTGTTCAGCGTCAACTTCGATCTTCGGGCCGGCGAGATCCATGCGCTCATGGGCGAAAACGGCGCCGGCAAGTCGACGCTGGTCAAGGTCCTGTCCGGTTTCGAGCAGCCGACCTCCGGCGAGATTTTGCTCGATGGCAAGCCGGTGAAGCTGCCGCCGAACGGTGCGGCCGAGGCGCTCGGCATCGTCATCATCCACCAGGAGTTCAATCTTGCTGAGCATCTGACCGTCACCGAGAGCCTGTTTCTCGGCCGCGAAGTCACCCGCCTCGGCGTGCTCGATCGCAAGTATATGCGTGCCGAAACGCGGCGCGTGCTCGACCTTCTCGGCTCGCATGTCGATGAGAACGCCATCATCAGTACGCTCTCCATCGCCGACAAGCAGATGGTGGAGATCGCCAAGGCGATCAGCCGCGATGCGCGCATCGTCTTCATGGATGAGCCGACCGCCGTTTTGTCGCGCGAGGAGACCAATTTCCTGTTCAAACAGGTGCGCAAGCTGCGCGATCAGGGAACGAGCTTCGTCTTCGTCTCCCACAAGCTCGATGAGGTCATGGACCTGACGGATCGGGTCACGGTGCTGCGTGACGGCCAATGGGTGAAGACCTCGCCAACCTCGCTGCTCGATGGCGAATCGATCGCCCAGCTGATGGTCGGGCGCGAGCTCTCGAGCCTTTATCCGGCCAAGAACGAGCCCGATGTCGACGAGAAGGTGGTGCTCAGCGTCGCCTCGGTCTCGACCGGCTACGTCCACGATGCGAGCTTCGAGCTGCGCAAGGGCGAGATATTGGGCTTTTCCGGCATGATCGGCTCTGGGCGAACCGAGCTGATGGAGGCGATCGTCGGACTGCGTTCGCGTGTCTCCGGCGAGGTCGTCGTCAACGGCCAAACGGTGCCGCCGCATGACGTGCATGCGGCCATCGATGCGGGGCTTGCCTATATGACCAAGGACCGCAAGTCGAAGGGCCTGCTTCTGAGTTCTGGCATGGTCGTCAATCTGACGCTGCAGTCGCTCGACCGGCATGGCAAGTTCGGTTATCTGAGCGCCTCAAGTGAAGCCGATGCGCTGGCGAGGGCGCGCCGCCGTTTCGATATACGCGTACGTGACGGCAATATCGTTGCCGGCCGCATGTCCGGCGGCAACCAGCAGAAGCTGCTGCTGGCGAAGGTCATGGAGACCGAGCCGCAGATCATCATCATCGACGAGCCGACGCGCGGTATCGATGTCGGTACGAAGCAGCAGATCTATCATTTCATTTCGGCGCTGGCGCGTGACGGTCATTCGATCATCGTCATCTCCTCGGAAATGCCCGAGGTCATCGGGCTGTGCACGCGGATCGCGGTCATGCGCGAGGGCCGGATCGTCGGCGTGCTCGAAGGTGAAGAGATCACCGAGCAGGAAATCATGCGTTATGCGGCGGGCCTGAAGAAAAAGACCGCTGCCTGAATGGGCGGCGGAGAGCAGGGCGAATTCCCAGAAGTCATGGGACGGGAGGTTGGTTTTGGTTATGAGCGTGGGTGAAGACAGTAGCGGAAAGGCCGGTCGGCGGGGGCGCTCCTGGCGGGATGTCGATCTCAGGGCCGTGGCGCCGTTTGCAGCGCTGGTGCTGCTTCTGATCGTAGGCGCGCTGGTCAATCCGAACTTCATCGGCATTACCAATCTCACCAATGTCGCGACGAGATGCGCCTTCATCGCCATCATCGCGGTCGGTGCCACCTTCGTCATCTCGGCGGGTGATCTCGATTTGTCTGTCGGCGCGATGGTTGCCTTCGTCGCAAGCCTGATGATCCTCCTGATGAATTCGGGTGTCATCGCCGATCCCGCCCTGATGCTGGCAGCCGCCGTGCTGTTCTCGATCGTCGCCGGCCTCCTGTGCGGCCTTGCCAACGGGCTCATCACGACCATGGGCAAGATCGAGCCGTTCATTGCGACCCTCGGCACCATGGGTGTCTATCGCGGCTTGACGACCTGGCTGTCGCAGGGCGGTGCGATCACCTTGCGGCCGGCGAATCTGCAGGCGCTCTACAAGCCCGCCTATTATGGCTCGGTGCTCGGCGTGCCGGTGCCGATCGTGGTCATTCTTGTCGTCACCGGCATTGCGGCCTTCATTCTCTATCGCACTCGCTACGGGCGGCATGTCATCGCCGTCGGTTCCAATCGCGATGTTGCGCGCTATTCCGGCGTGGCGGTCAACCGCGTGCGCACTATCGCCTTCGTCATCCAGGGCCTGTGCGTGTCGATCGCCGTGCTTCTCTATGTGCCGCGACTTGGTTCGACGTCGGCGACGACGGGCAGCCTATGGGAGCTGCAGGCGATCACCGCCGTGGTCGTCGGCGGCACGGCGCTGAAGGGCGGGGCGGGCAGGGTATGGGGCACGATCTGCGGCGCCTTCATCCTTGAGCTGGTCGGCAACATCATGCTGCTTTCCAATTTCATCAGCGAGTATCTGCTCAGTGCCATCCAGGGTGCGATCATCATCATCGCCATGCTGGTTCAGCGCTCGCTTGCTCGCAAATAGCGAATAGCCGGGTCAGGGGGCGCCCGGTTCTTGGTGACAAGGCCCTGTCTCTATCTGGGAGGAAGAAACATGCGAAAGAGACTCATAGGCTTGGCTGTCGTGATGGCGGCTCTGGCCGGCACGGTCCATGCCGAGGACAAGAAGGTAACGATCGGCGTTTCCATTCCGGCCGCCGACCACGGCTGGACCTCGGGCGTGGTATTCCATGCCGAGCGCGTCGCCAAGCTTTTGATGGCGGAGCATCCGGGACTCAACGTCATCGTCAAGACCTCGCCTGATGCGGCGAGCCAGGCCAATGCGGTACAGGACCTCGAGACCCAGGGTATCGATGCGCTCGTGATCCTGCCGTCGGATCCGGATCCGCTCGTCAACGCCATCAAGGAAGTCAAGGACAAGGGCAAGTTCGTGGCGCTGGTCGACCGTGCGCCGAGCAACAATGACAATTCCGTCCGTGACCTCTATGTCGCCGGCAACAATCCGGCGCTCGGCCAGGTCGCAGGCGAATACATCAAGGCCAATACGCCGGATGCCCAGGTTGTCGTCATCCGCGGTCTGCCGATCCCGATCGATCAGCAGCGCCAGGACGGTTTCGACAAGGGCATCGCCGGCTCGAACGTCAAGGTTCTCGACCGCCAGTATGGCAACTGGAACCGCGACGACGCCTTCAAGGTCATGCAGGACTACTTGACCAAGTTCCCGAAGATCGATGTGGTCTGGTGCCAGGATGACGACATGGCTGTCGGCGTGCTGCAGGCAATCGAGCAGGCCAAGCGCACCGATATCAAGTATATCATCGCCGGCGCCGGCTCGAAGGACATGATCAAGAAGGTCATGGATGGCGACAAGCTGATCCCCGTCGACGTGCTCTACCCACCGGCAATGGTCGGCACCGCCATGGAGCTGACCGCCGCCAACTTCTATGATCAGGTTCCGGTTCGCGGCAATTACATCCTCGATGCGACGCTCGTCACAAAGGACAACGCCAAGGACTTCTACTTCGCCGAATCTCCATTCTGATCGGCTGATTCAGATAGACGCGCCCGCCGGTTCCGGCGGGCGTTTTTATGCGTCTGCCGCTTGGCTTCGCATCCTGCGGTAATTTTTGCGGCACGTACCTCTTGCCGTCGGCGACGGGCCGTGATTAGGTCACGGGGCATTCGACTTTCAGCCCGACGACCCTATAGTTTTTGGAGGCTGCGGCACCTCAGCCGCCTCGGATATGGGCCCGAAAGGCATCGGAAACGTTTACAGAACGCGATTAGGGAGGAAATACAGATGAAGACGATCAAGGGACCAGGCCTGTTTCTCGGCCAGTTCGCCGGCGATGCGGCGCCATTCAACTCGTGGGATTCGATCACGAAATGGGCTGCCGATGCCGGCTATATCGGCGTGCAGGTTCCGACCTGGGCAAGCCAGCTCATCGACCTGAAGAAGGCGGCCTCCTCCAAGGATTATTGCGACGAATTTGCCGGTGTCGCTCGCGCCAATGGCGTCGAGGTCACCGAGCTTTCCACCCACCTCCAGGGCCAGCTCGTCGCCGTGCATCCCGCTTATGATGAAGCCTTCGACGGTTTTGCCGCTCCGGAAGTACGGGGCAATCCGAAGGCGCGCCAGGAATGGGCGGTCGAGCAGGTGAAGATGGCGCTGACGGCATCGAAGCATCTCGGCATCAAGGCGCATGCGACCTTCTCCGGCGCGCTCGCCTGGCCCTTCATCTATCCCTGGCCGCAGCGTCCGGCCGGCCTTGTCGAGACCGCCTTCGAAGAGCTTGCCCGCCGCTGGACTCCGATCCTCAACCATGCCGACGAAAACGGCGTCGACGTCTGCTACGAAATCCATCCGGGCGAAGACCTGCATGATGGCATCACCTTCGAGATGTTCCTGGAGCGCGTGAAGAACCATCCGCGCGCCAACATGCTCTACGATCCCTCTCACTACGTCTTGCAGTGCCTCGATTATCTCGAGAACATCGACATCTACAAGGACCGCATCAAGATGTTCCACGTTAAGGATGCGGAGTTCAATCCGACCGGGCGCCAGGGCGTCTATGGCGGTTATCAGGGCTGGGTCGAGCGTGCCGGCCGCTTCCGTTCGTTGGGCGACGGCCAAGTCGATTTCGGCGCCGTCTTCTCGAAGATGACCGCCAATAATTTTGACGGCTGGGCCGTGGTCGAATGGGAATGCGCGCTGAAACATCCCGAAGACGGCGCCCGCGAAGGTTCCGAATTCGTCAAGGCGCACATCATCCGCGTCACGGAAAAGGCCTTCGACGATTTTGCGGGCAGCGGCACGGACCAGGCGGCGAACCGGCGCATGCTGGGGCTGTAATCTCTTTTTCTTCTCCCTGGCGGGGAGAAGATGTCCGAAGGACAGATGAGGGGGACGAGGAGCGTCGCGACGAGTGCCTTGAGCCACAAGCGAAAGGCAGTGTCCGCTGAGTCCCCCCTCATCCGACCCTTCGGGCCACCTTCTCCCCGCAGGGAGAAGGTGAGTACAATTCCATTCATTCAGGAGGATAAAATGGCAATCGAAGGATCATCGGAACAGACGCGCGAGCCGCGCATCCGGCTTGGCATGGTGGGCGGTGGCGCCGGCGCATTCATCGGCGCTGTGCATCGCATCGCCGCGCGCATTGACGACCAGTTCGATCTCGTCGCCGGCGCGCTCTCGTCTTCGCCGGACAAGGCTCAGGCTTCCGGCCGCGATCTCGGTCTCGATCCCTCGCGCACCTATTCCAGTTATCGTGACATGGCAATTCGCGAAGCCAAGCTGAAGAACGGCATCGAGGCGGTTTCGATCGTCACGCCGAACCATGTGCACTATGACGCCGCCAAGGAATTCCTGCGGCGCGGTATCCATGTCATCTGCGACAAGCCGCTGACCTCCAATCTCGCCGATGCCAAGAAGCTGAAGAAGGTGGCCGATGAAAGCGGTGCGCTCTTCATCCTCACGCATAATTACACCGGCTATCCGATGATCCGTCAGGCGCGCGAGATGATCGCCAACGGCGAGCTCGGCGATATCCGCATCGTGCAGGCCGAATATCCGCAGGATTGGCTGACGGAAAATATCGAGCAGTCCGGTCAGAAGCAGGCTGCATGGCGTACCGACCCCTCTCAGTCCGGCGCCGGCGGTTCCACCGGCGATATCGGCACGCATGCCTATAATCTCGCTTCCTTCGTCACCGGTCTCGAGCTCGATAGCCTTGCTGCCGATCTCGACAGCTTCGTTGAGGGACGTCGCCTCGACGACAACGGCCATGTGCTGCTGCGTTTCAAGGCGAAGGGCAAGGAAAAACCGGCGAAAGGCATGCTCTGGTGCAGCCAGGTGGCGCCGGGCCATGAGAATGGCCTGAAGCTCCGCGTCTATGGCACCAAGGGCGGCATCGAGTGGACGCAGGCCGATCCGAACTATCTTTGGTACACGCCGTTTGGCGAGCCGAAGCGGCTGATTACCCGCAACGGCGCCGGCTCGGGTGCGGCCGCGGCGCGCGTCTCGCGCATCCCGTCGGGCCATCCGGAAGGCTATCTGGAAGCTTTCGCAACGATCTATACTGAGGCTGCGCGTGCCATCAATGCCCGAAAGAAGGGCGTGGCGGTCGATCCCGCCGTGGTCTATCCGACCGTCGATGACGGCGTGAAGGGCGTGGCTTTCGTCGAGGCTTGCGTTGCGTCCTCGAAGCGCAATGGTGCCTGGGTCAAGCTCTAGGTTTGGTGCAGGTTCGAGGCGGGCGAACCGCCTCGAACCTGCTCATTCAGGCAGCGATGTCCCGTTTGCGCTTCGTCAGTGCATCGACGCTCAGAGGGCCCGCGCCGGCGGCGACGAGAAACAGGAAGATGAAGCAGAAGAGGATAGCCGCCGTTCCGCCATTCTGGGCGGGATAGAAGCTCTGCGGCGCGTGGCGCAGGAAATAGGCGAAGGCCATCAGGCCCGACAGAATGAACGAAGCAATCCGCGTCTGGAAGCCGATGAGGACGAGGAAGCCAAGGGTGAGCTCAAGCAGGCCGGCGATCCAGGGCAGCGATCCGACGGCGGGCACATTTTCGACGGCTGGGAAATGCAGGATTTTCTGCGTTCCATAGCTGAACAGCACAAGGGATGCGACGATGCGCAGAAGGCTCAGCAGATAAGGGTGGAGGGTATGGAGAGCAGCGAGCATTTCTATCCTTTCGTCGTCGAGTTGAGCACCACCCTCAATTGATCCACTTCGAAAAGACAAGTCACGACTGTTGACATTGATGTTATCGCCCGCGGGTGGCCTGGACAGAGCTGTTAGCCGGCTGCATTTTTTGGCATCTGCAACGTTGCAGTTTCCTCAAATCGACGCTGTACTTTGCCAACCGGGTTGGCTAAACCGCAGCCAACGAAGCCACAACAGACGGGATTTTCATCATGATCGATCCGAAGCTTCTTGCCGATCGCTTCCCAGGCGATTTCACATTCGGCGTTGCCACTGCCGCGTTCCAGATCGAAGGTGCCACCAAGGCCGACGGCCGTAAGCCATCTATCTGGGATGCTTTCGCCAACATGCCGGGCCGCGTCTATCAGCGCGATAATGGTGACGTCGCCTGCGATCATTATAACCGTCTGGAGCAGGATCTCGATCTCATCAAGGAGATGGGCGTCGAGGCCTACCGCTTCTCGATCGCCTGGCCGCGCATCATTCCCGAAGGCACCGGCCCCGTGAACGAAGCCGGCCTCGATTTCTATGATCGCCTCGTCGATGGCTGCAAGGCGCGAGGGATCAAGACCTTTGCGACTCTCTACCATTGGGATCTGCCGCTGGCGCTCGCCGGCGACGGCGGCTGGACGGCGCGTTCGACGGCGCATGCCTTCCAGCGCTATGCCAAGACCGTCATGGGCCGCCTCGGCGACCGTCTGGACTCTGTCGCCACCTTCAACGAGCCCTGGTGCATCGTCTGGCTGAGCCATCTCTATGGCGTTCATGCACCCGGCGAGCGTAACATGCAGGCGGCGCTCTATGCCATGCATTATATGAACCTTGCCCATGGTCTCGGCGTCGAGGCGATCCGCTCCGTGGCGCCGAAGGTGCCGGTCGGCATCGTGCTGAATGCCGCTTCGATCCTGCCGGGCTCGGATCGCCCGGAAGATGCCGCCGCTGTCGAACGCGCGCATCAGTTTCACAACGGCGCCTTCTTCGATCCGATCTTCAAGGGCGAGTATCCGAAGGAGCTCGTCGAGGCGCTCGGCGATCGTATGCCTGTCATCGAAGACGGCGATCTGAAGACCATCAACCAGAAACTCGATTGGTGGGGTTTGAACTATTACATGCCGATGCGCGTCTCCGACGACGCCTCGAAGAGCGGCGATTTTCCCTGGACGAAGGAGGCGCCGCCGGTCAGCGACGTAAAAACGGATATCGGTTGGGAGGTCTATTCGCCGGGTCTGAAGCACGTCGTCGAGGATCTCAACAGGCGCTACGACCTGCCGGAGTGCTACATCACCGAAAACGGTGCCTGCTACAATATGGGCGTCGTCAACGGCGAGGTCGATGACCAGCCGCGCCTCGATTATTATATCGAGCATCTCGGTGTCGTCGCGGATCTCATCAAGGATGGCTATCCGATGCGCGGCTACTTCGCCTGGAGCCTGATGGATAATTTCGAATGGGCGGAAGGCTATCGCATGCGTTTCGGCCTCGTGCATGTCGATTACGAGACCCAGGTGCGCACGATCAAGAAGAGCGGCAAATGGTACCGCGAGCTCGCTTCGCAGTTTCCGAAGGGCAACCACAAGGCGGTTTGATGCGGTTCCATCTTCCTTGAGGGGGAAGTCGCGCGGAACGCGCAGGTGGGGGTGATTTCTGGGGTGAACGCGGGGGTCACCCCACCCCGGACCTGCGGTCCGACCCTCCCCCTCAAGGGGAGGGTGTCGGTCGCTTGAATCGGTAAAGCCTGATAAATATCGCGCATGACCCAACGGCCGATTTTTCTTTACGCGCTTTGCGGCAGTCAACGGCAGGCCTCGACCAGCCGCAGGCTGCTGCAGGCGCTGCAGCTCGCCTGTCCTGACGGCGTCAGCATCGCCATCTGCGATCTGATCGGCGCTCTGCCGATCTTCAATCCCGACGATGAGGGCGAGAGGACGCCGCCCGTGGTCGAGAGATTTGCAGCCGAGATCCGTAAGGCGGATGGTCTGATCGTGTCCTGCCCCGAATATGCTCATGGTATTCCCGGCGGCTTCAAGAATGCGCTGGATTGGCTGGTGTCGCGCGACGAAGTGCCGTTCAAGCCGTTGATGCTCGCCCATGCTTCCCATCGCGGCGATCTTGTCCTAGCACAGCTGACCGAGGTCCTGCAGACCATGTCGCTGCACATCGTGGCCGACGCTTTCCTGCGCTTGCCGATTGCGGGCAAGAGCGATGAGGCACAGGCGGCCATGCTTCTGGAGGCGCACGAAAACGGCCTCCTGTCCGGGGGTCTCAGCCGTTTCGCGCAAACGATTGCCACCAGAGCATGATTTTTCCGGCTTCGGCAAATATGCAACCCATTCCTGTAGGAATCTCCGATACGCCTTAACCGTTTGTTGAAGACCTGACGGCAGACTTCCGTGCCAAGGAGAAAAGGCGTGGGAGCAACTTTCAATTCATTGCGGCAAGCGACACAGATCGGTCGTCATTCCATTGTGACGGCCGTTTTGATTTCCTTTGCTCTTGTGGTTGCCGTCGTGACCCTGATGGTGCTGACCGCAATCGGCCGCGTCGCCGATTACTCCAACAAGCTGGATGACGAACGTTCCTGGGAGACGACCGTCGGCGCCCTGAAAACCTTCCAGGGGCAGCTGGAAGCGACGCTGCATGATCATTCCGCGCGCAACGATGCGGCGCGAAGCGTCTACGGGACGAACGACCGGGGCTGGATCGCCGGCAATTACGGCGACATCTCCTCCGACGGCGCGCTGTTCGATACCGCCGTTATTGTCGACGACCACAACAAGCCTATCATTGCCTATCACGACGGCGTGCCGTTGACGGAGAATATCGAAGACGTCCTCGGCACCGCCATTTGGGCCCTGGTCGATCAGGCGCGCACCACGCGCGTGACCGGTGTGCCGGAAGCCTCGGGTTACATCATGACCAGGGATGGTATCGCCGCCGCCGGCGCGGCGACCATCCGCGAAAGATCCGGCCGCATTCCCGCGCCGCAAGGCCAGCGTCGTTACCTGATCCTCGTGCGTTATCTCGACGCTGCCCGCATCAAGATGCTTTCCAACACCTATGTCATCAGCGGCCTGACGCTGATGCCGCCGGAAACCGTGGCTCGCTATGCGGTTTCCATCGTCGATCCCTTAGGCAAGTCGCTGGGGCGGCTGGTCTGGAGCTCGCGCGAACCGGGCGACATGAGCTACCAAAAGGTCCGGCCGCTGGTGCTCGGCGCGCTCGGCCTTGTCGGCCTGTTCTTCGTCGTGCTGCTGATCTTGGGGTCGTTGGCTGGGCGCAGGTTGCGGTCGGAGGAGGTTCAGGCGCGTCAGGTTTCACTGCGTGACAGGTTGAGCGGTCTTCTCAATCGGGAGGGGTTGCGGCTCGATGTGGACCGGCTGGTCGAACGGGCGCGCAGCGACGGCACCAATGTTCTGCTTCTCTATCTCGATCTCGATGGTTTCAAGGAAATCAACGATTCCTATGGGCATGGCACGGGCGATCAGCTCATTCGCGCCGTGGCGGCAGGCCTCAGCGTGCTTGTGCCGCCACAGGCGGCGCTGGCCAGGGTTGGAGGAGACGAATTCGCCATCGTCTTTCCGACGAAGGAACTCAACGACGCGCCTGCCTTGCAGCTGGCGGAACAGATCCTGGATTTTCTCTCCGAGCCCTTGGAAATCGGCCGGCGGGTGGTCGTCGTCGGCACCAGCATCGGCATAGCGAGTTCGCCGGAAGGCCGGATCGACAGAGAGGAACTGGTGCGGCGTGCCGATCTTGCCATGTACAAGGCCAAGGAGGCGGGCCGCGCCCGCATGACCTGCTACGACACGGCCATGGATGCCCATCGCGAGGAGCGCAACGCGCTTGAACTCGATCTGCGCCGTGCCATCGAGATGGAAGAGCTGACGCTCGCCTATCAGCCTCTGGTCGAGGCATCGAGCTGCGAAATGATCGGTGTCGAAGCGCTCGTGCGCTGGAACCGTCCCGGTCACGGCCCGATTTCACCAGAGGTCTTCATTCCCATTGCTGAAACCAGCGGTCTGATCGAGGCGCTGGGGCTGCTCGTCCTGCGCAAGGCCTGTGAAGCCGCGCGGCAATGGCCGGATCTTCGCATCGCCGTCAATGTATCGCCGGGTCAATTCCGCAATCCTGCCTTTGCCGACTACGTCCGCAGCGTACTGAACGGGACGGGGATAGAGGCCGAGCGGGTAACGCTGGAAATTACCGAAGGCTACATCATCCAGAATCCGGAGCGCACCCGCCAGTCGATCGAGCGGCTGAAGACACTCGGGGTCAAGGTGGCCCTCGACGATTTCGGCTCCGGTTTCTCCTCTATCGGCTATCTGCGCCAGTTCGGCTTCGATCGCATCAAGATCGATCGCTCACTGACCATGAATGTGCTCGAAGACGACCGCGCCCGTGAAATGCTGCAGGCGACGGTGGCATTGGCCCGTTCACTCGATATTCCCGTGACCGCCGAAGGTATCGAGACCGAGGCGCAGGGAAGGGCGCTGGAAGGCTTCGGCTGCGACGAGCTGCAGGGCTATTTCTACGGAAAGCCGATGCCGGAAACCGAGATCAGCAAGCGGCTTGCCGTGCAGATGGCGGTAGAGCTGGGCGAGGAGCATGCCGCGGCCTGATATGCCCAAAGCATTTCCGCTTTTCCTGGAATTGCGTCAGCCGATATGCTCGTGGCCGCGCTTGCGGGCGAGCGCGATCTGCCGCTGCCTTTCGCGATAACGTTCGCGATCCTCTTCACTGCGCTCGTGATAGCAATGGCTGCAGGATACACCGGCTTCGTAGAAGGGCGAGGTCACTTCCTCTGATGTAATGGGATTGCGGCAGGCGTGACAGAGCTTGTGATTGCCTTCCTTCAGGCCGTGTTCGACGGAGACGCGCTCATCGAAGACGAAGCAGGCGCCTTCCCAGAGGCTTTCTTCCGCCGGCACTTCCTCCAGATATTTCAGGATGCCGCCCTTGAGGTGATAGACCTCGTCGAAGCCCTGCTGCTTCATGAAAGCGGTCGCCTTCTCGCAGCGGATGCCGCCGGTGCAGTACATGGCGATCTTCGGCTTGTTGTGCAGGCCGGTATTGTCGCGCACCCAATCGGGAAATTCGCGGAAGGTCTTGGTCTTCGGGTCAACCGCGCCCTTGAAGACACCGATGGCGGTCTCATAGTCGTTGCGGGTATCGATGACGATCGTATCGGGATCGGAGATCAGTGCGTTCCAGTCCTTCGGCGCGACATAGGTTCCGACGACCTTGGTGGGGTCGATATGCTCGACGCCCATGGTGACGATCTCTTTCTTGAGCTTCACTTTCATGCGCACGAACGGCATTTTCGACGCGCGGCTTTCCTTGTGCTCCAGGCCGGCAAATTCCGGCTGGGCGCGCAGGAAGGCAAGGACTGCGCCGATGGCAGCATCCGTGCCGGCGATGGTACCGTTGATCCCTTCATGCGCAAGCAGCAACGTGCCCTTGACGCCATTTTCCTCGCAGAGCGCAAGCAAAGGCTCGCGCAGGATTTCGAAGCGCGGAAAGGAAACGAAATGATAGAGCGCGGCAACGAGGAATGCGCCGGTCGCGTCGCGCCGTGGATCTGAAAGCTTGTCGGTCATGGCGGGGAAATACAATTTTGTGGGCTTTCAGGCAATCGGGATTCGTATTTTGAAACTATGCGACCTGGCAGCCTCGATCCTTCGAGGCATCGCCACCGGGGCCACCCTCGTCCTTCGACGGGCTCAGAATGAGAGTGGAGCGGCCTTTGAGCTTCAGACAGTGCTCCGCAGTGACGCGCCGGGCGCCGATGACCAGCCCTCATGCTGAGGTGCGTAGGCGCTCAGGGCCGAAGCCTCGAAGCACGAGGGCGGGTGAGGGGTCTTATCCGCCTCAATCCACCGCCTCCAGCCAGAGGCGCTTTATGGTTCGTGCCTCGCGCTTGGGCTTGTCTGCAAAGACCCAACGCGCCCGGTTCAGCGCTTCCTCACGGGCCGCCTGCTGCCGGGAAATGATCGCCTCCAGCAGGCGCGCGTGATCGTCGCTCCCGTTGAAGAGATGCGGCTCGCGATCCGCGACATCCGCCAGCATCGACATGTCGAGATAGCGGCCGAGCACATCGACCAATATCTTGGCCTCCAGCTGCTTGGCATGCATGGCGGCCGGCCAGACGTCGCGTAGCAGCATGTGATGCATCCAGTAATCCTGACTGCGCTTGCGCAGATCGTGAAAGCACTCGGCATGGGCCGCTTCCACATGGCACTCGGAAAGCGCCTGCACCGCCTTGCGGAGATTCTTGCGCCACCCCTTCTGGAAAAGACGGGCCGTGTCGCGCCGCCCAGCCTCGAATGATATATCCTTCAACGTCTCGAGCGCCTCGTTGCAGGTGGTGATTGCCAGCCGTGCCTTGCTTTCGAGATCGGTCTCGGCCTCGGCGAGGCGGTCGCGCTTGCTGGTCAGAACATCGGTTACTCGGCTAAGCGCCTGCAGTTCATCTTCGGATTTCGCCGTCGTCTGCAGGTAATGGCTGGCCTCAATCAGCGCGGTCGCGTCGCGTAGGCCTGAAAGCGAGCGGGCCATGTCACGAAGCCGGTCATTCTCGTGCTGTTGAAATTCGCGCGCAATCGGCGCTATCAGACGGTAAAGCGCGCACGCGCTTGATGTTCTTGCGCGCGGCGTGAACCGCTTCGTGCAGACCTTGGGGCCTATCCGTCAGAACAGCTATCGCTTTGCCGAGTTGATGCGCGGCGGCTTTGTGCACCTCGCCATCAAGAGCCCGGTCAGGCCGTACGCGATAGCTCATCGTACTCCTGTTCGAACTGGGTCGCGAGAGCCTGATTGGAGTAGCGGTATTCGCCGGTCACTTCGCGGCCGATCCAGTCCGGCAGTTCCGGATCATCGCTTTCGTCTTCCATCTCCACTTCGGCGATCACAAGACCGCGATGGGCGCCGCGAAAGACATCCACCTCCCAGACAAATCCCTTGAAGGGCACCTTGTGGCGGGTCTTCTCGATGACGAGGCCGACCGCCGTTCCCAGAAGCTCCTCGGCCTCATCGACGGGGATCTCGTACTCGAATTCATCCCTCGTCATCGCCTTGCCGATCTTGATCGTCAAAGTCGCCGTGGTTTCGTTCGTCAGCCTTATCCGCACGGAGCGGTCGTTCATGGAGGCAATATATCCTTGTCGCAGGATCAGCTTCTCCGAAGCGTAATCACGCCAATGATCGCCGCGCACCAGAAACTTTCGCTCGATCTCTTTTGCCATGCGTTTAACATGCTCCACTGGCACAGACCGCGGCAGACTATAGTATGTCACGACGAATTCCTACCCGTCCTGTCCAAAGCATGCTTTTGTCTCGACAAGCATTCTCGGGGAGGTTATTCGAGAGCCGGTTTCAATCGTTTTAAAGGAGCGCACCGACCATGGGCGAGAAAACCGAAAAGCTTCTTTCCATTCTGAAACTGCAGCCCGTCGTTCCGGTGCTGATCGTCGATGATGCGAAATCGGCCGTGCCGCTCGCACGGGCGCTCGTTGCCGGCGGTCTGAAGGCCATCGAGATCACGCTGCGCACGGCCGGCGCGCTCGATGCCATCCGTGCGGTCGCCGAAGAGGTGGAAGGGGCCGAAGTCGGCGCCGGTACGATCCTCAATGTCAGCCAGTGGGATGCGGCCGTCGAAGCCGGTTCCAAGTTCATCGTCAGCCCCGGCACGACCCAGGAACTGCTGGACGCTGCGCGCTCCTCGCATGTGCCGCTGCTGCCGGGTGCCGCGACCGCAAGCGAAGTCATGGCGCTGCGGGAGGAGGGCTATACGGTGCTCAAGTTCTTCCCGGCCGAGCAGGCCGGCGGCGCCTCCTATCTCAAGGCCTTGTCCTCGCCGCTCGCAGGCACGGTCTTCTGCCCGACCGGCGGCATTTCGCTGAAGAATGCCCATGATTATCTGTCGCTGCCGAACGTCATCTGCGTCGGCGGCTCCTGGGTGGCACCGAAGGAACTGGTTGCATCAGGCGACTGGGCCGGCATCACCAAGCTTGCCGCCGAGGCTGCCACGCTCAAGGGCTGAGACGATCGCTTCCGTTCAATTGTAAAGGCGCGCAGCCTTCTGCGCGCCTTTTTAGATTCTATGGATTGGTATTTGCGGTTGCGCTTCCTATCTCCCTCTCACCATCACAAGGACGGAGGACCATCCATATGATCGACGCCCGCAAGCTTCTTGACCAATTCCTGGGATCACAGGTTCCGGGAGTGCAGGGGACCGTGAAGGACAGGGCAACCCAGGCCATCAATCTCGCCAGGGATAATCCGATGGCGACGAGCGCGATCGCCGGCGTGCTGCTGGGGACGAAGACCGGACGCCAGGTTGCCGGCAATGCGCTGGCGCTCGGCGGCCTCGCCGCCATCGCCGGACTTGGCTATCAAGCCTACAAGAATTACCGCGATGGCAATCAGCCGCAGCCGGCACCCCAATCGACCCAGCAGGCCGAGCCGCAGTTCCTGCCGCCGCCGTCAGATTCCGGCTTCAGCACAGCGCCTGCCATCGCCAGCAATGATTTTACGCTTTCGCTGGTGCGGGCGATGATCGCGGCCGCCCGTGCCGATGGCCATATCGACGATGCGGAGCGTCAGCGCATTCTCGGCAAGGTGCACGAGGCCGGTGTCGGGTCGGAGGCGGAAGCCTTCTTCCAGCGCGAGCTTGCCAATCCCGTCGATCTTGACGCGATCGTCGCCTCGGCGAAGACCGAAGAGCAGCGGGTACAGGTCTATACCGCGTCGCGGCTCGCGATTGAGCCGGATTCTCGGGCCGAGCGCGGCTATCTCGATCTGCTGGCCGGCAGGCTCGGTTTGGCCGACGCCTTGGTCGACCATATCGAGGCGACGGTCGCTGGTGCCAAAGTCCCACTCTGATAGATAGCGCTGGTTGCCTTTCGGCGGCGGCTGGCCTAAGCCTTCGCCGAAACATTTCATGGCGTGCTGGGGATCGGCGATTGACGGACAAGAAAAGCGACACCCGCTCGGCGGCGATCGCCGCCGGCATTATTTTGGTGGCGGCGACGGTCGCGCTTTACCTGATGCCGAATGTCATCGTCTGGCTCGGCTCGATTTCGCCATGGCTCGGCACGAGCTTCGGCGTATTGGTCATCCTGGCCTTCTTCCTGGTGTTCTGGCTGAGAGCCCGGTACCAGCGGCGCAATGGGCCGTAAGCTCTAGCGTAAGGCTTTCCCGAATCCTCCGAAATCGCTCAGTTCTGCAGTGAGGCGCCGAGCAGAATGACGCCCGTGCAGATGACCAGCAGCGCACCGAGAATTTCGATACCATTGCCCACCCAGGCCGAAAGCCTCGAGCCCTTGCCCGTGAAACGGACGGCGGTGCCTTTTGCGAAGACGGCGATCATGGCAAGCAGCGAGACGGTCAGCGCCGTGCCGATGGACATGGCCAGCACGGACAGAAGCCCGCCGAGATAGAGCCCGTTCAGCATCGAAAAGGTCATGACCAGCAGGGCGCCAGAGCACGGTCGCAGTCCAACGGCGATGATGGCCGACCAGGCTTCGCGGACACTGAATTTTTCATTCGACAGCATCTTCGGATCGGGAAGATGGGCGTGGCCGCAGGTCTCGCAATAAGCGCCATCGCCGGCCGCATGGGCGGGATCGTAGCATTGATAGCCGCCGGCAGTGGACATGACGGCGCCGCTGCGCGCAAAACCTCTCGTCGAATCCGTGCCCGTCGCGGCCCCCTCGAACAGCGAAACACTGATTGGCCCCGCCGATGTCGCGAGCTGCATTTCCTGACGCTGCGCCCGGCTCTGCATCATTGCCCGCAGCTTGCGGAACAAGAGCCAGCTGCCGAACAGGATGACCATGACGAAGCTGGTGATCTCCATGGCGTTGGTCGCCATCGTCATGGTGATGCCGGAACCACGCAGGACGAAATAGGCGGCGCCGACGACAAGGACGGCAACGAGGCCCTGAATGAGCGCGGAAACGAACGAGATGCCGATGCCGCGCTTCAGCTCGATCTCGTTGGCGACCATGTAGGAGGAGATGACAGCCTTGCCGTGGCCCGGACCGGCGGCATGGAAGATACCATAGGCGAAGGAAAGGCCGATCAGCGTCCAGAGTTGCCAGGGATCCTGGCGCATGGCCTCGATGGATCTGGTAAGCGCGCGATAGAAGGCTTGCTGTTCGTAGTTCACATAGAGGAAGATCGGGGCAAGCGGGCCGCCAATCGGCTGGAAGCTCGGCTCCGCCGTGCCGATGCCGAGCGGAGAGCCTGCGGCATGCGCCAGACCGGCGGCCGCCAAAAGGGCGAGTACCGCGGCCGGAGCGAGCTTCCTCAGTCTCGAAGTCAGCATTCGACGTCTATCCGCGTTGCGAAGAGTTTCGACATGGTCGTTCCCGTCGGATCGTTGAAGAAGGCATCCGTCAATGTCGATCTGTTTTCGGCGATAACCTCGTCCGGATTGGGGCGAACGACCTTCTGCGTACAGCTTTTGAAGGCATCGCCCTCCGTCACCAGTTCATTGTCGCTCGGGAAATCGACTGAGGTGTAGAGCGTCGGATCGTAGATGCCGAAGCTCAGCTTGTTGCCCTTGGCAAGCGGCATCGGCTCGGAAGGCTTGACGGCGAAGAACATCAGGAGCTGGCCATCGCGATAATCGACATTGATGACGTCAGGCTTGTTCACCTTGATCACTTTACCGTTCAGCGTCAGGTTCGTGTAATAGTCGTAGTCGGCAAGCGACTCGCGCACCGTCTTGCCAACCTCCTTCAGCTCGTCCGGGTCGAGCTTCAGATTGGTGTTCTTGTCGAAATCCATCAGCACCGAGGAAGAGAATACTTCATCGAACCGCCAGACGTTGCGCAGTTCCTGCACATTGCCATCCGCGCCGGCCAGCACTTCCAGGCGGGCTTCCACGAAAATATGCGGATGCGCCGATGCTGCGGCGGGCACGAGCAGCAGGCCGCCGGTCAGGGCAACAGCGTAGGCGGTCGTGGATTTTCTCATGCGTCCGATAGGTTTCGCGAGCATTGATTCACTTCGTTTTCTGGTCAGGAAATGAGACGGAATTGGGACCGGGCGGCCAAGCTCGGGCGTTCAGCCGTTCTTGCGGAACCAGTTGTGCAGATAGTCCACAAAGATGCGCACCTTGGCCGGCAGATAGCGCCGGTGCGGATAGACGGCATAGATGCCGCGATCGGTCGGAAGATAGTCGTTGAACAATGTCAGCAATTGCCCGCTTTCGATCGCCTGGCGGCCGATGAAATCCGGGACGATGGCGATGCCGAGATCGGCAAGAGCTGCGCGCAACGTCGCATGCGGGCTGTTGACTTCGAGCGTGCCGTTGATGGCGACGTTGAAAGTGGTGCTGTCGGCATCGACGAAGCGGATATTGCCTTGTGAGCGGGTGTTGGTATCGATGATGAAAGGCACGCGGGCAAGATCGCTCGGATGCTCCAGCGTCGGATAGCGCTCGAGGAACGCCGGGGTTGCGCAGAGATGGATGCGGAAGTCCGAGATCTTGCGGGCGATCATGCCGGAATCCTCGAGCTTGGTGATGCGCACGGCGACATCGAAGCCTTCCTCGATCAGATCGACAAAACGGTCGTCGGCAGAGATTTCCAGCGCGAGATCGGGATTTTCCTTGGCAAAGTCGATCAGCGATTGCCCGACATCGGCGTCGACGAAGGTGCGCGGCACGGAGACGCGCAGCCGGCCTTTAAGCTGCTGGTTGTTCTCGCGCACGAGGTCGGCAAGGTTGTCGATCTCCTTCAGGATATCGGAGGCGGTCCGATAATAGGTATGGCCGGCTTCCGTCATGGAGAATTGACGCGTGGTGCGGTTCAAGAGCAGCGCGCCGAGTTCGTCCTCCAGCTCGCGGACATATTTCGACAAGAGCGCCTTGGAGCGGCCGGTCTTGCGCGCAGCCGCTGAAAATCCTTCGGCTTCGACCACGTCGATGAAGGCGCGAATCCGGGTCAAAGTGTCCATGGTGAAGCCTCCCGCTAACTGTTTCCGGATGTTGAACAAAATGCTTCGATTTGTTCAATTATTTTTTTCGGGCATGGAAGAAAAATTTTCTTGATTATGTCGGCGAATATTCCTATTTCGGGGTCAGCCCAAAGTCGCACGTGCCCGTGGGTGTCCGCCGATCCTCGATGTGGTGAGAAAATCGGTAAGGTACCTGGAATTAACCCCTCCAGTCGCTATTCCGGCCAACCGGAAAATGCGAGGACATCTGAAGCAACGACGGTGCGGGCCTTTTTGTTCTCTCCCGGCTTTCCATCAGCCGGGGTTACTGAAGAGGCACACCTTCATTGCCGGAAGTGCGGTTGGGATCTTCCCTCCAATCCATGGCAGACAAAGCGAATTAGCGCCGCTTGCGGCACTCGTTCATCATCCGCGCTTCGCGCATTTGCACGGTACCGGGGTCTCCACCGGCTGGTTCCTGAGCGAATGAGCGTCGCCCTTTGTCCTCTGGGTCTTCCCCGGAGCCTTTGGAATTGAAAGGGAATTGACATGACCACGCAACGTATTCGCGATTTCCTCGCTGCCCGACGTCCGGACGGTCCTTGCCTGGTGGTCGATCTCGATGTCGTCCGCGACAATTTTCACGCCTTCCGTCATGCCATGCCGGACAGCGCCATCTATTATGCCGTCAAGGCCAATCCGGCTCCGGAAGTGCTGCGCCTGCTCGCCAGCCTCGGCTCCAACTTCGATTGCGCGTCCGTCGCCGAAATCGAAATGGCGCTCGATGCCGGTGCGACCGCTGAGCGTATCTCCTACGGCAACACCATCAAGAAGGAGCGCGATATCGCCCGTGCGCATGCACTCGGTATCAACCTCTTCGCCGTCGACAGCCACGAGGAAGTCGAAAAGATCTCGCGTGCGGCCCCCGGCGCCCGCGTGTTCTGCCGCGTCCTGACCGATGGCGAAGGTGCGGAATGGCCGCTGTCGCGCAAGTTCGGTTGCGTCCCGCAGATGGCCGTCGACGTTCTCGTCTACGCCCACCAGCTCGGTCTGGAATCCTACGGCGTGTCTTTCCACGTCGGCTCGCAGATGACCAAAGTCGATGCCTGGGACAATGCTCTTGCCGATGCCAAGCGCGTTTTCGTCTCGCTCGCCAAGCAGGGCATCCACCTGCAGATGGTCAACATGGGCGGCGGTTTCCCGACCAAATACCTGCGCGACGTTCCCTCGGCCGAAGCCTATGGCAAGGCGATCTTTGCGTCTCTGCGTGCCCATTTCGGCAACCAGATCCCGCACACGATCATCGAACCGGGCCGCGGCATGGTCGGCAATGCCGGCGTGATCAAGGCTGAAGTCGTTCTGATCTCCAAGAAGTCGGACAATGACGCCGCTCGCTGGGTCTTCCTTGACATCGGCAAGTTCGGCGGTCTCGCCGAAACCATGGACGAGGCGATCCGTTACCCGATCCGCACGACGCGCGACGGCGACGAGATGGAACCTTGCGTCATCGCCGGTCCGACCTGCGATTCGGCCGACGTGCTCTATGAGAAGAACCTCTATCCGCTGCCGGTGTCGCTCACCATTGGCGACGAGGTCCTGATTGAAGGCACCGGCGCCTACACCACGACCTACTCGGCTGTGTCGTTCAACGGCTTCGACCCGTTGAAGGCTTACATCATCTGAGGTCCGGCAGGGATCTGAAGTTCGACAAAGCTGCCCCCGTAGCCAGCCGGGGCGGCACCCTCACAATAGTTTGTCACCACCGCTGATAACGGTATTGGGCACGGGAGGCCGAGATGGCCGCTGTTCTTGATTCTGTCCGCGCATTCTTTGCGCCGTCCACATTCACTCTCGACCTGGAAAACGCAGGCGATGTCGTTGCGCGCGAAAACCTGCTGGATCGCGCCATGGGTCCCGACCGCCGCAAGAAGTCGTCGGAAAAGCTGCGTCAGGGCCGCGTTCCGGCCGAAGGCCTGGCACTGGTCGCGCGCGATCGCGGCGACCATGTCATCGGCACGGTTCGTCTCTGGAACATCGAAGCCGGCGTCGATCGCGAGACGCGCCCGGTCGATGGGTTGCTGCTCGGCCCGCTGGCGATCGATCCCGCCTATGAAGGCAAAGGCATCGGTTCGGCGCTGATGCGCGCTGCCATCCTGGAGGCCAAGAAGCGCGGCCACGGCGCGATCCTGCTGGTCGGCGATGCGCCTTATTACGAGCGTTTCGGCTTCTTCGCCGCAAAGACGCGGCATCTCGTCATGCCCGGTCCGTTCCAGCGCGAGCGCTTCCTGGCTCTCGAACTCAAAGACGGTTGGCTCGACAGTGCCGCCGGCATGGTCGTTGCCAGCGGCCGCAAGCTTGCCCAGCCGCCGATAGCAAAGGCTGCGTAAAGCGCCCGAAGAGTCCTGGAATATCAAAAGCCTCCGCCTGTCCAGGTGGAGGCTTTTTTATTTAGCGGCCTTCATGCCCTCCTTCGCCGGGTCGTATCCGTCCGTCAGCGTTTTCAGGAAGGCGACGACATCGGCGATCTCGGCGTCGTTGAGCGCTGGGGCATCGCCGGGCTTGCGGTTCATCGGCGCGTCGATGACATCGATATTGGCCCGATACTGCGCTGGCAGGTCATCATATTTCAGGACCTTGCCGCTCGCATCCTTCGGATAGATTTCCCCCGGATTGGTGTCGCGCTTGACATAGAAGCGGGTGACATCCTCGAGGTTCCGATAGACGCCATTGTGGAAGAAGACATGTCGGGTGGCGACGTTGCGCAGCGTCGGCGTCTTGAACAGGCCGCAATTCTGCTGCTGGGCGGAATAGGCGTCGTTGCGCAGCGGGCCGCAAATACCGGTGTCGTAGTAATGGGCATCGGCATTGGCCGGAATGGCCGGATTGCGCGGTGCGCCGAGCGCCTCGAACTCGAAATCGGTGAAGTTGGGCATCTGCCCGTCGCCGGTCATCTTGTCGAGATGGCAGGAGGCGCAGTTGCCCTTGTTCGCATCGTCGAACAGCTTCAATCCCCGCGCTTCCGCATCCGTCAGCACTGACTTGCCGCGCAGGTAATAATCATACTTGCTCGTATAGGGATGGAAGGAGTTTTCCTCGATCTGATAGCGGGCAAGTGCGAAGCCTACCTCTGAAATGGTCATATCCTGATCGTTGAGGACATTGTCGCCGAAGAGCGCCGAAATATCCTTGCCGTAACCCTTCTTGAGCTTGGCATAGACGATGGCGGCATCGGCATTCGCCATTTCGAAGGGTGAGATCATCGGCTGCAGGGCCTGTTCCTCCAGTGAATCCACTCGCCCATCCCAGAACATGCCGCCCTGCGGCACGAGGTTTGCTGCGGCTGCCGCATCGGCCTTGACGACGGCCTCTGCCGCCAGCGGGCCGGTGACGGCCGCGGGGGCATTGGCGAGAGCCACGCCCGATGCTTCGGCCATCGGCGAGGCTTCCGCGGCCTCGTCGGCAGCGCTCTCCTCGCCTATCGAGAAGGATGGCGTCGACATCTTGTAGGCGAGGCTGGGCACCGCGCGGACGCCCGGCTGATCGAGATGCGGGCCACCGAGCTGGACGGCGAGGCCATTGGCCGGCGCATAGTGGTTGGCCGGGTCATGGCAGGTGGCGCAAGACATCTGGCCGCCACCGGACAGCGACGGATCGAAGAACAGCTTCTTGCCGAGCTGCGCCACCGCGCTCAGTGGCGCCTGTTCATCATAGCCATCGGTTGCCGAAGCACTGGCGGCCGGTTCGCTTGCCATGCCGACAGCCGCACCCGCAAGCGATAGGCCCGCGAGTGCGAGGAGCGGCAGGAGACGGTGGCTGATCTGAACGGGCATTCCGTCTCCCCTTTGGTTTTACGATGCCTGGTTGCCGGTCTTTGGATCGAGGATCAGCTTCGGCGCGTCACCCTTGGACCAGTCGAACATGGTGTTCAGCGAGCCCGAGAGCACATCGAAGGAGCCGCCGCCGAGGCGGGCGCCGGCCATCCAGTTGTCCTCGATGAAGCGCATGACGGAGGTCTGGTCCGTCAGCGTGTGATCGACGAAGTTGACCTTGGCGTAGGGTGAAATCACAAGCAGCGGCTGGCGCGTGCCGTAGCCGCAGCGTCCCTGCGCCGGCTGGCCATTGACGCCGGGGAGGGCGGTGCCGGTGGAGCAGCTGTCGCCACTCAGCACGTCATAGCCTTTGACCGGGATTTTCGACGGATTGACGACCGCATGGGCATGATCATACCAGCCATCGGAATCGTCGTAGAGGATAATGATGGCGGTGTCCTTCCAATCCGGCGAATTCTGCACGGTGTTGACTACCTCAGTTACGAATTCCTGTTCGTCGAGCGGATCGGAATAGCCGGCATGGCCGTCCTGATAGGCAGGTGCCTTCAGGAAGCTGACCGTCGGCATGTTGCCGTTCTTCAGCGCCGCATAGAAGTCGGTCATGTCGTACTGGTGGTTTGCCGCATCGGTCGTCCCGATCGCCGCCACCGAAGAGGGGCGCGCATGCGTCGGGTTGGCGGTCGAGGCATAATATTGGAACGGCTGGTGATGCGGAATGTAGTCGGCGTAGTTGACCTTGGTGATGGTCGACGTGGTCGCGCGCTTGCAACCTGTCGTGCCGTCCGGGTTGGTCAGCGACAGGTCGAAGCCACCCTCGAAGAAGCCCCAGGTGATCTTGTGATCGTTCAGCATGTCGCCGATGTTCTTGCCGTACATCAGCGCCGTCTGGCCGACCGAGCAGACGTCGCCGGTCGGGTCGAAATCGCTGATCGCGGTCCAGCCGCCATTGCCGTCAGGCACGATGCGGCCCTTGGAATAGGTGCCGTCGCTTTCCAGTGTGTAGCCGGGCGGCAGGATGGCGCCGTTGGTCTGGCCGGAAATCAGGTTCAGCGCGCCAGGGGTCGAGGGGCCGAAATTGGTGGAGAAGGAATTGTCGTTCAGCGCGTAATGCTGGGCATAATTCCAAAAGGCCGTGACGGTGTTGCCGTCATAATAGCCCATGACCTGCCCTTTGGTGCCGAAGGCACCGGCGGCACCCTTGGTGCCACGGCCGGTATTGGCTGGGAAAAGGTCCATAGCGAAGTTGTTGTAGGCGGCCTGTTCGGCGGTATAGCCGTGGTTCTGTGACTGGGTCGCCGCCTGCGTACGATCGAGCCGGAAGGGCGCCGCCGCATCGGCGCCGTTTGCCGTGTTGGTCTTGTTCGGGTTGTTGTCGAGAAGACCGGCATTGGCGAGCGTGTTGATATCGGTTGGCGTGTTGTCTGCCGCCTTGAATGCCGGTTCGCCATCGACATTCGCTGCCTTGGGATAGGTCGCGAAATAATGGTCGAAGGAGACGTTTTCCTGGAAGATCACGACAAGATGCTTGATGGGCGTCGCGGTATTCGGTGCCGGGCTTAGGTCAGTGGCACCGGCGGCGGAACAGAGCAAAACAAGGGTAAGCGCGCTGCCGGCGATAAGCGCGGCGCCACGTGAAAGACTGATCATCGTCATATCCTCTTCGAGTGGGGGCATTGCTCCGGCGCATTTGCGCCACGCCGGGCATAGAGAACCCTTTCGAGCTATCAATGGAGCATGACAGTTCCATGAAGGGTGACGGGCAGGCGATTCAGCCGTTGATATCGCATCTTCGGCAAGCACTTGATTCTGCTGTGCTGGATGCGGAACGGTACGAGTCGCCTGTCTGGAGCGTTTACGGTGCTACCTTATGTCACGGACTGCCTGCGGTTGTTTCCTCACCCGCTCTCGTGCTTCGAGACGGCCCTTCGGGCCTCCTCAGCACGAGGGCCGATTTGCGCGCCTCGCCACGGAACTTGCTTCACCTCATGGTGAGGTGCAGCGCCGTTAAGCGCGGCGAAAACGACGATGCCTTGAACCAGGAGGTGGCCACAGTCCCAGCTGAAATCAGATATTCTGATCCATCGTCTCAGCCGGGATCTCGTCGGCGCGATGGATGCGCACGACCACGGCAGGCACGCCTGCGACGGTGCAGTGCGGCGGCACGGGTTTGACCACGACGCTGCCCGCGGCAACCTTGCTGAAGGCGCCAACTTCGATATTGCCGAGGATCTTGGCGCCGGCGCCGATCATCACGCCGTGACGGATCTTCGGGTGACGGTCGCCGCTCTCCTTGCCGGTGCCGCCGAGCGTGACGTTCTGCAGGATGGAAACCTCATCCTCTATCACGGCAGTTTCGCCGATGACGATGCCGGAGCCATGGTCGAGCATGATCGAGGTGCCGATCTTCGCGGCCGGATGGATATCCGGGCCAAAGACGAGCGAGACGAGATTGGAGAGCCAGCTCGCAATTTCCTTGCGGCCTTCCGTCCAGAGCGCATGGGCGATGCGGTGCGTCTGCAGGGCATGAAAACCCTTCAAGTTCAGAAGAGCATGCAGGTAGGTTGTGCAGGCGGGGTCGCGGGTTCGCACCGCGACAAGATCCGCTTCCGTTGCTTGCAGGATGGCGGGATATCGCCTCAGTACGTCGGATAGCAGAGAAAGCATGTCGCCGTGCTCGATCCTGACGACGCAAAGCCTAGCGGCCAATACGTTGGCAAGGCTTTCGGCCTCGGAGTTTCCGGCAAGCAATTGCGCCTGCAGCAGCGGCGCAAGCGTCGGCTCGCGCGCCGCCAGTTCGGCGGCTTCGCAACGGATCACATCCCAGACGTTTTCGGCTGGTTTAGGCGCATTTCCGGCGATTGCCGTTCCTGACTGGGGCATGATCCTGTCTCTCTGCTTAGAGCAGTTCAGCGATCCACGGTATCCATGAACTGCTCTGTCTCATTGTTTTCACGCAATTCCGGACGGAAAACCGCTGCGCACTTTTCCTTGAATTGCCTTAACCGGAGATGTCGACGACGCCGCAGTCGCCGGCTTCGGAGGCGAAGGCGAGCAGCTTGCCGGATTTGCTCCAGCTCATCGACGTAATGGCACCCTTGCCGGGCCGTCGCAAGAGCGCTTCCTTGGCGTCGCCGATGCGCACCGCAAGGATCATGCCATCGATAAAGCCGATGGCGAGGATATCCTCGACGGGGTGGAACTTCACCGAAGTCGCCATGATGTTGGCGCGGGTGCCGAGCTCCAACGGCGCCTTGCCCATCGGACCATCCTTGCCCTGGAAGGGCCAGACGATCGCCGCCGGTGCGCCGGAGGAGGCCAGCCATTTCCCCTTGTTGGACCAGGAGAGCGACTTCACCTTGGCGGGATAGCCGGTCATGCGCATGTGCCTGGCTTCGGCACCCGGCTTCGCATCCATCTTCCAGCCGTGCAGCGCATTTTCCTGCATGGTCGTGACGATGAACTGGCCATCCGGCGAGAAGGTGACGCTGGTATGGGCGCCCTTCCATTCCAGATTGACCGGCTGGGCGCTCATGCCGACCCAATGCAGCGATACGCCGTTGTAGCGGGCAACCGCAATGCGCAGGCCCTTCGGAGCGAAAGCGATGCCTTCGACGGTACGTTCTTCCGGAAACTCTTTCGTCGTCCCGTCGGAGAGCTGTACGAAGGTGCTCTTGCCATAGGAATAGGCGACAGCGCCCTGCGGGCCGGCTGCAAGCTGGCTGATCCACTTGCGCGGCGCTTCGGCGAGCACCGCCATGCTGCCGTCGGCTGCGATCCGCAGAACCTTGCCATCCTCGCCGCCGGAGATCAGGCTCTCGCTATGAGGATCGCGGATGCAGGTCAGCATCCCCTGATGGGCTTCGGTAACCTTCTCACCGCCTTCGAGGCGGTGGATCGCGCCGGCGGCGCTGGCGAAAAAGGGGGTATCACCTAAAAATTCGACGGCCAGAACGTGGCCGTCGATATCAAGCGGAGCAACAGTCGGCATCAGGCAGACGCCTCGCACGCCTTGAAGCTGGCTTCCAGTTTTTCGCGGTCAAGCTCGCGGCCGATGAAGACGAGACGGCTCTCATGCTTTTCGCCGTCCTTCCAGGGACGCTGGTGGTCGCCTTCGATGATCATGTGCACACCCTGAACGACATAGCGTTCCGGATCGTCCTTGAAGGCGATGATGCCCTTGAGGCGCAGGATGTTCGGGCCTTGTGTCTGCGTGACCTTCTGGATCCACGGGAAGAAGCGCTCGGCATTCATCTCGCCGCCGCGCAGCGAAACCGACTGCACGGTGACGTCATGGATCGGGGAAGGAGCATGGTGGTGATGATGGTCGTGATCATGGTGGTGATGATCGTGGTCGTGATCATGATGGTGGTGGTGATCATGATCATGATCGCAATCCGGGCCGCAGACATGATCCTCATGGCCGTGCTCGAGGAAATGCGGGTCGTTCTCGAGCGCACGTTCCAGGTTGAAGGCGCCCTGGTTCAGCACGCGAGCGAGCTCGACGCCGGATCGGGTCGTCTTGTAGACGCGGGCAGCCGGGTTGATCGCGTGGACGATGTCCTCGATCTGGGCAAGCTCTTCCGGCGTTACGAGATCGGACTTGTTGATGACGACGACGTCGGCGAAGGCGATCTGGTCTTCGGCTTCGCGGCTGTCCTTCAGGCGCAGCGGCAGGTGCTTGGCGTCGACGAGCGCGACGACGGCGTCGAGTTCGGTCTTGGCGCGGACATCGTCATCCATGAAGAAGGTCTGGGCGACCGGAACCGGATCGGCAAGGCCCGTCGTTTCGACGATGATGCCGTCAAAGCGGCCGGGACGGCGCATCAGGCCTTCGACGACGCGGATGAGATCGCCGCGAACGGTGCAGCAGACGCAGCCATTGTTCATTTCGTAGATTTCTTCGTCCGACTCGACGATGAGGTCGTTGTCGATGCCGATCTCGCCGAATTCGTTGACGATGACGGCGTATTTCTTGCCGTGATTTTCAGACAGGATGCGGTTCAGCAGCGTCGTCTTGCCGGCGCCGAGATAGCCGGTGAGAACGGTAACGGGAACGGGCTTTTGCGTGGCTGTTTCGGTCATGGGAGCCTCGAAATATGGAAGGTTGCCCCGGAGAGCAGATATTGGTCGGGTTCCATATAAGGAGTTGAGGACGTCAGTTCAAAGGCTTTTGTATGTTATAAGATCACATTGCATTGCGCAGGAATGGAGCAGGCGTCGATTCATGATGCCGATCAAGTCAGCGTCGTCGCATCGAATGCGTCGACATCCTCGAACAGCTCGACGAGACCTTGCACCGCGTGCGCGATCAGCCGCTCGCCCTTGGCCGCCGTTGCGACGCCTGCATTGCCGGCAACGCCTTGCGTGCTGAGATCAGACATCTTCCAGCCGAAGGCATGCGGGCCGTAGGCGCGCAGATGCTTGAAGCCCTTGATGAACTCCGATTGTCGCGACGGGAAGTTCGCCGCCTTCGACATGTCCACTTTCTCCGGATGCAGCGCCAGCATGACCGATGTCTCGATATCACCGCCGTGAATGTCGATGGCTTTGTCATCCGGCGCGATCAGCCCGTCCGGTACGCCGAAGCGGGTCCAGCTGGTGGCGACCGCCAGCATGCCGAAGCGCACACGCGCCTCCGCCGCGACGATGGTCATCAGCGGCGAGTTGCCGCCATGGGCATTCAGCATGACGAATTTGCGGATGCCGAGCCCGCTCAACCGCTCGGCGATACCAAGCCAGCGCCCGATAGCCTCGTCGAAGGTCAGCGTCTTCGTGCCGGCGACATCCATATGCTCGATCGAGTAGCCGACGGCCTCGACGGAAAGGAAGGTAACCGGCAGTTTGGCCGGCAAAGCAACCTTGAGACGTGAAACGATTCCCTCGGCAATGAGCGTATCGGTTTCGAACGGCAGATGCGGTCCGTGTTGCTCATAGGCGCCAAGTGGCAGCACGGCGATCCATTTTGATCGCTCCTGCGGCGTCAGTGTTTCATCATTGTCATCGAAACATGGCAAAGGATACGCCATCTGAGGATGTGCCTCTTGTTTATGTCAGTAACCTGCGCAATGTCATAGCGTGATGACTTAGCGGCGAAAAGGTCAATGGAATCACGATGGGCAAGAAGAACAAGGTCGGGAAGAAAAGTAAGTCAGGTAAAAAGAAGGATCACCGGGACTACACGCTTGCCGATCTGTCGCCGGCATTGACACAGGCAGCGCGGGCCATGCGCACGGTGATGACACGCAGCCTGACAGCGAGTGGTCTTTATGCCGGGCAGGATGGGGTCATTCTGGCGCTGGCGGCAAATGACGGGCTGCCCGCTGGTACGCTGGCCCAGAAGCTCGGCGTCAAGGCTCCGACCATGACGAGGACGATCGGCCGCATGGAGGCGCAAGGCTTCGTCGAACGGCGGCCGGATGCCGAGGATGCGCGGCTGACGAAGGTCTATCTCACCGAGACGGGCCGCAATAGCGTCAGCGAGATCGAAAGTTCCGCCGCGACCTGCGATGAACTGGCTACCCGCGGATTCTCCGAAAAGGAAATCCGCTCGCTCGTGCGTCTGCTCAAGACGATCGAGAGCAACCTTCAGGCCGGCGACGACGAAGAAGACGACGAGGAATTCTGAGAATCCTCGCGAATTCGTGTTGCACGATGTGATTAAAGCTTTTAATTAAAGATTTTAAATTCCGGAATCGTAAAACGACGGAATATGTTGACGGCTGCGTTTCACGGGGGAGGGAGTGCGTGGCGCAAAAGATAAAGCTTTCTACGATTGCGGAAACGCTCGGTATTTCAACGGCAACTGTATCCCTGGCCTTACGCGATAGCCCATTGGTCGCGGTCAATACCCGCGAGAAGATCAAGGATCAGGCCCGCGCGCTGGGCTATATCTACAATCGCCGTGCGGCAAGTCTCAGGACATCGCGGTCCGGCATTATCGGCGTCGTCGTCCACGACATCATGAATCCCTTTTACGGGGAAATCCTGAAGGCGATCGAAAGCGAGCTCGACCGCAGCCGCCATACCTTCATTCTTTCCAATCATTATGATTCGGTCGAGAAGCAGCGGACCTTCATCGAGACGCTGTTGCAGCTCGGTGGCGACGGCGTCATCATGTCGCCGGCGATCGGAACGCCGCCGGAAGATTTCGAGCTGGCGGAAGAAAACGGCATGCCGGCCATTCTGGTGGCACGACAGATCGAAGCGCTGGATCTGCCGACCTTTCGCGGCGATGACAGCTATGGCATTTCGCTTGCGACCAACCATCTGATCAGCCTTGGCCACCGCTCTATCGCGATGATCGGCGGTACCGACCAGACCTCGACGGGACGCGACCGTTACCAGGGCTATGTCAATGCCCTGCGCAAGGCTGCCATCGAGGTCGATCCCAATCTGCGTATTCCCGGCGCGCGCTCCAAACAGGGTGGTTTCGAGGCTGCCGTGCATTTCCTGTCGCTGCCGCAGAAGCCGACGGCCGCCGTCTGCTGGAACGATCTGGTCGCTATCGGACTCATGAACGGCATTTCGCGCGCCGGCCTTGTGCCGGGACGGGATATTTCGGTTACCGGCTATGACGATCTGGAAGAAGCGGCGATTGCGACGCCGGCGCTGACGACCGTCTGGAACGGTCAGGCCGAGGTCGGAAGACTTGCAGCGCGGGCGCTTTTGGATAGGCTGGCAGGAAGCCATGAGCCGGATGGTATCCATCTTATCAAGCCGGAAATGCGCATCCGCCAATCCACGGCGCCCTACAAAGCTCGTTAGCAGCGGTTCGGCGCCGAACAGTCTCTCAAGAGGAAAGATCCATGTCCGACAGCCGCATCGCCATCCTCGTTCCGGGGAAGATACACCCGCGTGTCCTCGAAAGGCTCGGGAAACGGTTCGATATCGTTTCGGTCGAACGGGATGGCGGTCCGAAGGTCGATGCGGAGACCGCGGCCCGCATCCGCGGTGTGGCTGTCGCAGGCGGGTTCGATGCGGCCTGGATCGATGCCTTTCCGAATGTCGAGGTCATCGCCAATTTCGGCGTCGGCTATGACGGGATCGACGTCAAGCACGCCGCCTCGAAGGGGATCGTCGTGACCAATACGCCTGATGTCCTGAACGACGAGGTCGCCGATACCGCGATCGCCCTGCTCCTGAACACGCTGCGGCAGTTTCCGAAGGCGGAGACCTGGCTGCGCGAAGGGCATTGGGCAAAGGAAGGGGCCTTTCCGCTCTCGCCTTTTTCCATGAGAGGGCGCCGCGTCGGCATTTACGGGCTTGGTCGCATCGGTCTGGAGATCGCAAGAAGGTTGGAGCCGTTCAAGGTGAAGATCGGCTATCACACCCGCACGCCGCGCGACTCCCTGCCTTACGATTACTACCCGACCCTGCAAGAGATGGCGCAATCGGTGGATACGCTGATCTCCATCGTGCCGAAGACGCCGGAGACCCACAAGGTCATCAATGCCGAAATCCTGTCGGGGCTCGGGCCGCGGGGGGTGTTCATCAATATCGGCCGCGGCTGGTCCGTCGATGACGACGCGCTAATAACAGCCCTCGGCAACGGCACGCTGGGCGCTGCCGGCCTCGATGTCTTCTATGACGAACCGAATGTCCCGGCCGGATATCTCTCGCTGCCGAACGTTTCGCTGCTGCCGCATGTGGCATCCGCCTCGGTGCCGACGCGCGATGCCATGGCCGATCTGGTCTCCGACAATATCATCGAATGGTTCGCCAAGGGTGAGCCTGTGACGCCGGTGCCGGAAACCCCCGTCAAGCCACGAGGCTGATCATACGGCTTTTTGCTGATACGGAGCGACCGGAGGCCGCTCCTTGCCAGCCGCATAATCGCGCACTGCATCGCCGAAGGCGGTGAAGAGCTTCAGCGACGGCGAATCCGTTTCGGCCCAATATTCCGGGTGCCACTGTACGCCGACGGCAAAGGCCTTGGCGCCGATGACGGAAACGGCCTCGATCGTGCCGTCCTCGGCCAGCGCTTCCACCTGCAGTCTCGGCGCCGTATCGGCGATCGCCTGACGATGCAGCGAGTTGACGCGCACTTCACCCGGCCCGACGACGCGGGCGATGCAGGAGCCTTCCTTGACGAAGACGCTCTGGCGGATCGCATACATCGTGTCGCGATCGACATTCGGCGGCTTACGGTGATCCCAGATGCCCGGCTGATCCTGGATTTCGCTTGCCAGCGTACCGCCAAGCGCGACATTCAGCTCCTGAATGCCGCGGCAGATGGCGAGCATCGGAATGGCGCGATCGATGGCGCGGCGGATGAGCGGCAGCGAAGTCGCGTCGCGCGCCGGATCGAAAGGACCGTCGCTTTCAAGCGCTTCCATTCCGTAGAGGGATGGGTGCACATTGGTAGCCGAACCGGAAACGAGCAGCCCATCCACCCGGTCGAGAATGGCGTCCGCATCATTGCCCTCCTCGAGCGCAGGTACGATCAGCGCCATTAATCCCGCAGCCTTCACGGCGGCATGAACATATTGCAGCTGCACCGCGTGCCAGCGCGTGCCGTCGAATTCGCGAATGTCGGCGGGGATGGCGATGATCGGTCTGGACATTCGAGGCTCCGGAAACGGCGAAACGGTTGTATGGTGGGACCTCTGGATGATCATGATGTCAATCCAAAGGCATGTTATCCACGTCACGAATCTACGCGAAGACGGCGCAGGCGGCAACGTGCGGCGGTTTCCATAAGGCTTTGTTTCCCTTCGTCATGCGGATGTACAGGAATCGCCATAATGCGGTGCAAGAGAGCTAACTTGAAAGACTGGGTGCGGCGTGGTTAGTTCCATCGCTTGCGCCATGATGGGGAACGCGCCGTTTCCCAGCAATGCCGTCCGTATGGGAGAATTCGATGGATCGCCGTTCCTTCATCAGGCGGGCAGGAGCCGTTGGCGCAGGCGCTGCAGCCTCCACGCTTGCGAGCCCGGCTTTGGCCCAGGAATATCCGAAGGTCACCTGGAGGATGACTTCCTCTTTCCCCAAGAGCCTGGACACGATCTATGGCGGCGCGGAGGATATTGCCGCGCATGTTTCCGACGCGACCAACGGCAATTTCGTCATTCAGACCTATGAGGCTGGTGAGATCGTTCCTGGTGCACAAGCGGCCGATGCGGTGAGCGCCGGCGCGGTCGATGCCGCGCATACCTGCTCCTATTATTTCTGGCAAAAAGATCCGACCTATGCCATCGGCACGGCGCTGCCCTTCGGCCTCAACGCCCGGCTGACCAATGCCTGGTTCTATCAGGGCAACGGCAACAAGCTGATGAACGAGTTTTACGCAACGCAGGGCATATTGGGCCTGCCTGCGGGAAATACCGGTGCGCAGATGGGCGGCTGGTTTCGTAAGGAAATCAATACGCTCGACGACCTCAAGGGTCTGAAGATGCGCATTGCCGGATTGGCCGGCAAGGTGATCGAAAAGATCGGCGTGGTGCCGCAACAGGATATCGCGGTCAACGGGGTCTACGACGCGCTGAGCAAAGGCATCGTCGATGCGGCCGAATGGGTTGGCCCTTACGACGACCTGAAGCTCGGGCTGCAGCAGATCGCCAAATACTACTACTATCCCGGATGGTGGGAAGGCGGTTCCGTGGTGCACGCTTTCTTCAATCTGGAGAAATGGAATGCCTTGCCGAAAAATTACCAGGCAATCCTCACGGATGCCTGTGCCTTCGCCAATACCAACATGCTGGCGAAATACGATGTGAAGAACCCCCAGGCGCTGAAAGATATCGTGCAGCAGGGCGTGACGCTGCGTCCGTTCAGCCAGGAGATCATGGAGGCGTGCTTCCAGGCCGCCGGCGCGCTCTATGCGGATCTTTCCAAATCCAACGCTTATTTCAAGCGCATCTACGAGGATCAGGTTTCCTATAAAAAAGATGCGTATCTTTGGATGCAGCTTTCGGAGTATACTTTCGATACTTTTATGATGATCCAGCAGCGAGCGGGCAAGTTGTGATCGTATTCTGTAAGTCTTTAGTAATATCTTGTTTTATTTATTAGCGACTTAAATATTATTTTCGAGGTAGGGTGAGCCGGGAATCATTGCACTAATACGATGCGGACCGCAGCCTAACTTCGATGTAAGTTACCGACACGATTGATAAATCTGTCCAGTTGGGTGTTATTGAGCAATCAAATTTTAAAACGTTTTCACTAGGGTGTCCGCCGCATCAGGGGAAGTCTGAATGAAGCCTCCAAGCCCGGACACCGTGCCGACGGATGTTTATCTGTCGTTCGTCAGTTCGCTTTTCGGAAACCGTAAAACGCTGTTTACGGGCGTGTTCGTTCATATCCTCACCTATGTCATCGTTTTCCTGAGCACGCGCGCAAATATCTATCTCACGCTTTGCCTGGCTTTCGGTGCCGTATTTGCCTTGCGAATGTATTCGTTCCGGCAATTCGATGCGGCGGACAAGCATAGTTTCACGCGGGCCGATATCGCCAAATGGGAAACGCGTTATGTGATCGGTGCCGCCGCAACCGCATCCATCCTCGGCATCGGCAGCGGTTATGCCATCCTGATCGTGCAGGATCCGCTGGCGGAATTCATCTGCATCGCCGTAACGATGGCGTCGATGGTGTCGATCGTCGGCCGCAACTACGGATCCCAGAAGGCGATCGACCTGCAGACGCTCGCCTGCTGCCTGCCGATCATCATCGCCTGCCTGATGTCGCAGCAGCTCTACAAGGCGATCGTCTCCATCATGCTCGTCCCCTTCGGGTTGACGACGCGGGCGATGGCGAACGGCGTGCGCGAATTTCTCTACAAGAACGTCATCGCCTCGCGCGAGATATCCCTGATCGCCGACCGGTTCGATACCGCGCTCAACAATATGACGCACGGGCTCTTCATGCTGGATGCCCAGAACCGCATCCTCGTCGTCAACCGCAAGGCTTGCGAACTCCTGAATTTCGCGCATCCAGAGCAGCTCAAGGACTGCGAGTTCGACGTCGTTCTCCGTTACGGCGCGCGCAACGCCTTCATCGACGGCTCCTTGCCCGGACTCATCCACCGGCAAATGGGGCAGCTGGTCAGCGGTACGCTTTCCCGCACGCTTATCCAGTTCAACGAGGATCAATTTCTGGAATTCTCGGCCAGCCGTCGCGCCGACGGCATCGTCATCCTGATCTTCGAAGACGTCACCGTGCGCATCCGGGCTGAGCGCAAGATCCTGCATATGGTCCGCTATGACCCTCTGACGGGCCTGCCGAACCGCGAATATTTCATCGAGCTGGTCAAGGAAAAGCTTGCAGCGCGCATGCGGGACGGCCGGATCGGAATCCTGGTTCTCGATGTCGACGACTTCAAGCATGTCAACGATACAAAGGGGCATCTGGCCGGTGATCGGCTTCTTGTTGCCATAGCCGAGCGCCTGAAGGAGCTCGCGGGCACTGCGGCGCTTTCGGCACGGCTGGTGGGCGATCAATTCGTCCTGTTCTTCCCGAACGAGGACAATGCGCCGGAGATCGATGGCCATATTCGCGCGCTGCACGCGGCAATGACAGGCATCTACGATGTCGACGGCAACAGCTTCCGCATTTCCTTCAGCGGCGGATATGTGACCATGCCGAGCAGGGAGTTCCGCTCGGAGGAATGGCAGGTCAAGGTCGATCTGGCGCTGTTCGACGCCAAGTCGCGCTTGAAAGGCGGATGCAGCGCCTTCGAAGAGGAGATGGATGCGCGCTATGTCGAGCGCCAGAAACTGAAGGAAGACCTGCGCGAAGCTGTCGAGGCGGGCAGGCTGCATGCCGTCTATCAGCCGATGTTTACGCCGGACGGCTCCCGCATCGTTTGCTGCGAGGCGCTGGCGCGCTGGATTCATCCGGAAAAGGGTTCGATCCCGCCCAATATCTTCGTGCAGATCGCCGAGGAAATGGGCATCGTTGCCGGCATCACCCGCTTCATGATCAACCAGGCCTGCCGGGACTGCGTTTCCTGGCCGGCGCCGCTTGCGGTCTCGGTCAACCTGTCAGCGCAGGATCTGCGCAACGACGATATCGTCACCGTCGTTATGGAGGCACTCGAGGCGTCGGGATTGGAGCCGTCGCGGTTGCATCTCGAGGTCACGGAAAGCTGCCTGATGGACGAGGTGGCAACCGTTCGCTCCATTCTTGCCGATCTGCGCGCCAAAGGCATCACGATCGCGATCGATGATTTCGGAACAGGCTTTTCCAGCCTCAGCTACCTGGATTCCCTGCCGGTGGACGTCGTCAAGATCGACCGGTCCTTCGTTCGCGACATCACGACGGACAGCCGCCGCTTCAAGTTATTGTGCGGCATCGTCGATCTTTCCCGTGCGCTCAGCCTCCATATCGTCATCGAAGGCGTCGAGACGCTCGAACAGCTGGCACTCATCGTTGAGAAGAACCTGGCCGATATCATCCAGGGTTATGTGTTTTCCGCACCCGTGACCCGGGAACAGGTGGCTGTGATGGTGGCCGGCCTCAATCGTCGGCTGCCGGGTGCGCGTGAGGATCATGTCGCCTGATACAAGGAGCGGACGCGTATTATTGCGCAGACGCTAAAATAATCCGGGAACCGGCGATCGTATCACGCCACCATAATGATCCGGGCCAATCGATCATCCTGCCGCAGGCTGCTTGTGTAAATTGTAAGTCGAAGATCCGCGCTTGTTTTGTGCGGATCAGATAGCTGGGCAGATCCGCTTATTTATCATGTCATAACAACGATAACTTGGTTGCAGCGCGCGGCCGAGCCTATACCGGTATTCGTTAAAAAAATTAACCTTAATGGAATTAATAGTTAATAAAAATTAAATCAAATATTGATCAAACCACGAGTTTTTACCAATTATGTTCCGTTAACCATCATGGAACATTCATTATGACTCATGTGAGTGCTTGGAAAGACAGCTTTGCCGGCAAGCTGATGGAGGTGCTCGATCACGTAGAATATCGCCGGATCGAAAGCAGCGAAGACATGGAGGGTGTCGCGCGGCTACGCTACAAGGCCTACAAGGCGCGCGACGTCTTGCCTGTGGCGGCCAAGAACTTGATCGACGACATCGACTTCGACGATCACGCCTATATTTTCGGGGTCTATTATGACGAGGAGCTGGTGAGCACGGTGCGGATACACCATGTCACGCCGGATCATCGCGTATGTCAATCGACCGGTATCTTCCCCGAGGAAATTCACGCCTTCCTCGATGCCGGCATGACGTTGATCGACCCCGCACGCTTTGCCGTCGATCCCGATTTCGAGCTGGAGCTGCCGGGGCTGCCCTATCTGACGCTTCGGCCCGCGATCGTCGGCGCCGTCTATTTCAACACGGATCGCGTGATGCAGCACATCCGCCCGGCACATGCGGCCTTCTACAAGCGCGTCTTCTATGCCGATACGATCGTGCCGCCGCGGATGACCAAGACCTATGGCTTCGAGTTGACGCTGCTGGCGTCGCGCTCGAAGGAAATTCGGGGCAAGCTGATGCAACGGTATCCGTTCTTTGACTCGGAGCCCTATGAAAGACGCATGATGTTTTCCCGCAACGAGGATAACGGTTCGCCTCCGTTGACCATTCTGCCGACGGCACGGCTGGCAAATGGCGGTCGCCGCGAAATTCGCGGGCAATTCGGCTAGCATGGGGTGATTTTGGGTCGAATGGCCCGGATGCGATTCCGCGCCGGAATCAAGCAGCTGGAGCATGATGTCGTCCGAAATCGACTTTTCGGTATCTTGCTCCAGACTGCGCGCCCGTGCGACCTTCTCGTGCATTGCATTTTTCCTCGCTTTGTGTAACCCCTCGATAGAGGAAATTCGGCTGCGGCATCTGCCATGCCTCAGCCTTTGAGGATTAGCTCCAGCCGCCGGCCTGCATGGCCGGTCGGGGAGTGAATTGAGGGGAGACTTCTGAATGGCCGAACATCATACCGGACCGGTCGAAACTGGCGCCGCCATGGACTACAAGGAACATGAGAAAACCTATAAAGGTTTCCTGTTCGTGGCCAGGCTGGGATCGGTGATCGTCGCTGCTTTGCTGATTGCTATGGCGGCCGGTTTTTTCGGTCATGCCGGCTTGCTTGGCGGCTTTATCATTTTCCTCGTTCTTTCGTTCCTTGGTTTCCTATTGTCGCGTTGACCGACGCAGGGCCGTCCGGCCCGCGGCTTTGCTGAAAATTATGACCTGATTTCGCAGGTGTTGCCCTGCTGCATCGAGCAGGGCTGCGGTTCGATGTGGGGTGGTGCTGTTGAGCAATCTGGTTTTCGTGGCCAAGGAAAGCGTGACGGAAGAGACGCGCGTTGCGGCTTCCGTCGAGACGGTGAAGAAGATGAGGGGGTTCGGCTTCGATGTCGTGATCGAAGCCGGTGCGGGGGTATCATCGCGCATTCCGGACGCGGAATACGAAGCCGCCGGCGCACGAATCGGCTCCGTCAAGGATGCGAAGGCGGCGGATGTCATCCTCAAGGTCAGACGCCCGACGACCAAGGAAATCGCCGGCTACAAGAACGGCGCGATCGTTATCGCCATCATGGATCCCTATGGCAACGAGGCCGCTCTTGCCGAGATGGCGCGCGCGGGCCTGACCAGCTTTGCCATGGAGCTGATGCCGCGTATCACCCGCGCGCAGTCGATGGATGTGCTGTCGTCGCAGGCCAATCTCGCTGGATATCAGGCCGTGATCGAGGCTGCTGCCGTCTATGACCGGGCACTGCCGATGATGATGACAGCGGCGGGAACGGTGCCGGCGGCAAAGGTATTCGTCATGGGTGCCGGCGTTGCCGGCCTGCAGGCGATCGCCACGGCCCGGCGCCTGGGTGCGCTGGTATCGGCGACGGACGTACGGCCGGCGGCCAAGGAGCAGGTGGCCTCGCTCGGTGCGAAATTTATCGCCGTCGAGGACGAAGAGTTCAAGGCGGCGGAGACCGCCGGCGGCTATGCCAAGGAAATGTCCAGGGAATATCAGGCCAAGCAGGCGGTGCTCGTCGCCGATCACATCGCCAAGCAGGATATCATCATCACGACGGCGCTGATCCCCGGCCGTCCTGCACCGCGGCTCGTCGGCCGCGACATGCTGAAGGCGATGCGCCCGGGCGCGGTTGCCGTGGACCTCGCGGTCGAGCGCGGCGGCAATATCGAGGGCGCCGAATACGGCAAGGTCGCCGAAGTCGAAGGCGTTCGCGTGATCGGCTATCCCAATATGGCGGGCCGGATCGCGGCCAGCGCCTCGGCCCTCTATGCCAAGAATCTCGTCACCTTCCTGGAAACGATGGTCGACAAGGATAGCAAGAGCCTCGGCCTCAACCGCCTCGACGAACTGATCAAGGCGACGATGCTGACTGACGGCGGCGAGGTTGTGAACCCGAATTTCGTCGATCCCGACCAGCCGACGGTCAACAAGGGAGATCTCTGAGATGGCCAGCCAAGCAATGGATCAGGCACTGCAGCAGCTGAACGACGCCGTTGCCGCCGTCACCGCAGCCGCCGCACAAGCGCCAGAGGTCGCCAGCGCTGCAACGGGCGGAGCGGTCGATCCCTTCGTTTTCCAGCTTGCGATCTTCGTGCTGGCAATCTTCGTCGGCTATTACGTCGTCTGGTCGGTGACGCCGGCTCTGCACACGCCGTTGATGGCGGTGACGAATGCCATTTCCTCGGTCATCGTGGTCGGTGCCTTGTTGGCCGTCGGCATCTCGGTGAGCGGTATCGCCACCGGCTTCGGCTTCGTGGCGCTGGTGCTTGTCTCGGTCAATATCGTCGGCGGCTTCCTTGTCACCCAGCGCATGCTGGCGATGTACAAGAAGAAGGACAAGTGAGGGCGGCATGCTGAGCAATATCGCCGCTTTCCTCTATCTCGTTTCCGGTGTCCTGTTCATCCTGGCGCTGCGCGGGCTCTCCCATCCGGCCACCAGCCGGCGCGGCAATCTCTACGGCATGATCGGCATGGGCATTGCCATCGCAACCACGCTGGTGCTGGCGACGCCGTCCTTCGGCGGCCTGGTGCTGATCATTCTCGGCCTTGCCATCGGCGGCGGGGCGGGCGCCTATATCGCCCGCGTCATTCCGATGACGTCGATGCCGCAGCTCGTTGCAGGTTTCCATTCGCTGGTCGGTCTGGCAGCCGTCCTCGTGGCCGCTTCGGCGCTCTATACGCCATCTTCCTTCGGTATCGGCGAGATCGGCCGCATCCACACGGAAGCGCGCATCGAAATGGCGATCGGTGTCGCGATCGGCGCGCTGACTTTCACCGGCTCGATCATCGCCTTCCTGAAGCTTGACGGGCGCATGTCCGGCAAGCCGATCCTGCTGCCGAACCGGCATGTCATCAATGCTGCCCTGCTTGTGCTGATCGTGTTCTTCATTATCAGCCTTGCGGCAAGCGAGAGCCATTTCGCTTTCTGGGCCGTTGTGCTGTTGTCGCTGGCGCTCGGCGTGCTGCTGATCGTGCCGATCGGCGGCGCCGACATGCCCGTCGTCGTGTCGATGCTGAATTCCTATTCCGGCTGGGCAGCCGCCGGTATCGGCTTCACGCTCGGCAATCTGGCGCTTATCATCACCGGCGCGCTTGTCGGATCTTCGGGTGCGATCCTGTCCTACATCATGTGCAAGGGCATGAACCGCTCCTTCATCTCCGTCATTCTCGGCGGTTTCGGTGGCGAAACGGCATCGGGCGGTGCCGATAATTCCGACAAGACCGTCAAGCTTGGTTCGGCGGAAGATGCCGCCTATCTGATGGCGAACGCCTCCAAGGTCATCATCGTTCCGGGTTACGGCATGGCTGTGGCGCAGGCCCAGCACGCGCTGCGTGAGATGGCGGACAGGCTGAAGGCCCATGGCGTCGAGGTGAAATATGCCATCCATCCCGTCGCCGGCCGCATGCCCGGTCATATGAACGTGCTGCTGGCGGAAGCCAATGTGCCCTATGACGAGGTCTTCGAACTCGAGGACATCAATTCGGAATTTGCCCAGGCCGATGTCGCCTATGTCATCGGCGCGAACGACGTCACCAATCCGGCAGCGCGCGACGACAAGACCTCGTCGATCTACGGCATGCCGATCCTCGATGTCGACAAGGCCAAGACCTGCCTCTTCGTCAAGCGTTCGCTCGGCTCCGGCTATGCAGGCATCGACAACACGCTGTTCTACAAGGACGGCACGATGATGCTCTTGGGCGACGCCAAGAAGGTCACGGAGGAGATCGTCAAGGCGATGAACGAGTAGGCTTTGGAAAACGGCATACGGGAAAGACTGATGATCGCGGGAGGTGCTTCAGCTCCGCTCGCGTTCCATCGTGCTGCGCAGGGCGGTCAATCTCCAGACGAGGCCGGTTGGGCGAAAATCGATCTCGACGCTGCCGCTGAAGGATGCAGCGGCGTGCGTTTTCGTCACCGTGGTGCCGAAGCCGGTGTCCTTTGGCGGCTTGACCGGAGGGCCATCCCTTTCCGTCCACACGAAGCGGATCATCGGCCCGTTTTCGCCGGCCTCCGTCGTCCATTCGATGGTGATCTTGCCTTCGGGAGCCGAAAGCGCCCCGTATTTCACTGAATTGGTCGCGAGCTCATGCAGGACGAGGCCGAGATTCTGCACGGCCTCGGGCTTCAGCAGGAAATCGTTGCCGAGAACATCGAGCTGCTGCGGCCCCTGCAGGAAGGTCGCAAGATGAATGTCGATCACGCGGCGCAGCGAAACGCCGGACCATTGTTCGCTGGTCAGGACCTCGATCGAACGCGCCAATCCTTCCAGCCGGTCGGCGACGGCGCGCTGGAAGCTGTCGACGCTGTCCGTCTGCCGTGCGAGCTGCCTTGTCATCGCCTGAGCGAGCGCCAGCAGATTCTTGGTACGGTGGACGAGTTCGTGCATGACGAAATGCAGCCGGTCTTCCGTGACGCTGCGATCGAAGGATGCGTTGGAAAGCGCTATGGCCACCTGGTTCGCCTCGATGACACTGGTGTCGATCGGCGATACGATCTCGCCACGGCCCATGCGGTCGGCCATGTCGGCAATGCTCTGAATGGTGATGCGCACCTGCCGCGCCAGGGCATAGACAGCAATCAAGGCGATCAACAGCAGCGTGACGCCGCCGTAGATCAGAAAGCGCCAGGTGCTCATCAGCGACGCCTGCGCCGATGCGATCGGTCCCCAGACGACCGCCTTCCAGGACCAGCCGGAAATTTGCGCATAGCCGAGCACTGCGTTCGGCAGGACCTTCTCATCCTGATAAACACCGCTGGATGCGATCAGCTTCGGCAGGATGTTCTTATTGAATGCGTCGCCCGGGGCGAGGGTCGTCGGGCCACCGGCGGCAACGACATGTCCGGATTTGTCCAGAACGGCGGCAGACCAGCCGGGTGGCAGGGCTTCCGTGGTCACGAGCTTGGCGAGTTCGTCCGCATCCTGGGTTACCGCGAGGGCAGCTCCGGCCGGGGAGTGCTCGAGAGGCAGGGTGACGTTGTAGACCCAGCGGCGGGCGTTCGTGCCGATGAAGACATCGGACGCCTCGATTCGTCCGGAGTTCAGTGCCGATTGCAGCGCGGCTATATTGCCGGTCTTGCCGAGCGGCTTGCCGAGTGGCCAGCGCGTATTCAACCTCAGCTGGCCATCCTTTTCCATGAGCAGGACGAAGAGGGAATCTGTGCGCAGGACCGTTTCCGTGCGGGCAAAGAAAGTGGCGATATCGTTGCGCTCGAGTTCAGGCGAAGAGGACAGCAGCCGCAACGTCGTCGCCATGTCCTGCAGCTGGCGGTCGATGACTCGCGCCAAAGCCTGAGCGTCCTGAACCGTATCGCCTTTCAGCGCATCGCGTTCATTGTTTTCCAGCTGGACGAGAAGGAGAGCGACGAAGGCCAGAATAGGCAAGGCAATCGCCAAGGCTATGGCGATCAGATAGGCTCCAATCGACGCTTTCGGGAAATGCGATTTCCTCATGAGGCGATCAACCGATCGTGCCTCCACGACGGTCCAAAGCGCCGGCAAACGCGAAAAGAATGGTTTTGGTCATCATGCCCAGCGCCCCCATGCCCTGTCCCGAGCTACATGCTCTCGAAGCGTCCATGTTAGGGCTCGGTAAATTGCCTTGCAACATATGAAAAGTCATTGCTTCGAAATCATAAACGATCTCGGGTATTTACGACTGCGGCAATGCATCCCCTGAGTTGCGGTGCCCCTGCCTTTTACGAGGGTCAGGCAAAGCGCGAGAGGCGGAAAGAGGCAAGCTGATCGTCGTTCTTGCCGTCGACGATTGCCTCGGCCGCAAGCAGGCCGACCAGCGGCGCCAGCGTGACACCCGAATGCAGCACAGCGACATAGAGGCCGGGCGCGTCATCGACGCCTCCCAGAATGGGTAGGCCATCCTTTGGGGTCGGGCGATGACCGACGGTGTGGAAATCGAGCTGCAGCGCCTCTCCGCCCTTCAAGGTTGCCTTGGCCTTGGCGAAGAGCTCGCGGGCGGCCGCCTGTGGATCATCGCCGGGATCGGTGCCGCCGAAGTCGCCGCCGGCAATGATCCGCCCTTCAGCCGTCTGGCGCAAATGCAGTTCCGGCGCCATCACCAGGCCATTCAGCAGCTTTTGTGCGGGCTGGGAATGAACGATAAGCCCTGGCGGCGTTTCCAGCGGCACTTGGATATCGACAGATGCCGCAAGCGGTGCGGTGCCCGCACCGGCGGCAAGAACGACATGGTCGGCGCGCATCTCGCCTTCGCTCGTCTCAATACCGGTGATTCGCCCGCCTTGCATCAGCAGACGTTCGACTTCGACGCCGGACAAAAAGATCGCGCCGCGGCGTGTGGCATCTTGCAAGAGCTGCTCTGCCGCGGCAACGGGTTCGACGGCGCCCTCTTCGGCGACATGCAGCGCATAGTCCGGCGGATTGGCGAGATTGGGTTCGATCATCGCGCTGGTAGCTCGATCGACCGGCTGTATGCCGTAGCCCCAACCGTGATGCCGGGCTGCATAGGCGTCCAGCTCCGCCTCCGGGAGATCCCAGCACAGGCCGCCGCACCAGGATAGCGGCAGGCCGGGAAGCTCGGCGGCAAGCCTCGACCATTCGCGCATCGAGCGGTGGCGGAAATGGAAGTAGAATTCCGGATTGCCCCAGCTCGCATTGATCCAGGCGAAGGAATTCGGTGTCGCCACGCCGCCGGCCCGCTCCGCGATCACCGTGACGGACGCACCCTTGCGGCTCAGATGCCAGGCGATGGACGCGCCGATGATGCCGGCGCCGATAACGATGATCTTCTGGGGGGAGGGCATGTCTCTGTCTCGTTCGGATGGGAATGGACCGAGACTAGGCGTTCGCCGAGGCAAAGAAAAGCCGCCGGGCAAAGGATCGCCGGCGGCTTGGATGTCCTATCGCGATGCAACCTTCGTATCAGGCGCCGGCGCCGACACGCGCCAGGCCGTCCCTGGCCGGCTGGTAGTTCGGATCGAGATTGACCGCGTGCTGATAGGAGCGGCGCGCTTTCGCCTTGTCGCCCCGGCGCTCATAGACGAAGGCCTGGTTTGCCCAGGATTCGGCAACCTTGTTGTTGAGCTCGATGGCGTGGTTGAAATCGGCGAAGGCGTTGTCGTCGTCGTTCTGCGCGAGATAGGAGATGCCGCGACTGTTGTATGGCTCCGGCGAGTTCGGAGACAATGAGATCGCCTTCGAGAAATCGTCGATCGCCTTGTCCTGCTGATTGCGCTTCTGAAAGATCACGCCGCGGCCGTTATAGGCGCGACCGTCGGTGGTGCCGAGGCTGATTGCCTTCGAATAGTCATTGAAGGCGTCGTTATCGCGGCCGGCCTGGCGGTAGAGGTTACCACGGCCGATATAGGCGACGTCGTAGTTCGAATTGATCTGCAGCGCTGCGTTATAGTCCGCGATGGCTTCCGGCAGCTTGCCCATGTTGCGATAGATGAGCGCGCGGTTGGCGTAGGCCTGATAGAACTTCGGATTGAGCTGGATCGCCTGATTGAAGTCGCCGAGGGCGCGGTTGAAATCGCCGCCGCGGCCATAGGCCGTGCCCCGAACGTTATAGCCCTCAGGATCCTGCGGGTTGGCATTGATGACCGACGTCAGCGACGCGATATTTTCCGAGGAGCCTTGCGCCTTGTCGATCTGAATCACGTTATCGGTGGAGGCGGTTTGGCAGCCGGAAAGGCTGATTGCGGCAAGTATCGCCAAAGCAGGCAGCACCGCGGCGCGCTTCGAAACGGGTAAGGAGAGGTTCGAAGTGCGGAACTTTACGGAAGTCGTCATTGCCATTATCGGGTCGCTTTCCCCATGCGTCATATCAGGCTGTTCTGATTTAATCCGATTTGCCCAGAGAATAAATCAAAAAGGCGGCGGCGAACGACTCGCCCCCGCCACACATGCATCTGAAAACGTCGAAAAACGGCGATTACTTGGCAACCAGGCCTTCGCGCTGAGCGCGCTTGCGAGCAAGCTTGCGAACGCGACGAACAGCTTCAGCCTTCTCGCGAGCACGCTTCTGCGACGGCTTTTCATAGTAGTCGCGCATCTTCATTTCGCGGAAAATACCTTCGCGCTGCATCTTCTTCTTGAGAGCGCGGAGAGCCTGGTCGACATTGTTATCGCGGACAAGTACCTGCACGAGAATCACGTTCCTTTGGTTTGGTTGATGCCAGCGGCGACTGCAGCGCCAGGAGGCAAAAATATAACGTTCGCGCAGCCGCAGCCTTGCGATTGGTAGGCGAGATAGCAGATCGGTTTGTCAAAGTCTAGCCAGATCGTGAGTTTGCAGAGGAAAAAGCGGTTTGTCGAGTACCGAATTCAGCCAGAAATGCCTGTGGCACTTCGCGGAAGCTGTTGAATAAGCGATCGGCGATCCCCCGGTCTTTGCGACATTGACATGCTTGTGTGAGTATCTCGGATCACGCTCCATTTAGGCCATCGCCGGATGTCAGAGAGAATCGCCTTATGAAATCGCGTCGCTTTGTTGCCGTTGGAAGATTGCTTGCAGCGCCAGCGCTTGTCCTCGTCGTTCTCGCTGCGGCGCTTGCGCCTGCCGCGGCCGGCGAGGTGCGGCTCGGCAAGAATGTCCGCGTCGGCGGCCACGACTTTTCCAATCAGACCTTCGACAGTAAGCACCGTGCGAGGATCTATCTTTACAATGGGAAGCCGCAGAGGGAGGGATGCGCCTGGCGTAAGGACGGTCATGGCGGGCGGGTGAAGGTCTGCCATCTGCAGCGCAAATAAAGTTGCTAAGAGGTCGTAAGCGCGGCAGCCGGGAACGCGGCAATTTTAACCGTGTCGAAAGACGGTCCCTAATGCGTCGCAAAAGAGCCGTTGTGTCGGTTTTCGATTTGCGATTTGTATGACCCACAAGAAGGGCGTCTTGCCTGAAGGAGTTGAGGGCGAATGCGTAAATACTCGGTTTTTGCCGTGGCACGGGAAGCGATGCGGGCTCACAAGGGTTGGGAGGCTCAGTGGACCTCGCCGGAGCCGCGCAAGGAGTATGACGTCATCATCGTCGGCGCCGGCGGTCATGGCCTTGGCGCCGCCTACTATCTCGCCAAGGAGCACGGCATCACCAATGTCGCGGTCATCGAGAAGGGCTGGCTCGGCGGCGGCAATACCGGCCGCAACACGACCATCATCCGCTCGAACTATCTCTATGAAGAGAGCATGCACATCTACGAGCATTCGATGAAGCTCTGGGAGGGGTTGTCTCAGGATCTCAATTATAATGTCATGTATTCGCCGCGCGGCGTGATGATGCTGTCGCACAATGTGCACGACCAGCAGTCCTTCAAGCGGCATATCCACGCCAACCGTCTCTATGGCATCGACAATGAATGGCTGACGCCGGAACAGGCCAAGGCTTACTGTCCGCCACTCGATATTTCGAAGACGGCGCGCTATCCGATCAACGGCGCCGCTCTGCAGCGCCGTGGCGGCACGGCGCGTCACGATGCCGTTGCCTGGGGCTTTGCCCGCGCCGCTTCCGATCGCGGCGTGCACATCATCCAGAATTGCGAAGTCACCGGCATTCGCCGTGGGCCGGATGGCCGCGTGACGGGCGTCGAAACGAGCAAGGGCTTTATCGGCGCCAAGAAGGTCGGCGTTTCGGCCGCCGGCCACACCACGGTCGTCATGCAGATGGCCGGGGTGCGGGTGCCGCTGCAATCGAGCCCGCTGCAGGCGCTGGTCTCCGAGCCGCTGAAGCCGATCTTCCCCTGCGTCGTCATGTCGAACACGGTGCATGCCTATATCTCGCAGTCCGACAAGGGCGAACTCGTCATCGGCGCTGGCACGGACCAGTACAACTCCTATAGCCAGACCGGCGGTTTGCAGATCATCACCCATACGCTGGATGCGATCTGCGAGCTGTTCCCGATGTTCCGCCGCGTGAAGATGATGCGTTCCTGGGGCGGCATCGTCGACAATACGCCCGACCGTTCGGCGATCCAGTCGAAGACGCCGGTGCCGGGTCTCTACGTCAATTGCGGCTGGGGCACGGGCGGCTTCAAGGCGACGCCGGGTTCGGCCAATCTCTTTGCCCATCTGATTGCCCGCGACGAGCCGCATAAGTTCAATGCCGGCCTGACGCTGGATCGCTTCCGCACCGGCCGCCTGATCGATGAGGCGGCCGCCGCCGCCGTAGCGCACTGATGCCGGCGGCGGTCGGGATCGTTCTTGCGGCGGGGCTTTCCTTGCCGGCCGGAACGATCGCGGCCGAAGTCAGCGATCTTATTCCGGGGGCCGGGGATTTTCGCATGCAGGTGATTCACAAGGCGAAGGATGAGGCCGAATGGCCCTTCGTGGCCGAAAGCGGCGTGCTTGCCTGCGCCAGGGTGCTGAACAAGCCGGCCGTTTACTTCGTGCCGGAGCAGAAGCCCGAGACAAAGCGCGCTTTCGCGCTCGATACGGATCTGCTTGGCATGAGCCTGGTCAATCTGGGGATGACCGACGTGCTGAAACCCTATGGATCGCTGGAAGCGCTGCTGAAGCGCATAACACCTTTCGTCATCATGGGACGGCGGCTTTGCGCCCAGCCTCCCGGCACAAGCCTTACGGGCTCCGAGCTTTAACACAGGTAGAAAACGATGCTGCTGATTTACTGCCCCTATTGCGAGGAAGAGCGTTCGGAACTCGAATTCCGCAACGCCGGCGATGCGCATATCGTGCGGCCGGCCAATATTGCCGGAATCTCGGATGAGGAGTTCGAGGAATATTTCTTCCTGCGCGACAATCCGAAGGGCCTGATCTTCGAGCGCTGGCGGCATATCCATGGCTGCGGCCGCTTCTTCAATGCCGCGCGTGACACGGTAAGCGATCATTTCTATCGCACGTATAAGGCCGGCGAGCCGAAGCCGGATGCCGCGACGCTGCTGCCAGGCGCGTCCGAACCGGTTGCGCAGCATAAGAACGAACAAGAACAGACGGCACAAGCAGAGGGATTTGTTGAATGAGCGGCGCCAATCGTATCGCGGGCAAGGGACGTCTGACGCCGGCCAGAACCGCTCGCTTCACTTTTGACGGCAAGAGCTATACCGCGCTCGAAGGCGACACCGTCGCCTCGGCGCTGCTTGCCAACGGCGTCCATCTTGTCGGCCGGTCCTTCAAATATCACCGTCCGCGCGGCATTCTTTCGGCCGGAGCCGAAGAGCCGAACGCGCTGCTCGATATCTCGCGCGATGCGGCGCGGCGTCAGCCGAACGTACGCGCCAGCGTGCAGGAAGTATTCGACGGCATGAAGGCACAGTCGCAGAACCGCTGGCCCTCGCTCGCTTTCGATGTCGGCGGCGTCAACAATCTGATGTCACCCTTCTTTGCCGCCGGCTTCTACTACAAGACCTTCATGTGGCCGAAGGCGGCCTGGAAGCATCTCTACGAACCCTTCATCCGCCGTGCAGCCGGCCTCGGCGTCGCGCCGACGGAAGAAGATCCGGATCATTATGCCAGCCGCTATGCGCATTGCGATGTGCTTGTCGTCGGTGCCGGTATTGCCGGCCTTTCCGCAGCACTCGCCGCCGCCGAAACCGGCGCCAAAGTCATCCTCTGTGACGAGCAGCCTGATGTCGGCGGCGCGCTCCGCTTCGATACCGGCATCAAGATCGACGGCGTCGAGGGCTATGACTGGGCGCAGGCTACCGTCGCCAAGCTCAAGGCGATGCCGAATGTCCAGGTCCTGACGCGGACGACTGCCTTCGGCTACTACAACCATAATTTCTTCGGTCTTGCCGAACGGGTGACCGACCATCTTGCAAGGCCAGGCCGCGACCTGCCGCGCGAACGCCTGTGGCAAGTGCGCGCCAAGCGCGCCATCCTGGCGACCGGCGCCATCGAACGCCACATGGTATTCCCGAACAACGACCGGCCGGGCATCATGCTGGCGTCTGCCGCGCGTGCCTATCTCAACCACTATGGCGTCGCCGTCGGCGCGAAGATCGGCGTCTATACGGCGCATGATTCGGCCTATGAAGCCGCCTTCGATCTCAAGCGCGCAGGCGTTTCCGTCGTTGCGATCGTTGACAGCCGCGCGCGGCCCGGCGAGGCAGTTCTGGCCGAGGCAAAGCGGCTGGGCATCGAGGTGATGACCGACTATGCCGTCATCGACACGGCCGGCAAACTGCGCGTTTCCTCGATGACGGTCGCGCGCAACGGCAGCTCCGCTACCCGCAAGATCGCCATCGACGCCCTGCTGGTTTCGGCGGGCTGGACGCCTTCCGTTCATCTCTTCTCGCAATCGCGCGGCAAGCTGAAATTCGATACCGAGAAGCAGCGCTTCCTGCCGGGTACCTATGTTCAGGATTGCCTTTCTGTCGGCGCCTGCAACGGCACGGACGGGCTGCAGGCCGCGATCGAGGAATCTCTTGCCGCCGGTGAGCTGATGGCGCGCGCCACGGGCAGCACCAATGGCGGTGAAAAGATCCAGCTCCACGCCGAGCAGGCCTTCGAATGGACCGGCGGCATGATCGGCGCGGCCGAAGGCGCCGGGCCGGACACGAATGCAAAGGCTTTCGTCGATTTCCAGCACGACGTCTGCGCCAAGGATATTCGTCTCGCCGTGCGCGAGGGCATGCATTCCATCGAGCACATCAAGCGCTTCACCACCAATGGCATGGCCTCCGACCAGGGCAAGCTTTCCAACATGCACGGGCTGGCGATCGCCGCCGAAATGCTCGGCAAGGATATTCCGCAGGTCGGTCTTACCACCTTCCGCGCGCCCTATACGCCCGTCACCTACGGCACGCTGATCAGCCATTCGCGCGGGGCTCTCTTCGATCCCGCCCGCAAGACGCCGATGCATGCCTGGGAAGAGGCGCATGGCGCCATCTTCGAAGATGTCGGCAACTGGAAGCGCGCCTGGTTCTATCCGCGCGCCGGCGAGACCATGCATCAGGCCGTCAACCGCGAATGCCGCACGGCGCGCGAAGTGGCCGGCGTGTTCGATGCCTCGACGCTCGGTAAGATCGAAGTGGTTGGGCCGGATGCGGCGGAATTCCTGAACCTGATCTACACCAATGCCTGGGACACGCTGAAGCCCGGCCGCTGCCGCTACGGCATCATGACCCGCGAGGATGGTTTCGTTTATGACGATGGCGTCGTCGGACGTCTGGCCGAGGATCGCTTCCATGTGACCACCACGACCGGCGGTGCGCCGCGCGTGCTGCATCACATGGAAGACTATCTGCAGACAGAGTTTCCTCATCTGAAGGTGTGGCTGACGTCCACCACAGAGCAATGGGCCGTCATTGCAGTGCAGGGTCCGAAGGCGCGCGAGATCATCGAGCCGCTCGTCGAGGGCCAGGATCTGTCCAACGAGGCCTTCCCGCATATGAGCGTGGCCGAGTGCAAGGTCTGCGGCGTACCGGCGCGGCTGTTCCGTGTCTCCTTCACCGGTGAAACCGGCTACGAAATCAACGTGCCTGCCGATTATGGCCAGTCCGTCTGGGAAGCCGTCTGGGCTCGCGCCGAGCCGATGGGCGCCTGCGCCTACGGCACCGAAACCATGCACGTGCTGCGCGCCGAAAAGGGCTACATCATCGTCGGCCAGGATACCGATGGTACGGTGACGCCTGACGATGCCGGCCTTGCCTGGGCTGTTTCCAAGAAGAAGACCGATTTCGTCGGCATTCGCGGCCTGAAGCGGCCGGATCTCGTCAAGGAAGGGCGCAAGCAGCTCGTCGGTCTCGTCACCCGCGATCCGAAGGTGGTGCTGGAGGAGGGCGCACAGATCGTTGCAGATCCGAATGAGCCGAAACCGATGACTATGCTCGGCCATGTCACTTCTTCCTACTGGTCCGAGAATCTCGGCCGCTCCATCGCCTTCGCGCTGGTGGCGGGCGGGCGCGAGCGCATGGGCAAGACGCTCTATGTGCCGATGCCTGACAAGACCATATCAGTCGAGGTGACGGATCTGGTGTTCTTTGATAAGGAAGGAGGCCGGATCAATGGCTGATCTCGCTACCCGCAAACTGCCGCTCACCGGCCGCCACGGCGGCTCCTCCACCGTTCGGTTGACGCCTGCCGCTCCCGCAAGCCGCATTTCGCTGCGCGCACCGGCCGATTCCGTCGGTGGTCTTTCGCAGGCGCTCGGCCTTCAGCTGCCGACCCGGCCGAAGACTTCGGTCAGCGGCAATGGCCGTCATGCGCTGTGGCTCGGCCCGGACGAATGGCTCGTTATCGATGAAAATGGTGCCGAGTTGGTCGGGGTGGCTGGATCGGCTGGCGTGCTGCATTCGGCGACCGATGTCTCACATCGCAATACAGCCATCGTCGTGTCCGGCCCCGGCGCGGAAGCGACGCTTGCCGCCGGCTGCCCGCAGGATGTCTCGTTGAGCGCATTCCCCGTCGGCGCCTGCTCGCGCACGCTGCTCGGCAAGGCGGAAGTCGTAATCCTGCGGCTCGATGATGAGACATTCCGCGTCGAAGTCTGGCGCTCCTTCTCCGACTACGCCTTCGGTCTTCTGGCCGAGGGTGCGGCGGATGCGGGTCTTTAACCCTCTTCCGGACGATCCTTCGGATCGAACTGCGATATGGTCGTCCATGTCGCAGTCAGTGCCGGCTTGCGTTCGTTTTCGATCTCGACCGTCACGTCATAGGTCAGCATCAGCATATTGGCGCCGCGCAGCCGGGTTTCGGCGAGCGTGAAACGGCCACGCACCTGCGCGCCGCATTTGACCGGCGACATGAAACGGATCTTCTCGAAGCCGTAGTTGATGCCCAGGGTTTGTTCGCGGATTTTCGGCAGGGCGCTGTAGTTCATCGCCGAGAGAAGCGAGAGTGTCAGGAAGCCGTGGGCAATGGTGCCGCCATAGGGCGTTTCCGCCCTGGCACGTTCGGGATCGACGTGGATGAACTGGTGGTCGAGCGTCGCATCGGCAAAGGTGTCGATCATCGTCTGGTCCACGATGATCCAGTCGGAAACGCCGATCTCCGTTCCCGCAAGTTTCATGATCTCTACAAGCGAGATATCGCCGGGCATTCCATCCTCGTCAGTCTAAGTGGCCGCTGACCCCTTTCTGGCGAATCGAAACGGAAAGTGCAACCGCGATCAGTTTTCGAGAAGGAAGGCGACGGAACGTGCGGGTAAGGTGATTTGGGCGCCTGCCGCATTCTCGCCTGCTGCGGTCAGCAGAGACCAGCCGCCGCTCTCGGCAGCAGGCAATGTGATGGCGCGTTCGTCTGAGGCGCGATTGAAGACTATGGCGAGCCGCGTCGCCCGATTCTTGGCGTGATCCTGTGTTTTGAGCGCCATGCCGAGCACGGCCGCCTTCGGCGCCTCCCAATCGGGCACCGCCATTGGCGTTCCTGCGCCTGAGAACCAGAGCACATCGCCATCGCCGTGAAAGAAATCCATGTCGCCAAAGGCGGTGAAGCGGCGGCGCAGGCCGGCGAGCCAGGCGGTATGGCCGATCAGTTCCTCGTCCAGCACCTTCCAGTCCATCCAGGTGATGGCATTGTCCTGGCAATAAGCGTTGTTGTTGCCCTGCTGGCTGCGTCCGCCTTCATCGCCTGCGGTCAGCATGATCGAGCCGCGTGTGGCAAAGAGCGTCGAGAGCATGGCTTCGATATCGGCGCGGCGCTTGCGCTGGATCGACGGATCATCCGTCTTGCCTTCGACACCGTTGTTCCAGGAGAAGTTCTCGTTGTGGCCGTCGCGATTGTTCTCGCCATTGGCCTCATTGTGCTTGTTCTCGCAGGAAACAAGGTCCATCAGCGTGAAGCCGTCATGGGCGGCGAGGAAATTGACCGTGCGCGTCTGTGCGCGCCCGTCGCGGCCGAAGATGGAGGAGGAGCCGGCAAGCACGGTCGCGAGATCGCCGATGCCGGCATCACCGCGCCAGAAGCGTCGCAGGTCGTCACGGGCGCGGTCGTTCCATTCGAGAAAAGGTGTGGGGAAATTTCCCAGCTGGTAGCCGCCCGGGCCGATGTCCCAAGGCTCGGCGATCATGACGCGATCCTGCAGCACCTCGTCCGCCAGCATGGTGCGCAGCGTCATGCTTTCCGGATCGAAGCCCTTGCCGTTGCGGCCGAGCACGGTGGCGAGGTCGAAACGGAAGCCGTCGATGCCGGCATTCCGAACGAAATGGCGCAGGCTGTCGATGATGAGCTTGCGCGTTGCCGGCTGGTCGCAGGCGACGGTATTGCCCGTGCCGGTATCGTTGACCAGCGTGCCGGGCTGGTCAGGCAAATGGCGGAAATAGGTGGGGTTGTCGAGGCCGCGCAATGACAAGGTCGGCCCCTGGCGATCGCTCTCGCCCGTATGATTGAAGACGAGATCGAGAATGACGGCGATGCCTTCGGCGTGAAGGGCTTCGACCGTCTCGCGCAACTCCTTCATGCCGCCGGGCGCGAGGCGTGGATCGAGCGCCATGAAGGCGACCGGGTTGTAGCCCCAGCCATTGGTGAGGCCGAGCGGCGGCAGGTGCCGTTCGTCGATCCATGCGGTGATCGGCATCAGCTCGACAGCGTCGACCTGAAGGCGCCTGAGATGCGCAATGATGGACGGGTGGGCGAGGGCGCCGAGCGTGCCGCGTTGTTTCGCCGGCACATCGGGATGCAGCATGGTGAAGGACTTCACGGCGATTTCATAGATCAGGCCGCCGGGCTGAAACAAAGGCTTGGCCGGCTTGACGGCGACATCGCGCGAGACGATCGCCTTGGGCATCAGATCCTGCGTATCGGCACCGAAGACACCCAGTCGTGGATCGTAACGAAACGGCCGATCGAGCTCCCTGGCGTAGGGATCGACCAACAGCTTGGATGGGTCGAACCACAGGCCGTGATCAGGATCATAGGCGCCATGGGCGCGCAGGCCATAGCGCGCGCCTTCCCTTGCGTCCTTGACGAAAAGGCGATGCTCATCGCCATCGCGGGTGAGCGGAAGCCGCGCGATTTCCTTGTGGCCCTCGGCGTCGAACAGACAGAGGTCTATCTGCTCGGCGTGTCTGGAGTAGACAGCAAATTCGACACCCGAGTCGGTGAGGGTGGCGCCAAGGCAGCGGGTTGTCGGTTCGGACATGTCTCGCGGGCTTTCCATTTTCGGACGTTGGAACGAAGGGGATGCAATTTGCCGTCGTTCCCGGATACACCCCTCATCCGTCTTTCGGCGATTTCGCTCTGCTCAATCACCGAAATCCACCTTCTCCCCGAGGGGAGAACGTCCTTATGGCACAATCTCCTCTCCCCTCGGGGAGAGGGCACAGTGAGGGGGCTCTGCAAAAATTGCCGTCAGGTAATCACCGTCGGCGCGTCACGGCCGGTGCGGCCCTTGATATCGGCGATTTCCTGGGCGGCGACGATGAGATCGGCCAGCGCTTCCTGGGTTTCGATATTGTGACGGGTCGGATCGGGCTCGTAGCGCTCGATGTAGACGCGCAGCGTCGCGCCCGTCGTGCCGGTGCCTGAGAGACGGAAGACCACGCGGGAGCCGCCCTCGAAGAGGATTCGGATGCCCTGATGCTGGCTGACCGACTTGTCGACCGGGTCGTGATAGGCGAAGTCGTCGGCGGCGGAAACGGTGAGATCGCCGAACTTCGTACCCGGCAGGGTCGGCAGCTTTTCGCGCAGTGCTGCGATCAGGCCGTTGGCAGCATCGGTGTCGACGCCTTCATAATCGTGGCGGGAATAATAGTTGCGGCCATAGGTGGCCCAATGCTGCGTCACGATATCGATGACGCTCTCGCCCCGAACGGCCAGGATGTTCAGCCAGAGCAGCACGGCCCAGAGGCCATCCTTTTCGCGAACGTGGTTGGAGCCGGTGCCGGAGCTTTCCTCGCCACAGATGGTCGCCATGCCGGCATCGAGCAGGTTGCCGAAGAATTTCCAGCCGGTCGGCGTCTCATAAATGCCGACGCCACGCTTTTCGGCAACGCGATCGGCGGCGCCGCTGGTGGGCATCGAGCGGGCAATGCCGGCAATGCCGTGCGAATAGCCTGGAGCGAGATTGGCGTTGGCCGCGAGAATCGCCAGGCTGTCGGACGGAGTGACGTAGATGCCTTTGCCGATGATGAGGTTGCGGTCGCCGTCGCCGTCCGATGCGGCGCCGAAATCGGGCGCATCGTCGCTCATCATGTCGTCGTAAAGCTCCTTGCAGTAGACGAGGTTCGGATCCGGGTGGTGACCGCCGAAATCCGGCAGCGGCAGGAAGTTGCGGACCGATCCGTCCGGCGCGCCGAGGCGGATCTCGAAGATTTCCTTGGCGTAGGGGCCGGTGACGGCGCTCATCGCGTCGAAGTTCAGGCGGAAGCCGAGGCTGATCAGATTGCGGATCGCGCCGAAATCGAACAGCTCCTCCATCAGAGCCGCATAGTCTTCGACGGGATCGATGACGGAAACGATCATGCCGCCCACATCTTCGCGGGCAATGCGATCGAGGTTGATGTCCGGGAAATCGGATATCTTGTAGCTGTCGATGACCTTCGAGCGCTCATAGATGGCGTCGGTGATCTTCTCCGGCGCGGGGCCGCCATTGCTGATATTGTATTTGATGCCGAAGTCTTCGGTCGGGCCGCCGGGATTGTGGCTTGCAGACAGGATGATGCCGCCGAAAGCCTTGTATTTGCGGATGATGTTGGAGGCTGCGGGCGTCGAGAGGATGCCGCCCTTGCCGACCATGACCTTGCCGAAGCCGTTCGCGGCGGCCATCTTGATGGCCTTCTGGATGACTTCGCGATTGTAGTAGCGGCCGTCGCCGCCGATGACCAGGCACTTGCCCTGATAGCCTTCGAGCGAATCGAAAATCGACTGGATGAAGTTTTCCGCGTAGTTCGGCTGCTGGAATACGGGAACCTTCTTTCGCAGGCCCGAGGTGCCGGGCTTCTGATCCGCGTAGGGGGTGGTGGGTACGGTTTTAATCATCGGGTTAAGCGCCTCTCGAGACTAGACTGGAGTAGAGAGCGGCGTAGCGTTCTGCGCTCCTGCCCCAGGATACGTCGGATTTCATGCCCTGCTTTTGCATCTGCGTCCAGACCTTTCGATCCTGGAAGAGGTGCATGGCACGGCGTATGGCCTGCAGCAGCCCTTCGGCGGTGACGGGCGAAAATTGGATGCCGGTCGCGACTTTTGCCTGCAGCGCGGCATGGTTGGCGTCGATAATCGTATCGTTGAGCCCACCCGTCCGTGCAACGATCGGCAGGCAGCCGTAGCGTAAGCCATAAAGCTGCGTGAGACCACAGGGTTCGAAGCGCGACGGGATGATAATCGCGTCACAACCGGCCTGCAACAGATGCGAGATCGGCTCGTTATAGCCGGCGGAAACGCCGACACGGCCGCGATGACGGCCGGCCGCGGCAAATAGCGCGCCCTCCAGCGCCGCATCGCCCGCGCCCAGAATGGCAAGCTTGCCGCCCATGTGGACAATCTCGCCGGCGATACTTGCCAGGAGATCCATGCCTTTCTGCCAGGTGAGCCGGCTGACGACACAGAAGATCGGACCATCATCGTCGTCGAGGCCGAAATGTTCGATGACCCGGTGGCGGTTGATGGCACGATCCTTCAGCGTCGCCGCGCTATAGGTCTGTGCGATCATCGGATCGGTCGCCGGGTTCCAGATGTCGTCGTCGATGCCGTTGACGATGCCGTAAAGATTATGGGCCTTGCTGGTGATGACGCCTTCGAGGCCCATGCCGAATTCCGGTGTCAGGATTTCTTCGGCATAGGAGGGGCTGACCGTGGTGAGGGCATGCGCGGTCTGCAGTCCGCCTTTGAGGAACCCGACATCGCCGTAATATTCCACACCCTCCATCGAAAAGGCATGCGCCGGCAGGCGCAGGCTCGGGAAGATATCGGAGCCGAACTGGCCCTGGAAAGCGATGTTGTGGATGGTGAGGACGCTCGGCAGCTCCGGCGTCGGATTATAGCGCATGTAGACCGGCACCATGGCCGACTGCCAGTCATGCGCATGCACGAGATCCGGCAGCCAGCCCGGCATAAGGCCGGCGGCTATTTCCGCGCCGGCCAGCGATAGCGCGGCGAAACGCCGCCAGTTGTCGGGATAATCCTTGCCTGTCGCATCGACATAGGGGCCGCCGGTGCGGCTGTAATAGGCCGGCGCATCGAGCACGAGGAAAGAAATGCCTGCATGCTCGACTTCCAGAACGGTGGCCGGCTCGCCGAGGAGATCCGGAAGCTCCAGGCGAGCAACCGGATCGCGGATGGCTTTCATGACGGCGGGATAGCCCGGAATAAGGGTCTTGGTTTCGACGCCGTAGGGCTTCAGCGCGATGGGCAGGGCGCCGGCCACGTCGGCCAGGCCCCCCGTCTTGATCAAGGGGAAGACTTCGGACGAAACCGAGAGAACCTTCATAGGTTACAAATCCAGCTTGTCGATCATCGATTGGGTGATCAGGCAAATGCCGCTTTCCGTGCGGCGCCAGCGCTTGGCATCGAGGTCCGGATCCTCACCGACTACCAGCCCTTCGGGAATGGTGACGCCATGGTCGATGACGACATTCTTCAGTTGCGCGCGGCGGCCGATCTTGACGCTCGGCAGCACGACGGCTCCCTCCAGCTTGGAGTAGGAATTGGCGCGCACACCGGTAAAGAGCAGGCTGTTGTAGAGGCTCGCGCCGGAAATAATGCAATCGCCGGCGACGACGGAAGAAACTGCCGAACCGCGGCGATCCTCGTCGTCATGGACGAACTTGGCGGGCGGGCTGATTTCCGCATAGGTCCAGATCGGCCAGGACTTGTCGTAGATGTCGAGCTCTGGCACCACGGCCGTCAGGTCGATGTTGGCCTGCCAATAGGCATCGATCGTCCCGACATCGCGCCAATAGGCTTCGCGCTCGAAATCGGAGCGAACGCAGGATTGCGTGAAGCGATGGGCGACGGCTTTGCCGTTCTTGACGATGTAGGGAATGATGTCCTTGCCGAAATCGCGACTGGAGTTCGGATCGGCCGCATCGCGCTTCAGGCATTCGATCAGGAACTTCGTGTGGAAGACGTAGATGCCCATGGAGGCGAGCGCGAAATCCGGATTGCCCGGAATGCCGGGCGGATCGGCCGGCTTTTCGACGAAATCGATAATCTCGTCCTTCTCGTTGACATGCATGACGCCGAAGCCGACGGCTTCCATGCGCGGCACTTCGAGGCAGCCGATAGTAACTTCCGCGCCGGAATCGACGTGCTGCTGCAGCATCCACTCATAGTCCATCTTGTAGATGTGGTCGCCGGCGAGGATGACCATGTATTCCGGGCCGTAGGGCTCGATGATGTCGATGTTCTGGTAGACGGCGTCGGCCGTGCCTTCGTACCATTGCGTCTCCGAGACGCGCTGCGACGCCGGCAGGATATCGAAGCTTTCGTTTCGCTCCGGACGGAAGAAGTTCCAGCCGCGCTGCATATGGCGGATCAGCGAGTGCGCCTTGTATTGGGTGGCGACGCCGATGCGGCGGATGCCGGAATTGAGTGCGTTGGATAGCGCGAAATCGATGATTCGCGTCTTGCCGCCGAAGTAGACGGCCGGCTTGGCACGGCGGTCGGTCAGTTCTTTCAGACGGCTCCCACGCCCGCCGGCAAGAACGTAGGCCATGGCATCGCGCGCCAGCGGCTGGAAACGTTTTTCTACCATTTTATTCCTCCCTGTCCGTAATGATCTCAAAATTCCGGTTCGAGCATGATGGTCGCCAATGGAGGCAGCGTTATTATCGCTTGTACGCCTCCGCCTGCGCTGACGGCTTGTACTCGCCCGCCATTTCCTTTGCCGCTGCCGCCGTAGATATCGGCATCGGTATTCAATATCTCGCGCCACCGCCCCTCAGCCGGCAGGCGCAAGGTATAATTCTCGCGATAGACTGGCGTAAAATTGGTGATGACGGCAACCGGCTTTTCGCCCGGCGCCTTGCGCAGCCAGGCAAAGACCGAGTTTTCGAAATCATCGACGACAAGCCATTCGAAGCCGTCGCCCTCGCAATCGCGGGCATGAAGGGCCGGCTTGCTGCGATAGGTGAAGTTGAGATCGCGCACGAGACGCCGCATGCCCTCATGCATGCGGTATTGCAAAAGGTTCCAGTCGAGCGCGCGCTCTTCGCTCCACTCGCTCCATTGCGCGAATTCCTGGCCCATGAAGAGCAGCTTCTTGCCGGGATAGCCCCACATGAAGGCATAATAGGCACGCAGGTTGGCGAATTTCTGCCAGTCGTCGCCGGACATCTTGGCGATCAGCGATCCCTTGCCGTGGACGACTTCATCGTGCGAGAGCGGCAGGACGAAATTTTCCGAGAAGGCGTAGATCAGCCCAAAGGTCAGCTCGTTGTGGTGATACTTGCGATGCACGGCCTCGCGGGAGAGATAGCTCAGCGTATCGTGCATGAAGCCCATGTTCCACTTGAAGCCGAAGCCGAGGCCGCCTTCATGGACAGGCTGCGATACCTTCGGCCAGGAGGTCGATTCCTCGGCGATCGTCATGACGCCGGGATGAGCCCCATAGATCCGGGTGTTCATCGACTGCAGGAAGCGGACGGCCTCGAGATTTTCGTTGCCGCCGTATTCGTTCGGTATCCATTCGCCATGCTTGCGGGAATAGTCGAGGTAAAGCATGGAGGCGACGGCATCCACGCGTAAGCCATCCAGGTGGAATTTTTCGGCCCAGTAGAGCGCGTTGTTCAAGAGATAGGCGAGCACCTCGGTGCGGCCGAAATTGTAGATCGCCGTGTTCCAGTCGGGATGGAAACCCTTTCGCGGGTCCTCATGCTCGTAGAGCGCCGTGCCGTCGAACCAGCGCAGGCCATGCTCGTCGGTGGGGAAATGCGCCGGCACCCAATCCAGGATGACGCCGATGCCGACCTTGTGGCAGCCGTTGACGAAACGGGCAAAGCCTTCCGGCTCGCCGAAGCGGGCGGTCGGCGCATAGAGGCCGGTGGTCTGATAGCCCCAGGACGGATCATAGGGGTGCTCGGTGATCGGCAGGAATTCGATATGGGTGAAGCCCATGTCGACGCAATAGGGGATGAGGCGCGAGGCAAGCTCGTCCCACGAGAGCATCGAGCCGTCGTCCCGGCGCTGCCAGGAGCCGGCATGGACCTCGTAGATGCTGATGGGCTGGCGGCGCTGGTCGACGCTTGCCCAATGCTCGAGGTGGGCCGAATCCTCCCATGCCTGGCTGAGCTCGGCGGCCGTGACCGAAGCGGTCTTGGGGCGCAGTTCGCTGCGGCGGGCGAAGGGATCGGCCTTCAGCGGCAACACCACGCCGTCATGGCCGCGGATCTCGAACTTGTAGGCCACGCCGGCCGGCACGTCGGGAGCGAAGATCTCCCAGATGCCGGAGTCGGAGCGGAAGCGCATGACATGGCGGCGGCCATCCCAATTGTTGAAATCGCCGACGACCGAAACGCGCTGCGCATTCGGCGCCCAGACGGCGAAATGGAAGCCCTGGACACCTTCGTGCTTCATCGGGTGCGCGCCCATCTTGTCGAAGAGGCGCAGATGCGTGCCCTGACGGGCGAAATAGTCATCCATCGGCCCAAGGATCGGGCCGAAGCTATAGGGATCGGTCACTGCCCATTCGGCATCGCCGCGCCGGGCGCGATAACGCAGCGGCTGCTGCTTGCCGAGCTTCACGTCACCGGAAAAGAAGCCCGCCGGATCGAGGCAGTCCAACTCGCCGATGACTGAGCCGTCCAGCGCCAAGGCGGTGACGGATTCCGCGCCGGGGATGAAACAACGCACCACATAGCCGTCATCCGTCTTGTGGGCGCCGAGGACGGCGAACGGATTGGAATGGGTGCCTTTGAGAATCGCAGCGATCTCGTCTGCCGAAATATCCCTCAAGCTGTTGCCGTCACCGGGTTTTTTCGGCTTCTTCATCCGGCTCTCCAGATTTCCTTGGCATATTGGCGTATCGTACGGTCGGAAGAGAACCAGCCCATGCGAGCGGTATTGTTGATTGTCTTGGCATACCACTCCGACGGGTTGGCCCAGAGAATATCGACTTCGCGCTGTGCCGACGCGTAGGCGTCGAAATCGGCGGCGACCATGAACCAGTCGTGGCTGTAGATGCCGTCGATCAGGCTGGCATAACGGTTGCGGTCATCGGGCGAGAAGACACCGGAGGCAATGGCCGACAGAGCCTGCGAGAGTTCGCGCGAACGCTCGATGATGGCGCGGGGATCGTGACCGTCGCTGCGCAGGTTGGCGACCTCATCGGCCCGCAGACCGAAGATCACGATATTGTCCTCGCCGACATTGTCGCGCATTTCGACATTGGCGCCGTCGAGCGTGCCGATCGTCAATGCGCCATTGAGGCCGAATTTCATGTTGCCGGTGCCTGATGCTTCCATGCCGGCGGTCGAGATCTGTTCGGAAAGGTCGGCGGCCGGAACCATGACCTCGGCAAGCGAGACATTGTAGTTCGGTACGAAGACGACCTTCAGCAGGCCGCGCACCGACGGATCGTTGTTGATGACGCGGGCGACGTCGTTGATCAGCTTGATGATGAGCTTGGCGTTGTGGTAGCTCGGCGCTGCCTTGCCGGCGAAGAGCTTGACGCGCGGCTGCCAATCGAGCTCCGGATGCGAGCGAATCTGATCGTAGAGCGCCACGGCTTCGATGACATTCAGAAGCTGGCGCTTGTATTCGTGAATGCGCTTGATCTGGATATCGAACATCGCGTTCGGATCGAGCTTGATGCCCATGCGGCTGGCGACGAGATTGGAAAGCTGCACCTTGTTGGCACGCTTGATGGCGGCGAATTTTTCCTGGAAGGCGCTGTCGCGGGCGAATTGATCCAGCGGCTTCAATTGCTCGGCATCGTCGAGGAAGGCATCGCCGATGGTTTCGCGCACGAGGCTGGTGAGGCCCGGATTGCACTGCATCAGCCAGCGGCGCGGCGTAATGCCGTTCGTCTTGTTGTTGATGCGGTCAGGGTAGAGCTTGTGCAGGTCGGCGAAAACCGTGACCTTCATCAGGTCGGTGTGGAGTGCCGAAACGCCGTTGATCGAATGCGAGCCGACAAAAGCGAGGTTGCCCATGCGCACGCGGCGGTCGCCGTTCTCGTCGATCAGCGAGATCGAGCGAATTTCCGTATCGCTGAAGTTGCGCAGCTTGCGTGCCTCGACGAGAATCTTGGCGTTGATGGCGTAGACGATCTGCATGTGGCGCGGCAGCAGCCGCTCGAACAGCGGAACGGGCCAGCTTTCCAATGCCTCCGGCAGCAGGGTATGGTTGGTGTAGCCGAAGGTGTTTTTGGTGATATCCCATGCCTTGTCGAAGTCGAAGCCGTGGACATCGACCAACAGGCGCATCATCTCGGTGACGGAAACGGCCGGATGCGTATCGTTGAGCTGGATTGCAACCTTGTCGGCGAGATTGGTCAGATCGTCATATTGCTGCAGATGGCGGCGCAGAATGTCCTGCAGCGAGGCGGATGAGAAGAAGAATTCCTGGCGCAGGCGCAGTTCCTGGCCGGCTGGCGTCGCATCGGCCGGATAGAGAACGCGCGTCAGGCTCTCGGCCTTGTTGCTCTCGCGCAGCGCGCCGATATGATCGCCGGCGTTGAAGGCGTCGAGCAGGATCGGATCGATCGGCTGTGCCGACCAGAGGCGCAGCGTATTGACGCGCTTGCCGCGCCAGCCGACGACGGGCGTGTCGAACGCCGTGGCGATAACGCGCTCGGCCGGCTTCCAGACATAACGCGGCTGATCGTCATGGCCGCTGACGGTCTCGACAGCACCGCCGAAGCCGATTTCATAGGAGCTTTCCTGACGTTCGAATTCCCAGGGGTTGCCGTGCGCCAGCCAGGTTTCGGGCAGCTCCACCTGCCAGCCGTCGGCCATTTGCTGGCGGAACAGGCCGTGGACATAGCGAATGCCGTAGCCATAGGCCGGCACGTCGACGGTTGCCATGGATTCCATGAAACAGGCGGCGAGACGGCCGAGGCCACCATTGCCGAGGGCCGCATCGGGCTCGATACCGGCGATGACACGGATATCGACGCCGAGCGAGGAAAGCGCGTTGGTGATCTCCTCCATCAGGCCGAGATTGGAGACCGCATCGCGCATCAGGCGGCCGATCAGGAATTCGAGCGATAGATAGTAGACACGCTTGGCACCGGTCTCATAGGTCTTGCGGGTCGATTCAATCCACTTGTCGATGACGCGGTCGCGAATGACGAGGATCGTTGCCGTCAGCCAGTCATGCGGTTTGGCGACCTTGGCGTCCTTGCCGATACGATAGGTCAGGCGCTCGATGATTTCTTCGGCAAGGATTTCCGGGCGGGAACTGCGCGGGGCTGGAACGGGGAGATCGGCCTTCGTCAAGTTATTCATATCATCAACTCTCGCCATTTGTGATTTATATTCAGCCCCTTACGGCCAATTAAATCGATTTGCCTTCCGTTTCACTATCAGTTTACGCACTGATGTAAAGCAGTTGCAACAAGCGAGTTGCGCAGATGCGAAAATTGCGGCGAAAGGTTTGGCGTGAGCGGGAAAAGACTTGATTCCGATGATATTTCGAGCTTTTATTCGCGCATCGATCAAAAGAAAAGCCGCGCGATACTCGCATCGCGCGGCTTTTTCTTTGTTCTCTATCCTTGGTTGCTTTGTGCTGCTGCCGGTGGGGTCACTTGGTCAGGAGCGTCATCTGCTTGGCCGCCTGAGCACCGATACTCTTGAAGGCGGCCACGAGATCGGACATTTGTTGCGCATCGAAATAATTGGACGGGCTCGAAGCGCAGGCGGCGAGCAGTGTCTGTCCGCGTGTCGGAGCCATGAAGGCAACCGTATAGATCTGCACGCCGGCGTCCTTTGCGGCCTGGCATGTATTCAGCGTTTTTTGATCGGAACTTGTGTCGTTGTTTTCGCCGTCCGTCATCAAGACTATATATTTCTGAAAGGTCTTGTTGCCATTGTTACTTTGTGCAGTTGCCTCGGCAACGGCGGTAACGCTGTTATAAGCCTTTTTCATCGGAGCGTTCGATTCGGTGCCCCCTTGGGCATTCAGTCCGCTCACGACATTCGTACGGGTCGTTTTCGTTCCCCAATCGAGATTGCTGAAGCTGTCGACCTGACTGCTCCAGGCAATGGCCGCTGTGCGAACATATTGTGACTTGGGATCGGCGGCATCCAACCGGTCGAGAAGGCTACTTACTGCCGTCTTCAGCGCATCTATTTTCTTGATATAGCAGGGGCTTATCGGATTTGGATACTGATACAGATAGTTGCCGTTGGTATAATACTGTATGCAGCTGGCTTGTGTCTTGTCGATGGCGTTTGTGTTGAGCAGCATCGATCCAGACTTATCGAGTGCAATTTCCATCGACAGGGCGGTTTTTTGAACGGCCGTTCCGCTCGTGCTTGAACTCGACGATGAAATTGTCATCGATGTCATGCCGAGCAGGCGGCTCATGCTGTTGACCTGCATGCCGTAGGAAGCGTCGACCTTAACAGTATAGCTCGTGCCGCCGGATGAATTGCTGCTCGATGTTACCGTGGTCGATGTTCCTGCCTTCAACGCGTTCGTTGTCGTGGTGTCTCCCGGCAGGTAGTTCGACATCTGGCCGAGGACGAAGTTGTTGGCGAGATCCTTAGCGGTCGTCGTCGTTGCCGTCCCGTTAGCGAGCGAAGTCGCTGCCGCAAGTGCGGCTGCGTCGGTTGCTTCCTGAAGCTCGCTGTGCGACAGCGACATGTTGGTGACGTCTACCGCCATGCCGCCCGCTGCTACCAATACGGGTACAGCAATCGCCGTCAGGATGCCAAAATTTCCAGCTCTATCACGTAGAAGTTGTTTTAATGCGCAAAGTAGATCAGAGCCGGCAAGCATCATGTCCGCCTATTCGAAAGAGTTAAGTTCCCAAGAACGGCGAGACTATCAATTACAAATCTTAGTTGAGCGTTTAAGCGGCAGGTTGATTTTTAACGAATGACGCAATCTGGCACGATTTGCTTCAGATTTTTACTACTTTAAGCATATTCTATTTTAGTGGAACAACATCTACTGCCTGAACGGCCTTCTGGCTGCCATAGCTTTTAAGCACGCCGATGACGGGTGCGACATCGGAGTAATCGCGACCATAAGCGACGACGATATGGTCCGTGCCGGCGGGAATATTGTTGGTCGGATCGAGCTCGATCCAGCCGGCCGTCTCGCCGCACCAGACGCGCACCCAGGCGTGCATGGCGTCGGCGCCCTCGAGCCGTTCCTTGCCGGGCGGCGGGATGGTACGCAGGAAGCCGCTGACATAGCCGGCGGGGATGCCGAGACTGCGCAGCGCAATGATCATCACATGCGAGAAATCCTGACAGACGCCGCGCTTGAGGCGGAAGGCCTCTTTCGGCGTGGTGTCGACCGTCGTCGCCTTGGGGTCGTAGGTGAAATCCTTGTGTATCTGCGCGCAGAGCGCATGGGCGATCTGCAGGGTCGTCAGGCTGGTCGATCGCCACTGCCTGCTGTAATCGGTGATTTCACTCGTCTCAGGCAGGCGCGGGCTGCTACCGAGGAAATGGTGGGGCGAAGAGGGGTCGACCGACCAGCAATCATCGATCTCTTCGGGCAATTTGGCGAGCAAGGGCGAAAAATCCGCTGCGACGGGCTGGCTTTCCACCTGGACACGCGCCTGCATGCGGATATCGAGCCTCTCGTGCGGATCGCGCACGAGGATCGAAGTTGCCGGATGCTGGAAGAAATCCGTGAAGTTCGATTGCTCGTCCGGGCCTGGGGTTATTTTCACCGAGCCGGCGATCAGCCTCTGCCGATTGGGCAGGGAGAGCGGCATGACACGCAATATATGCCGTGCGCCGCTGGCCGGCACGTCGTATATGTAGCCCATGTGAAGCGAGAGATCATAGAGCATCACGTCATCCGAGATAGGTGCGTGCCAGCAGATCGGAAAGCCGCTCCAATTCGCGTGCCAGCTGCTGGTAGACTTCGACGGTCATCGCTTCGGGCGTCATCACGGCAAGACCCGAATGCAGCCGCATGGCCTCGCGGTAAAAGGGCGACATCTGGCCGTTGACGAAGGCATTCGGCAGCTGTTCCACTTCGCGGTGAATCTCGTTCATCTGAAAGAGGATCGAACGCGGATTGAGGGGATCGAGCGCCAGGAGATCGGTCACCGTCAGGCGGGCCGTATTGACGTTGTAGCGGCGGCGATGAGTCATGACGCTGTCGCCGATCTCAAGCAGCATGTCGAGCGCGCCATCGGGCGCATCCGGACCGGACATATGGCCGAGCAGCCGCGTCATATGCAGGCCGCGCTCGATGTATCGCCCGAGCGACAGGAAACGCCAGCCGGTGAAGCGATACATGTTTTCGTGCACGAGGCCTGCGAAGCCAGCAAGCTTGCGCAACAGGATCGTCATGGCATGACTGGCGTCGTCGCCATGCTTTACCCGCTCCTTGAAACGGCGCGCGGTCTTGGCAAGATCGTTCAGCGCGAGCCAGCCGTCCGGGGAAAACCGGTCGCGGATGTTGCTGGCCGAATAAACCGCGCTGTTTATGTTGCTCAGCAGGCTTTCGGGAACCGCCTCCTCGGTATCGATATCGATGGCGGCGAGATAGGCGCTGACGTCGGCAAGCAGAGGCTGCTTCGGATCCGCCGCCTCGGCAAAACGCCCATGCCAGGCGCGCAGGATGCGCAGGGCGCCTTCGGCCCGCTCGATATAGCGGCCAAGCCAGAAGAGGTTGTCGGCGGCTCGGCTCGGCAGGCTGCCTGGCATATTGCGGGTGAAGGTTTCTTCGGCCGGCAGCAGTGTATGGGCTTCGACAGGCTTGTCGGAGACGATCCAGACATCGGCGGCCGAGCCGCCGGCCTGCATGGCGATGGCGGCAACATCGTCACCGCTGCCGATGCGGGCGAAGCCGCCGGGCATGATCTGCCAGCCGTTTTCGGTGCGGGCCGCGAAGACGCGCAGGCTCATCGGCCGCGGCGTCAGCCTGCCGTTGACCCAGGCCGGCGTGGTTGAAAGCGTGACGACTTCCTGGCCGACCAGCTTGTGACCTTCGCTCGCCAGCCATTCCGCGATCGAATCGCGGGCGGTGCTGCGCAAGGTCGAGCCCAGCACGGACTGGCCGTTATCGTCGAAGAAGGGCATGCAGGAATAGGCCGGCCCGATCACCATCTTCTCGATATTGGCGGCGACATGCTCGCGCTCGGCCTTCTGGCCGCACCACCAGGTGGCGATCGACGGCAGCTTCAATTCCTCGCCGCGCAAATGCCGACAGATGGTCGGCATGAAGGCGAGCAGGGCACGCGTCTCGAGGATGCCGGAGCCGAGTGCATTGACGATCGTCACCGTCTGCGCCCGTAGCGCCTCGACCATGCCCGGTGTGCCGATATGGGAATGCTGGTTGAGCTCCAACGGATCGGCATAGGAAGCATCGAGGCGGCGCCACAGGACGCTGATCGGCCGCAGTCCAGCGACGGTACGCACCATCAGCTGGTCGTCGACGACGGTGATGTCTTCGCCCTCGAGCAGCATGAAGCCGAGATAGCGGGCGATATAGGCGTGCTCGTAATAGGTCTCGTTGGCGGGTCCCGGAGTCAGAACGGCGACCCGGCCCTCGCCGCTGCGCTTGCCACCCAGCAGGGCATCGCGAAACGCGCCGAAGAAGGAGGCGAGGCGATGAACCTTGGTTTCCGCATAGATATCGGAGAAGGCGCGAGTGGTAGCGACGCGCGTTTCCAGTGCAAAGCCGGCGCCTGATGGTGCTTGCGCGCGGTCGGCCAGCACCCACCAGTTTCCATCCGGGCCGCGGCCGACTTCGAAGGCCAGGAAATGCAGATAATGACCATTTGCGGGCTTGACGCCGACCAGCGGACGCAGGAATTCCGGATTGGCCGCGATCAACGCCGGCGGCAGCAAGCCTTCGCTCACCAGCCGGCTGTCGCCATAGATATCGGCCATGACCGCTTCGAGCAGATCGGCGCGCTGGCGCAGCCCTTCCGAAAGCGATTGCCATTCGCGCTCATCGATCAGCACGGGAATATGCGAGATCGGCCAGCCGCGTTCGCTGGCGCCAGTCGTCCCATAGGCCCGATAGAAAACGCCGGCATCGCGCAGATAGCGGTCGGCTCGGGCGAAGCGCTCCGTCAGCTCCAGTTCCGACATGCGCGACAGCGCCGACAGCAGATTTTGCCAGACCGGGCGAACGGCGCCTTTATTGTCGACCATTTCGTCGGCGACGCCGGGCAACGGACGATAGGCGAAGGCCGGTTCCTTACCGGTTCCGGTCTTCACTTCGTCCCGCCGTTCCGTCGCCGGTTTTCTAGCCATTCACAGTTCCGTCTCAAATTCCTGCCGGCCGCCTGAGGTCGAGCGTCAGAGGAAATTCCACCGACGCAGTCTCCGGTCGCAAGGCGTAGCCACCCGCTGTATGCCCCCAAGGTTCGAAACGCGCAAGTCGTCGCGCTTCCGCCTCGTTGCCGTTGACGGGGAATGTGTCGTAGTTGCGGCCGCCAGGGTGAGCAACATGGTAGATGCAGCCGCCGATCGAGCGCCGCGACCATGTGTCGTAGATATCGAAAGTCAGCGGCGTATCGATGGGCAGAACGGGATGGAGGCCTGAGGCCGGATGCCATGCCTTGTAGCGCACGCCGGCGACCGAAATGCCGGACGCTCCCGTCGGCGTCAGCGGCACGGGGCGGCCATTGCAGGTCACCGTATAGCGCGATGGATTGGAGGTTTCGACTCGAACCTGCAGGCGTTCCACCGACGAATCGACATAGCGGACAGTGCCACCGATCGCGCCTTCTTCGCCCAGCACATGCCAGGGCTCCAGCGCTTGGCGCAATTCCAGTTTGCTGCCTTCATATTCGACTTCCCCGCAGAAGGGAAAACGGAATTCAAGCTGCGCCTGGAACCATTCCGGCCGCAGGTCGAAACCGTTTTCGCGGAGATCGGCGAGAACGTCGAGGAAATCCTGCCAGATATAATGCGGCAGCATGAAGCGATCATGCAGTGTCGTGCCCCAGCGCACGAACTTGCCGTCGATGGGATTGCGCCAGAAACGGGCGATCAGCGCGCGCACCAGTAATTGCTGGGCAAGGCTCATGCGGGCATTCGGCGGCATTTCGAAACCGCGGAATTCGACGAGACCGAGGCGTCCCGTCGGGCCGTCAGGCGAAAACAGCTTGTCGATGCAGATTTCCGAGCGGTGGGTGTTGCCGGTGACGTCAGTCAGGAGATTGCGGAAGAGGCGATCCACCAGCCATGGAAGCGGCTGCAATCCGCGGCCGGGTGCCGGGACCTGGGCCAGTGCGATTTCCAGCTCGTAGAGGCTGTCATGGCGGGCCTCGTCGATGCGCGGCGCCTGACTGGTCGGGCCGATGAACATGCCGGAGAAGAGATAGGAGAGCGAGGGATGGCGCTGCCAGTGCAGCACCAGGCTCTTCAAAAGGTCGGGACGGCGCAGGAAAGGGCTGTCCATGGTGCTGCGGCCGCCGACGACCACATGGTTGCCGCCGCCGGTGCCGGTGTGGCGGCCGTCGATCATGAACTTGTCGGTGCCGAGCCGGCTGGCGCGCGCCTCCTCGTAAACCGCCGTGGTGATATCGACGGCTTCCTTCCAGTTCGATGCCGGATGGATGTTGACCTCGATGACGCCGGGATCGGGGGCGACGCGGATGACATTGATGCGCTCATCCTGCGGCGGCGGATAGCCCTCGATGTGAACCGGCAGGTTCAGGGCCGCAGCGGCCCGTTCGGCTGACGCAACGAGATCGAGGTAATCCTCGACGCTGACCGTCGGTGGCATGAAGATGCAGAGGCGTCCATCGCGCGGCTCGACGCTGATGGCCGTGCGCACATAGCCGCCGATCTCATCGAGGGATTGCGGCATGATCGGCTGCTGGCCGGTGAAGGGCTGGAAATGGGCAGCCTGCAGCGGCCGGCCCTTGTCCTCACCATAGTCAGGCAGCGCTTCACGCGGGATCGTCGGGTCCATCGGGTTGATGTAGGGATATTGCGATGCCGGTATCCAGCCGAGCGAGTTCAGCGGCAGGCGGTAGCCGACCGGGCTGTCACCAGGCGTCAGGAAGATGCGGCCGCGGCGCGTGCGCCATTTCTCGCTCGTCCAGCGACGGCCGCTGGCGCGCGCATTCCATGCCTGGATGGGGAGGATATAGCCCGTGGGCCGCGTCAGTCCACGTTCGAAGACGCGGGCCATTCGCGAACGCTCTTCCGGATCCTTCAGCTTCGAATTGGATGGATCGACATTGTCGGGCAGGTTCGCTTCCTTCACCAGCCATTCGGCTGGATCTTCGAAGGCGGGCGCCACATAGCCCGGCTCGATATCGAGTTCGCCGGCGATCGCCGTCAGCAGGCGGCCGGCATCGTCCTCGGTGACGCTGTAGTCGCGGCCTTCATTGGCGATCAGATCCGGATTCGACCAGATCGGCAGGCCGTCGCGCCGCCAGTAGAGCGAAAAGGTCCAGCGCGGCAGGCTTTCGCCGGGATACCACTTGCCCTGGCCGTAGTGCAGGAAGCCATTCGGCGCGAAGCGTTCGCGCAGGCGGCGGATCAACGTATCCGCTTTTTCACGCTTGGTCGGACCGACGGCTGCAGTATTCCATTCGTCCGACTCGAAGTCGTCGATCGAAACGAAGGTCGGCTCGCCGCCCATGGTCAGGCGCACGTCTCCTTCCTTCAGGATCGCGTCGACCTTTTCGCCGAGTTCGTTCAGCGCATCCCAGCTTTCGTCCGAGAAGGGCTTGGTGATGCGCGGATGCTCGGCGACGCGGGTGACCTTCATGTCGAAATCGAATTCGGTCTTGGCTTCGCCGAAATAACCGCCCGAGATCGGCGCGGCATTGCGGTAATGCGGCGTGGCGGCAAGCGGAATATGGCTCTCGCCCGTCAGAAGGCCCGATGTCGGATCGAGGCCGACCCAACCGGCGCCGGGGAGGTAGACTTCCGCCCAGGCATGCAGGTCGGTGAAATCGACCTCGGTGCCGGAAGGGCCGTCGAGCGCCTTCAGGTCGGGTGTCAGCTGAATGAGGTAGCCGGAGACGAAACGGGCGGCGAGGCCGAGATGGCGCAGGACCTGAACAAGCAGCCAACTCGTATCGCGACAGGAGCCTTTCGCCTTTTCCAAGGTCTCCTCAGGCGTCTGGACGCCGGCTTCCATGCGGATGACATAGCCGATTTCCTGCTGCAGGCGCGTATTGAGACCGACGATCATATCGACGGTCTTTTGCGCGGAGCGGTCGAGCGTGGCGAGGAAGGCTTTCAGTCTGGGACCGGGTTCTTCCGGCTTCATATAGATTGACAGATCCTCGCGGATGGTCTCGGGATAATCGAAGGGCCATTTCGTCGCTTCCTCTTCGACGAAGAAGTCAAAGGGATTGTAGACCGTCATGTCGGCGACGAGATCGACTTCGATCTTCAGCTCGGTTACCGGATCGGGAAAGACGAAGCGGGCGAGATAGTTGCCGTAGGGGTCCTGCTGCAGGTTCACGAAATGATTTGACGGCGTGACTTTCAGCGAATGGCTCAGCACGCGCGTCTTGGAATGCGAGGCGGGTTTCAGGCGGATGATCTGGGGGCCGAGGCGAACCGGATTGTCGTATTTATAATGGGTGAGATGATAGATGCTTGCCTTGATCGCCATATGTCTCTTCGCCTAGCCCGCATCGTTGTGCGGTGATTGCTGTTCCCACCAGCAGTGTGTGCAATGCAGCGAAAGAAAGCAAGGCGTCTCCCGGCGCTTCGGAAGCTCCTGCCGTGTAATGCCAAGAAAAAACGGCGGGCTTTTGCCCGCCGTTCTGAAATCTGGATCTGTTTGCTTGCGGATCAGCTTCTGCCGAACTCATCGACCAGGCGGATGATGTCGTCCTCGCCGAGATAGGAGCCGGTCTGCACTTCGATCAGCTCCAGCAGGATCTTGCCGGGGTTCGACAGGCGATGCACTTCGCCGAGCGGGATATAGATCGATTCGTTTTCGCGCAGCATCTGCACGTTTTCGCCGACTGTCACTTCGGCCGTGCCCTTGACGACGATCCAGTGCTCGGAGCGGTGGTGATGCTTCTGCAGCGACAGCTTCTTGCCCGGAAGCACGAAGATGCGCTTGACCTGGAAGCGCTCGCCGTTCAGCACCGAGGTATAGCCGCCCCAAGGGCGATAGGAGGTCGGGTGCGTCTCGGTGAGCTTGGCGGTCTTCTTCTCGCTTGCGAGCAGCTTGACGAGCTTGCCGACTTCCTGGCTGTCCTTGAGGTGGCCGACATAGACGGCGTCCTCGCTGGCGATGACGGCGACGTCCTCAAGCCCCTGCACGGCGACGTGCAGGCTGTGCGTCATCACGAGCGAATTCTTCGTGTTGACCAGTGTCGTGGCGCCGGCCGATACGTTGCCGCTTTCGTCACGATTGCCGACTTTCCAGACCGCGTCCCAGCTGCCGAGATCGGACCATGTGAAGGGCGAGGGAACGACGGCGGCGTTCGCCGTCTTTTCCATCAGCGCGTAGTCGATGGAAATGTCGGGGCTCTTGGAGAAGGCATCGGCATCCAGACGGGTGAAATCGAGGTCGCGGGTTGCCTTGGAAACGGCCTTGCTGGCCGCTTTCTCGACGTCGGACGCATATTCCTTCATTTCGTCCAGAAGCTGTGCCGCCGAGAACATGAACATGCCGGAGTTCCAGTAGAAGCTGCCGCTTGCCACCATTTCCTGAGCCTTGTCCAGCGCCGGCTTCTCGACGAAGCGCTTGACGGCATGGGCGCCGGTCGAAAGCGCCTTGCCGCTTTCGATATAGCCATAGCCGGTGGCCGGTTCCGTCGGCTTGATGCCGAAGGTGACGAGCTTGCCCTGAAGGGCGGTGTCGCGCGCCTGGCGCACGCAATCGTAATAGGTCGCGTTGGCATCGATCTCATAGTCCGAGCCGAGGACGTGCATGATCGCGTCCTTGCCGAAAAGCTCGGTGACGAGCGCGGCGGCAGCTGCGACGGCGGCAGCGGTATTGCGGGCGACCGGCTCCAGCAGCACGGCGGCCAGTTTCAGGTCGAGCTCGCGAGCCTGTTCCGCAACGAGGAAGCGGAATTCCTCGTTGGTCAGGACGATCGGCGCTTCGTAAAGTTCAGGATCGGCAACGCGCTCCAGCGTGTTCTGAAACAGCGTCTTGTCGCCGATGAACTGGATGAATTGCTTCGGAGCGGATGCGCGCGATAGCGGCCATAGCCGTGTACCCTTGCCGCCTGCCATAATCACCGGAACGATCTTTGCTGCCATACTCTGCCTCTCCTAGACACTTCATTCGAGAGCCGACCGCCAGGAAGCGCAACCGCTGCGCCTTCCGCCATGCTCCTTCGACAACGTCAATCGCCATTGCGATATTTTTCGGCAAAACGCTAGCGCTAATATGTCGGCAGCGTAAACATTCGGCGATCTCGGAGCGGAAATCCCAATGAAAATCCATTCACGGCGCTGTCCTGCATGAAAAGGCGGAGGCCGTCGGGAAACGGTCTCCGCCATAGATTCTGGATTGCTCGTTCGCAAACAGCAGCCTTCAGCGGCTGGGCGTCTACGCTTCCGCCCTGTCGTGCTGTTCGCCATGTGCCGGCACATGGTCGAGGGCGTTGCGCCTGTTGTAGCGGATCGACGACCAGAGTGAGATGCCGATCAGGGCCGCGCCGCCGAGGCCGGTGATGACTTCAGGAATGTGGAACAGTGTCTGCACATACATGATCACCGAGAGGATCAGGATGGCGTAAAAGGCACCGTGCTCGAGGTAGCGGTAATGGGCAAGCGTGCCCTTTTCCACCAGCATGATCGTCATGGAGCGGACATACATGGCGCCGATGCCGAGGCCGATGGCGATGATGAACAGGTTCTGCGTCAGGGCAAATGCGCCGATGACGCCGTCGAAGGAGAAGCTGGCGTCGAGGATTTCGAGATAGAGAAATGCGCCGAAGCCGCCCCTTGCGGCTGCGCTCATAGTCTTTTGCGAGGCATCCAGGAAACCTGCCAGGACTTCCACCAGGAGGAAGGTCAGGAGGCCATAGATGGAGGCATGCAGGAAGGTCGTCGAATCGTCGCCGTCGAGCAGAGAGCTGAAGATCAGAACAAGAACCAGCACGAAGGCGATTTCAACGCCCTTGACGGTGGCGAAATGTGCCATGCGCTTCTCGATGAAGCCAATCCAGTGCACATCCTTTTCGTGATTGAAGAAATAGGTCAGGCCGACCATCATCAGGAATGTGCCCCCGAAGGCGGCGATCGGCAGATGTGCATTCTGCATGATCTCGGCATATTGCTCCGGCTTGGTGGCGGCCAGCTTCAGCGCCTCCCACGGGTCGATCCAGGCGGCGATCGCGACGATTGCCAGCGGAAAGACGATCCTCATGCCGAAGACGGCGATGATGATGCCCCATGTCAGGAAGCGATGCTGCCAGACCGGCGTCATCTCCTTCAGTTTGTTGGCATTGACGATGGCATTGTCGAAGGAGAGCGAAATCTCCAATACGGCGAGAACCGCGCAGATGAAGAAGGCCGTGGCGAGGCCACCCATCGTGCCGGTGGTATTCCAGCCCAGAAAGGCGCCGAGAGCAAGGCCACCGATGGTGACGGCAAAGGCCCAGCCGAAATAGCCGAGTACGGATTTGGAGGCGGCGGGCGGCGTCATGGGCGCACCTCGCCACAAAGGAACTGATGATTTTCGGATGGAACGGGCAGCCATATGCCGAAGACGGCATGCGGGCGAGGCATGGTCAAGCTGTTCATGAAAGAAATCCGCCGGCTCATCTGCAGGCGGTACCGACATCGCGAGAGCGCCGTGAAAACTCTCGCCAGAGGGGCCCGGCACCAAAGTTCAATCCGTCGCCGATGTCAGGAAGGCGCGGAGATAGTCAATAGTTAGTGAAGTCGCGACGCAGGTCAAGAGTTGAAATAGGGCCTGCTGACCTTGCTCCCAATAATTGCGAATTTGGGGAACCAAACGGAAAAGGCCGCGTTTGCCCCTCACGCATGTTTGCGCCGTCCGCTACGCGGATCCCTCGAGCGGATCCGTTACCTTCAATACAGCGATCGACAGGAGAAGCTCCCATGAGCCCTTATTCCATTCACCGCAACGAACCATCGCAGAAGCCGGAATTGACGGAGCGGCAGAAGAAGGCTCGGCCGAACACGCTTCGCCAGGCCCAGGTCCTGCCGCCACATCAGGTGGATCTGACGCTGCATCCCGTGACCCATGAGGATGTGCATGTCCCCGCCCATGTCAACGGCGCGGATCTCTCGCGCGAAGCGCCGGCAGACGCCAATCATAACCACAAGCAAAAGAGCGGCCCGCAGCATTAAACGGACCGCGCCTTGTGCGACGGCAATGCCTGCTTATTTGTGCCGCGGCGTTTTGCCGTCGGACGTGAAGCTGCCGTTGAAGCTCATTTCCGTCGATTTCGCCGAGCATTGGATGGCAATCGGCTTGCCTGCGTAGGGATTGGCAAAGGTGCACGTGCCCTTTGCCTCGACTTGACCGGATATCTTGCTGCCGGCCCCTGTCGAGATGACATCGATCGGCAGCTGCGCGGTTCCCTTCTCACTGCCGGGCTTGATACCCTTGCCGTTGCCCTGGAAGCCGAGCATCTTGCCGCCTGATGTGAAGATGAAGGTCACCGAGCCGTCCGGACCCGTCACGCTGGCGATTTCGGCCTTGCATCCTTTGGAGGCGTCGAGCTTGCCGACCACGAGTTTGGAACATTTTCCACTGACGACGGTGACGCCTTGCGACGGGAAATTTTCCACTGCGCCGGCCGAGGTCGCGGCCAAGACGGTCAATCCAAAAGCAATGCCTGCGAATCGCATAAGAAGGGCTCCTTTCAAGCCCACGCAGTTTGCCGATCAAAATGTGGCAGTCAACCCAAAGCAGGGCGCGAGCCTGAACCGGCCGCCGATCGGTCCGATCGCCCGTTGTGCTTCACGCTCGTAACCGGAGCAGGCCGCTATCGCAAAACGACCGCTCAGGGTTGTGCGGATTTCAGTGAGGGGCCGATTCCGGGACGAGCGAGCCGATCAACTGCAGCAGGGCGTTCTGGCGGTTGCCGCCGCCGGCCAGGAATTCGTAGAGGGTCATGGTTTTCTCGCTGCCGCCGTCGACGACATAGTCCGCCTGGCGGATGACGTAGACCTCGCCGCTCTCGGTGTCGCGGGCGAGATGGAACATGTATTCATCGCCATTCGGCTTGTGGTTCTTGTAGAACTGCCGCTTCATCACCGTCATCTCGTCCTCCCGTATGATCGATGCGCTGATATGACAGTAGGATGACGGCGCGCCCGGAAGTCAAGCGGCTTCTGGCGAGAACTTGTGTCGCAGGCGGCGTGCAACTCGCAATCGCCGCGAACATCAGCATGTGATTGGCTATCTTCCAAAAGACGATTATTCTCGACCTGCGCTCGAATTTTCGGGCGCGGGAGGAGCGGTTCAGCTTTTCATAAAACCTCTGACCCGCTCTATCTTTTGCTTTTACGCAGTTCCGGACGGAAAGGCGCTTCGCACTTTTTCCGGAATTGCTCTAGTTGGAGATCGAAGCACATGAGAATGATGTTAGCGCTGGGAGCGATTTTGAGCCTGGCATGCGTCTCAGCAGGTGAGGCGCCTTCAAACTATCAGACCTATCACGGCATTCGCGCCGACAGCGATCCGGTGGTGCTTGCGACATACGAGAGGGTTCTCGATCGCTGCGAGCCTGAGGCTTATTCCTGGCACCGTGGCTCTCCGGATCCAAACAGCACGCTTTACTGGCTGGCTCTGCGGGATTGCCTCTACCGCCACGGTTTTGTCGATCGCGGTGCCTACGCCTATCCCACGACGGCGGTGTTCCGGCATTTCCTGGATCGCTGATCGTCTGCAATTCGTTTTGGCTCCCGATCGGCTCATTGGCCAATCTGCTCCAAGGCAAACTTAGGTTCAGCAAGTCGATGACGAAACTAAAAAGGCCTTTCGATTTCTCGAAAGGCCTTTGCTTATATCGATAAATAAACCTCCACCTACGGTGGAGGACTGGACGAGTTCTACACGGTAGTTGAGAGACCTCCTGCTTGAACCGCTGGGGTGGCCCAGACTTCGAACAAGGAGGTTTTATGGATGAGCAAACGCTCTCGCATGCGACGTGGGACTGCAAGTATCACATTGTTTTTGGCAGCAAATACCGCACGAAAAGACTTTACGGGGACGTGCGGCGTGAGTTGGGAGAACTCTTGCGTCGGCTGGCACAGCAGAAAGGCTGCCAGATCGAGGAGGGTCATCTGATGCCCGACCAT